>CAUJIP010000116.1 GCA_963205235.1 Pseudomonadota bacterium
GCGGCTTTCCACGTCTTGCCACACTGCAAGACCGAAAAGCCGCCGAGGGAGACACCGGAAACCCCGAAGGGTGAAATCAGGCCACCTTTTCCAGCACGGTCTGCGGCTGGATTCCCAAAGCGCGCACAACCTCGCGCGTCAGGTTGGGGCGGTTCAGGGTATAAAAGTGCAGGTCCTCGACCCCGCCCCGGATCAGCCGGTCGCACAGAGTGACTGCTTGCGTCAGGGCCAAAAGGTCTTCACGCCCGTCGCGGGTCGCTGTCTGGAAGGCCTCATCCAGCTTCACCGGAACCTTTGCCCCGCAGCGACGGGCAAAGCGCTTGGCGCCCTCCCACGACTGGATCGGGAGGATGCCGGGGATGATCGGCGCGGTGATCCCTGCCGCCGCGCAGCGGTCGCGAAAGCGGAAGAAGGCATCGGCATCAAAGAAGAACTGCGTGATCGCCGAGGTCGCCCCCGCGTCGATCTTGCGCTTCAGCCAGACCACATCGGCGTTGTCGTCCGTGGCATCGGGATGGGGTTCGGGATAGGCCGCCACCCTGATCTTGAACCGCCCAGTCCGCGCCAAAGCCGAAACCAGCGCCTCGGACGAGGCAAATCCGCCGGGATGGGGCTCAAAACGGCTGCCCTGCGCGGGATCGCCCCGCAGTGCCAGAACTTCGGTGATCCCCGCCGCAGCAAAGGCATCCGCCGTGGCCAGCGTCTCGGCCCGTGTTGCCCCGACGCAGGTCAGATGCGCCGCAACCTTCAGCCCGCAGTTCTGCTGGATCGTCGCCGCCGTCTCAAGCGTCTTGTCGCGGGTCGCACCACCCGCGCCATAGGTCACCGAGACAAAGTCCGGCTGCATCGGTGCCAGGTCCTGCACCGCATCCCAAAGCCGGAAAGCGGCATCGATCGACTGAGGCGGGAAGAATTCGAAAGAAATGCGGGGCTTGGTCATGGGGGGTCTCCTTCTTGCCCCCCTTGTCCCTGATTCTGTGATGTGAGACAATTTCATAATTCTCACCATCTTTATGAGGATCACTCATGTATATCGAACTGCGCCACCTGCGGACGATCCGCGCCATCCAGCAAGCCGGGGGCCTTGCCCGTGCCGCCGAGGTGCTGAACATGACGCAATCCGCCCTTAGCCATCAGGTGAAGGGGCTTGAGGATCAGGCCGGGATGGAGCTTTTCGTTCGTCGATCCAAACCGATGCGCCTGTCTGCCGCCGGGGTGCGGATGCTGCGCGCGGCGGAACGGGTCTTGCCCGAGATTGACGCGATGGAAGAGGAATTCCGCGCCCTTCGCGCCGGCCGCACCGGGCGGTTGCACATCGCCATCGAATGCCACGCCTGTTTCGACTGGCTGTTCCCGGTGCTGGAACTTTTCCGCCACGCCTGGCCCGAAATTGACGTAGACATCCGCGCGGGGCTGGCCTTTGAGGCCCTGCCCGCCCTTGATCGGCAGGACGTCGATCTGGTGATCTCGTCAGATCGCGTGCCGCCGCCGGGGATCGTGTTCAACCCCCTTTTCGACTATCATCCGACCTTTGTCGCTTCGTCCCTTAACCCGTTGGCGCAGAAGACTTTCATCACGGCTGAAGATTTCCGTGACCAGGTCCTGATCACCTATCCGGTCAGCCGCGACAAGCTGGATGTGTTCACCGAAATCCTGACCCCCGCCAAGGTGGAACCCCGCGCGCAACGGACGGCGGAACTGACGGCGGTGATCCTGATGCTGGTAGGCTCGAACCGGGGTGTGGCGGTCCTGCCCGACTGGGTGATGCGCGAAGTCCGCCTGAACGCCGATTACGTGACGCGCCCTCTGGGGCCAGACCCGGTGACCAAACGCATGTTTGCCGCCACCCGCGAAGAAGATGTCGGCAAACCGCATATTGCCCATTTCTTGCGTCTGGCCCGCAGTGAGCCGGTGAAGTTGCAGCGCGATATCTAGGGCCGAACTGCGTTCCTGTGCTGCCATCCGCACTGCGAAAGCCGGGGGATCACACCCCGGCGACAGGATTTCCTGACCCGAAAACACGAATATTTACGTTGACTTTACATTCACATAAGAAATTCTTTTGCAATGGCAGTAAGTTCGGAGGTTCCGATGCGCGGATTTCTTGCTGCGCTCGTCTTGGGCGTGGCGCTTATTCTTCCCGGTGTTGCTTCCGCCGAGCGGGTGGTTGCACGGGTTTCGATTACCGATCAGACCATGAAGGTCTATCATGAAGGGCGGCTTCTTTACACTTGGGACGTGTCAACCGCCAAGGCAGGCAAGGTCACGCCGACCGGGATCTATGAACCGGAATTCCTGTCTCGGCATCACAAGTCGCGCAAATACAACAACGCGCCGATGCCCTTTGCCATCTTCTACGACGGCGACTACGCCATCCATGGCACCGACCAGATCAAGCGTCTGGGCAAACCGGCCAGCCACGGCTGCGTGCGGCTTGACCCCCACAATGCCGAGATCCTGTTCGAGATGGTGAAGTGGGAGGGGATGGAAAACACCCGGGTCGAGATCGTGCAGTAGCGGCCCCCGCGCACCCTTTCCTTCCGGCGTGCCTGCGCTTATACGCCGGTGCCGAACCGACCGGAGTCCGCCCATGCAAGGCAGTGCCAACCTGAACCTGATGATCAAGGCCGCCCGCAAGGCGGGCCGCAGCCTTGTGAAGGACTTCCGCGAGGTTGAAAACCTGCAGGTCTCGACCAAAGGTCCGGGAGATTTCGTGACCAAGGCCGACCGCGAGGCGGAACGGCTGATCAAGGAAGAACTGCTTGGCGGCCGCCCGACCTATGGCTGGCTGGGCGAGGAAACCGGCACCACCGCCGGGGCCGACCCGACCCGTCGCTGGATCGTCGATCCCTTGGACGGAACCACGAACTTCCTGCACGGCCTGCCGCACTGGGCGGTTTCCATCGCGCTGGAGCATAAGGGCGAGATTGTCTCGGCAGTCGTCTATGACCCGGCCAAGGATGAAATGTTCTGGGCCGAAAAGGGCGCTGGCGCCTGGCTGAACGACAACCGCCGCCTGCGCGTGTCTGGCCGTCGTGCGATGCACGAGGCGGTCTTTGCGACCGGCGTGCCCTTTGGTGCCAAGTCGACCCTGCCTGCCACGATGCAAGACCTCGCGCGCCTGATGCCCGGCTGCGCAGGCGTGCGGCGCTGGGGTGCGGCCTCGCTTGACCTCGCCTATGTCGCGGCGGGCCGCTTCGATGGCTACTGGGAACGCGAACTTTCCGCCTGGGACGTCGCCGCCGGGGTGCTGCTGGTCAAAGAGGCTGGTGGCATGGTCGAGGGCCTGCGCAAGGGGCAGGATCCCTTGGATGGCGCGCTGATTGTTGGGAATGAAGGGCTTTTCGACGCCTTCACGGGCACGCTGCGCGGCTGACGGGCGTCTCGTCGAAGACTTCGTCACTCCTCGCTGGCCGACAACCGACGAGAAGACGAAGTCGCACGAGGAGGAGCGGTTCAGATCAACCCTACCCGCGGTCCGGGTTTTCCACCGGCAAAGCGCCGATCACCGGAATTTGCAACTCACGCAACAGCTTGCGGTAGATCGCCTCGGGATAATCCTTCTGTTCGGGCGCGATCTCGACAAAGGCCCCCGGTCCCCGGATCAGTTCGGTCGCGAAATACTCCACCAGATCCGCCTCATGTTCGCCGACCGCCAACGCATTCACCGTGATCCCGGTGAAATCCTCGCGCTCATAGGTCCGCGCGACGGTGATGCCTTCGTTGTTGCGCCCGTCGCCTGCGACATCCAGCACTTTGCGCTCGCAGTCCGGGGCGTCGTACAGCAGCTCTCCGCCATAGCTCAGCGCATCGCCCAGCGCGGTGGCCAGGGGGGCTTCGGGCCGCAGGGTCAGCCGCACCCGCTCGACGGCGGCATCCAGATCGGCCTCGGTTTCCAGGGTGACCCAGGGCTGCACCAGGTCCTGGTAGCCCCTGCCGCTCCAGTAATAGATCGACAGGGCAACGTCGCCATCCGGACCGAAGATCAGCTTCCGGATTTCAGGGTTCTCCAGCGCGCGGGCAAGGCCTTCGGTCTGGATCGCATAGTCCTCAACATCGATCGACCGCGACACATCGACGGCCAGCGCCAGGGCCAGCCGACATTCGGCAGCGGCGGGCAGGGCAAGGCAGATCAGGGGCAAGGCAAGGCGCAGCATCCCATCCTCCCATGCGATGATCCTACCGCGTGACGGCGGCTGCGCATAGCCCGTGCCGGTCTCGCGGCTAACGGTTGCGGCGGATCAGCGGGACCGGCGAACGGGCGGTAGGAAACGCGGTTTCCGGATGCGGCGGATGCCCCTCGGTCGCGCGCCAATAGCCCCGCGCCCCACGGCGCAACCAGACCGGCAGGGTCAGGACAAGGCCCGCAAGGAACCCGCCCGCATGCGCCCAATAGGCCACCCCGCCGCTATCCGCCGGGGTCACATAGCCCGAGAAGACCTGGATCGCCAACCAGATGCCCAGCACGATCCAGGCGCGAATGGCAAAGATGCGGAAGAAGACGACAAAGATGAACAGCACATCGACCTTGGCGCGGGGGAACATCAGAAGATAGCCCCCCATCACCCCGGCAATCGCCCCCGAGGCACCAACCATCGGCACATCCGATCCGACATCCGGTGCCATCTGCCCAAGACCCGCCGCCACTCCGGCCAGCAGGTAGAAAAGCAGAAAGCCAAGATGCCCCATCTCGTCTTCAAGATTGTCGCCAAATATCCACAGGAACAACATGTTGCCCGCCAGATGTCCCCAGCTTGCATGCAGGAACATCGAGGTCACGAAGGTCTCGTATCCTTCGCCCGCCATGATCCGGGCGGGGACAAGGCCCCAGTCGTAGAAGAAGAAGTTCAGCAGAAAATCGGTCTTCGACGGGAAATAGGACAGGAAGACCACGACATTGATCGCGACCAGGGCATAGGTGACAAACGGCGTGCGCCCCGAGGGGTTGTGGTCGCGGATCGGAAACATGGGTCAACCCTTTCCGATCCGCCTCGTGTCGTCAAGCGTCGGCCACGGCAGCCAGAAGCTGGGCGTTTCCGCCCGAAGCCGTCGTGTCGATGCACAGGTGCCGCTCCAGCACCACATGCCCCCGGTCCGGCATCCCGATCAGCGGCAGGATCGGCCCCGGCCTTGTCGCCAGCGCCTTGGCATAGGCCCGGCCATCTTCGGCCCCGCCCCACCAAACCGCCCCGGAAAAGCCTTGCAGCTTCGCCAGCGCTTCGGGCGACAGGCCCGGCGCCTCGACCGCATGGCCCCCAAGCTTGCGCACCGCCTCGGCCTGCTCCAGCGCGGCGCGGCGGCCCGGCCCAAGGCACAGAAGCGGCGCGCGGGGAACCTGCGTCAGCCGGTTCGATTCGCCGGTCGGGCCGGGCATGTCCACGGCGGTCGCCTCGGTTGTCGGCCAAGGACCGGCCAGCGCCACCTCGACCTCAGCGGGAAGGCTGCTCCCGTCATCGCCCGCCGTCCCCGCGACCGCTGCCACCGTGAACCGGGTCAGATACTGCGGCCCGCCCGCCTTTGGCCCGGTGCCCGAAAGCCCCTCACCGCCAAAGGGTTGGCTGCCCACCACCGCGCCGATCTGGTTGCGGTTGACATAGGTGTTGCCCACCGTCAGCCCCTCGGTGATCCGCTGCACCCGGTCGTCGATGCGGCTGTGCAGGCCAAAGGTCAGCCCATACCCCGTCGCATTGACCGCCTCGATCACAGCGTCGATCTCGGTCGCCTTGAAGGTCGCCACATGCAGGACCGGCCCGAAGATTTCGCGCGGCATATCCTGAATGCCACCGACTTTCAGAACCGTCGGCGCGATGAACGTCCCCAGCCCCGGCGCAGGCATTTCCTTCAGCACCCGCCCCTCGGCCCGGGCGGCATCCACATAGGCACGGATCCCGGCCTGCGCCTCGGCGTCGATCACCGGGCCGATATCGGTCGACAGGTGCCACGGATCGCCCAGCGCCATATCCTCCATCGCGCCGAACAGCATTTCCGTCACCGTCTCGGCCACGTCTTCCTGCACATAAAGGCACCGCAGCGCCGAACAGCGCTGGCCCGCCGACTGGAAGCTGGAGGCGATGATGTCACGCACCGCCTGTTCCGGCAGCGCGGTCGAATCCACCAGCATCGCGTTCAACCCCCCGGTTTCCGCGATCAGGGGCGCGGTCGGGTCAAGATGGTCAGCCATCGCGCGGCGGATCGCCTGCGCCGTCTCGGTCGATCCGGTGAAGGCCACGCCATTCACCCGCGCGTCGCGGGTCAGGGCCGCGCCCACCACCCCATCCCCCGGCAAAAGCTGCAGCGCCGTCGCCGGAACCCCGGCAGCCAGCAGATGATCCACCGCAAGCGCAGCAATCAGCGGCGTCTGTTCAGCCGGTTTCGCCAGCACCGCATTCCCCGCCGCCAAGGCCGCCGAAACCTGCCCGCAGAAGATCGCCAGCGGGAAGTTCCAGGGGCTGATGCAAGCGAACACACCCCGCGCGGGGTGGACCAGCGTCCCGGCACCCGCCGCATAATAGCGCAGGAAGTCCACCGCCTCGCGCAGTTCGGCCACCGCATCGGGCACGGTCTTCCCGGCCTCGCGCGCCAAAAGAGCGAAGATGCGGCCCGCGTCCGCCTCCATCCGGTCAGCGGCGCGGTTCAGCACCACGGCCCGTTCCGGCGCAGCAGCGGCCCAGGGTTCCGCCAGCCGCAGCGCGGTATCCACGTCCGACGCGCTTGCGCTGTCCACATGCCCGACCAAAGCCCCGGTCGCCGGGTTCAGGACCGCCAACCGCGCACCGCCCGCAACGCGCCCGGCCAGCCGCGGCGCGGCGTTGATCTCGGCGGTCATATGCGGCGCGCGCGCTGTCTCGATCGCAGCCAGCACAGCCGTATCGGTCAGGTCCCAGCCTTGCGAATTCCGGCGCGGAGCGAACAGCGCTGGCCCCGTCGACAGGGCCGGGCTGGGGATCGCGGCCAACCCCTCGACCGCCGTCAGCGGGCAAGCGGCAACCACCTCGGGCGGAACCTCTTCATCGACGATCTGGTTCACGAAGCTGGAGTTCGCCCCGTTCTCCAGCAAGCGGCGCACAAGATAGGCCAGAAGGTCGCGATGCGCGCCAACCGGGGCATAGATCCGGCAGCGGGTGCCCTTGTCGGTCAGCACAATGTCATGCAGCCGCTCACCCATCCCGTGCAGGCGCTGGAATTCAAACGCCGCAGGCCCCACCCCTTGCTCGCCCGCCAGATGCAGGACAGCGGCAACCGTATGGGCGTTGTGGGTGGCAAACTGCGGATAGATCCGGTCGGTCATCGCCAAAAGCTTCCGGGCGTTTGCCAGATAGGACACATCGGTCGATTGCTTGCGGGTGAAGACCGGAAAGCTTTCCAGCCCCAGAACCTGCGCCCGCTTCACCTCGGCGTCCCAATAGGCGCCTTTCACCAGACGGATCATGATCTTGCGGTCCAGCCGTGTCGCCAGCGCATGCAGCCAGTCGATCACCGCCCCCGCGCGGCGGCCATAGGCCTGCACCACCACGCCAAAACCGTCCCAGCCCTTCAGCGCCGGGTCCGACAGCGTCGCCTCGATCACCTCCAGTGACAGGGCCAGCCGGTCAGCCTCCTCCGCATCGATGTTGAACCCCAGCCCCGCCGCCTTGGCCAGCGACGCCAAAGCGCGGACGCGGGGCACCAGTTCCTCCATCACGCGCGCGCGCTTGGCGACCTCATACCGGGGATGCAAGGCCGACAACTTGACCGAAATGCCCGGATTGGCGCGGATGTCGTCGCCCTTGGCCGCCCCGGCAATCGCCGTGATCGCCCGCGAATAGCTTAGATGATAGCGCCGCGCATCGGCCTCGGTCCGCGCCGCTTCGCCCAGCATGTCATAGCTGTAGGTATAGCCCTTGCCCTCCAGGTCCCGCGCGCGGTCCATCGCCTTGTCGATGGTTTCGCCCAGAACAAAGTTCCGCCCCATCTCTTTCATCGCCCGGCCCACCGCGACCCGGATCACCGGCTCGCCCAGCCGCCGCACCGCCCCGCGCAACGCGCCGACAATGCCGCCGTCGCGGTCGTCAAGAACCTTGCCGGTCAGCATCAACGCCCAGGTCGAGGCGTTGACCAGCGAAGACGCCGATTTCCCCAGATGCTTGCCCCAGTTCGACGGCGCGATCTTGTCTTCGATCAGCGCATCCATCGTCTCGGCATCGGGCACCCGCAGTAGCGCCTCGGCCAGACACATCAGCGCAATGCCTTCGTCGGTGGAAAGCCCGTATTCGGCCAGGAAAACCTCCATCAACCCCGGCTTGGCACTGGCCCGGATGCGGGTGACAAGCTCCGCCCCCGCCGCAACGATTGCGCCCCGCGCAGGCGCATCAAGCGCCGCTTCGGTCACAAGCCGATGAACCAGCGCCGCCTCGTCGGCAAGGCTGGCGGTCTGGATGACGTTCCAGGCAGAAGGGGCGGAATCGTTGGACATGGGACACCTCGCTTTCCGCCTAGTATATGCCGAAACTGGCAGGCTGTTTTCCTGAAGGTCTCGTGTTATGCAGGCGGAATTCTTCAAAACGACCGGAATCGCCATGCCAAACGACCGCGTAGAGCTTGACCGCTTTGACCTTGCCATCCTGCGCATTCTGCAGACCGATGGCCGGATCACCGCCGTCGAACTTGCCCGCCAGATCGGACTGTCGAAATCGCCGACCCAGGCCCGGATGAAACGGCTTGAAGAGGCAGGCATCATCTCGGGCTATCGCGCGATCCTTGACCCGATCCGCATGGGACAGGCGCATGTCGCCTTTGTCGAAGTACGCCTGTCCGACACGCGCGAGGCCGCCCTGACCGCCTTCAACCGCGCAATCCTGAACGTGCCCGAAGTCGAACAATGCCATATGATGGCGTCAAACTTCGACTATCTCCTGAAGGTCCGCACGTCAGACATCCAATCCTATCGCCGCGTGCTGGGCGAGACGATCTCGACCCTGCCCCACGTCGCCTCGACCTCGACCTATGTGGCGATGGAGGCGGTAAAGGAAGTGTTCTGAGGGGTGGGATGGGCGGAATTGCCCCACCCTGCATTGGATCGTTTTCTTGGCTGCAGGCCCGGTGGCCAATCCTTAAGAAATCGTTACCGAAAAAATTCAAGCCATTGATTTTAATAATATAAGTCATTTTGTCCACCGTGGACAGATTGCCCACCCTACGCCCCGCTTTCGTCCCGCCACCAGTTCACGATCGGATAGCGCCGATCCAGCCAGAAGGCCTTTTGGGTCAGACGAACCCCCGGCGCAGACTGGAACCGCTTGTATTCTGCCAGATACAGCAGGTGCTCCACCTTCTTCACCGTGGCCCGATCAAAGCCCAGCGCGACGATTTCGGCCACCGAATTTTCCTTTTCCACCAGGCATTCCAGGATCGCATCCAGCACCTCATAGGGCGGCAGGCTGTCATCGTCGCGCTGGTTGGCCCGCAGTTCCGCCGAAGGGGGCCTGACAATGATCGCTTCCGGGATCACCTCCCCCGCCGGACCTTTCATCCAGCTCCGATGGTTCTCATTCCGCCAGCGCGCCGTCAGGAACATGCGGGTCTTGTACATGTCCTTGACCGGGTTGTAGCCGCCGTTCATGTCGCCATAGATCGTGCAATACCCCACCGCCATTTCCGACTTGTTGCCGGTGGTCAGCAGCATCTCGCCGAACTTGTTCGACAGGGCCATCAGCATAACCCCGCGCAGGCGGGACTGGATGTTTTCCTCGGTGATCCCCGGTTCGGTCCCCGCGAAAAGCCCCGCCAAGGCCGCCCCCACCGCCCCCTGCGCGCCCGAGATCGGGACGCTGTCATACCGGCACCCCAGCGCCTTCGCCGCCCCCGTGGCCAGGTCCAGCGACTGCTGGCTGGTGAACTCGGACGGCAGCATCACGCAGCGCACGTTTTCCGGGCCAAGGGCATCGACCGCCATAGCCGCGACAATGGCAGAATCGATCCCGCCGGACAGGCCCAGCAGGGCTTTCTTGAACCCGGTCTTCCGCATGTAGTCGCCCAGGGCCATCACGCAGGCCCGGTAGTCTGCCTCGCCAATCGGGGGGATCTCACTGATCGCGCCCTGATCCGCCTCCCACCCCTCGGCACCGCGCCGAAAGGTCACCATCACCTCGGTCTCGTCGAACTGCGGCAGTTGCGCCGCCAGCCGCCCGCCCCGGTTCAGCACCATGCTGGAGCCGTCGAAGACCTGGTCATCCTGCCCGCCGACCATGTTCAGATAGACCAGCGGCAATCCCGTCTCAACGACCCGCGACACCATCAGGTTCAGCCGCAGGTTCGGCTTGCCCCGGTGATAGGGAGAGCCATTGGGGATCAACAGGATCTCTGCCCCCGTCTCGGCCAGCGTCTCGGCCACATCCGGATGCCAGGCATCCTCGCAGATCGGCGTGCCGATGCGGACGCCCTTCACCACATAGGGTCCGTGGACATCGGCCGAGGCGAAGACCCGCTTTTCATCGAAAACCGCGTCATTGGGCAAATGATGCTTCAGCACGCGGGCATGAATCCTGCCGCCTTCCAGCACATAATAGCCGTTGTAAAGCTTGCCACCCTGCCGCACCGGACCGCCGATCCCCAAGGCCGGTCCGTCGGCACATTGCGCCGCCAATCCCTCGACCGCCGCAATCGCATCGCTGACAAAGGCGGGCTTCAGGATCAGGTCCTGAGTCTGGTAGCCGGTCACGAACATCTCGGTCAGGGCCACCATGTCGGCCCCCGCGGTGCGGCCTTTTTCCCAAGCCTCACGCGCCCGCGCCACGTTCGCGGCAATCGCCCCGACAGTCGGATTCAGCTGCGCCAGCATCAGTTTGAACGTATCGGACATCGAAAGCTCCCTTGGCTTCTGCCCTTGTAAAACGGGATCGCCGCCGATGGAACCGCCCGCTTGCGACTTCGTCTTTCCTGCATCCTTGTCACACCGAACCCCGCCCCTTACCCTGTATTCAACCACCCCGAGGAATCGCCATGCGCCTTTTGACCAGTGCCCTTGTCCTGATGCTTGCCCTTCCGGTCCTGTCCCAGCCTGCCCTTGCTCAGGATGGCGAGATCATCACCAAGCAGTACGACGACGGGTCAGTCTATGAAGGTACCTTCAAGGACGGTCGCCAGCACGGCACCGGCACCTATCGCCTGCCGTCTGGCTTTGAATACACCGGCGAATGGGTCGAGGGGGAAATCACCGGCGAGGGCACCGCGCGCTATCCCAACGGGTCGGTCTACGTGGGCACCTTCCTGAACGGTCGCCCCAATGGCAAAGGCAAGATGACCTCGGCGGATGGCAGCACCTATGAGGGCGACTGGATCGATGCCCAGATGACCGGGACCGGGGTATCGACCCTGCCCAACGGCTCGGTCTTCGAAGGGACCTTCGTCAACGGATCGCTGAACGGCAAGGGCAAACAGACCAACCCCTCGGGCTATACCTACGATGGCGACTGGACGATGGGCGTGAAAGAAGGTGTCGGCAAGATCACCTACCCCGATGGCGCAACTTACGAAGGCACGATGGTCAAGGGGGTTCGGTCAGGCAAGGGCGTGCTGACCACGCCGGACGGCCTGATCTACGAAGGCGACTGGGCCGAGGGCCAGATGAACGGTCAGGGCAAGCTTATCCAGCCCAACGGAGATACCTTTGAAGGCGGCTTTGCCAATGGCCTGCGCGAGGGCGATGGCACGCTGCTGCACAAGGGCGGCGATGTGTATATCGGTCGCTGGAAAGCGGACCGGCGGCATGGGCAGGGGATTTTCAGCGCCGCCGACGGCTTTCGCTACGAAGGCTCGTGGGTCGACGGGCGGATGACCGGCACCGGGTCGATCACCTATCCCGACGGCTCGGTCTATGTCGGTGCGTTGAAGGATGACGAGCCGCAGGGACGCGGCGCAATCACCTATCCGGACGGCGCGACCTATGACGGCGAATGGCAGGCCGGGCTGATGACCGGCAAGGGCCGCGCAACCTATACCGATGGCCGGGTCTATGAGGGCGCGTTCCTGAACGGGCAGCCCCATGGCGCGGGCACGATGACCCAGACCGACGGCTATCGCTATGAAGGCGACTGGGTCAATGGCCAGCGCGAAGGCGTCGGGGCGGCGGTCTATGCCGATGGCAGCCTGTACAAGGGCACGTTCAAGGCAGGCCTTCGCAGCGGCGATGGCGAGTTCACGACCACCGATGGCTTTCGCTATGTCGGTAATTGGGAGGCCGGGGTGATTCAAGGCAAGGGGGTCGCGACCTATCCGTCTGGGGATGTCTATGTCGGCATGTTCGTGGATGGGGTCCGGCAGGGCGAAGGCACGCTGACCTATGCCTCGGGCGAGGTTGCAACCGGCGTCTGGCAGAACGGCATTCTGACCGCACCGCCGGCACCCGCACCCGAAGCCGTGGCACCTGCAGCCACCGAAGCGCCCGCCGCCGAAGCCCCGGCCAGCCCATAACCAAGTGGCTTTGCGATCAAGGCTGCATGCACCAACGCGCGGTGGCCGGTCGGGAAAAGCCCCTCAGACCGCCATGGTGGCCGCCACCGCCCGACCCCAACGGGCATATTTTGCCTCCCGCGTTGCGGCTGGCATCGCCGGGGCAAAGCGCCGTTCAAGCGCCCAGCTTTTCTGGAACTCATCGGGCTGCGGGTAAAGTCCGGCTTGCAAACCGGCCAGATAGGCCGCCCCCAGCGCGGTGGTCTCGGTCACCACAGGCCGGTCGACCTGTGCGCCAAGGATATCCGACAGGAACTGCATGGCCCAATCCGATGCGGTCATCCCGCCATCGACCCGCAGGATGCCGTCAGCGGCAGCGCCCCAGTCCGACCGCATCGCCTCCAAAAGGTCGCGGGTCTGGTAGCCCACGCTTTCAAGCGCCGCCTTCGCCAGTTCAGCCGGGCCCGAGTTTCGCGTCAGCCCGTAAATCGCCCCCCGGCAGTCGGGCCGCCAATAGGGCGCGCCAAGGCCCGTGAAAGCGGGGACCAGAACCACGTCCTGCGAGCTGTCCGCCGCATCGGCCAGCGGGTGCGTCTCTTTCGCCTCGCGGATGATTTTCAGCCCGTCGCGCAGCCATTGGACCACGGCCCCGGCAATGAAGATCGAGCCTTCCAGCGCATAGGTTGTCTGGCCGTTCAAACGATAGGCGATGGTGGTCAGAAGCCGGTTCTTCGACGGAACCATATCCGCCCCGGTGTTCAAAAGCGCGAAACAGCCGGTGCCATAGGTGGATTTCATCATGCCCGGCTGAAAACAGGCCTGCCCGATGGTCGCGGCCTGCTGGTCGCCTGCAACGCCAAGGATCGGGATTTCCCGCCCGAAAAGATCGGCCCGCGTCGTACCGAAATCGGCGGCACAGTCCCTGACCTCGGGCAACAGCGACATCGGGATCCCAAGCAGGCTGCAAATATCGGCATCCCATTCACCCGTGGCGATATCGTAGATCAGCGTCCGCGCCGCGTTGGTGGCATCGGTGGCATGCACCCGCCCCCCCGTCAGTTTCCAGATCAGGAAGGTGTCAACCGTGCCAAAGGCCAGCTCGCCGCGCAGGGCGCGATCGCGGGCACCGGGAACAGTGTCCAGAAGCCATTTGATCTTGGTGCCGGAAAAATAGGGGTCCAGCAGCAGCCCCGTCCGGGCGGTGACCATCGGCTCGTGCCCCGCCGCCTTAAGCGTCGCACAGATATCGGCGGTGCGGCGGTCCTGCCAGACAATGGCGTTATGGATCGGCTCCCCGGTCTTGCGATCCCAGATCAGCGTCGTCTCGCGCTGGTTGGTGATGCCGATGGCGGCGATATCGGTGGCGCTGATCCCCGCCTTCTCGATCACCGCACGGGCAGTCCCTGCGACGGTCGACCACAGGTCGGAAGGGTCATGCTCGACCCAGCCCGAGGCGGGGTAATGTTGCGGAAATTCTTCCTGTGCGGTGGCGACAACCCGCAACTTGGCGTCAAACAGGATGGAGCGCGACGAGGTGGTGCCCTGATCAATGGCAAGAATATGGGTCATGGTGTCTTCGCCTCTCACCGCACCACCCCCTGTTCGGCAGCGGTGCCAGTCTGCCCGTCTTTCGCAGCCGCGACCATATAGGCATCCAGTGCCGCGATCTCATCCGCCGTCATCCGCAAGCCAAGCTTGGTGCGCCGCCAGACCACATCTGCCGCACGCCGCGCAAATTCGTGCCGGATTTGCCAGCGCACCTCTGCCTCGGTCAGGGTGGCCCCGAAATCCCGGCCAAGGTCTGCGGCATTGGCGGCCTTGCCCAGAACAGTGGCCGCTTCCGACCCATAGGCCCGGACCAGACGTTTTGCCCAGTAATCGGACAGAAAGGCATAGCGGGCCTTCAGATCAGCGACCAGCGCGGCCACGCCGTCATGCGGAAAATCTCCCCCCGGCAAAGGCGCGCGGGCAGTCCAAAGCCCGGTTGCCTGCGGGAAATACGGCACCAGCTTCGCCAGTGCGTTTTCGGCCAGACGCCGGTGGGTGGTGATCTTGCCGCCGAAGACATTCAAGAGCGGTGCGCCATTGGCATCCAGCGACAGCACATAGTCCCGCGTTGCCGCCGTGGCCGATTTGGCCCCGTCGTCGTACAGTGGCCGCACGCCGGAATAGGTCCAGACCACATCCTGCGCCGTCACCGGCGTTGCAAAGTAGCGGCTGGCAAAGTCCAGCAGATAGTCCCGCTCGGCATCGGTGCAGGCAACCTCGCCAGGAGTGCCCTTGTGGTCCTGGTCGGTGGTGCCGATCAGGGTGAAATCCTGCTCGTAGGGAATGGCAAAGATGATCCGTCCATCGGTGCCCTGAAAGAAATAGCAGCGATCGTGGTCATAAAGCTTGCGGGTGACGATGTGCGACCCGCGAACCAGCCGAACGCTTTCGCGTGTGTCCAGATGCACGACATTGCGGACAACATCTTCGACCCACGGGCCCCCGGCATTGACCAGCGCGCGCGCATGATGGACCTGCCGACCCATCGGACCTTCGGTCACCACCTCCCACAGATCGCCCTGCCGACTGGCCGAAGTGACGCGGGTCTGCGTCATGATTTCGGCCCCGCGTTGGGCCGCATCGCGGGCGTTCAAGGCGACAAGCCGCGAATCCTCGACCCAGCAGTCGGAATATTCATAGGCAAAGCGGAACTTCGACTGCAGCGGCCTGCCCGCCGGGTCCCGGGTCAGGTCCAGCTTCCGCGTACGCGGCAGGATCTTGCGCCCCCCAAGACTGTCGTACAGGAAAAGGCCCAACCGGATCAGCCATGCAGGCCGCCGCCCCTTCATCCACGGCATGAAACGCGACAGAAGACGCCCGGTTGGCGTGTCACCCTCGAACCGCATGTCCGGGGAATACGGCAGCACAAACCGCATCGGCCACGAGATATGGGGCATGGCCACCAGCAAGGTCTCACGCTCTTCCAGCGCCTCGCGGACCAGCCGGAATTCGAAATATTCCAGATAGCGCAAACCGCCATGGAACAGCTTGGTCGAGGCCGACGACGTGGCCTGCGCCAGATCGCCCTGTTCGGCCAGGGCTACGGTCAGACCGCGGCCCACCGCATCGCGGGCAATGGCGCACCCGTTGATGCCGCCACCGATGATGAACAGATCCGTCGGGCCGGTCCCGATTGCAGTTGACACGCAAATCTCTCCTTTTGGGCCACAATAGATGACAAAAGAACAGGATTAGTCAATCGAAAATATTCGTTTACGCGCGCTTTGCCAAAAAGCGAACACAGCTCAGTGCGAGTCATGACCTGACTGTGCAAGGTTGCGGCCCTTGGGACAAACGCGCTGTTTCGCGCAAAACTGCGGCATGAACGCGCCGACCGGACGGGTCGAATTTTCCCGCTTGTGCCCGAAGGGTACTTTCAGGAACACTGCGCAGCAGAATTGCCGTCGGAAGGAACGGGACGTGCCGCTCAGTTTTCGCCAGAACGAAATTCTCGACATCGTCCGCGCCGAAGGTCGCGTGATGGTCGACGATCTGGCGCAAAGATTTGATGTCACGCTGCAGACCATTCGCCGTGACCTGACCGATCTTGCCGACATGGGCCACCTTGACCGCGTGCATGGTGGTGCGGTGCCAAGAACCGGGGCAACCAATCTGGGCTATGAGCAGCGCCGCAGGATGAACCAACAGGCGAAGGCAGCCATCGCCCGAACCTGCGCTGCTGCGATCCCCGAAAACTGTTCGCTGATCATGAACCTTGGCACAACCACCGAAGCCGTCGCACAAGAGCTTCTGGCGCATCGCAATATCACCGTCGTGACCAACAACATGAACGTCGCCAATATCCTGGCCGCCAATCCGGGCTGTGAGATCATGGTCGCGGGCGGGGCGCTGCGCCGCACCGATGGGGGTCTGGTGGGCGAGTTGACCACCCAGTTCTTCGAGCAGTTCAAGGTGGACATCGCCGTGATCGGTGCCTCTGCCCTGGATCAGGACGGGGACATCCTTGACTATGACTTGGCCGAAGTCCGGGTCTCCAAGGCGATCATCCGGCAGGCGCGCAAGGTGTTTCTGGTCTGCGACGGATCAAAACTTGACCGGTCGGCCCCGGCCCGGCTGGCATCCCTGGCCGAGATCGACACCCTTTTCACCGACCGCCCGTTGCCCTCTGACCTTGCGCGAAGATGCAACGACTGGGGAACCCGCGTGGTCGTCGTGCCGGCCCTGGACTGAAGCCTTCCCAGGCAAATCCGTACAGACCCTTCCCAAGCCGATGGCCCGGAAGCCGGGGCGAAACAGCCCCCTTTGACCCGGTCCCGTTCTTGGTCGGAATCACCGGGATTCAGAATGTGCTTGCATACGTATGCTAAAGGCGTCACTTTCCGCCCAATCAAGTAGGATTGGTCTGTCCGGACGTGAGTCGTCGGCTGGACACGGCAGGGAGATGACGATGACCGACAAGCCAGCCAACCAGAAGGGCAGCGAGCTTGCCCCCGCCCCGTCAGGAAAAGTGCTTCAGGTCGAACGGCACGACTTCCCCGACCTGGCGCCCCAGAACGCCAAGCGCACCCAACCGATGCGCGGGTTCGATTCGATCTACACCGACATCGTCGACTACATCGTCCGCTGCACCCACCTGATCTGGGACGAACGCGACATCGGCCTGATCTACAGCCACTACACCCACAACTGCGTTCTTTATGGCACCACCGGCACGCTTTACACGCGGGAAGAAGTCGTCCGCGACACTATCCAGCGGCTTGTCAGCTTTCCCGAACGCCGCGGCATGGCGACCCATGTGATCTGGAAAGGGAACGAGGATGACGGCTTCTACACCTCGCACCTTGTCACCGGAACCGGGCGGCACAGCCAGAACGGCCACCTTGGCCCGGCCACCGGGCGCATGTTCACGTCGCGCACTGTCGCGGACTGCATGATCTATGAAAACAAGAACTACCGCGAATGGGTCGTCGCCGACACCACCGCGATCCTGCAGCAATTGGGCGTCGATGTGCAGGGCTATGCCGAACGCATCGCCAAATCCGCCTTCGACAAGGGCATGGTTTCGCTGGATATCGGTGAAAATCGCCACATGATCGGCCAGTACCCGCCCGAGGCAGAGGCGGACCTTTCGCTTGCCTCGACCGACCTTGAACGCCACACGCTGCGCTGGCTGCACGATGTCTTCAACCGCAAGATGCTGGGCCAGATCGCCAAAGTCTGCGCGCCGACCGCGCAATACCACGGCCCCCTGATGGCCGAACTTTACGGCCACGCCGCGATCATCCACCAGACTCTGGGCCTGATTGGCAGCATCCCCGACGCGGCCTTCACCGTGCACCACATCTGCTCCACTCCGTGTGAGGAAGGCGGCGAAAAGGTCGCCGTCCGCTGGATCATGGAAGGCCACCACATCGGCTATGGCATCCTGAACCACCTTGGCAGCCCGACTGGGAAACGGGTGCAGATCATGGGCATCACCCATTTCCACTACAAGAACGGCAAGATCGTCGACGAATGGCGCGTCTATGACGAGGCGTCAGCGCTGGTCCAGGTCAAGCTGGCGCAGATGGCCGACGTCAAGGCCGCTGGCCTGATCGCCAGCCCCTGATCTACCACAGACAATCCCGACCCACGGCCCGCGCCAAACGCGGGCCGTTTTCATTTCTGCCCTGCATCTCGGCCCCCTCACATAGTGTTTGCATTCGTATGCAAGAAGTGCTTAACCTTTGAAAGCGCGCCAGAGAGCATGAGTCTCTTGCCGCTCCAACAGGCCAACCGGCAAGCCTGCGCTTGCCCGCAGAAGGGATAACGACCATGAAGCTTTCCAGAACCTTCACGGCGGGCGCTGTCAGCCTTGCCGCCTTGCTGGCCGGGGGTGTGGCCTTTGCCGAATGCGGCATCCAGGGGGCTGGCAACGTCGCCATCCTGTCGAACGACTTCGAAGCGCTGCGCATCGTCAATGGTGTGGCCATGTCCTGCGCGACCGCCGACGTGACTGTCTCGGCCAACGCCACCACCGAACACAAGAACATCCAGGGTCCCGCCCTGACCGCGAACCCGGCGGAATATACCGTGGCGATGGTCGCCAATAACTCGATCGTGCCCTTGCTGAACGACGACCTGATCCGCCCGCTGGATGACCTTGTCGCCAAATACGGCGCCTCGCTGCAACCGAACCAGCTGATCACCATCGACGGCAAGGTCATGGCCATCGCTTTCATGGGCAACGGCCAGCATCTGTTCTACCGCAAGGACATTCTGGAAAAGGCCGGTGTCGCCGTTCCCACCAGCTATGAGGAAATGCTTGCCGCCGCCCAGGCGATCAAGGACGCCGGTCTGATGGAATACCCGCTGGCCGCCGCCGACAAGCCCGGCTGGGACCTCGCCGCCGAATTCGTGAACATGTACCTTGGCACCGGCGACGAATTCTTTGCCCCCGGCAGCGCCGAACTGGCCATCGACAATGACAATGGCCGCAAGGTTCTTGAAACCATGCGCGCCATGACCACCTTCATGAATCCCGACTACCTGACCTATGACGCGAACGAGATCAGCAAGGTCTGGGATGCAGGCAATGTGGCGATGATGAACCAGTGGGGCTCGCTTGCCGGGGCCGCCATTGATCCTGCGACCGCCAATCCCGACGTTGCCGCGAACACCGGCTTTGCCCCGGCCCCGACCATCGGCGGCGGCACGATCCCGGCGGCAGCGCTGTGGTGGGATGGCTTTACCATCGCCAAGAACATCTCGGATGCCGATGCCGAAGTGTCGTTCCAGGCGATGGTCAAGGGCATCAGCCCGGAAACCGTGGCCGCGAACCCCGCCGCAGCCACCTGGCTGGTTGCAGGCTATGAACCCGGCCCGGCTGCAGTCGGTGTGATCGGCAATGCCAACGGCGGCGCGCGCGCCTATCCGATGCAGCCCTACATGGGCTTGCTGCACACCGCCCTTTCGGCTGAGCTGGCCGACTTCATCGCTGGCAAGGAAGACGCCGATCAGGCCCTTGCCGATGTGAAAGCCGCCTATGACACCGCCGCGAAAGAGGCAGGCTTCCTGAACTGAGGGTGCCCCCAGCGCCTTGCCCGGTCGCGCCTTGATGTGCGGCCGGGCTTCTTCTTCCGCCGGGATACGGTTTTACCGACATCTCCGCTTGCGGATCGCCGCGATTGCCCCGCACCTTTGGGCCAAAGCTCCCTTCCCAATCCCAGCCCATGGCCAGAACACGAGGCGGTGCTGATCACCGTCCAGAACTGCGACCCCTTCGGATGCACGACGCAGACCAAGGTCGACACCGAGGCGATGGCAAAACTGAACGAAGCCCAGCCGCTTGGCCAGTTCGTCGGTCTCGCCAACTACCTGAACCGCAACCACCTTGCGGTGGAGGAGATCGGCGCGATCCTTGCCGACAACAAGGGCTTCAGCGACGTGGTCTCGCGCATCTTCAACCTGCCATTCTACCGCGCACTCAGCTTCACCTTGGTCTACTGCTTTCTGGTCACACCGCTGGCCATGGCCCTGGGCTTTGCCATCGCGCTTGCCGTCAACACCTTGCCGCGGCTTCTGAAGGGACCGGCGATCTTCATCTCGATCCTGCCGATGATCATCACGCCCCTTGTCGGGTCGCTGCTGCTGGCCTGGATGTTCAACCCGGCGGGCATCCTTGGCGCAACGCTGCAAAGCCTGACCGGCGATCCCGGCCTGTCGCTGCTTGCCTCGCCCGCTCTCGCCTGGACGGTGCTGATCTTCTACGGGGTATGGACCAACGGCCCCTTTTCCTTCGTCGTCTTCTACGCCGGCCTGCAGACCGTTCCGCATGACACCGTCGAAAGCGCCCGGATCGACGGCGCCTCAAGGTGGGAGGTCATCCGCCACGTCATCATCCCGCACCTTGCCCCCCTCGCAACCTTCGTCGCCCTTGTGCAGCTGATGGACAACTTCCGCGTCTTTGAACCCATCGTCGGCTTTTCCGCCGAGGCAAACGCCACCTCGCTTTCATGGCTCGTCTTCAACGACCTTGTGGGTCAGGACGCGCAGCTTTTCGGCTCTGCCGCATCAACCTCGGTCATCACCATCGTCGGTGTGCTGATCCTCTTGGCCCCCGTCCTCCGCCGCACCTGGCGTGAGTTCAACCAGAAAGCGGTGTGAAGATGTCTGTCGCCACCCGCCGCCCCGCCGCCCTGAACGCGCTGATCCTTGGTTTTCTGGCCATCTGGATCATCGCCGCCGCCTTCCCCTTCGCCTGGACCGTCTGGGGCAGCTTCAAGGTCGAGGCCGACTTCTTCTCGCGCCAATCCTGGTGGAGCGCGATCGAAGGCACCCGCACCCAGGCGCAGACCGGGTCGGCCTTCACGCTGGCGGGCTATGCAGGTGCCTGGGTGAAAAACGAATTCTGGAAGGCCGCGATCAACACCCTGATCGTCACCGTCTCAGTCACCCTGATCTCGCTGACCATCGGGACGCTTGGTGGCTATGCACTCGCCCGGTCGGGAAGCCGCTACGCCTTCTGGATACTGATCGCCGCCCTGATCTTCCGCGCCATGCCGCATATCACCCTCGTCTCAGGCTACATGCTGCCGTTCTTCCAACTGAACATCTGGGGCGTCCTGCCCACCACGATCATCGTCCTTGTCGCCATCAACCAGCCCTTCACGCTCTGGATGCTGCACAGCTTCTTCCTGTCGATTCCCAAGGACCTGGACGAAAGCGCGATGGTCGACGGCTGCACCCGGTTTCAGGCCTTCCGCATGGTGATCATCCCGGTGATGTGGCCCGGCGTCATCACCACCGGCCTGTTCAGCTTCCTCCTTGGCTACAACGACTTTGCCGTCACCTCGATGCTCCTCAGCCAGGAAAACCAGACCATGGTGCCAAAGATCGCCAGCTTCCTCGGGTCGATCCAGAATGAAGGCAACGTGATGTATGCCGTCGCCGCCGTCGTCTCGGCCACCGTGCCGCTTTTCATCCTCGTCCTCTTCTTCCAGCGCCAGATCGTTTCCGGTCTGACCGCTGGCGCCGTGAAAGGGTAAGCCATGGCCCAGATCCGCCTTGTGAATGTCTCCAAACGCTGGGGCGCCTATGTCGGCGTCGACCGCCTCAACCTTGACATCGCCGATGCCGAATTCCTTGTCCTTCTCGGCCCCTCCGGCTGCGGCAAGACGACCACGATGCGGATGATCGCGGGGCTTGAGGATGTGACCGAGGGCGAAATCTGGATCGGCGACCGCATGGTGAACCAACTGGAACCGAAAGACCGCGACATCTCGATGGTCTTCCAGTCCTACGGCCTGTACCCCAACCTCACCGTCTACGAAAACATCCGCTTCCCCCTGCGCGTCCGCCGCATCCCGCAAAGCGAACACCACGACCGCGTCATGCGCGCCGCCCAGATGGTCGAACTCGGCCCCTTCCTCGACCGCCGCCCCGCCGCCCTCTCCGGTGGCCAGCGCCAGCGCGTCGCCCTCGCCCGCGCCATTGTCCGGGAACCCAACGCCTTCCTGATGGACGAACCCCTCTCCAACCTCGACGCCAAGCTGCGGGTCAGCACCCGCGCGCAGATCAAGCACCTGCACCACACGCTTCGCCGCACCACGATCTACGTCACCCACGACCAAATCGAGGCGATGACCCTCGCCGACCGCGTCGTCGTCATGAACCACGGCGTCGTCCAGCAGCTTGGCACCCCGACCGAGATTTACGACCGCCCCGCCAACACCTTCGTCGCCTCTTTCATCGGCTCCCCCGCGATGAACCTTGTCGCGGGCGAGATCCAGGACGGCACCTTCCGCGCCGAGGGCCTGACCGTTCCCGCAGCCGGACAAGGCCCCGTCACCCTCGGCTTCCGCGCTGAAGACGTCCGAGTGTCCCCCGAACCGGCCCAACTCACCGCCCCCGTCTACACGCTGGAGCTGCTCGGCGACGCAACTCTCGTCTCGGTCCGCATCGGCCCCGCCCTTGTCTCCATCCGCGCGCCCAAGGACTTTCGCATCGACATCGGCGCGCCCCTTCACGTCGCGATCCCGACCGAAAAGACCCACCTCTTCGACGCCAAGACCGGCACCCGGCTATGACAGACTTGCCCGCCGCGCCGATCTCGCCCAAGACTGGCCCGGCAGGCAGGGAAAGACATGGCTGAAAAGGTAACCTCTCTCGAAGTCGCCGCTTTGGCGGGCGTCAGCCAATCCGCCGTCAGCCGGGTCTTCACCCCCGGCTCCTCGGTGTCGAAGAAGACTGCCGACAAGGTCCTTGCGGCCGCCGCCCAGCTTGGCTACCGCCCGAACGTCCTTGCCCGCGCGATGAAGTCGGGCAAGTCGCGCATCATCGGCCTCGTCGTCGCCTATCTTGAAAACTACTTCTACCCCGAGATGGTCGAACGCCTGTCGGTGGAACTGCAGAAAGTCGGCTACCACGTCCTGATCTTCCTTGCCCCGGTTTCGGTCGACAACGTCGACAAGGTGGTCAAGGAAATCCTGGATTATCAGGTGGATGGCATCGTCCTCGCTTCGGTCTCGGTCTCGTCCGACCTTGCCGCGCGCTGCCAGTCGACCGGCATTCCCGTCGTCCTTTTCAACCGGGGCCATGCCGACAAGAACCTCTGCTCCGTCACCTCCGACAACTTTGCCGGCGGCAAGGCACTCGCCGATTACCTCTGCTCGCTTGGCCATCAGCGCATCGCCTATATCGCGGGCTTTTCCGGCGCCACCACCCAGATCGACCGCGAGGCCGGGTTCCGCCAAGGCCTCGCCGAAGCAGGTCAGGACCTCTTCGCCCGCGCCGAAGGCAACTTCGACTACCGCACCGCCCAATCCGCCGCGCGTGAGCTTTTTGCCACCACCCGCCGCCCCGATGCCGTCTTCGTCGCCAACGACCACATGGCCTTTGCCGTGATGGACGTGCTGCGCTTCGAACTAGGCCTGCGCGTCCCCGAGGATGTCTCGGTCGTCGGTTTCGACGATGTCCCCCCCACCGCCTGGCCCGCCTACAATCTGACCACCTACCGCCAGCGCGTCGACGCAATGGTCGCCGAAACCGTCACCATGCTTCTCGCCCGCATCGATGGGGATGAGGCTGGCTCCCCCCATGTCGTCCTTGGCGGAGAGCTTGTCATCCGCGGCTCCACCCGCCGCTATGGGGACACGCGATGAAAACCGATTTCACCGAAGCTGAGTTCCGCGCCCGTCTTGCCGCCTTGGGCCTCACCCTTGACGACAAGGCCTTCGCCGCCGCCTGGGCCGGGGCGCAGCATTTGCGCGCTGAAGTCGCCCGCGTCCAGGCCTATCTCGACAAACCCGAATGACCGATCCCGCCGATCTTTCCCTGCCTGAGGGCGCCGCCATGCTGCGCAGCGGAACGCTTACCTCCCGCGCGCTGACACAGGCCGTGCTGGACCGCATCGCCGCCCGGAACCCGCGCCTCGACGCCTTCACCCGCATCGCCGCCGACGCGCTGGACCAAGCCGACCGCTCCGACGCCCGGCTTGCCTCGGGTGAAGACCCCGGCCCCCTCTGCGGCCTCCCCATCGCGGTGAAGGACCTGATCGACGTGATGGGCCAGCCCGCCACCAGCGGCTCCCGCGTCCTTGCCGGTCGCATCGCCGACACCGACGCCCAAGCCATCGCCCGCCTCCGCGCCCAAGGGGCAGTCCTGATCGGCAAGGTGGCGACCTACGAATTCGCCATGGTCGGCCCCGACCTCACCCTTCCAAACCCGCCCGCCCGCAACCCGTGGAACACCGCCCACATCACCGGCGGCTCCTCCTCCGGCTCTGCCTCTGCCGTCGCCGGGGGCATCGTCCGCCTTGCCATCGGCACCGACACTGGCGGCTCGATCCGCTCGCCGTCCGCCTACTGCGGCTCAGTCGGCCTGAAGCCCAGCTACGACCGCACTTCCCGCGCCGGGGCCTTCCCGCTCTCCCCCAGCCTCGACCACATCGGCCCGCTCGCCGCGACGGTCGAAGAGGCCGCCCTTGCGCTGGACGCGATGACCGAAGGTGACTGGCGCCCCGCCTCCTCCCGGATCGGGCAACCCATCACCGGCCTGAGGATCGCCTACGCCCGCGACTGGTTCGCCGAAGACCCGCAGGCCAGCCCCGCCCTGATCAAGGCGATGGATGAGGCCGCCTCAACCCTCTCCCTCCTCGGCGCAGAGATCACCCTCGTAACCCTCCCCGACTATGCGCCCTATGAGGCCGCCGCCTCCATCATCCTCCACGCCGAAGCCCTCGAAGAACACCGCGCCCTGATCCATGACAACGCAGGCGACTACGGCCGTCCCACCCTGCAATGCCTCGCCTTCGGTGCCGCGCTCGACGCAGAAGACGTGGCACAGGCCCGCGCAGCCCAAACCCGCCTGACCGCCGAAATGCTGGCCGCGATGAACGGCCACGACCTGATCCTGACCGCCACGACCCTGACCCCCGCGCTCCCGTTCAGCGCCTTCGACGGCGAAAAGGCGGTCTGGACGCCCATGCGCACGATTGCCTTCAACCTGACCGGCCAACCCGCCCTGTCGCTTCCCGCCGGGTTCGAGAACGGCCTCCCCCTCGGCCTGCAACTGGTCGCAAGGCAGGGCGACGAGGACCTCCTCTGCGCTGCCGGTCACGCATTCGAGCGGGCCACGGACCATTCCGTCCAGCGCCCTCCGGTCTGAAAGGCGCCTCCGGCGGGGGAGTATTTAGGCCAAGAGGAAGCCAAAGCCTATTCCTCTTGGCTCAAATACTCACCTTGCAACGCGGGAAAAAAGCGTACGGGCAAAAGTTAAGACCACACTAACACGCAATCCCAACTCATTGATTTTACAGGATCCGGAAAACTGTCCACGCAGGACAGTCAGCGCACCTGCATCCGGTCCAGCCGCAGCTGCGCCGCCCTGCGGTGCCCCTCCAACGTCTCCGAAGCCGCCTGCCGCGCCGCCGGGGGGGCCACCAGTTTCACCCCCTCCTCGGTCAGCCACTGATGGGTCGCGATCTTCACATAGGCCCCCACCCAGAGGCCCCCCGTATACCGCCCCGCCGCCATCGTCGGCAGGGTATGGTTCGTCCCGGAACACTTGTCCGAATAGACCACCGATGCCAGTTCCCCGATGAACAGCGACCCATAGTTCGTGAGCTTGGCGGCCATCCCATGCGGGTCGCGGGTGTGAACCTGCAGATGCTCCGCCGCGATGAAATCCGAGTAGGCAATCATCGCCGCCTCGTCCTCACAAACCGCGACCTCACCGTAATCCCGCCATGCCGGCGCGGCGACCGAGGCCGTCGACAACCCCTGAAGCTGCCGCTCCACTTCGACCACCACCGCCTCAGCCAGTTTCCGGTCGGTCGTGATCAACCCCACCCGCGTCCGCACGTCATGCTCGGCCTGGGCCAGAAGGTCGGTCGCGATCATCTCGACATCGCCAGTCTCGTCCGCCAGGATGTAGATTTCCGACGGCCCCGCCAGCTGGTCGATCCCCACCGGCCCGAAGACTTGCCGCTTCGCCTCGTTCACGAAGGCATTGCCCGGCCCCATGATCTTCATCACCGGCGGCACCGATTCCGTCCCGAAAGCCATCGCCGCAATCGCCTGCGCGCCGCCAATCCGGAACACCCGATCCGCGCCCGACAGATGGCAGCCCGCGACCATCGCCTGATGCGCGTTCGGGGGCAGGCAGGCGATGACCTCGGTCACCCCCGCCACCTTGGCCGGAACGATGGTCATGATCGGCGCAGACAGAAGCGGGAATCGACCACCAGGCACATAGCAGCCCACGCGGGTAATCGGGATCACCCGATGCCCCATGTGGACGCCCGGCAGCGATTCCATCTCCAGCGGCAGGATCGTCGCCAACTGCGCCTCGGCGAACCGCCTAACGTTTGCAATCGCGAATTCCGTGTCCTTGCGGGTCTGCGGGTCGAGTGCGGCGACCGCCGCCTCCCGTTCAGCCATGCTGATCTCCAGCGCGCCAACCTCGGCCTTGTCGAACTTGGACGAATACTCCCGAACCGCCGCATCGCCCCGCGCTTTCACGTCGGCCAAGACCCCGGCGACCAGTTCGGCGACGGGTTTGTTGTCATTCTCGGCGCTGCGGCTGGGCGATTTGACCCAGGTGACTTTTGCATGAAGGTTGGCTTCGGGCGTGGCGGACATCATGGCTCCTTTCGGCCCGGTGGCCGGGCGTGACTTATTGATCCTTTGTAGCTTGCTTTGCATACGTCTGCAATTCTTGTTTCTTCCTCGCCGTCAGTCGAAAAGAAACCCTCTGCCAACCATGAACCGATCAACACCCCAGATGCCACTTGCCATTTCACCCGGTGATGATCTAAGCATATTGCACACGTATTCAAATGAGGCTCCCATGGCGATCACCTGGCTCAAGCGCGGCAAGCCCGAGGCGGAACGGGCTGCGGATGACGCCCAGGTCCGCGCCACGGTCGAAGGGGTTCTCGCCGACATTTCCGCCCGGGGCGATGCCGCCGTGCGCGACCTGTCGGTGAAGTTCGACCACTACGCCCCCCCCGCCTTCCGCCTGACTCCGTCCGAGATCGAGGCTGCGATCCAGAAGGTCTCCCCCCGCGACATCGAGGATATCCGGTTCGCCCAGGCTCAGATCCGCCACTTCGCGCTGGTCCAGCGCGCCAGCATGACGGATGTCGAGGTTGAAACTCTTCCGGGCGTCATCCTTGGCCACCGCAACATCCCGGTCCAGTCGGTCGGCTGCTACGTCCCCGGCGGCAAGTTCCCGATGGTCGCCAGCGCCCACATGTCCGTCCTGACCGCATCGGTCGCGGGCGTGCCCCGGATCATCGCCAGCGCCCCGCCGGTCAATGGCGCCCCTCACCCCGCCATCGTCGCCGCAATGCACATGGGCGGCGCGCATGAAATCTACGTCCTCGGCGGAATGCAGGCTGTTGGTGCCATGGCGATCGGCACCGAAACGATCAAACCCGTCGACATGCTGGTCGGCCCCGGCAACGCCTATGTCGCCGAGGCCAAGCGTCAGCTTTACGGCCGCGTCGGCATCGACCTGTTCGCCGGACCGACCGAGACGATGGTCATCGCCGACGACACAGTGGATGCCGAGTTGTGCGCGACCGACCTTCTGGGTCAGGCCGAACACGGCTACAACTCGCCCGCCGTTCTGGTGACCAACTCGCGCAAGCTGGCCGAAGCGACCCTGAAAGAAATCGACCGTCTGCTGACCATCCTGCCCACCGCCGCCACCGCTGCAGTCAGCTGGCGCGACTATGGCGAGGTGATCCTTTGCGACAACCATGACGAGATGCTGGCCGCCGCCAACGATATCGCCAGTGAACATGTGCAGGTCATGACCGACCGCGACGACTGGTATCTTCAGAACATGCATTCTTACGGTGCGCTGTTCCTTGGCCCGCGCACCAATGTTGCGAACGGCGACAAGGTGATCGGCACCAACCACACGCTGCCGACCAAGAAGGCCGGGCGCTATACCGGTGGCCTCTGGGTCGGCAAGTTTCTGAAAACCCACAGCTATCAGCGCATCACCACCGATGCCGCCGCTGCGCTGGTGGGAGAATACGGATCGCGGCTTTGCATGCTGGAAGGCTTTGTCGGCCATGCCGAACAGTGCAATATCCGGGTCCGGCGCTATGGTGGACGAAATGTCCCCTACGGAGCCGCCGCGACATGACCCTGCCCCGCACGCCCTCGTTCCGTCTGGATACCCGCCGCGCGCTGGTTGCCGGTGCCTCCTCCGGCATCGGGGCCGCTTGCGCCGTGGCGCTGGCCGAACAAGGGGCGCAGGTGACGCTTTGCGCGCGGCGGGAACCCGAACTGCGCGCGCTGGCTGCCGAAATGCGGGCCGAGGGGATGCAGGCCGACATCCTTGCGCTCGACATCACCGACATCGCGGCGGTCGAGGTGGCTTTGGCCGAACGTCCGGCCTTTGACATCCTCGTCAACTCAGCCGGTCTTGCCCGCCACTCGCCCGCGACCGAGACGACGCCGGAGGATTACGACACCGTCACCAACCTGAACACCCGCGCGGCCTATTTCCTGACCCGGTCGGTGGCCCGGGGCCTGCTGGCGGCGGGAAAACCGGGGTCATTGATCAACATCACCAGCCAGATGGCCCATGTCGGCGGGCCCGACCGGGCGGTCTATTCCGCCACCAAGCATGCGGTTGAAGGCATGACCAAGTCGATGGCGATCGAGTGGGGCAAGCACGGCATCCGCGTCAACACCATCGCGCCGACCTTCATCCGAACGGCACTGACCGCGCAGACCTTCGCCAACCCGGAACGCGCCGCCTGGATTGCGTCCAAGATCAAGCTGAACCGGGTGGGAGAGGTCACCGACATCATGGGCGCCGTCGCCTTCCTCGCCTCGGACGCGGCGGCGCTGATCACCGGAACCTCACTCATCGTCGATGGCGGCTGGACAGCGGACTAGGGGGACAGATGGGACGCTACGCCAACCTGCCGGATTACATTCAGGGCGTGACCCGGGAAATCTGGGAAGGCCGCCAGATCGCCTTGCTGCAGCAAGCCTATGGCAAGGACATGATCGCCCGGTCGACGCTGGGCGTGATGACCGGAAATGTCGACGTGATCAACGACACGCTCGCCAGTCTTGCCGCCTTCCCCGACCGCCAGATCTATGGCGACGACGTGATCTGGTCGGGGGAGGAGGCTTCGGGCTACCTTTCCTCGCACCGCTCGATGATCATCGGCACGCATACCGGCCACGGGGTCTTTGGCCCGCCGACTGGCAAGGTCGTGGCCGCCCGCTGCATCGCGGACTGCTATGTGCAGGATGAGGTCATCACCGACGAATGGCTGTGCTACGACATGGGTGCGATGGTTCGGCAGCTGGGTCACAGCCCCGAGGCCTGGGCGCGGGCGTCGATTGTCCGCGAGGGCGGGCCAGAGAAGGCGCGGCGGCCCTTCACTACGGCTATTGATGTGCCCGGACCGTACACGGGGCGGGGCAACGATCATCCGCTGGGGCAGCGGCTGGCCGATATCCTGACCGGCATCATGGAGAAGGACGTGGCCGTCATCGGACGTGAGTATGACCGGGCGGTGAACGTCAGCCATGCGGGCGGCGTCACCGGCTGGGGCATCCCCTTCGCCGAAGCGCAGTGGATGCAGTTCCGCACCTGCTTTCCCGACGCGCAGTTCACCATCCACCACCAGATCGGCCGGGCCGATCCCGGCCAACCCGACCGCGCCGCAGTGCGCTGGTCGCTGGACGGCACTCACACCGGCTTTGGCCTGTTTGGTGCCCCGACCGGCGCACCCGTTCACATCATGGGCTTTACCCACGCCGAGTTCGGGCCTTGGGGACTAAGACGCGAATTCAGCCTGTGGGACGAGGTTTCCATCTGGAAGCAGATCCTTCTGGCCCACCCCGACCACTCCTATCAAGGATAGCAAGATGACCCCTGCCGAAATGGAAACCCGCATCGTCCGCTATGGCGACTTGCGCCCCTGCAAGACCGCGTTCATCGACGCGCATACACCGGGATCGAACCGGAAGGAAAACTTCACCATCATCGGCGGTGGCGTATCTGAAAGCCCTGACCAGCATGTCCATATCGTCGACACCCCCGGCTTCAACATCGGGGCAGCAGGCCAGCCCCCCGGCTGCCGCAACTCGCTTCACACCCATCGCACGGCGGAAGTGTTCTTTGTCCTGAAAGGCCGCTGGCGGTTCTTCTGGGGCCGCTGGGGCACGGCGGGCGAGTTCATTGCCGAGGAAGGCGACATCTTCAACATCCCCACCGGCATCTTCCGGGCGTTCGAAAATGTCGGCACCGACTATGGGATGATCATGGCGATCCTTGGCGGCGACGATGCCGGGGGCGGCGTGGTCTGGGCACCGCAGGTGATCACCGATGCCAAGGACTATGGCCTTGTGCTGGGCAAGAACGGCAAGCTTTACGATACGAAAAAAGGGCAACACCTGCCCGAAGGCGTCCCCCCTATGCCGCTCCTGACCGACGAGGAACTGAAGGCCTTCCCCGAACCCACCACAGCCGAAGTGATCCCGAACTGTGTCGCCCGCTACTGGGATCTGATGGCCCTGTCTGACCGCCAACCCGCCAAGGTGATCGGCGCGAACGGCAAGCTGCGCGACCGCCCCGGTTTCGAGGTTGAACTTCTGTCGCGCAACTCGATCCCCGACACGCCCTATACCCTGACCCGGCATGAGGTGCTGATGCCGATGCGCGGCTATTGGCGGCTGTCGTGGTCGGGCGGCACGACCGTATTGAACCCCGGCGACACTGCCGCGATCCCGCCGGGGCTGGAACATTCGCTTGCGCCCTCGATGACCGGCGAATCCAGCCTTTACCGCGTTATTGCCACCGACGATCCGGCTGGCCTGACCGGACGGCTTTTGTGAAGATCACGGCAAGACAAAAGCAAGACGAAAGCAAGACTGAAGCAAGACAGTTCCAGACGAGGTATTCATGACCCTTCTCGCCACACATGTCGGCTCGCTTCCCCGCCCGCAAGAGGTGGTGGATTTCCTGTTCACCCGCGAGAAGGGTGAGGCTTACGACCCCGCCGCCTTCGACGCCTGCATGGCGGCAGCGGTGCTGGAAAACGTCCGCCGCCAAAAGGAATCGGGCATCGACATCGTGTCTGATGGCGAGGCTTCGAAGATCAGCTACGCGACCTACGTCAAGGACCGCTACACCGGGTTTGGCGGTGACAGCCCACGGAATGCGCCCGCCGACCTCAAGTTGTTTCCCACTTTTCTGGACCGGCTGGCAAAGGAAGGCGGCACCCCGAAATACGCGCGTCCTCAATGCGTTGGCCCGGTCGCATCCAAAGGCCAGGGCGAGTTGCAAAAGGACATCGCCAACCTGAAATCCGCGATGGCCGCGCATGGGGTGGAACGGGGCTTCATGAACGCCGCCTCACCCGGCGTGATCAGCCTGTTCCTGCAGAACGCCCACTATGCGACGCGGGAAGACTACCTGCACGCCCTCGCCGATGCGATGCGCGACGAATACCGCACGATCCTTGACGCGGGGTTGGACCTGCAGCTTGACTGCCCCGACCTTGCCCTGTCGCGGCACATGCTGTTCACCCATCTGACGGACACCGAATTTCTGGCCGTGGCGAACACCCATGTTCAGGCCCTGCACCACGCCTTGCAAGGCTTGGACCATGACCGCATCCGCCTGCATATCTGCTGGGGCAACTATGAAGGCCCGCATGTCTGCGACATCGACATGGCCAAGGTCTTCCCCCTGCTGATGACGGTTCCGGCCCGCTATATCCTGTTCGAAACCGCGAACCCCCGGCACGGCCACGAATGGACCGTGTTCCGCGACCGCGCCAAGGACATTCCCGACGACAAGGTCCTGATCCCCGGCGCGGTGGACACGACGACGAACTTCGTCGAACATCCCGACCTTGTGGCGCAACGCCTTGAGCGGTTTACGAATATTCTCGGGACTGATCGCGTCATCGCCGGGTCGGACTGCGGCTTTGGCACCTTTGCAGGCTTCGGCGCGGTGGACCCAGAAATCGCATGGGCCAAGCTTGCGACGCTGAAGGAAGGGGCGCGCCGTGTGGGCTAGGGACCAAAACTCTTCGAAGAGTTTTGAAAATTCCTTCGAAGGAATTTGGTCCCGGTGACGCCGATTGTCCTGATCCCCGGCATGATGTGCGACGCCCGGATGTGGGGCGGTATCGACGCCGATCTTGGCGTGGCGGTGATCCACCACCTACCGACCGAGGCCGACAGCATGGCTGCCCTCGCAGCCTTGTTTCTGAACACTGCCCCACCGACCTTTGCCCTTGCGGGCCTTTCCATGGGCGGCATCGTTGCGATGGAAGTCCTGCGCCAAGCCCCTGACCGCGTCACCCGGCTGGCCCTTCTGGACACCAACCCCCGCGCCGAAGCGCCCGAGGTTCAGGCCCGCCGCGCCCCCCAGATTGCCCGTGCCTTGGGCGGAGAGTTGGACAGCGTCCTGCGTGACGACATGAAGCCGAACTACCTGGCCCCCGGCCCCGGCAAGCAGGTGATCCTTGATCTCTGCATGGACATGGCGCTGACCCTTGGCCCGCAAGTCTTTGCCCGTCAGTCCCGCGCCCTGCGCGACCGGCCTGACCAGCAGGCGACGCTGGCCGGTTACAAAGGCCCGGCGCTGGTGTTGATGGGCGAAGGTGATACGCTTTGCCCGCTGGACCGCCACCAGTTGATGCACAGCCTTATGCCGCAATCGCGGCTGCAGATCATCCCCGGCGCGGCGCATCTGCCGCCGCTGGAAGAACCCGCCGCCACCACCCGCGCCTTGCGCGACTGGCTTGCCTGAAGGACCGCCCATGCCGATCACCGATATCAAGGCCCATTTCGCCGCCGGGGGCACTGCCGTCAACGGCTGGTGCGCCATTCCGTCGCCCATCACCGCCGAGATCATGGGCCGCGCCGGGTTCGATCTGATGACCATCGACCTGCAACATGGGCTGATCGACTATCAGACGGCGCTGACCCTGCTGCAGGTTCTGCAAGGCCTTCCTGCCCCAGTCATGGTGCGCGTGCCCTGGAACGAACCGGGCGTCGTGATGAAATGCCTGGATGCAGGCTTTTCCGGGCTGATCTGCCCGATGATCAACACCGCCGAGGACGCCCGTCACCTAGTGCAATCCGCCCGCTATGCCCCGCTGGGAGGGCGGTCTTTCGGCCCGACGCGGGCGAACCTTGTGCATGGGGCGGGCTATGCCAAGGGCGCCAACAGCACAGTACCCGTCTTCGCAATGATCGAAACGCGCGAGGCGCTGGCCAACCTTGATGCCATTCTGGCGGTCGAGGGGATCGACGGTGTCTATGTCGGCCCGTCCGACCTTGGCTTGTCGCTGGGCCATGAGCCGACCTTGGAGCCGACCGCACCCGAGGTTCTGGACGCCATCAGCACCATCGGCGCGCGGGCGCGGGCGGCAGGGCGCATCGCGGGGATCCATACCGGATCGCCCGCGATGGTGAGGGCAATGCTGGCCAAGGGCTTCCACTTCGCCTCGCTGCTGACGGACGCCCGCCTGTTCATCAGCGCCCTTTCGGTGCAACTGGCCGACGTTCGGGGAACCGGATCCAAGCTGAGCAGAGGCTACTAGTCGGTCAGTCCAATTGCCTTATCGATCGGGCCGCGGATCGAACGGTCCGGCCATGGTCAAGAATATTCGGACCCGTTGCCGAGGCGGCAGGGCTTCGCAGCACCGACGCCGATACCGCCCGGTCATCCGCCCCAGGTGTCCGACAGGGTAAAGCCCAGCGGAAAGGGGTCGGTGGGATCAAGGCCGATCTGACTGATCCCGTAGATCCAGCATTGTCCTGACACCCGGTTCCGAGTGGCCGGATACGGGCCGACGGTCGTTTCTTCGACAAGCTCGGTCGTGAACTCGCCCCCGATGATCGAGCGCGACACGATCACATCCCCCGGCTTCGCCAAGCCTTTTGAGTGCCGCGCCGCCATGTTGGAGTTGGACCCCGTCCCGCAGGGTGACCGATCCGCGCGCCCAGGACGCAAGGTGGTGCAGGTGCGCAGCGCGCCGTCAGGTTCGATGCTGCGGAACATCACGTAGGCAAGGCCGTTCAACGCGGGGGTCGTCGGGTGCGGCGCAGGTTCGATTGCGGCAATCCGGTTCCGCAGGTCTACCCCGGTCATCGCCAGCGCCCGAGCGTTTTCCGGGGCGATGGTCAAGCCGATCTGGTCCACATCGACCAGCGCATAGAACACCCCACCGAAGCAGAGGTCATAGCTTACCGCGCCCCATTCTGCCGTCTCGATCATCGCGTCCCGCCGGGCCAGGAAGGAGGGCGGCATGTCCAGCGTGACCTTCACAACCTTTCCCGCCTGACAGACCGCAGTCGCCACAACCAGCCCTGCCGCCGTGTCAAAGGTGATGCGGCTTTCCGGTTCGACCATCGGGATCATGCCGGTCTCCAGCAGCGCGGTCGTCGCGCACATCGCGTTCGATCCCGACATCGCGTGGGCCTGATCGGGTTGCAGCACGATGAAGCCGACATCGGCGCGGGGGTCGCAGGCCGGGGTCAACAGGCAGAACGACCCTGCAGGGGCGGAGCGTGGTTCAGAGCAGAGCCAGCGGAGCAGGCTATCGTCCACCGTGTTCAGATGGTGCAGCTTTTCGGCCATCGTCGCGCCGGGGATGTTGAGAATACCCCCGGTAATCACGCGCCCGATCTCGCCCGCGCAATGGACATCGACTGTCTGTATCGTCTTGCTCCAGCGCATCGGCGTTCCTCTTGCTTGGTTTTCAGGTCAGCATACAGCTTGTGCGCCGGTGATTTCCACCAGCGAGCCGCACATGAAGGCGGCTTCGTCGCTGGCAAGGAAGGCGACGAGGGCGGCCACTTCCTCGGGCTTGCCGATGCGGCCGAAGGGGACCAGCTTGTCGAGGTCGGCGATGGTGCGGCCCGAGCGTTTCACCCCGGCTTCCAGCATGGGTGTGTGAATTTCGCCGGGGCAGACCGCGTTGACGCGGATCTTTTGCGGAGCGTAGTCGCGGGCGAGGTTCTGGGTAAAGCTGGCAACGGCCGCCTTGGTGACGTTGTAGGCGATGTGGTTCGGTGCGGGGAAAAGGCCCCATTGGCTGGCCGTGTTCACGATCGCCCCGCCGCCTTGCGCGATCATCGAGGGCAGTGCGGCCTGGCAAAGGTGGAACATCGCGTCGATGTTGACGGCGAAGGACAGGTCCCAATCCTCGGCGGTCAAGGACAGAAGCGGCCCGCGCCGGTTGATGCCCGCGTTGTTGCACAACACGTCGATCCGGCCTTCCTGCGCCAGGGTGTCGGCGATGACGGCCTTGCAGCCCTCGGCCTTCGAGATATCGGCGGCAAAACCCCGCGCCTGGGCACCGGTGGCGCGAAGGGCGGCGGCGGTCGCCTCGACCCCTTCGGCATTCACGTCGGTCACGACGACCCGCGCTCCTTCGCTGGCAAAGCGTTGGGCAATGGCGGTGCCGATGCCACCTGCCGCACCGGTGACCACGACCACCTTGTCCTGAAACCGCATGTCTTTCTCCTATCGCAGATAGCTGCCGCCGTTAACGTCAAGCACGGCCCCATTCAGCGAAACCTGACTGGGGCGCAGGCAGAAGGCCACCAGATCGCCGATCTCGGCGGGTTCGGCCATCCGGCCCACGGGGATGCCCGCAAGGGCCGCCGCCTCGCCATGCTGGGCAATGAAGGCTTCGGCCATTTCGGTGCGAACCCAGCCGGGGGCAAGGGCCAGGGCAGTGATCCCCTCGGCCCCATGACTTTGGGCGATGGACTTTGTGAGGTTGATGAGTGCCGCCTTGGTCGCGCCATAGGCCAAGGCATTGGCGGAATAGCCGCGCTGCCCAGCCCGGCTGGCCATGTTGAGGATGCGCCCGCCACCTTGGGTGCGGAAATGCCGGATCGCGGCGCGGGTCAGGTCAACGGCGGCCAGAAGGTTCACCTGGATTTCGCGGGACCAGGTGGCGTGCCAGTCGGCCAGCGGGGCGTCGACCGATACTTCGCTGCGAATACCCGCGTTGTTGACAAGGGCGGTGATGCGGCCTGCCTGCGCCTCGGCCTCATCCCACAGACGGGTGGGGGCGAGGGGGTCGGAAAGATCGGCCGCGATGCAGAAGCCCTGCCCTCCCAGCCGGTCCAGAAGGGTGCGAGCGGCGGCCTCGTTGCAGCCGTAGTGGATGATGACGCGCGCGCCTTCGGCGACAAGGCTGGCGCATATCGCCTGACCGATGGCGCCAGTGGCGCCGGTGACAAGAACGATCTGACCTTCAAGGGATTGCATGGTCCGCACCTAGAACCGGTTGACGCGATAGGGGGTCAGGTCGACCGAAGGCTTGGCCCCGGTGATCAACTCGCGCATAAGCCGCGCGGTGGTGGCGGCATATGTCAGGCCCAGATGCCCGTGACCTGTCGCGTAGAACAGGCCCTTCGTCCGGGCACTGGCCGACAGGATCGGAATCGTATCCGGCAGCGCCGGGCGGTGGCCCATCCATTCGGTGAAATCCTCGCATTTCAGGTTCGGGAGCGCCTCTTTGGCGCGTTTGACGGTGATCTTGGACCGGCGATAGTCGGGCGGAGCGTCAAGCCCTGCCATTTCCACCGTGCCACCAACCCGGATGCCGCCTGCGGTGGGGGTGACCATGAAAGCCCGGGCGGGCCAGATGATCGAGTGCTTCATCGAAATGCCCGGTGCCATGATCTGGGTGTGATAGCCGCGTTCCGTTTCAAGCGGGATCGGCTCGTCCAATAGTCTGGACAACCGGGCACTGAAGGCCCCGGCGCAGATCACCACCTCGTCCGCGGGCAGTTTGCGGCCGTCTTTCAGGACAACTTCGCGGATGCGGTCGCTGCGGACAAAACCGGTGACTTCGCCCCGTTCGATCCGGCCCCCAAGGGCGGTGAACCGGTCGGCAAGGGCCAGTACCAGCTTGTAGGGATCCTTCATTGACCGGTTCTTCGGGAACAGGACGGCCATCCCGATCTTGTCCGAAAGTTCAGGCTCAAGCGCCTTGATCGCCTGACGGCCCAGCACCTCATGCGGGATGTCAAAGCGTTCGAGAATCTCGATATGGTCGCGGTCGGCCTTGAATTCGGCCTCATTCGCGTAAAGCGACAGGCAGCCTTCGTCACTGATCTGGTCGGACAGCCCACAGTCGGCAAGCAACGCCTGAGTATCTTCCAGCGACCGGGCGCAAAGGGCCGCGCCCTGATCTTCCAGCGCGCGCAGGCGTGACGGGCGGCTGGCGGCGATGAAACGCAGGAACCACGGCACCAGCTTGAGCATGTAGGACGGACGAACGCGGACCGGGCCTTCGGGATCAAGCATCCAGCCGGGGATCTGCTTCCAGACCGAGGGGCGCGAGGCGGGCATGAACTCGGTCACGGCGATGCTTGCCATATTGCCGAAGGACGCCCCTTTGCCGGGGGCGTCACGGTCCACAAGCACGACCTGCCGACCGCGCTTCTGAAGGTCATGGGCGATGGTAGTGCCAATGATCCCTGCCCCAATGACCACCGTGACCATGGCTTACTTCCAGTTGATGATCGGTTGCATCGCGGCCGCGAATTCAGCCTTTTCGGCGTCGGTCAGCGGGCCGAAGGGCATGCGGCATTCACCGACCGGGTTGCCCTGCAGTTCGCAGCCGTATTTCAGCTTCTGCACGAACTTGCCTGATTCGAGCACGTTCATAGCGGGCCAGACGGCCTGCATGATCTCTTTCGCGCGGGCGTGGTTGCCGGCGCGGAAGGCGGCGTCCATCTCGCAGACTGGTTTCGCCATGCAGTTCGCGGGGCCGCAAATCCAGCTGTCGGCGCCCCAGTGCATGAAATCCCAGGCGATGTCGTCCGAGCCCGAGACCAGTTGGATCCGCCCGGCATAGCGGGTGGAAATCCCGATGGCGCGCTGCAGGACACCCGAAGATTCCTTGATGCCGATGATGCGGGGGTTATCGGCCAAGGCGTCCAGCGCCTCATACTCGATCTCGACCCCGTCCTTGCCGGGATAGGAGTAGAGGACGATGTTCATGTCGGTCGCGTCGATCACCGCGTTGAAATGGCGGATGATTTCGGCCTGGGTCGGTTTGGTGTAGAAGGGAACGGCCAGAAGGACGGCGTCGTAGCCCAGCTCTTTCGCGCGCTTGGTGTTCGCGATGACCCCAGCTGTCGAGGGCGCGTTGGTTCCCGCGATCAGGATTTCGCCCGGCTTGGCGAAATCCTTGACGAAGCGGAGAACCTGGTCGCGTTCATCATCGCTCATCAGGTTGTATTCGCCCGACGACCCGCAGGGCACCCAGCCCGAGACCCCCGCCGCGCGGAGGGCGGTCAGGTGCGTTTCAAAGGCTTTGAAGTCGATCTGGCCCTTCGCGTCGAACGGCGTGACGAGCGCGGGCAGCACACCTTGCAGTTTCAGCATGTCATTCATCCCTAGTGAGTCTTCAGGCCCCATCATGCCGACACCGAGCCGACACGTCAAAATTAAAATGCAGCGTGTCGACATAATTATTGCGATCAGCTAGGGTCTGTTCGGATGAAGGAGACGAATATGGACGTGGTTCAGGACCAAAAGCGCATCAAGGGCAGTGGCGTGAAGGTCGCATATGAGACGCTGCGGACCGAAATCCTGTCCTTGGCCCTTCCGCCCGGCGCGCTGCTGGATGAAACCACGCTTGCCGACCGCTTTGGCATGTCACGCTCTCCGGTCCGCGAGGCGCTTATCCGGTTGGCGGGGGAAGAGCTGGTCGTCACCTTGGCGAACCGGTCTACCATTGTTGCGCCGATAGACCTGCAATCTTTCCCGAAATATGTCGAGGCGCTGGACATTGCACAGCGCATGAACACCCGGCTGGCGGCGGAACTGCGGTCAGATGCCGACCTGAAGGCCATTGCAAGACAGCAGAAGGCCTTTGTCGCGGCGGTGGCAAGCGGTAGCCAACTGGCCATGTCCGAGGCGAACCGCGCCTTTCACATGGCGATTGCCGAAGCTGGAAAGAACCCCTTCCTTGCCGCCTTCTATGACCGCCTGCTGAACCAGGGACGGCGGATGCTGCACCTTCATTTCGACTATATCGAGAAGGAACACGACGGCTATCTCTTGACGGACGAGCATGACCAGATGCTGGACGCGATCCAGGCAAAGGACGTAAACCGGGCGGATGCGCTGGCCCATGCGCATACGCGGCAGTTCCAGTCCAGCTTCGTTGAGTTCCTGAAACTTAACTACTTGCAGGGAGCCCCTGCCGTGTTGGGCGCACCGTGAAGCAACTGAAACCTTGCCTTGCCGGCCAAGATTTGCACCGACACTCACCCGGCATCACTGCTTTGTCTCTTCCGCATCGCCCTTGAAGCCACCAGGCCTGCGGCCAAACCATCGGCGGGCGGCCTGCCCGGAACGCTCTGCTCGACGGAGGATGGTCAGCGAAACTTGGTCGGTGAGGTCCCGAAGCGGCCGCGAAATGCCTTGGAAAAGCTGCCCCGAGAAACGAAGCCGGTTGCGACCGCAACGTCAAGCATCGACATGCTGGTTTCCGACAGAAGGTCCCGGGCCTGTTCCAACCGCAGGCCCAGATAGAAGCTTTTTGGCGTATCTCCGGTCACAGCTTTGAAGGTGCGCTCCAGATGCCGGGTTGTCTTGCCGAAGATCTCGGCGAGTTCATCCTGAGCAAGCGGGGTGGCAATGTTCGCTTGCATCGCGGTGATGACACGGGCGATGTCCGGGTGGCGGGTGGCCATAAGCGAAGTGAACACCCGCTTCTGTGTCGTTCCGGCTTCGCGACGACGCGAATGCAGGCACATTTCGGCAACCGCGTCCGCCAGTTTCGGCCCGTGGTCCTGGGCGATCACGGCCAGCATCAGATCAACCCCCGCCTCGCCCCCGGCGCAGGAAAAGTGTCTTCGGCCCATGACATAGATCTGCTGCAAGGGTTCCATGTCAAAGAGTTCGCGGAAAGCGGCCTGATTTTCCCAGTGAACGGTCGTTGCATCGCCGCCCAACAGGCCCGCGCGTGCCAGTGTATAGGCACCCGTGCAAATCGCCCCAAGGCTGCCGCCATGCCGAGAGTGTTCGCGCAGCCAGGTCAGCGCCTTGCGGTCAGCCGCATATGTCGCATCGGTGCCCGAGCAGACGATTACGGTCGTGTCCCGACCGACAGGTTGCAGGCCTTGATCCGCCTCGACCCTGATCCCGGCCGAACTTTCGGTGGGTGCGCCGTCCAGACTGACGACGCGCCAACGGTATAGCGGGCGTTGGGTAAGCTGGTTGGCAATGCGCAGGGGATCGACTGCCGAACTGAAGGCCAGCAGCGTAAAGCGCGGGAGCGTCAGGAAGGCAAATTCGCGCGTTTTGACCGGCCCCGCCAATGCCAGATGTGCCACTCCACGCGGGATCACGGGCTTGGCATCGGAAAAGCTGTCCGACGGGACCTGATGCGTCATCGTATCGCCCTTGAAATCCGGCTGAACAACCGTCTGAAGACCCCGCGCAGGGGTACGCCGCGCAGTGGGACTGCATCAATCTGGCTTTGGCTCAGCCCACCGGCACCGATCAGGACATGGCTCATCCGGATGCTCTCCTTGGTGTTTTCCGCCGCCAGAGGCGCAAGGCGACAACAGAAGAAATGCGCGGACATTGGCGGGTCAGGCTTCTGCGACGATGTGACTGTCTTCGGGTTTCCACCAGGCGAAAAGCTCTTGTCCGATTTCCAGGGACAGGTCAGCCAGTTCGTCGTGGCCTTTCTGAACGCGGATTTCCTGGCCCTGCCTGGTCTCAAGGTAAAGCGTCGCCGTGGCCCCAACGAATTCTTCCCCGATCACGCGCACCGGGACTGCGTTCGCCGAGGGTTCGGGGCGAGAGGTGCTAAGATGGGTCTTGGTGTCCAGCACCGTGACTGTTGCGGTTGAACCCGCCGGCAGTGCGACCGCGTCCTTCGCCAGTCTGAGCTTGCCCGCTGGCGTGTCCAAGTCCTGGCCCCCGGCGGCCGAGGCCGAGACCTTGCCGCTGAAAAGGTTGGATGAGCCAAGGAAATCAGCCACGAACCGGGTGCGCGGGGTGCGATAGATTTCTTGCGGGGTGCCGATCTGTTCGATGACGCCCCGGCTCATGATCACCACGCGGTCGGCCATGGAAAAGGCCTCGGACTGGCTGTGGGTGACGTAGACGAAGGTGATGCCGGTTTCGCGTTGCAGGTTCTTCAGCACCGACTGCATCCGCACTTTCAGCGCAGCATCCAGCGCCGACAGGGGTTCGTCGAGGAGGAGGATTTCGGGTTCGACCACCAGCGACCGGGCAAGCGCCACGCGCTGGCGCTGACCGCCCGAAAGCTGGCTGATGTTGCGTTCCGAAAACTCGCTGATCTGCATCCGGTCCAGCCAGTGTTCGGCACGTTTGCGGCGTTCGGCCTTGCCCACGCCACGCATCTTCAGCGCAAATTCCACGTTTTCGCGGACGTTCAGGAACGGGAAGAGCGCAAGGCTTTGCCAGACCATGGGCGTGTCGCGGCTCCAGGTCGGGAGGTTGTTGATCGGCTTTCCCGACAGGCGGATCACGCCTTCGGTCGGCGCCTCAAGCCCTGCCAGCATCCGCAGGGTCGTGGTCTTGCCGCAGCCGGACGAGCCCATGATCGCCAGGAACTCGCCCTTCTTGATCTCGAAATCCAGCTTCTGGACGGCGACAAAGCCGCCAAAGCGTTTCACCACGCCTTCGAAGGAAACCAGTGTGTCGCGGCTCATGGGGTTACTCCTTGGCGGGCTTGGCGCTGCGACCGGACAGCAGAAGCTGCGCAAGGATCACAAGCGTCATGGAGAGGATGAAGACAAAGGTGCCGATGGCGTTGATCCGGGGGCTGACCTGACCTTGCAGGAAGCCAAGGACCTTGACCGGCAGGGTTTCGTTCAGGCCCGACACGAACCAGGCCACGGCGAATTCGTCGAAGCTGACCGCCATCGTGATGAACAAGGCACCAAAGATCGCGGGGGCGCAGAAGGGCACGATCACATGCCGCATCGCCTTCCATTCCGAGGCGCCAAGGTTCCAGGCGGCGGGTTCCAGCGCGGGGTCCATCTGGCTTAGGCGCAGGCGGATGATCGCCATGGCGAAGGGCGCGCAGACGACGACATGGCTGATGATGACCGACAGCGCATTGCCCGACAGGTTGATGCGCGACAGGTAGGCGAGCATCGCAAGGCCAAGGATGATGACCGGGATCGTCGGCGGCAGCAACGCAAGCGCCATGTAGACCTGTTTGCCCGCGAACTTGTAGCGGTAGTCGGTATAGGCCGCGCCGAAGCCGAGCGCGGTCGAGACGACGCCGACGATCACGCCGACGATCAGCGTGTTCCGGGCACCTTCCCAGACCAGCGGATCGGTCGCTACGGCGCGATACCAGTCCAGCGTCGCCTCTCCCAGCGGGATCGAGGGGAAGCGGTCGGAGTTGAAGCTGAAGACAAAGCTTGCCGCGATGGGGGCGAAGACGAAGGCATAGGCAAGGACGATGTACAGGATCAGCGCCCAGTCGACCGCCCGGTTGCGATTCAGATCTGCAGACCCGCTCATTTCGTTTTTCCCTTGTAGGCGAATTTCACAGCGGCGAAGGCGACGATCATCAGCGTGCCGATCATGGTCAGCGCGATGACGGCCGCGCGGGGCCATTGCTGGCCGGATTTCGTGGTGTCGGTGATCAGGATGGACAGCGTTGTCGGTTCGCCTCCGCCCAGGTAGACCGGGCTGACGAAGTCGCCGAACGAGAGGATGAAGCAGAACAGCCCCGCGATGACGAGGCCGGTGCGGGCCGAGGGGATGACGACGGCAAAGACCGTCCGCAGACGGCCGCAGCGCAGGTTGTGCGCTGCCTCTATCAGGGTGCGGTCGATGAAGACCAGACTGAAGAGTTGCAGCAGGACGACCAGCGGGAAGGCCAGCGTCAGATAGCCGACCATCGTGGCGCCCACGGTGTTCAGCATCTGGTAGGGGCCAAGTCCGATCCAGCCGAGAATGACGTTGATGATGCCGTTGTCGGACAGGAATATCTGCCAGGAATAGACCCGGACCAGGTAGCTGGTGAAGAAGGGGATCACCATCAGGAAGACCGCCCAGCGGCGGGCGGTGTCCGACAGCTTGAAAGCGATGGCATAGGCGGCGGGGAAGGCGAGGACGCTGGTCAGGATCGCGGCCACCGCCGCCATTGCCAGCGTCGTGCCATAGGCCTGCCAGAACACGGCCCGGCCATACATCGTGGTCCAGTTCACCGTGTCGAAATCCGGGCTCATCACGAAGTTCTTGACGGTCCAGAACGACAGCGCGACAAGGAACAGAAGCGGGAAGACGAAGAACAGGACCTGCCAGACCAGAAGCGGCAGCGAGAAGGTCAGACCATACAGGGAAATCGGACGTCGCATCGGGGGCCGCACTCCGGTGTTTGGGGCGCGGGCCGGCAGGGGAGCTCTGCCAGCCCGCAATACCTGGGGAATAAGCGCGATCAGGCGCCCTTGTATTCCGACCAGAAGTCGTTCCAGGTCTCAAGGTCCTGCTGGATCGGCCACTGGCGATACTGGATACGGCCCGACCGGATCAGGTCCATCGCGTTGCCCGCGTCCTTGGTCATGCCCTGACGCTTGGCTTCATCCGGGTTTTCGGCCTGCAGCACTTCCCAGCCCTTGGCGTTCGGGACAATTGCCGGGTAGGCGGCCATCTGGGCCGACTTGGCCTGACCCTTGGCCGAGGTGATGTACTGGATCCACTTCTTCGCCAAGTCCGCCTTGGCCGACCCTTTGCCGATCGAGAAGCATTCCGACCATTGCAGACCGCCCTGTTCCGGGATGACCGACTTCACCTTGGCGCCAGACTTTTCCAGCACCCCGGTGATCCAGTCGCCGATCCCGCAGAAGGCCAGCATCTGACCGTCGTTCAAGGACGAGAAGGTGCCACCATAGTCGAAGAACCCGCCGATCTGGCTGCGCAGGGACATGGTTTTTTCCTGCACGGCGGCCCAGGCGGCTTCGTCGATGTCATAGGGGGCGGCGTTGCCAGAGAGCAGGCTGAGCTGGCCAAGGTTCGGCAGGTGCCAGTCGAAATGCCCGACCTTGCCGGTCAGTTTCGGGTCCCAGAAGACGTTGTAGTTCGCGGCTTCCGCCTCGGTCAGGGCATCGGTGTTGTAGGCGACGCCCAAAAAGCCGAAGCGGGTGACCAGCGAGAACAGCTTGCCATCGGCCCAGTTGCCGGGGAACTGCTGGAATTCCGGGAAATATTCGTCCAGCGCATAGTCGGCCGGGTCCAGTTCCTCGACATAGCCCGCCGCGTTCAGGGCCTGGACGTATTCTGCGTCCGACAAGATCACGTCAAAGGTGCCGGGGGGCGATTGCGAGATCAGGCCCAGCATGTTGTCGCCGCCGGTATAGTATTTCGGGATGAACTTGACGTTGTTCTCGGCCTCGAACTCGGCAACCATATCGGGCTCGGCATGGCCATACCAGGCCAGCATGGTCAGCTCTGTCGCCTGCGCAAAGGCGCGGCGCGACAGCATCGGGGTCGCAAGGGCCGCCGCGCCCGTCGCCAGAAGCGAACGGCGGGTCAGACCCAGCGGAGAAGACATCGTTGCCATGTTTAAGTCCTGTCCTGTTGTGAAAAGCTTGTCGTGTCACGTTAGGAGATCGGGATCACCTGACAAAATGCGTTCTTGAAATCCGTTGATAAGCATCCGTTATGCATCGACGGTTCTCTATCAGTTTCGCAGCGGGGTGACGCCGGACCCCACGCTCTCCAGCGCCGCGACCAGATCGCTGACCAATTGCAGACCGGCCACCGACAGGCGCGGGTGCTTGTAAAACATGCCCACGCGCAAGGGTTCCAGCTTGGGAAAGCCCTCATCTTCCGTCAATTGCCGCATGCCCGGTTGCAGTGTTGCCTTGGTCAACGCCGTGACGCACAGCCCGTTCTGGACTGCGTTCTGCAGGCCCGAAATCCCCGGACCGGTATAGACGATCCGCCAGCGCCGGGCGGTGCCGTCCAGCGCTTCGATCATCCGTGACCGGTAGTCGCAGCCTTCAAGATGCGCACCAAGCGGCACCGGGCGGTCATCGGCCAGCTTGAACGAATCGGCAGCGACCCAGATCGGCTGTTCGACCCAGGCGCGCGACAGATAGGGCATCCGCTGCACGGGCATCGTGGCAACGATGATGTCCAGACTATCCGATCGCAGTTGCTGGTGAAGTTCACGGCTGAGGTCGCAGTGGATCTCCATTTCCACATCCGGGTGGCTTTGCAGAAACCCGGTCAGTGACCCTTGCAGAAAGGCCACGGCATAATCGGTCGGCAGCCCGATCCGCAGCACGCCGTTCACATCCGAGCGGTGGAAATAGCGCACGGCCTCGTCGTTGATCCGCACCATTTCGCGGGCATAGCTTAGCAGGGCCTCGCCCGCCGGGGTGGGCTGGATCGACCGGCCTTCCTGCGACAGGAGCGGCGCGCGGATCAGGTCCTCCAGCCGCCGGATCTGCAGGCTGATCGCGGGCTGGCTGCGGCCCAGAACCGCCCCGGCCTTGGAATGCCCGCCCAGTTCCACGACCGAGATGAAGGTGCGCAGCAGGTCGGTCGGAAGGTTCGTGATCAAGGCCATGGATTTGCCCTATCAATGGAAGCATTGCTACAATCTATTTTTCTTATGCATCCAAAGCAACCTACTCTTTCAGCATCCTCATTCCCTATGGGCCATCATGAAACACACCACTGCCTTTGCCACCGAACTGACCTGGCCCGACTATCACGCCGCCGTCCGCGACGGGCAAACGCCGATCCTCATTCCCATCGGGTCGATGGAACAGCACGGCCACCACATGCCGCTTCATGTCGACGTGCTTTTGCCGACAGAATTCGCCCGCCGTGTCGCGCTGGAAACCGGGGCCCTGGTCGCGCCGCCGTTCACCTATGGCTATAAGTCGCACCAGAAATCAGGCGGGGGAAACCATCTGCCCGGCACAACCAGCCTGGACGGCGCGACGCTTGTCGCCTCGCTGAAGGACGTGGTGAAAAGCTTTGCGATGCAGGGCGTGCGCAAAATCTGTCTGGTGAACGGGCATTTCGAGAATTCCTGGTTCATCGTCGAAGCCATCGACCTTGCCCTGCGCGAGTTGCGCTGGGACGGGATCACCGACCTGAAGGTTGTCGTGTTGTCCTACTGGGATTTCGTCCACAAGGAGGCGATTGCGCAGTTGTATCCGGGCGGTTTTCCCGGCTGGGACGTGGAACATGGCGGGGTGCTGGAAACCTCGCTTATGCTGGCGCTGCATCCGCATCTGGTGCACCTTGACCGCGCTGTCGACCACCCGGCGGCCACGTTTCCGCCCTATGATGTCTATCCGGTCAAGCCGGAATGGACACCCTGCTCCGGCACGCTGTCCTCTCCAAAGGAGGCGTCGGTGGAAAAGGGTCATATCCTGTTGCAGGTTTGCACCGAAGGCATCGTCGGCGCGCTGCGGGCCGAGTTCGGCTGAATTTTCCCTCTCCCTGTCTGACTAGGGGGGCCCGTTGTGGCCCCCCCGCTTTTCTTGCCGAATTGTATTGCCATAAGGACGAGGGCCGGACATGCCGTCCCCGCCGCATCGCTTGTGCGGTCACTGACGGATGATGTTGTGGTCCGGACCAAAGGGAAAGTGGGTGATGTTCTCGGCACCCGTTTCGGTCACGATCAGAATGTCATGCTCGCGATATCCGCCAGCACCGGGCAGGCCTTTGGGTAGCATGACCATCGGCTCCATCGACACGACCATGCCAGGTTGCAGCACAGTCTCCACGTCCTCGCGCAGATCTACCCCGGCCTCGCGCCCATAGTAATGCGACAGGACCCCGAAAGAGTGCCCATAGCCGAAGGACCGATATTTCAAGAGGCCCCATTCGCGGTACATCTGGTTCAGTTCCAGCGCGATTTCGTTGCACTTCGCGCCCGGTTTGATCAGGTCCAGACCGCGACGGTGAACGGCCACATTCTTTTGCCAGATATCAAGACTGGCATCATCCACATGGTCGCAGAACAAAGTCCGCTCCAGCGCGGTGCAATAGCCGAAGATCATCGGGAAGGCGTTGAGCGAAAGGATATCGCCTGACTGGATCATCTTGTTGGTCACCGGGTTGTGCGCCCCATCGGTGTTGATGCCGGACTGGAACCAGGTCCAGGTGTCCATCAGTTCGACGAAGGGGAATGAGGCCGCAATCTCGCGGATCATGGCATTGGTCGTGGCGATGGCGACCTCATGTTCCGGCACGCCCGCCTTGATTGCCCTGACGCAGGCCGCCCCGCCGATATCACAGATCCGCGCGCCGGTTCGGATCAGCGCCTGTTCCTCCGTTGACTTGATCGCGCGCATCCACATCGACGGTTGCGCGACATCGACGAATTCCACCCCCGGCAAAGCCGCTTCAAGAGCCATTCGGTAGTCAAGGTTGACATGGTCGAATTCAATCCCCAGCCGCCTGACCCCTGCGGTCAACTGCCGCACAGCCCGATAGAAATTGTCACGTCGCCAGTCAGAGTAGGTGACATTGCTGCCAAAGCCGCGCCGCCAGGGCTGTCCGCCGTCGATGCCGGCCGAAATGGTGGTGGCATTTCCCTGCGTGACAACCATCCCGTACTTGCGACCGAAAGAGCAGTAGAGCCAGCCGGAATAGTAATTGATGCAATGATGCGAGGTGAACAGCGCTGCATCGACATCGTTGTCGGCCATCCATTTGCGAATGTCGTGCTGCCGCCGTTTCATTTCGGTGTCGGAGAACGGCGAATAGTCCTTGTCTCCGTTGTGCCATTCCATGACATGAAGCATGCCGTCGGCCATTTTCAGGTCCTCTTTCACCCGCTGAAGTCTGCAAGGACTTTACCTTTCGGCGGATCGAGCCTGAAATTTGTTCTGGTAATCCAAGGATTAGCGGCACAGTTGAAAAGGAAAGCCGGGGCGCGGACTTGACCTTGCCTGCTGTCCCCGAACTTCCATTTCGCCCGCGCCCTGATCGCATGAATGCGTTTGCGCGGGCATGTGGTGGGAAGCGGGCCTTTATGATCCCGCCTAAAGGGCTGTTGACCACCTTGCCCCGCTGCCCGCAAACTCGCCTGACAGCGCGCTGCAATGCAGTCGTTTCCGGCATGGCCCCGTCTGCGGTTCTGTCGGGAGTTTTTGCGGCGGCTGCCGGAAAGGATACGCCTTGATCACCCTTGCAGCCGATGTCGGTGGCACGTTCACCGACCTCATCCTGACCATCGGCGCCACGGAAAGCCGCCCCGCCGCAACCTTCATCGACAAAGTCTCGACCGGGGCGCGGGGCAGCACGGCGGGGATCGAGGCAGGGATCGCCAAGATCACCGCGACTGCCGGGACTTCATTGGCCGAGGTCGAACTATTCGTCCACGGCTTCACGGTCGGCATCAACGCACTTCTGACGCGCGCCGGGGCGCGTGCCGTGCTGATCGTGCCGCAAGGTCAGGGCGACGCGCTGGAAATCGGCAACCAGATCCGACCGCGCACCTATGCCCTGCTTCAGGACAAGCCCAGGCCGGTCGTCGCCCGCGACCATGTGATCGAGATCGACGAACGCATCGATGCCTTTGGACAGATAGCCCGCCCCCTGTCCGAGGCCGGGATCGCCCACTGCCTTGAGGCGCTGTCCCGCCTGTCACCCGAAGCGGTGGCCCTCTCGCTCAGCTTTTCGTTTCTGAACCCGGCGCATAAGCTGGCCCTTGCCGGTGCGGTCCTTGCGCGGTTTCAGGGGTTGCCGGTCTTTCTGTCGCATCCAGACCGACCCCCGCCCCGAAGAATGGCGCCGCGCCTCGACCACGGCAACGGTGGCCTATGTCGGGCCGATCCTGAACCGCTATGTCACTGGACTGCAGACCGCCCTCAAGGGCATGGGATTTCGTGGGCGGTTCCTGCTGATGCGCTCGGACGGCGGGGTTGCGATGGTCGAGGCCGCGACCCAGAACCCCGGCCACATGCTGACATCCGGTCTGGCTGGCGGGGTGATCGCCGCCGAGGCGCTGTTGCGCCAGTCCGGACACAAGGCCGCCGTGGCGCTGGATGTGGGTGGAACTTCAGCCGACCTAGCCGCCATCCAGTCCGGACGCACCGGTGTCCGGCGCGAAAGGGTGATGGACGGTCAACCGATCCGCCTGCCGACCATCGACGTCGAGACGATCTCGAACGGCGGCGGTTCGGTTGCCTGGGTCGACGCCGGGCATGCCCTTCGCGTGGGACCCGAATCCGCCGGTTCGGTGCCGGGTCCTGCCTGCTATGCCCTTGGCGGCACGCGCCCCACTGTCACGGATGCCGCCGTGGTGTTGGGTTGGCTGCAGCCCGAGGATTACCTTGGCGGCGAGATGACGATTGACCCGGGCCTTGCTCACAAGGCCTTGTCCGAAGCCGTGGCCCTTCCCCTTGGCATTTCCGTCGATGAAGCAGCCCTTGGCGTCATCCGCATCGCAAATGCCGCCCTGGTGCAGGCCGTACGCAAACTGGCCGTCGAACGGGGGCTGGACCTGCGCCGACATCTGCTGATTCCCGCAGGCGGGGCCGGCCCGCTTTACGGCGCGATGATCGCGCGTGATCTGGGCATGGCCGGGATTCTGGTGCCGCGCTATCCCGGCATCTTTGCCGCCGAGGGGCTTTTGGCCGCCGACCTGTGCCACCGCGACCAGATGCACTTTCACCAATCGCTGGCGGTGGTGCCCGCCGCCAAGGTCAGTCAGGGCTTTGACCGGCTGCGAAGCCGCACGGCCGCGCTGTTGCGCGCCGATGGTGTGCCTGCGCGCGGGCAGACCTTCCGCCTGCAGGCGGAGCTGCGCCATGTCGGCCAGTGGCATGACCTGACGGTCGACATTCCCCCACGGCTAGTGCGGGGCGGGTTGGATCGGTCCGGACTTGCCGCGCTTTTCCATCGCAAGCACAAGACGCTTTACGGCCATTCCGACCCTGCGGCCCCGATCGAATTTCGCAGCCTTGCGATCGAGGCCATTGGTCAGCTTGACCGCAACGCGCCCGGCCCGACGCAGGCCACGGCCCCCGCCACAGCCCGACACCGGGCCATCATCTTGTCCGACCCTTTGCTGCGGGAAAGGGTCCCGGTTCTGGACCGCGCCGAACTTTCCCCCGGCGACACGCGCAGCGGCCCGCTGCTTCTCCCGCAAAAGGACAGCACCACCGTTGTTTTCCCCGGTCAGCACTTGCGCGTCCTTGCTGACGGCGCGCTTTGGATCACAGAGGTGAACCCACGACCCTGTCGCCCATCGACCGCGAGGTCTTTCAGCACGAAATCGCATCGATTGCCGAGGAGATGTCGACCGCGCTGCGCCGTGCGGCATATTCGCCGATCATCTGGGACATGATTGACTATGCCTGCGGACTGCTGGACGCCGAAGGCAATCTGATCGCCCAGGCCCCGACAATCCCGGCCCAGCTTGGCATCATGTCCACCGCCTTTCGCCACATCGCCGGGGTCATCCCGACGCTGGACTGGCGCGCTGGCGACATCATCATCTGCAACGATCCCTATGCGGGGTGCTCGCACACCCCCGACATCGTGCTGTTCTCGCCCATCCTGATCGAGGGCAAGTTGATCGCCGTCACTTCGACCGTCGCGCATCACGTCGATATCGGAGGGCCGGTGCCTGGGACCGAAAACGCCACCGCGCTTGAGGTGTATGGCGAAGGCCTGATCATTCCTCCGGTCAAGCTTTATGATCGGGGCCGACCGGACCGCAATCTTCTGGCACTCATCGCGCGCAATCTGCGTGATCCGGCGGCGACGACGGGTGATCTGAACGCCCAGATTGCAGCATGCCGCACTGGGGAACGGCGGATTGCCGAGCTGGTTGGCAAATACGAAACCGCCGGTTTTCTGGCGCGCAAGGCCGCTGTTCTGGATCACAGCCACACCTTCATCCGCGCCACACTGGCCCCCTATCGTGGCAAGTCGGCCCAGGCCGAGATCCTGATCGAGGACGATGCGGCAACCACCGCTCCGATGAGGTTGGCCGTCCGGGTATCCATCGGCGACGGCTCTCTGGCTGCCGACTTCACCGGCACGGAGGGCCAGCGTCCAAACGGGCTGAACTGCCCCGTCGCCTCGACCATCTCGATGGCCCATTATGCGGTGCAGGCGGTCTTCGCGCCCGATCAGCTTTTGAACGACGGTTTCAACCGGGCCATCACGCTGACCCTGCCCGACGACAGCCTGATCAACCCGCGCGCACCCGCTGCGGTGTCGTGCCGCCATCTGACCGAACAGGCGGTGGCAGATGTGATGCTGAAGGCCTTGGCGCAGATCGCGCCCGACCTTTCGACAGCGGGCAGCCAGATTTCATTTCCGACCTTGGGCGTCGGCGGCTTTGACCGCCGTCACGCCGGACAACCGCGCTATTTCGTCACCGGTGACATTCTGGGCGGCGGCATGGGGGCCGCCCGGAACCGGCCTGGTGCCAGCGGCGTCGATTGCCATGGTTCGAACTGCGCTCTTATCTCAGCCGAGATCATGGAGATGACCGGCCCGGTGCGCGTAGCCGCGACCCGGCTTGTGCCGGGCTCGGGTGGGACGGGAGCCGCTTCGGGTGGTCTGGCCATTGAACGGGCCTATGAAGCGCTGGACGATGATCTGACAGTGTCCGGTTATCTGCAGCAGATTGGCCCCGCAACAACCCCTTGGGGCATGGAAGGCGGCGGCAGCGGTGCCCCAGCGGCTGTCTGGATCACACGAGCCGACGGTCGGGATGAGCCTTTGCCCAGCAAGTACATCGGCGTAAAGCTGAACAAGGGCGACCAACTCTGCCTCCGTTCGGCCAGAGGGGCAGGTTGAGGGGTGGTGCCTGAAGACACTCCCCAGCCACCTGACCGGTGATCGTGGCCGGCCAACCGGAACCTCAACCCGTTCAAGGCATTGCTCTCCAAGCGGCTGTCGCGTTTCCTGCCAAGTGGATGGCATCTGGAATCTGCGTCCGCACCTAGGTATGCTCTGGGAGGTGCCGCAGGAGTTATGGGTTAGATGATAGGATTCCGATCCATCTTTTCATGGGCCGCTTTATACAGCAAACAAATCGCACTGGTGGATATTGCTGCGGAATTCGACCGCGATTTCTATCTGGCAAGCTACCCCGATATTGCTGTTGCAGGCGTCGATCCCCTGCAACACTTCATGAAGACCGGCTGGAAGGAGCGGCGCGATCCTGCTGCGTCCTTCTCGACCGGTTTCTATCTTGACACTTATCCCGATGTGGCAAGCGCTGGGGTGAACCCATTTCACCACTACATCCGGATCGGGCGCCGGGAACGGCGCAGCGCAGTGCCGGGGGCGGCGAAGGCCAAGCAAAACTCCGCGCCGATCTTGCAGGTGGTGAATCAAGCGGACTTCGACCGGGATTTTTATCTTGGACGCTATCCGGATGTTGCGGCCTCCGGGATCGATCCGCTGCAGCACTACATGACGCATGGCTGGAAGGAACGGCGTGATCCGGCTGCATTCTTTTCGACCGGCTACTACCTTGATACCTATCCTGACGTCGCGAAGGCGGGGGTTAACCCATTCTCACACTTCATCTCGACCGGTCGGGCCGAAGGCAGGCGGGCCCTGCACGCGCTGGGACAGAAGGCCGAGGTGCTGGCGCAGTTGAAACCCATGAAGGACCGGGTGCTGTCACTGCCGCAGCCCGAAGCCCCGAACAGCTTGCTTGACGCCTCTGCAATCCGTTCGGCGATTGACGCCAAGATGACCAGTGTCCGAAAAGACCTGATCATCGCCATTACCCATGATGATTACGCAAATATCAGCGGTGGCACGCAACTGTCGATCAGGGCTGAAGAGGCAGCGGCAATGCAGGACGGGCATTGCTACCTTGGGGTTTGGCCAACTTTGCCCTTGCCTTGCCTATCGATGGAATCCGATCCGCTTGTCGATCTGCGTTTCAATGGTGTCCTGCTTGGAACGGCGCGCTGCACTACGCTTATTGCCGCAATGAAGGCTTGCTCGATTGACGCAAAGCGGGTGCATCTTGTCGTGCATCTGCTTCTTGGGCACGACCCCGGCAAGATCGCTGAATTGGCGCAAACACTTGGGCTATCCAAGGCCTGGTACTGGTTGCATGACTATTTTGGACTGTGCCAAAGCTATACTTTGCGGCGCAACGACCTGGTTTATTGCGGGGCTCCGTCCCAAAACTCTGGCGCATGCGGAATCTGCGTGTATGGGCAGGATCGCCCCGCCCACCTCGGCCGGGTGCGCGCGGTGTTCGATGCTGTTGCCATGACAGTTGTCTCGCCGTCCGAGGCCGCACTTGATGTCTGGACAAAGGGAGCCGACTTCCCAGTCCATTCGACCGTCGTTCACCCGCACGGAGACCTCGCCTACGCACCGAACCCCAAGCGATCCGCAAAGGCCAGTGCCGTCCCGACCGGTACGATCAGGTCGGAACCCGTGCGTCTGGCCTTCCTGGGGGCGACTGTCGCGCACAAGGGCTGGGATGAATATCTGCACCTTGCATGCCAGCTTCGCGGAATGGCCGGGCGAGAATTCCACTACCTTGGCCACTACGACAATGTTCCAAGTTATGTCCTCAGGACCGATGCCAAAGTCACCGGCGGTGATCCGGATGCCATGCTAAGGGCGGTGCGCGCGGCCGGGATCGATGTCTTCTTGAACTGGTCTGCCTGGCCCGAGACATTTTCCTATACGACCCTTGAGGCCATTGCTGCCGGGGCGGTCGTGCTGACAAACCAGATCTCCGGAAATGTCGCGGCACTGGTGCGCACGACCGGCAAAGGCAGGGTGTTCGCGTCGCTGGATCAGCTTGTAGACTTCGTCAGAAGTCCTGGCCTGGACCGTCTGGTGCTGGAGGCGCGGGCCGCGCGGGCCCGCGAACAGGTCTTGATCAATCGAAGCCGCCAGACGCTTGACCTTATTGCACTCAAAGGGGCTGGTCGATGACCATTCATGTCTATACCAGCTTTACCTTCAGCTATCTTTCTCGCGCCAGAGTGTTGGCGGAAAGCCTGCGCAGGCACCACCCCGACTGGGTGATCTGGGCCGGGATCACCGACCTGCCGCCCGAAGGTTTGGATTTCGACATGGCTGGGGAACCCTTTGACCGTGTGCTCTGGACCCACGAGATCTTTGGCGAGACGACCGAAGGCTGGCTTTTCGGGCATGACATCGTCGAAGCTTGCACCGCCGTCAAAGGCCGCATGCTTCAGCTGTTGCTGGACGAACCGGGCTGCGAGCAGGTCTTCTATCTGGACCCCGATATTGCGGTCTTTGCCCCCCTCGACCCCATGGTCGAGGCATTGCGGACGCCTGGCAGATCAATTCTTCTGACCCCCCATCAACTGGTGCCGGACGACAGCGATCTGGCGATCCGCGACAACGAGATCGGGTCATTGGGCTATGGCGTGTTCAATCTTGGTTTCATAGCCGTTCGGGCCGATGATACCGGTCGCCGCTTTGCTGCCTGGTGGGCGGCGCGTCTGGCGAAGTGGTGCCATGATGATGTCGCAGCGGGTCTTTTCACCGACCAGAAGTGGTGCAATCTGATCCCCTGTTTCTTCGAAGGCGTGCATATCTGCCGCGACGCGGGTTGCAATGTCGCCAGCTGGAATCTTAGTCAGCGCAAGGTCACGATCACCTTGTCCGGCGATATCCTGGTGAACGGAACGCCACTTCGGTTCTACCACTTTACCAAGATGGGACCGATCGGCGACGCCATGACCGAACGCTATGCCGGGTCCGAAACGCCGGTCTATGAAATCTGGGCCTGGTACAAGCGGGCGGTTTCACAGGCCGAAGTTGCGGCCATTCCGTCTGGCTGGTGGCATTACGGACGGTTCGAGGATGGCCGTCGGATACCCAAATCGATCCGGTTGCTGTATCGCAACCGGACGGACCTGCAAAAAGCCTTCCCCGCGCCGCGTGCCGTAGGACAAGATTCGTTCATCGCGTGGGTCGAAGCGAACACGGACCTCAGGGCGGACCCATGATGACTGAGACGGCCTCACCAAATCCCGCGATGGGCACTGATCCTGCCGCGCACCTTGTCGTGGTCTTCCAGTTCGGCAAGGTCGCCAGCACGGCGATGGTTGATGCGCTGAATGACCATCCGGGGATCGAAGCTGTCCAGAGCCATTTCCTGGGCGATGGCGCGCTGCAAAGCATCTTCACCTCAATGCTCAACCCTGCGCTTAGCGAGTATTTCTTCTATCATCAGTCTGGCCAGCTTTTCGAGAACGTCAAGCTGACGCGAAGGATTGGCCGGATCCTGTCGGGCGACGACGACCGGACGCGGCTTTCGGTTCTTTTGACCGTGCGCGAACCGATCGATTGGTTCCGCTCGGCCCTGATCCAGGATGCAAGAGGGCTGGGGGATGTCTTTCTGCGGACAAAGGACCGCCATGGACTTGTCGGCGACACCCTGAGTGCAATCGTTCAGCCGGCCGTCGAAGCGATCCTTGGCGAAATTGTCGAGGTCCTGACCCCGTTTGGGTCTGTCGACAGCTTCCTGGCTGATCGCCCCGGATCGATGGCAAAAATGCGCGAGCGCATGACCGACCCGTCGTTGCAAGAGCTTTTCTATGCCGCTGTGCGTCCCTTCAACTGGCATCAGCTCAATTTCGATCCGGTCTTTCACCATACGCTTGATGACTTGACGTTTCAGAACGGCCTTTGGTCGCTGCGCGCAAAACGGTTCGACGCCCATCTTTTCCGCTATGAAGACATGGGGGCGCTCCTGCCAAACCTGTCGGCGGCGCTGGGCATTGACGATCTTGTCCTGCCGCAGCGGAATGTCAGCGAGGGCAAGGTCTTCTCTGCCGAAATCCGAGGGGCGTTCCGGTCCGCGAATGCGCAGGCCTTGGCCCGACTTTATTCGCAGACCGACTATTCCCGCCGCTTCGGCTATGACCCGGTCGCATCGGCCCTGGGCCAACCTTCGATGCGATCCGCGCCCGAAATGCGCCCGGCCACGACACCCTTGGATACCGCAACCGCGCCAGGCACGGACCAAACGGGCAAGCCCGAAGCCCAATCCCGCGCGGCAGCCAGCATCCTTGTCTGTCCGTCCTGCCGATCCGCAAGCTTGCCCGTCAGCGACGAGACGTTGATCTGCCCGGCCTGTGCCGCAGCCTTTCCCAAGCTTGGGACGATGCGGGACCTAAGGACTGATCGGGTCGCGGATACGGCGCTGGACCTTGAGAGCTATGATGCCCATCACGATGTCACGCTCGCCAGTGCCGAAACGCTGTTCGGCCACTATGAGGCAAGGCTGCACAGCCTTGGCCCCGGCACAAAGGGACGGGCCCTTGAAATCGGTGCCGGAACCGGCAACCTGACGCTTGGCCTTGCGCAAAAGGCCGAGTTTTCCGAACTTTGGATCACCGACCTTTCCCCACGCTTCCTTGAGCGGCTGGTTGACCGTATCGGCAGGACCGGGTCAATCGAACGGATCAAACCCTGCCTTCTTGACGCCAATGCCCTGCCCTTTCTTGACAGCAGCTTCGACGTGATTGTCGGGCATTCGGTTCTGCACCACCTGCTCGCTTTTGAAACCACGCTGCGCGACACGTATCGCTGCCTTCGCCCAGGCGGGGCGGCGATGTTCGGCGACCCGATGATGGACAGCCACGCAATCGTCTGCATGATCGCCCGGCAGATCCTTACCCTGGCGGAGGACGGCGTCGGGCCGCCCGTCAGTGACGGCACCCGTCAGGTTCTTGAGGTCATCACACAGAGGGGCGGCCTCAAAAGCGCCAATCTCTGCGACCGCGACGCGCGAGTCTTGGACCATGATGACAAGTATGTCTTCCCGACAGGCTTTCTGCGCGATCTTTGCCAGGACATCGGATTTTCCCATGTCGCGATCCACGCCGAACCAGGACATCGCGACCTTGGCGGCGACATGCGTCGAAATTTCCTGGGGACCGTTCGCGGCACTCCGGCCCGGATCGAAGACCTGGATCCCTACCTGCCGCTTTTTGATGCCGTCACCACGGCTTACACCCCAGGGATGGGCGAATATTCGATGAGCCTGTTTGCCTATCTCGAATTGGTGAAATGACGCTGGAAGGACGCCGACCACCCCTTGGCCACCACTTGCCAAAACGCTGGGTACATATCGCCGCATTGACGGTGCAGAAGGCATAGAGCCTGCTATCCCTGCAGGCGACCGCCTTCCGACGTTCCCGAAAGCTGATCCAGCGCTGGAAGATGGCGGGCAACCGGTCGCGCCTCGGCGAGGCAGCGCGGTTCCGCCCGATTGCCTGCATCTTGGTCACTTCACCAAAAAAGGTACATATCGGCCGAAGAAATTCCACGACAGGACTTGACCACCGTAATGGCGCGCATATCGTCATCGGTGAAAATCGCAAAACAGTGACGTGGCATTCGGGCCTTGCACGCAGACGACGAACCGTCTGCGACAAGGCCTTTTTCGTCATTGGGGAAACACAATGAAACGGCAGATCAAGCTCGGTCTCCTTCTGTCACGCTCGGGCAGCTATTCGCTGATCTCCGAAGCGTGCCGTTCTGGTGCGCTGGCCGCCATTGCGCGCATCAACGGCGATCAGGACATGGACCTGAGCTTTGTGCCGGTGGAGCGCGACCCTTGCGGCAACATCGACGCCTACGGGCCATTATGTGAGGAAATCCTGCGCGACACCGGGGCGCGGCATGTGGTGGGGTGCATCACCTCATGGAGCCGCAAAGAAGTGATCCCGACGGTGGAAAAGTTCGGCGGGACGCTGTGGTATGCCGTGCCTTACGAGGGGTTCGAGGCCTCGGACCACGTCGTCTATACCCATGCCTGCCCGAACCAGCACCTTCTGCCGCTGCTTGACTGGGTGATGCCAACGCATGGACGGCGGGCCTATCTGACCGGGTCGAACTACATTTGGGGCTGGGAAATGAACCGTCTGGCGCGTGAGAGGATCACCGCAGCAGGGGGCGAGGTCACGGGCGAACGCTATCTGCCGATTGGATCACGCGACGTTGGGCGGATGATTGAAGAGCTGCGGTTCGCGCGGCCTGACTTCATCCTCAACTCGCTGATCGGGCCGTCATCCTATGAATTCATGGCCGCCTATCGCGCCTTGGGGTTGGAGGACCCGGCTTTCCAGCCGGAAACCTGCCCTGTCTTGTCATGCAATCTGACGGAATGTGAACTGCCCGCGCTTGGCCAGGCGGCCGAGGGATTGGTGGCGGCGGGCCCCTATTTCCGCGGCGTGTCGGGTTGGCCGGGGGCGGGAAGCTTTGGGTCATCGCACGAGGCGGCGGCGTTTTCGGCGGTAATGGAACTTGCGCGGCTTTTGGCCGGGCGCGAAGGGGCCGAGAACTGGCCCTTGTCGCAGCTTTTGGCAGGCCAGGGCGGGATTGTGGACCCCGACACACATCATACTGTGCTGCCGGTGAACATCGCACGGGTCGAGGATGGGGCGTTCCGGGTGTTGAAACGGCAAGAGGCGGTTGCGGGGGATCCCTACCTTACACGCAGCCGATCGGCACCGACGCCCGTCTTGAGGGTGGTGTCATGAAGCGCCGCACGATCCGCATTCCGAACCTTGGCGGCGCGCAGGCGATCATCCTGCATCGCCCGCACCCGACCGTACAGGCGCTGACCCGGCAACTGACGGCCATCGGGTTGCAGGTGACGCAGGCCTGGCCGGAACTGGGACCGGAAGCTTTGGCCGCCGACTATATCTTCTTTGACGCCGACATGAGCCATGACGGGATGTTCCCGTGGGAGGTGGGTCAACCGCCGATCCCGATGATCGCGCTGATTGGCTCCGAAGCTCCGGGCCGGATCGAATGGTCGCTGAAGGCGGGCTCGCATGCACAGCTTCTGAAGCCTGTGGGGGACAGCGGCGCCTATTCGGCACTTCTTATCGCGCGGGATGCGTTTGACGCGCAAAAGGCCTTGTCTGCGGAAATCGCAGACCTGCGGCGGCGGCTGGAGGACCGGCAGACCGTTGTGCGCGCGGTTACCCTGCTGGCCGCGCGGGGCAAGTCTGATGCCGAGGCCTATGCGCAGCTGCGGCAGATGGCGATGGCCTGGCGGATCAGTTTCGAGGAAGCAGCGTTGCGGATCGTTGCAGCGCAAGGGGGGCCGGATGACCGATCTGAGCGCGGTTGAAACCCCTCCGCTAGGCGCGCTGGCGCGGCTGACGCAGCGCAAGACCGCGCTGGTCGGGCTGGTCATCATTGCGCTGGTCGTTTCCGGGGCGGTCTTTGCCCCCTGGGTCGCGCCGTTCGATCCGAACGACCAGATGTTCGACGGCCTGACGCTGGAAGGCGCGCCTATGCCGCCGGATGGGAAGTTCTGGATGGGGACGGACCTCCTGGGCCGCGATCTGTTTAGCCGTCTTCTTTACGGCGCGCAGACATCGCTGATCATCGGGGTCGTGGCGAACGGGCTGGCGCTGCTGATCGGCACGCTGGTCGGCATCACCGCCGGGTTCTTCCGAGGCTGGATCGGCGGCATCCTGATGCGCTTCACCGATCTGATGATGGCCTTCCCGGCGCTGTTGCTGGCAATCTGTCTGGCCGCGATCTTCGAGCCGTCGCTGTGGATTGTGGCCCTGGTCATCGCCTTGGTGAACTGGGTCCAGACCGCCCGAGTGATCTATACCGAGACCTCGTCGCTGGCGACGCGCGACTTCATCGCCGCCGAACGAACGTTGGGGGCAAGCACCTCGCGCATCCTTTTCCGCCATATCCTGCCGCATCTTCTGCCGACGATCATTGTCTGGGGTACGCTGGGGATATCGACCACGGTCCTTTTGGAGGCAACGCTCTCGTTCCTTGGTATCGGCGTCCAACCCCCGACCGCAAGCTGGGGCAACATCATCTTTGAAAACCAGACCTACTTCCAATCCGCCCCTTGGCTGGTCTTCATCCCCGGCGCGGCAATCATCCTGCTGGCGCTGGCCTTCAATCTGGTCGGCGACGCACTGCGCGACGTGCTGGACCCTACGCAGCGGGGGCGCGACTAGATGGCCGCCTACCTTCTCCGCCGCCTGATTCAGTCCGCGCTGATCCTTCTGGGCGTCAGCTTTATCACCTTCTTCTTGCTTTACGTCCTGCCCGCTGACCCCGTCCGCCAGATCGCGGGCCGGTCGGCAACTGCCGAAACGGTCGAGAATATCCGTGAACAACTGGGCCTCGATAAGCCCTTCATCGTGCAATACGCCCGCTACCTTGGCGCGCTGGTGCAGGGCGACATGGGCCGCAGCTATCTGCAGAAGACCGAAGTTGCCGAACTGATCCAGTCGCGCCTGCCCGCCACGCTTCTTCTGATGGCCGGGGCGATCTTCTGCGAACTGGTGCTGGGCCTGACCATGGGCATCGTCGCAGCCTTGTGGCGCGGCAAGGCACTGGACCAGACGCTGATGGTCACATCCTTCGTCACAGTCTCGGCCCCGCAGTTCGTGGTAAGTCTGCTTCTTTTGTACATCTTCGCAGTAAAGCTGGGCTGGTTCCCAATCGGGGGTTACGGGACCTTTGCCCACCTTGTCCTGCCCGCCGTGACCTTGGGCATCCTTGGGTCCGGCTGGTATTCCCGCATGATGCGGTCAAGCATGGTCGACGTCCTGCGCGCCGACTATATCCGCACCGCCCGCGCCAAGGGACTGACCCGCGCCCGGATCGTTCTGCGCCATGCGCTGCCAAATGCGATCCTGCCGGTCATTGCGATGATCGGGATCGACATCGGCGTTTTCATGGGCGGGATCGTCGTCGTTGAATCCGTCTTTGGCTGGCCCGGCATCGGGCAACTGGCCTGGCAGGCGATCCAGCGCGTCGACATTCCGATAATCATGGGCGTCACGCTGGTTTCAGCCTTCGCCATCGTTCTTGGCAACCTTCTGGCCGACCTAGTCGCGCCCCTGATCGACCCCAGAATCCGCCTTCGCTAACCCAACAGGAGAGAGACAATGAAGAAACTGCTCGCTTCCACCGCCGTCGTGCTGGCCCTTGCCCTGCCCGTACTGGCGCAGGACTATACCCCGGACGCCAACGCCAAGCCCGGCGGGACGATCACCATCACCTACAAGGACGATGTGGCCACGTTGGACCCCGCCATCGGCTATGACTGGCAGAACTGGTCGATGATCAAGTCGCTGTTCGACGGGCTGATGGATTACGTTCCCGGCACCACGACGCTGCGGCCGGGCTTGGCGGAAAGCTATGAGATTTCGCCGGATGGCCTGGTCTATACCTTCAAGCTTCGCGCCGGGGTCAAGTTCCACAACGGACGCGAGATGACGGCCGAGGATGTGAAATACTCTCTTGACCGCGTGACCAACCCCGAAACACAAAGCCCCGGTGCGGGGTTCTTCGGGTCTATCGCCGGGTTTGAAAATGCCGGCCCGGGTGGCCTGTCGGGCGTTGAAGTGGTCGATCCTTTGACCGTGAAGATCACCCTCTCTCGCCCCGACGCCACTTTCCTGCATGTCATGGCGCTGAACTTTGCCAGCGTGGTGCCGAAAGAGGCGGTTGACGAAGCCGGGGCAGATTTCGGCAAGAAGCCGGTCGGGACCGGGGCCTACAAGCTTGCGGAATGGACGCTTGGGCAGCGGCTGGTGTTCGAAAAGAACGCCGACTACTGGCGGCCCGGTGTGCCGTTCCTGGACAGCATCGTGTTCGAGGTCGGGCAAGAGCCTGTCGTCGCCCTGCTTCGCTTGCAGAACGGCGAGGTTGACGTCCCCGGCGATGGCATTCCGCCCGCCAAGTTCACCGAGGTGATGAGCGACCCCGCCCAGGCCGAGCGGGTGGTGATCGGTGGCCAGCTTCACACCGGCTATATCACGCTGAACGTCGGGATTGCGCCCTTCGACAAGGTCGAAGTTCGCAAGGCGATCAACATGGCGATCAACAAGGACCGGATCGTCCAGATCATCAACGGTCGTGCGGTTCCGGCGACCCAGCCGCTGCCACCCTCGATGCCCGGTTATACCGAGGGTTACGCGGGCTATGCCTATGATCCCGAGGGTGCGAAGGCACTTTTGGCCGAGGCCGGGTTGGCCGACGGCTTCGAGACCGAGCTTTACGTGATGAACACGGACCCGAACCCGCGGATTGCCCAAGCGATCCAGCAGGACCTTGCAGCCATCGGGATCACAGCGACCATCCAGAACCTTGCATCAGCCAACGTGATCGAGGCGGGCGGCGCAGGCACGGCTCCGATGATCTGGTCGGGCGGCATGGGCTGGATCGCCGACTTCCCCGATCCGTCCAACTTCTACGGCCCGATCCTGGGCTGCGCCGGGGCGGCCCCCGGTGGGTGGAACTGGTCCAAGTTCTGCGACGAGGGCCTGGATGCCAAGGCGGTCGCCGCCGACAGCATGTTCGACCCGACGAAATCCGCCGAACGGCTGGCTGCTTGGTCCGATGTCTATATGGGCGTGATGGAACAGGCGCCCTGGGTCCCGGTCTTCAACGAAGAACGCTATACGATGAAATCGGAACGGATGGGCGGTGAGGACGCGCTTTACGTCGATCCGGTCTCGATCCCGGTCAACTATGACTACGTCTGGGTCAAACAGTAATGTGCAAGGCCTGCGACTATACGATCCACGGCGCGCAGCACCATTTCGGCTGGGACAATTCCCTGCCGCCCGCGCTGCGCGTCGCTCCGGGCTCGACCATCGAGTTCCATTGCCATGATTCCTCGGCGGGCCAGCTTGGCCCGTCGTCGACCCTGCAAAGCGTGGTCGACCTCGACTTCGGCAAGATCAACCCGGTGTCTGGGCCAATCTACGTTGACGGGGCAAAGCCGGGCGACGTGCTGAAGGTGACGCTGGAAGGCTTCGCGCCCAAGGTGTTCGACGGCAAGGGCTTTGGCTGGACGGCGAACATCCCCGGCTTTGGCCTTCTTGCCGACCAGTTCACTGACCCGGCTTTGTGCCTGTGGTCCTATGACCCTGGCAGCATGGAGCCAGCACTTTGGGGCAAATCGGCAAAGGTGCCGTTGAAGCCCTTCTCCGGCACCATCGGCAACGCCCCGGCTGAGGCTGGCCTGCACTCCGTCGTCCCACCGCGTCGGGTGGGCGGTAACCTCGATATCCGCGACTTGACCGCCGGCGTGACCCTCTACCTGCCGGTGGAGGTGGAGGGGGCCCTCTTCAGCGTGGGTGATACCCATGCCGCGCAGGGGGATGGCGAGGTGTGCGGTACGGCGATTGAATCGCCGATGAACGTCGTCCTGACGCTGGATCTGGTCAAGAACCAGCCCCTGAAGACCCCGCGCTTCACCACGCCGGGGCCAGTGACGCGGCATCTGGATGCCAAGGGGTACGAGGCGACGACGGGGATCGGACCCGACCTGATGACCGCCGCGCGCGACGCGGTGGCGGGCATGGTCGATCTTCTGACCCGTCAGCAGGGCATCTCGGCAGTTGACGCCTACATGCTGTGTTCGGTCTGCGGCGACCTGCGCATCTCGGAAATCGTCGACATGCCGAACTGGGTCGTCAGCTTCTACTTCCCCAGGGTCGTCTTCGAATGACCCTTGCCGAAGCAATGCCAACAACCGGGGCGGCCACCGCCCCGGATTTTGTCCTTCGGGTCGAGGGGTTGTGCGTCTTTGCCCGCACCGAACAGGGCCTGAAACCCCTGGTGCAGGACCTGTCCTTCGATTTGCGCAAAGGTGAAACGCTGGCCATCGCCGGGGAAAGCGGGTCCGGCAAGTCGATCACCTCGCTGGCGATCATGGGCCTTTTGCCCCAACCCGCAGTCCGCGTGACCGGGGGCAGCATCCGCTTCGGCGGGCAGGACCTTGCCGGTCTGTCGGACCCTGCCCTTCGCACCATCCGCGGCGACCGGATCGCGATGATCTTCCAAGAGCCGATGACCAGCCTGAACCCCGTGATGACCGTGGGCACCCAATTGACCGAAGCGATCCGCGCGCATGAACCGGTGGGCCGGTCCGAGGCCCGCAAGCGCGCGGTCGAGGCGCTGCGTGCTGTGCGCCTGTCGGAACCCGAAAGGCGAATGGGCCAATATCCGCATGAACTGTCAGGCGGCATGCGCCAGCGGGTGATGATTGCCATGGCCCTTGCCCTGCGGCCCGAGGTGCTGATTGCCGACGAACCGACGACCGCCCTTGACGTGACCGTCCAGCGCGAGGTGCTGGACCTGCTGCGCGACCTGCAAAGGGATCTTGGCACCGCGATCATCCTGATCACGCATGACATGGGCGTCGTGGCCGAAATGGCCGACCGCGTGATCGTGATGCGGCAGGGGCGGCAGGTTGAAACTGCCACGACTCTTGACATCTTCGCCCGTCCCCAGGCGGACTATACTCAGGCGCTGCTGGCAGCTGTGCCGCGCATGGGCCAAGGTGCCGAACGCCCTCCTGTGACCACAGAGCCGGTCGCGCGGCTGACCGACGTGGTGGTGCGGTATCCGCTTCGCGGCGGGCTTCTGGGCGGGATCACCCAGAACGTCCACGCCGTAGAACATGTCAGCTTCGACATCCGCAAGGGCGAGACCTTTGCCCTCGTCGGCGAATCCGGCTGCGGCAAGTCCACGATTGCCAAGGCGCTTGTCGGCCTTGCCCCGCATCAGGGCCGGATCGAGATCGCGGGCCAAGCGCTGCAGGGTCTTGACGCCCCCGCCCTGAAAGCGATGCGCCGCAAGGTGCAGATGGTGTTCCAGGATCCGATGGCTGCACTGAACCCGCGGACAAAGGTGGGCGACCTTATCTCCGAGCCGCTGGTGATCCACGGAATCGGTGATGCCGCCAGCCAACGGGCAAAAAGCGCCGACCTCATGGCGCGCGTCGGCCTCGAGACTGCGCACCTCGACCGCTATCCGCATGAATTCTCGGGCGGGCAGCGTCAGCGAATCTGCATCGCCCGCGCTTTGGCCCTGCAACCCGACCTCATCATTGCCGACGAAAGCGTCAGCGCCCTGGATGTCAGCGTTCAAGCACGGGTGCTGGAACTTCTGCGCGCCCTGCAGGCCGAATTCAGCGTCGCCTATCTGTTCATCAGCCATGACATGGCCGTGGTCGACAACATCTCGGACCGGGTGGGGGTGATGTATCTGGGCCAGATCGTCGAGCTTGGGACCAGGGCGCAGATCTTCGGCAATCCGCAGCACCCTTACACACGCCGCCTGATCAATGCGGTTCCGATCCCCGACCCGCTGCAAAAGCGCGCGACAACATCGCGGGCGTCGTCGGAAGTGCCAAGCCCATTGCACCCTCCTGGCCGTCAGCCAGAGCGGGTCATCCTCAGGGATATCGGCGCGGGTCACCTTGTCGGTACAGTCTCGTGACGGACGGATAACCGCACGCTCGTTGCGCAGTTGGTCTGATAATGCAGTCCCCCTGCTATCCGGAAAGTCCTATCCAGCGGGGTGGATCGATTGTCGCCGCCCGCTCGGCAAGTGCAGCGTGGCAGGCGCAGTGATAGACCGGCATTCGCCTGAGGCCCGGCTTCGCTGGCCTAGCCCTGCGACGGGGTCCCGGCGGCAAAGATGTCGCGCAGTCGCGCTGTATCGATGGCTTGGCATTTCCGCCCTGGGGGCTTGACTGTATCGACGGTCTCACCCGCGACAAGGGCGTTGATCACCGCTTCCTCGATGGCCTCGACAGCGGCAAGGTACATCGGGTCAAGACGGTCCATGTTCAATTCCTGCCGTGTCAGGACCGCAGCACCAAATTGCGGCATCGGGCTTTCGTTCGCGGTCGAAAAGGCAAGGAAGATATCGCCCGAATTGTTCCCGCCCGGCGTGCCCCCCCGACCGATGCCGATGGCGGCACGCTTGGCCAGTTGGCGCAGCGACAGGCACGACAGCGGCGCGTCGGTTGCAAGGATCACGATGATCGATCCCATCTCCGAGGTATAAAGCGCTCCGTCCGGCATCAGCTTGCCAATCGGGCGGCCAAGAATGGACAGCCAGGGCCGAATGCCGTGATTGGCCTGCACCAGCGCGGCGACGGTATATTCCTGACCGCCGATCGGCAAGCGGCGCGACGATGTCCCGGTGCCGCCTTTGAACTCATAGGAAATCATGCCGTTGCCGCCGCCGGTCGACCCTTCGGCAACCGGGCCCGAAGCGCGGGCATTCAGCGCTGCTATGGCATGGTCGGGCTGGACATGCAGCGCGTTGATGTCGTTCAGAACGCCATCATAGGTTTCCGCAACCACGGGCATGGCCCAGGCATGTTCCTTCGCGAAATACTCGGCGTAGTGATCGATCATCCAGCGGGTCGCCCCCAGATGCGCCGCCCCCACCCCATGAGTGTTGGTGATCAGGATCGGGCCAAGGAAATAGCCTGCGTCGTTGATCCAGTGCGTGCCCGTCATCTCGCCATTGCCGTTCAGCGCATAGTGCCCGGCCCAGACCGGCTGCGGGGTGGTGCCGGGGCGGGGCAGAATGGCGGTGACACCGGTACGCATCTTGCGCGCAGGGTCGGTCAGGGTGCAGAACCCCACCTCGACCCCCGGCACATCGGTAATGGCGTTGAACGGCCCCGGGGTCCCGGGGAACGGCAGGCCAAGGTCACGGGCGCGTGGTTTTGTCATGTCAGTCGGTCTTTCTGGAACGAAGCCAAAGGCCAAGTGCTGCGATTACCACAGAGGCAAGGATGATCAGCGTGGCGATGGCGTTGATCTCGGGCTTCACGCCGCGACGGATCATGCCGAAGATGAAAATCGGCAAGGTAGTGTCACCCGTGCCCGAGACGAAATAGGTGATCACCAGGTCATCCATCGAGATGACAAAGGCCAGAAGCGCGCCGCCCATGATGCCCGGGGCCAGTTGCGGCAACAGCACCTTGCGCAGCGTCACCCATTCCGAGGCGCCAAGATCGGCGCTTGCCTCTTCCAGCGCCGGGTCCAACCCGGCGATGCGGGCCTGCACGATGATGAAGACGTATGAGGTGAGGAACGTGCAGTGGCCGATGATGATGGTCAGCATCGACAGGTTCATGCCGACGGTGACGAAAAAGATCAGCAACCCGATGCCCAGCACGATATCGGGCATCATCATCGGCAGCATCAGAAACCCGTTGTAAAACCCGCGCAGCCGGAACTTGAAGCGCGCAAGAGCGATGGCTGTGGCTGTGCCGATCACCGTTGAAATCGTGGTGGTGAAGACCGCAACAGTCAGCGAGGTGCGCAGCGCGGCCAGCATCTGGTCGGTGCTTTCGACATAGGCGGCGCGGTTGCCTACCCCCGTTTCGCGGTCGGACAGGCCGAAAAGTCCGGTGTACCAGTCAAAGGTGAAATGCTCCCAGATCATCATGTTGACCGGGTTCGAGTTGAACGAATAGCCGATGATCACAAACAGGGGCGCATAGATGAACAGAAAGAAGCCCAGCGAAAAGACCGTCAGCGCCGCCCAGCCATAGGGGTTACGCATGGCCGCCCACCTTTTTCGCGCGCCGGACCGAAACCATCAGCACGGTCAGCACGACCGCCATGATGATCATCGAAAGCGCCGATCCGAACGGCCAGTTGCGCGATGACAGGAACTGCTGTTCCACCAGATTGCCGATCATCAACCCCTTCGCCCCGCCCAGGACATCCGGCACGACGAAGTTACCGACCGAGGGGATGAACACGATCACCGCCCCGCCAATGATGCCGGGCAGGGTCTGCGGCAGGACCACCTTCAGAAAGGTCTGCACCCGGTTTGCGCCAAGATCCAGCGACGCTTCGATCTGCGCGCGGTCAAGTGTGTCGACCGAGGCATATAGCGGCAGGAACATGAAGGGCACCATGACATAGACCATGCCCAGTACAACGGCTGCGGGGGTGTACAGGATCTCCAGTGGCTCGCTGATCAGGCCTATGTTCAGCAGGACGGTGTTCAGCAGGCCTGTGGGTTTCAGGATCAGAAGCCAGGCATAAAGCCGCACGATCAGACTGGAAAAGAACGGCAGCGTGATCAGGAACAGGAACACCAGCCGCCAGCGGTCCGACAGGCGGCTGACCCAGAAGGCGACCGGGTAGCACAGGATCAGCGTCAGGATCACGGTCAGAGCGGCAAAGGACAACGACCGCCACAAGATCTGCAGATAGACCGGTTCAAAGATCTCGATGAATCCGTCGGCCCAGCCGAAGATGCGGCCATAGTTCCAGTGGTAAAACGTCCATTCCACCCCGCCGTAAAGTCCGGGGGTCAGGAAGGAGAAGACCGCGATGATGCACAGTGGCAACAGAAAGAAGATGCCCAGAAACAACGTGACTGGGGCCAGAAGCACCCCCAGCACCACCGATTGCCGACGCAGGGCCATCAGCCTGCCTCCAGCACATGAACCCGCGCCGGGTCATGCGACAGATGCACGGCACTGCCTTCGCGGGCGTCCTGATTGTCGCGGGCGATGACGCGGATTTCGGGGCCCCCGGCCTGCGGCTGGACAAAGAGGTAAAGGTCCGAACCAAGGTAGACCGCGCGCGACACCCGGCCCGGAATGCCCGTTGGGCCAAGCGTGAAATCCGCGGGGCGCAGGATGGCCGTCACCTGCTCGCCCGCCTTGCGCCCAAGGACCGGAAGCCGCAGTTCCACCCCGTCGGCAGTGCGGGCCAACGCGTCGCCGCCCTCGACCCGGTCCACGGTCACCGGGAAAAGGTTGGTCTCGCCAATGAACTCGGCGACGAAGCGGTTCTTTGGCTGACGGTAAATCTCACGCGGGGTGCCGATCTGTTCGATCTTGCCCGCCCGCATGACAACGATCCAGTCGGACATCGTCAACGCTTCTTCCTGATCATGCGTCACGAAGATGAAGGCAATGCCAAGCGCATGCTGCAGCGACTTCAGTTCAAGTTGCATCTGCTGGCGAAGATTGCGATCCAGTGCCGACAGGGGTTCGTCCAAAAGCAGAAGGCGCGGCTTGGCGATGATCGACCGTGCCAGCGCCACCCTTTGCCGCTGCCCGCCCGACAATTGCCCCGGCCTGCGCGCGCCAAGACCGGCAAGGCCGACCTTCTCCAGCACCTCGGCCACCTGCACCTCACGTTGGGATTTGGCGACCCCCGCCACTTCCAGCGCATAGCCGACATTGCGGGCCACGGTCATGTGGCCGAACAGGGCATAGCTTTGAAAGACGGTGTTCACCGGGCGGCGAAAGGGCGGCAGTGCGGAAAGGTCCGCGCCATCCAGCACCATCGTGCCAGAATCCAGCGCCTCAAAGCCTGAAATCGCGCGCAGCAGTGTGGTCTTGCCGCACCCCGACGGGCCAAGCAGCGTCACGAACTCATTTGCCTCCACCGAGAGGCTGACGCCATCAAGGGCGGCCAGACGGCCACCCTCGGGGGTTAGAAAGGTCCGCCTTGCGTCGCGGATCTCCAGCAACGGTGCCATTTACTGCGCCGTGCGGATGGTGTTCCAGGCGCGGTCATAAAGCTTTAGCGCAGCACCGATGTCTTCGAATATCTGCAACCGGGCCATGGTTTCCGCACCCACGTTGATATTCGGGTTCGACTTGATCGCCTCGGGCGTCAGGTCATTTGCCGGGGTGTTGGGCGTGCCGTTGTACTGCTGCGCCACGTTCAGGGCGGCGATATCCGGGCGCAGGTAGAACTCCATGAATTTCTTGGCGTTCTCCTTGTTCGGCGCGCTGGCCAGAACGCAGATGTTTTCCTGATACATCGTGCCGCCTTCGGCCGGGATGATGTATTTGATGTTCGGTGTTTCGGCAAAGAACACGTTGCCACCGACAAAGAAATGGCCCGCCGCAATGTCGCCCGAGGCCAGCATTGGCGGCACTTCATAGGTGAAAGCCGAAACGGCGCCCTTGTGGGCCACCACATAGTCCATTGCCGCCTGTACTTCGGCCGGGTCGGCGCTGTTGACCGAGGTGCCGTTCATGATGTGGCCAATGGCGATCACTTCGCGCATGTCGTCCAGAAGGGTGATCTTGGCCCCGGTCTTTTCCGGAATGGCAAAGAAGTCCGCCCAACCCGTGATCGGGCCGGTGATATCCTCGTTGTAGAATATCCCCACCGTCCCCCAGGCATAGGGCAGACAATATTCGCTTGCCGGGTCCTCTTTCGACCGCAGGAACGCCGGGTTGATGTTCTTGAAATCGGGGCTCTGGTTGATGTCGGTCTTTTCCAGAAGGCCCAGCTTCAACATGATGTCATTCATGTGGACCGACGGAAAGACGATGTCATATCCCGTCGCCCCAGCCTGAATCTTCGCCAGCATTTCCTCGTTGGAGGAATAGGTGTCCAGCGTCACGGCGATGCCGGTCTCTTCGGTGAACTTGGTCAGCACATCCGGGTTGATGTAGTCGCCCCAGTTGTACAGGGCCAGGGTCCCGTCAGCCATGGCCGCGCCCGAGGTCACACTCAGCGCCAAGGCGAGGCCAGAGATTTGTTTCTTCATCGCAACTCTCCCGGTTGGTGCCTCTTCGCGTCGGCGCGCTGGTTTCGTTTGCGACCGCGACTCGGGCGTGGTACTAATGACAGGACGCTACCATTCCAATAATTTGATGTAAATACTGTCATGGCTCTGCCGCCCCCCGACCCCGCCGACTCCCCCCTTGCCGCCAGATTGCGGGACGTCGAGGCCAAGCTGACACGATCCGAGGCGATGATCAGCCAGTGGCTTTTGCTGAACGAGGCGACGCTTGCGCTGGAAACCGGCGCATCCATCGCGTCCAAGACAGGGGTCAGCGAGATCACCGTAAGCCGGTTCCTGCGCCGGATCGGCTTTCGCGGCATCGCCGAGCTTAAGGCCGAAATCGGCTCACCCGCCGCAAATCTGCACATCAGCGCCGCAGAACGCTACATGCGCCTGCTGGACGGAGAGTTGGGCATCCTTCTCAAGCGCGATGCCGATGCCATCCTCAGCTTGGGAACCCAGATCGCCCGTCCGGAATGGGACGCGGCCATAACCACCATCGATCAGGCAGACGAGGTCTTCGTGACCGGCTTTCAGACGGTCCGAGGGCTGGCCGAAGATTTCGCCCGGCGCTTGGGTATCGTCCGCGGATCGGTCCGCTATGTCTCGGCCCATGACAGCGGGCTTGTCGAATGGATCCCATCACTCCGCAGGGCCAATGAGGCGCGGGTCCTGGTCCTTGTCGACATGGTCCCCTACGCCCGCGAGGCCGAAACAATTGTGCGCACGGCGCGGGGCCTTGGGATCAGCGTTGTCGTCGTCACGGACGAGCTGAACACCTGGGCCCAATCGCACACGCCCTTTGTCTTTCATGCCTCAACCAAAGCCGGTGCCTTTCTTGAAAGCACCGGACCTCTGGCGACCCTGCTGAACCTGGTTACGCATGCCGTGGCCGGGCGCGACCCCGAAAAAGCGCGCAAACGCCTGTCCTCCTGGCCCGCTTTCCTGCGCGATCTTGGGCTCTACTAGGCCACCCTCCGGCACAAGATGACGCAAGGATGCAGGATCGAACTGACGTGTGCTGTCCTTGATTTCCTGCCGCCTCCTCGGTCACAGCGGCAGGTTCTCGACCCGCTCAGGCCGCTTGGCCCCGGCCGCCAAATCGGCCCGCCCCATGCCTTCGCGCCCAATCCGCATTCCCAGTCCCCCACGAAAGCCCGGCATCCATCGCAATATCGCGGGCCTTGCCGGTTTCAGCCTGGGCGCTAGGCGGCGTGATCGCTGCTCACCTTGGGTGACCGCTGTTTTCTCTGACAGCACTTTCGGCTTCACTTGACATCTGTCACGCGAGACAGGTAAAAATACTACTGGGTATAAAAAACACCTATCAAGTCTGATTCGATCACAGGAGGCGAACCATGAAGACAGAGGCCACCCGGATGTTCGGCATCGAGGCCCCGATCTTTGCCTTCAGCCATTGCCGCGATGTCGTTGTCGCCACCTCGAAGGCCGGTGGCTTCGGCGTGCTGGGGGCCGCCTGGATGACGCCGGAGCATCTTGAGCAGGAACTGAAGTGGATCGACGACCACATCGGCGGTCGGCCCTATGGCGTGGACATGGTCTTTTCCTCGACCTCCACCACGGTCAACTTCAAGGACAGCCCGCGCGAGGTTCTGCCAAAGGAGAACGTCGATTTCATCAACGGCCTTCTCGATGCCGAAGGCATTCCGCCCCTGCCCGAGGACGAGGTGAAGGGCTGGTATGCAGACTACGCCCGCAACCTCAGCTTCAGCCCCGAAGTCAGCGAGGCTTTGCTGGACGTGGCGCTGAAACACCCGATCAAGCTGGTCGTCAGCGCCCTGGGCGTGGCGCCGGACCATGTGATCCAACGTGTGAAAGCGCAGGGGATCAAGTATGGCGGCATCGTCGGCAGCGTCCGTCAGGCGCAAAAGCAGGTCGAAGCGGGTGCCGACATCGTCATCGCGCAGGGCAGCGAGGCTGGCGGGCACACCGGCAAGATCACCTCGATGGTGCTGTGGCCCGAGATCGTCGATGCCGTGGCGCCGGTGCCGGTTCTGGCCGCAGGCGGAATCGGGCGCGGTCGGCAGGTGGCGGCGGCGCTGGCGCTTGGGACGGAAGGCGTCTGGTGCGGGTCGATCTGGCTGGGCACGACCGAAAGCGAGCTGACCCCGGACATGCGCGAGGTGATCTATGCCGCGACGCCCGAGGATGCGGTCATCACGCTGGGCTACACCGGCAAACCCTGCCGCGCCGTCCGCAGCAAGTACACCGAGGCATGGTTGCGTCCCGATGCGCCCGCCCCGCTGAAACAGGTGCCGATGCAGTCGATCCTGTCGGGCGAACCCTTCCGCCGCGTCGAACGGGCGCGCCGCAAGGACTGGATGACCTATTCTGCCGGTCAGATCGTCGGTCGGATCAACGAACCCACCACGGTCAAGGCGGTGATCTACGACATGATCATGGAATACACCGAGACGATGGAGCGGGTTTCCCGCATGGCGGAGGAATAGCCGCAATGTCCGACCAGATACCGCTGCGGGTAACCGTGATCGGGGCCAGCGACGCAGGCTGCGCCATCGCGCTGAAGGCGCAGGCGGCGGGGCACCGCGTAACCCTGGTGGACGAACATCCTCAGACCATGGGGCAGATGTCGTTCGATGCGCCCTGGTTCTATGGCGCGGCCCTTCCCGCCGCGTTGATGAACGCCAATGCCGTCGCCCAGGTGGTGCTGGAGGCCAATCCCGGCATCTTCGCCTGTTCCGAGGCCGGGGTTGACGTCCGCGTCGGCACCATCGCCTGGGGGGCCTTCCAGAACGGGCCGAACAGTCGCCATATCGGCGTGCCGAAGGTGGGTCTGGTCAGCGCCGAGGGCAACGAGCTTCTGGACCATGACGTGCTGATCCTGGCCCCCGGCGTGCGCGACTTCGTGCCCTCATTCCGGGGGGCGGACCTGCCGGGCGTGTTCGGCGTCAAGGCGGGTGTGGCGTTCCTGGACCTCTACCAGTGCTACGAGGGCAAGCGGACCCTGGTCCTGGGCACCTCAAGCCGCGCCGTGGACTTCGTCAGGCGGGCCATCGCGCGCGGGGTCGAGATCGTCGGAATGGTCGAGCCGGGCACCGCCTTTGCGGCTGGCGACGCGGCCCGCGATGAGATGGCGGCCCTTGGTGTGCCGGTGCACTACGCTTCGGCCCTGTTGGCGGCCGAGGGCAAGGTGGCCGTGACGGCTGCCCGGATCTGTGACCTGTCCGGTGGGGCCGAGATGGCCGTGGACTGTGACAGTCTTTGCCTGGCCATCGGGGTCCTGCCGAACATCGAGATTCCGGCGGCCATGGGATGCCGGATGCGGTTCGATGCGGGCGTGGGGTCGTGGCTGCCCAAAACCGACGCGGCCGGGCGTACCAGCCTGGAAAATGTGTTCTGGCTCTCCAGCTTTGCCAATGGCGGCGCGGACCCGAAGGTCGTTCTGGAAGCCATGGCCGAGGGTGGCGCGATGGGGGATGTCCAGCCCGCCCCGCAGGCGGCCAGCGATCAGGGGGCCTATCTGCGCAGCTGGATCGACGCGCTGTATGCCTCCGGCGGTGGCGCGGTGACCTTGTGCAAATGCGAAAGCGTCACCCGCGATGATTTCCTGGGGCTGGCTCCGCCGACCTATCTGCATGGCGGCCTGCGACACCCGCAGTCGCCCGTCACCGGACCCGAAGGCACCGGCCCGCGCGTCCATCAGGACCTCTTGAAGCGCATGACCCGGGTGGGCATGGGCCATTGCCAAGGCAAGCGCTGCCGCGACGAGGCGGCGCTGCTTTTGTCGCTGCGTTTCGGCATCGGACTCGAGGCGATCCGCCCCGGCAGCTATCGCTTTCCGGTCCGGCCCGTGGACCTGTCACTGATCGCCACTGCCGAGCCCGCCGGACTACGCTGGTCCTACTGGCTGCACGATCCCGAACCGGTGCTGGAATGACTGGGCCCCTGCGCAAGAGGACATCCGATGGAAACCTTTGACCTCATCGTCGTCGGCGCGGGCATCGTCGGCCTGTCGACTGCCTGGCGCGCGCGCAAGGCCGGGGCACGGGTCCTGGTGCTGGACAAGGGCGCGACGGCCTATGAGGCCTCCTCCCGCGCGACCGGCCTTCTCAGCCTGTGCGGGGCCTCGCCGCTGGAGGCGCCCTTGGCGCAAGAGGCCGAAAAGCTGTGGGACCGGCTGGACGAAGACCTCGGCTATCCGACCGAATGGTCGCAGAAGGGCCGCCTTTGGGTCGCCATCACCCCCGCCGAGCTGGACGAACTGAAGGTGACCTTCCAGACCTTCCAGCGGACCTATGACGACTTTGAACTCGTCGATGCCCAGACCTGCCGGTCGATCGTGCCCCCGCTGACGCCGGACACGCTGGGCGGCCTCTACACCCGGCGGTCGGGCAACGCGAACCCGCAGCGCACCTCGCAGGCCTTTGCCTGGGCGTTTCAGGACCTGGGTGGCGAGATCCGCGAACATACCCCGGTGCTCGAAATCTTGGCCGAGGGCGGCAAGGTCAAGGGCGTGCGAACCCCGCAGGGTGAGGTGCATGCCGCTAGCGTCGTGGTCTGCGCCGGGGCGCATGCGGCCCCGCTGCTGGCCCCGCTGGGGCTGGAGTTTCCGGTGGCCCCGGTCCGCTTCGATGCCTTCGTGACCACCCCGCTGCCGCCGCTGTTCGAGGCGGCGCTGGTCGTCCACGGTCTTGCGGTCCGCCAGACCCTGCGCGGCAACATCCACCTGAACGGCGGGCCGCACGAATGGGTCGAGGCGGGGGTGGCCAACGACATGCCGAAGCCGGTGACGCCGCTGGTCCGCAACATCGCGAAACGCCTGATCGAGGTCTTCCCAAGCCTGCGCAGCGCGCAGATGCTGCGCAGCTGGTCCGGCATCCTTGATGTCACGCCAGATCAGGCAACGGTCGTTCACCCCTTCGACACGCCCTCGGGGCTGATCGCCTGTTCGTCCGCAGGGCACGGTTTCGGCATGGCACCGTCGCTGAGTGTCGCCCTGTCGGACCTGGCGTTGCACGGCAAGACCGACATGCCCGTCGCCGCCCTGACGCTGGACCGCTTTGGCAAGCTGCCAAAGGACTGGCGGCGGGCGTGGAACTGGCAGGCCGGAAACTACAACACCTGACCCCGCAGGAGGAGCGTGATGCGCAAGATCAACTTCATCAACCCGTTCGGATCGACCGCCTATGACGAGGTTATCCGCAAGACCCTGACGCATTACTGCGCCGAGGGCACCGTGATGGACGTGACCCACCTGACGAACTGTCCGCCCGACATCGACTTTTACTACAACAAGCACATGATCGAGCAGTCGCTGTTCGAAGAAGTGCTGCGGTCGGAAGAGGCGGGCTATGACGCGGTGATCGTCGGTTGCCTGTATGACCCCGGCGTCCGGGTGGCGCGCGAGCTGGTTGATATCCCGGTCGTCGGGCCGTTGGAGGCCTCGTTCCAGATGGCGGCGAACTTCGGTCACTCCACGATGGTGCTGACCGACCACCGCAAGGCCGTGCCTTATATCTACGACGAGGCCCGGCTGAATGCCCAAGGCGCCACGATGCGCGGGGTCGATGCCATCGACTGGTTCGTCAAGGACATGATCAACGACCGCGCCGCGGTAGCCCGCGATGTGGTGACGCGGTCGCAAGAGGCGGCGGCGAAATTCGGGGCCGAGACGGTGATCATGGGCTGCACCATCATCGCCGCGATCTATCAGGAATATCTGATGGAAGGCGGCACCCCGTCGCCGGTGCCGATCCTGAACCCGAACCTTCTGGCGCTGAAGATGGCCGAGGGGTTGGCGGACCTGCACCGCAAAGGCGGCTATTTCCTGGCGCGCAGCGGCTATTACATGAAGCCGACCGGCCATTTCGAGACCGAGTTCCACCGCGCCCGCCGGATCTGGAACGAGACCAAGCCGGATTTCAGCTGATCACGGGCGACGGCGATGCAGGACGGCCACCACGGCCGAAAACAGCGCCGTCCCGTGGCCGTCGAGAAGGCTTGCCTGCCACCGCACGACCCCGTGCGTCGGGCGCCTTGCAGAGGCGCGGGTCGATAGCACCGTGAAACGCGCGGTGATGGTCGTGTCGGGCACCAGCGGCTGAAGAAAGCGCATCTCGTCCACGCCAAGGCCGATCTCGGATTTCCCACGCAGCACGTCGGCATCATAGCCCAGACGCATCATCAGCGCGTGCATATGCGTGCCCGAGGCGACAAGCTGGCCAAAGGCGCTGTCCTTGGCGGCCCCGGCATCGATGTGAAACGGCTGCGGGTCCCATAGCCGCGCGAAGGCGACGATTTCATCCTCTGTCACCAGGCGCGGCAGACTGGTCACGCTGTATCCGGGGGCAAGGTCTTCGAACCAGGGCTGCATGATCAGGGCTTTCTGCGGCAGTTCGCCAGTGGGCGTTTCAGGACGGACCCGGTGCCTTCGGGCAGTGGCTGGTCTGCCATGTCGGCATAGAGGTCCGCAATGCGCCCATGCATGAGCGCGTCCGCGCTTGCGACCTTGCCGTGGCAAACGTGGACGGACAGGTGTTCTCCCGTCGCCAGCAATGTTCCGTCCGTGTCGAACAGCCGGTGCAGCAGATGCAACCGTTTGTCATCATGGCCCAGAATCTCGGTTTCGGTGAAAAGCCCGGTGCCGAGCTGGCATTCCGCAAGATGGTGGATGTGGGTTTGCAGCGTAAAGAACGCACCTTCGGCGGCCTTGTCGAAATCGACCCCGATCAGGCCGTAAAGCGCGTCGGAGCTTTCGCCGAAGACCTGCAGATAGCGATGTTCGGTCATGTGGCCGTTGTAGTCCAACCACTCGGGCAGGACCGTGCCCTTCCAAAGCCGCAAGGTCACCACCACACTCCTTTCAGGATCGTCAGACGTTGGCCCCGGGCATGACTGCCCAGGGCCTTGCTGCATCAGGGGACCAGCCAGGGTTCGCCGGTTTCGGCCACGCGCGCGTCATAGCCCGCATCGGTGATCGCCTTGGTCAGGGCACCTTCAGCCACCAGACGTGCGATGGTGGCGTCGATTGCCGCCCCCAGCGCGTCATTGCCCTTGGTGTACAGGATGCCAGCCTGCGGCGCCTTGACCGACGCGGCGACGCGCTCGTCCGGCTGCGCCAGCTTGATCTGGATGCCTTCGTAGCCACCGGCATTCGACTGGGCATAGGCGGCGTAGTTGTAGCCGTCAGCCGCAACGTCGATACGCCCGGCTGCCAGATCCTGTGCCAGCGCGACCGCGTCGGGATAGACCGACAGGTTGTCACCGAACAGACCCTGCATTTCCTCGACCCACAGATAGCCTGCGACGGTGCCGACCTTCTTGCCGATCATGCCCTCGATGGTGTCGGTCCCGTCCATCGACAGGATGCCCATCGGGTCAAGGTAGATCGGGGCGCTGATGCCCAGGACTTCCGACCGCTTGGCGGTGCGGTTCCAGCTGCCGACGGCTAGGTCGGCCTTGCCCGCGATCACTGCCTGCGTCGTGGCGGCCGGGTCCATCACCAGAGCAACCATCTCCAGGCAGTTCTCCTCGGCAACGGCGGCGGCGATGCTGGGATCGATGCCGCTGACGCTGCCATCGGCTGCGACGATGTTGAAGGGCGGATAGTCATAGACCGCCACGGTCAGCTTGCCGGGATCGACGGTGGTCAAGGTGGGGGTGCAGTCCTGGGCCAGAACGGGGCTCAGGCTCAGCACAGTGACAGCGACGGAAGCCAGTAGTCTTTTCATTTCAGTTCCCTCTCGGTTGGTGGTCGTCTTGAAGGCGTGTCAGGCTGCGTGCTTGCCGAGCCGCCGCTCGATCGCTGCCACCAGCAGGGTGGCAGGAATGCAGATCGCCGCGTAAAGCAGCGCCGCCAGAAGAAGGATCTCCATGTAGCGGAAGGTCATGGTGCCAATCAGCTGCGCCTTCGACAGCAGTTCGGGCAGCGCAATGGCAAAGCACAGCGACGAGGCCTGCAGCATCAGGATGGCAAAGCCCAGAAGCGCGGGCGCGGCGACCCGCATGCCCTGCGGCACGATCACAAAGCGCAGCGCATCCAGCCGGGACAGGCCCAGCGTCATCGCTGCCTCGCTTTGGCCGCGCGGCACGGCCTGCAGCCCGGCGCGAATGATCTCGCTGGTATAGGCGCAGGTCGTCCAGGACAGCGCCGCAATGGCCGACCCCATCGAACTGAGCTGCAGGCCCGAGTACGGCAGCCCGTAATAGGCCAGTTGCAGCAGGATCAGGGCCGGTGCGCCGCGACCGATCTCGACCACGGCCAGCGTCACCCAGCGCAGGGGGCGAACGGTCGATTGCACCAGAAGGGCGGCAACAAGGCCCAGCGGGACACCAATTGCCAGCGCGGCGGCGGTGACCTCAAGACTGACAACCATGCCAGAGATCAGGCTTGGCAGTGACTCGGCCCAGAAGGAAAGCGTCGCGTTCATTGCGCCACCTTCATCCGCAAACGGGCATCCGCGATCCGGGCGACGGCCGCCAACGGCAGGCTTATCAGAATGTACAGCGCCCCGGCAAAGGCGAAGATCTGCAAGGATGCACCGAACTGCTTGCTGGCCAGGAACCCGGCAAGATAGGTGATCTCCATCACTCCGATGGTCGAGGCGATGGCGGAATCCTTCAGAAGGCCGATCAGATAGGTGGTGGCCGACGGCAGCGTGACGCGAAAGATCTGCGGTGCCATCACGTCCCTGAACTCGGACCAGGTCGACAGGCCCAGGGCATGCGACGCGTCCCATTGTCCGGGATGAATGCTTTTCAGCGCGCCGCGGTAGATTTCCGCCATGTTCGCCGCCGTGATCACCCCAAGCGCGACTATTGCCGCCGGGACCGGGCCAATCGACAGCCAGCCCGACCCGATGCCGAAGTACAGAATGAAGATCCAGACGATCGGCGGAACCGACCGCAGGATCACGATCAGCACGACGGCGACCACATGCAAGGCGCGCGACCGCGACACATGCATCGCGCAGATCGGCACGCCCAGGGCGGCACCCAGCCCGAAGGCACCCAGCGTGACGATGATCGTCCACCAGATCCCACCGGCAATCAGAAGGGCATTTTCCGGGGTCATCGGTTCAGCACCGCATGAAGGAACTGCTGCGCACGCGCTGTCTTTGGTCGGCGCATGACCTCGGCACTCGGGCCTTCTTCCAGGATCCTCCCTTCGGCCATCAGGATGACGCGATCCGAAACGGTCTCGGCGAAATGCATCTCGTGCGTGACCACGATCATCGACATTCCGGCCTCTGCCAGTTCCTGCATCACCGCCAGGACTTCCAGCCCGATTTCCGGATCAAGGGCCGAAGTCGGTTCATCGAACAGCATGATCCTTGGGTCCAGCGCCAATGCCCGCGCAATCGCGATGCGCTGTTGCTGCCCACCGGAACAGCGCGCCGGATACTGGTCGGCCTTGCCCGCCAGCCCGACCCGTTCCAGCAGCGCCCGTGATCTTTCATCAGCCTGCGCCCGGCTGCGGCCCAGCACCCGCTCTTGCGGCAGGCTGATGTTGCGCAAGACCGTCATGTGCGGGAAAAGGTTGAAGGATTGGAACACCATCCCAGCCGACCGGCGCAGGTCATTCATATCCTTGCGCGGCACCGGCAGGCCCGCCTGCATCCCGATCCCGCAAATCTGGATCAGGCCCTCGTCGTGCTGTTCCAACTGGTTCAGACAGCGCAGAAGCGTGCTTTTGCCCGATCCGCTGGGTCCGATGACCGCCACGACCTCGCCCGCGCGCATCGAGAAATCGACGCCATCCAGAACCTTGTGGGCCCCGAAGGACTTTCCCAGCCCCTTGACCTCGACGATAAGTCTGGCCTCTCCCGTCCGTTCCATTGGCGAACTCACTTCCCAAGGCGCTTTCTGCACCCGGCCCGCCGGTGATTGCCTGATCCGGTCGCACCCTGGCCCGCAAGAGATGCGCGACCCGATGCGGTCAGAGGCAGGGCACCTGGCGGTCCGAACACTGATTCCGCAGTTCATACCCACGAGTATAAATACAAACCGAAAGAACTGTAAAGCTGTATGGATGGTTTAACGGGCCGTGACGAATAATTTGCAGACCCTAAAGACAAATGCGGGCCGGCCTTGATGGCCGACCCGCATTCCGGTGCCGCGCAGCGAAGAGAGCAAGTCGCCCGCCAGGCAGCCTAACCCTTCAGATGCCGCCTATTCGGTCTGGGTCGAATGGAACATCACCTTCCATTCACCCTGTTGGCAGACCTCGTCGCGCTGGTTGCGCACCTCGACCCAGAAGTTGACGATCCCGCGTGTCGGGTTCTTGGTGGGGCGCACCGCGTCGACCCGCTGGTAGACGTGGATGGTATCGCCAATCTTGACCGGTGCCTTCAGGTCCCAGGTCATCCCAAGAAAGGCGATGGCCGTCCCTTCCTTCAGACCCAGGCGGAATTCCAGGCCGGTGGCGATGGCAAAGACCGCCGGCCCGTGCAGGATGCGGGTGCCGAACGGGGTGCGCTTGGCGAATTCCTCGTCGGTGTGGACAGGGTTGAAGTCGCCGGTCATGCCCGCAAACATGACAATGTCCGTCTCGGTGATGGTCCGGCGTGGCGAAAGCCAGGATTGTCCGGCTTCGAACTCGTCGAAGAACAATGCGTTCGGGCCGACGCCCCGGGCCGCGCGGTCGGTGGCTTTTGCGCTGTCCATCGTGAACTCCTTTTTCATGCTCGTGCAACCCGATGCCCTGGGTCCCGAAGAGTGATTCATACCTGCAAGGCCGCAGAGATACCTTTATGTATATTTTTCGACCAATGCGTCAGTTCAGTCAATAGGGATTCCGCCCAGAACCCGGTTTTCCCACGCGAATCCAATCCCGGAGAAGGATCGCATTGACTCCAAAGTCGAAATATTTCTACTAGTCAGAACGAAAACATACGCAAATCCGTCCGATGGTGTGCCAGCCGATGCGCTGGCTCTGGCCCTTCGGCACAAGAGGTTGGAATGGCTACGAATCTTCGCGAAGAGCTGAAGGCCAAGAAGCAGGCCTATGTGCAGGACGAGATCATCGCGGCGGCGGCACGGCTGTTTGCCGAACGCGGCATCCGGGCGGTGACGATCGACGACATCGCCTCCAGCCTCGGCTACACGAAATCGGTCGTCTACTATTACTTCAAGAACAAGAATCAGGTGTTGTGGGAGATCTTCAACCGCATCCACGAGGCTTGGCTTTCCGACATGCAGGTCATCGTGGCGCAGGACATCCCGCCCGACCAGAAACTGGCCGCCCTGATCCGCCAGCATGCGCTGAACGTGATGGACCGGACCGAGTGGACGGCGATCTTCTTCCGCGACCAGTCCGAACTGACCGAGGCGCAGCAGGCCACCGTGGCCGAACGCAAGCGGACATTCGACCGCAATTTCCGCGATACCTATATGGCGGGCGTCAAGGCCGGGATGTTCAAGGACATCCCCGCCGCAGTCATCGCCAGCGGCATTGTCGGCATGTGCAACCAGACGCATGTCTGGTTCAAGAAGGGCAAGGGGCTGTCGGCCGCCGATATCGCCGACCATTTCACCAGCATCATACTGGACGGCTGCCGCGCCTAAGTCGAAAGCTTCGCGTAGCGCTGAACCCAGGGGACGGCGCGTTCGATCTGGGCGGAAAGCCGCAGGATGGTATCCTCGGCGCCGAACCGGCCGATCAGCTGCACCCCCACAGGCAACCCCTGCGCCGTCCAGTGCAGCGGCAGGCTGGCGGCGGGCTGGCCCGAGGCGTTGATGATCGCAAGGAACGCGGTATAGCGGCTTGCCTTGCGGCGGAAGCTTTCGAAATCCCCAGCCATCGACAGGGTGCCCAGCGGGGCTGGCAGCTGCGTCAGCGTGGGTGTCAGGATGACGTCGCAATCCTGCATGTACAGCGCCATCTGCCGTGCGATGCCGTGGAACCGGGTGATCGCCAGGGCATAGGCCTCGGCGCCAAGACGGGTGCCCCGGTGATAGGCGTCAAGGATAGCAGGCTCCAGCAAGTCGCGCAGGTCGGGGGCGGGCTTGTTCAACAGGAAGCCGTTCACCGTCATCGCCACGCTGGCGCACATCACGTCGATGATGGCACCGATGAAGGCCGCATACTTGATCGGCGGCGGCGCTTGCCGCACCACCTGATGGCCAAGGCCGACCAGCACCTGTTCGGCGCGGTCCACGGCGATCAGGCATTCGGGCGCGATCTCGATACCGTCCCAGGCCTCGGTCCAGGCGGCGATGCGCAGCGGGCGGTCGAACGGCAGGTCCAGCCGCGCCAGATAGGATTCGGGCCGCGAAGGTGCAGCGTAGGGCTGGCCCAGCTCCATCCCGGCGATGCCGTCCATCGCTGCGGCGGTGTCGCGCACGGTGCGGGTCAAGACCCCGTCCACCGCCAGCCCGCCCCACCCCTCACCACGCTGCGGGCCATAGGGCACCAGCCCGCGTGAGGGTTTCAGCCCATAAACCCCGCAACATGCCGCCGGAATGCGGATCGACCCCCCGCCGTCGCTGCCATGGGCAATCGGCACCATCCCGGTCGCCACGGCAACCGCCGCGCCGCCGCTGGATCCGCCGCTGGATCGTGTCAGGTCCCAGGGGTTGCGCGTCGGGCCGCCGTTCTGCACCGCCTCGGTTGTGGGGGCCATGCAGAATTCCGGCACGGTCGTGCGGCCAAAGGGCAGGAAGCCATCGGCCAGAAACCGGGTCTGCAAGGTCGCGTCGATGGTCGAGGTCATGGCCCCGAACAGCCGCGATCCAACCGAGGACGGCAGGAAGGTGGAGGCAAGGCCGGAATCCTTCAACAGGAACGGCAGCGCGCCGAACTGTCCCTTCAGCTCAGCAGTCCGCGCCCGGTCAAGCGCCTCATCGCCCTTCATATAGCACAGGGCATTCAACGGTGGATTGCGCGCCTCGGCCAGACGCAGCGCGCAATCCATCAGTTCGACGGCCCGGACTTCGCCTTGCCGCAACAGGTCAGCCAATGCCAGACCGTCAAGCTTCTCGTATTCGTCGCTGCGCATGGCCGGTCAAACCTGCCCTGCCGCAGCAAGCCGACGCGCCAGCGCGGCCTTGTCGATCTTGCCGGTCTTGCCGATGGGCAGGCTGGTTTCAAACAGATAGCGCCGCGGCACCTTGAAATCCGACAGCACCCGCGCGGCATGTGCTTCCAGCATCTCGGCAGAAACGGAAGACCCCGCCCGCAGAACCACAAAGGCGACCGGCACCTCGCCAAAGATTCGGTCGGGGCAGCCGACCACGGCCACGTCCTGCACGGCGGGGTGGCTTGCCAGCGCCTCTTCAACCTCGGCGGGCGAGATGTTGGCACCACCGCGGATGATGATGTCCTTGATGCGGCCAGTGATGAAATAGTTGCCGTCGGCATCGCGGCGGCCCAGATCGCCGGTGCGGAACAGATCGCCGACAAAGGCACTGGCGGTCTGCTCTGGCGCGTTCAGATAGCCCTGCATGGTGGCGGCGGCCCGGACCAGGATTTCGCCCTCTTCCCCCGGCGCGCAGTCGGTGCCATCGGGCCGCACGATCCGCACCTTCAGACCCGGCGCGGCCTTGCCCACCGCGCCTTCGGGCAGCGGGCGCGGATCATTGGCCAAGCGCCCGAAGACCGGGGTGGATTCCGTCATCGCGTAATAGTTCTGCAGGTCGGTCCCGAAGCGGGCGCTGAACCGTTGCCGGGTTTCCGCAGCCAGTGGCGCGCCCGCGCAGACCATGACCCGCACATGGCCAAGGTCGTAAGTCAGGTCCCGCTGCTCGCAATAGTCCAGCATCATCGAGAACATCGTCGGCACGCCGTGAAAGACGGTGACTCGATGGGCGACAAAAGCCTCCAGCACATCGCGCGGGTGAAAGCGCGGCAGGATGACGACCGTGCCGCCGGATTGCAGACCGACAGCGGCGGCGGTGGACAAGCCATACAGATAGCCCAGCGGCAGCGCGACCAGCGTGATGTCACTTGCGCCAAGACCCCACATCTCGGCCAGCGCGCGGGGGGCCGCCGTCTGCGCGGCATGGTCCAGCACGATGGCCTTGGGCGTGCCAGTGGTGCCCGACGTGTAGATGATCAGAAACCGGTCCTCGGGGCGCACATCGACGACTGGCAGCGGATCAAGGTCAGGGGTCGGTTCGCGCAGTACGTCCAGCGGGATCACCCGGCCATCCGGCACGGCCTCGGCGGCGACAGCGGCCACCGATTGATCGCAAAGCAGAAGGGCCGCCCCGCTGTGCTGGAAGGTATAGGCCACTTCGGCAGGGGTCAGGTTCGGGTTGACCGGCACGAAGACAGCCCCGATCCGCGCCGCCGCGTAATAGCACAGCATCAGTTCGGGCCGGTTCGGGCTGTAGGCCGCAAAGACCGAACCCTGACCCAGACCAAAGCCGCGCAGATGCCGAGCCGTGTCCTCGACCAGGGACATGAGGCGGGCGTAGCTGAGGGTTTCGTCGCCAAAGACGATGGCCGGATGATCGGGCCGGATGGCGGCGGATTGCTCCAGCGCGGCAAAGACGGTTCGGGCAGGGTCGGCGGATGCGGTCATGTGCTTGGTCCGGGGATCAGAGAGGCGCGGGCAGCCGGTCGTTCTGGCGCCGCGCCTCGGCCTCCAGCGTGCTGAACTGGACGCCGGGCTGCGTCTGCATGTGGTCGATCAGTCGCGACAGCATCTCGATGCGGGGTCCGCGACCGATGACCTGCGGGTGCATGGTCAGCGTGAAGACGCCGTCCGCCACATGGCGGTGGCAATAGTCGAACTCGTCCCGCCAGCAGGTGAAGACATGTTCGGTGCCATGCATCCCGCCGAAAAGGGGCCGGTTGGTGAAGGTGAAATAGGGATAGTCGTCCAGCTCCCAGGAGACCGGCATCTCGATCAGCCGGGTGGTCTGCCCGGGGGTGAAAAGCTCTTCGTCGATCCGGTCGCCCTGCCGGGCGCGATACGGGGTGAAGTCATCGGCCATCATGCTGCTGTCATAAAGAAAGCCGCGTTCCGTCAAGATGCCGACCGAGGCCGACGACAGATCCCACGCCGGAGAGCGATAGCCGACCGGCCGGAACCCGGACCCCAGCACGCCCTGCAGCTTGACGATGGATGCATCCAGCAGCCGGGCCTCTTCGGCGGGGTCAACGCCGATGGGGCTTTCGTGACAAAACCCATGCGCGCCGATCTCATGCCCCTCGTCCAGAATGCGGCGGGTCTGGTCCGGGTAGGACGCTGCCGTATGGGCCGGCACGAAGAAGGTGGCCTTCACCCCCTTGTCGCGCAACAGGCCCAGCACCCGGCCCAGCCCCACGTTGGCACCGTATTCCCCGCGCGACACCGGCGTCGCCGAGGTCTGGCGAAACGTGCTGACCCACAAGGAAACGGCATCGAAATCAAAGGTCAGGCAGACCATGGTCATGGCAGCAATCCCAGATAGTCCATTTCCTCATCGCCCTGCATCCGGCGCGAGATCACCAGCCGGTTGATGTCGTTCGTCCCCTCGCCAATGGTGTAAAGCAGGGCCTCGCGGTGCAGGCGCTCCACCGTGTAATCCTGGACATAGCCCGCGCCGCCGTGGACGACGACCGCCTCATGCGCCACCGCCAGCGCCTCGTCCGAGGCGTGCATCTTGGCCATCGCCGAGATCATGTCGCAGCGACCACCGCTCTGTTTGATGCGGGCCGCCTCGCGGATGATCAGCCGCGCAGTGACCAGCCGGGTTGCCATGTTGGCCAACTTCAGCTGGATCGCCTGATGCTGGTTGATCGGCACGCCAAAGGCCCGGCGTTCAGCGGCATAGCGCTTTGCTTCCGACAAGGCATTGGCCGCAAGGCCCACGGCACTTGCTGCAATGGCGATGCGCCCGATTTCCAGCACTTCCATCAACTGCGCAAAGCCTTTGCCTTCGACCCCGCCCAACAGGTCGGCCATGGTCAGCGGCACCGCGTCCATCTCGATCTGGACGGTATCGACCAGCCCGAAGCCGGTCTTGTGAAAGGTCGTGGTCTGGCTGATCCCCGACCGCGACCTTTCCACCAGAAACAGCCCGAAACGTGGACGGGTGCCCGGTTCGGCCTGCGGCAGACGGGCCAGCGTCAGGAACAAGGTCGCCTTTGCTCCATTCGTCACATAAGTCTTCGAGGCGGTCAGCGCATAGCCACCCGCCTGCGCAACCACGGCCCCCCGGATCGCCTGCAGGTCTGACCCGCCGCTCGGTTCGGTCAGGCAAAGGGAACCGCGATGCTCGCCACTGGCCAGACCCGGCAGGTAACGCGCCTTCTGGTCGTCGGTGCCATGGGAGGCGATGGCATAGGCCACCGTGCTGTGGCTGTTGACATAGGCCGCCAGCGTCGTCCAGCCGCGCGACAGGACCTCCATCATCGCAGTCAGCGCCGGCACGCTGAGGCCGAGCCCGCCGAACGGCTCCGGCACGGCCATGCCGAACAGGCCAAGCGCCTTCATTTCCGCCACCAGGGCATCGGGATAGACGCCCTGGCGTTCCAGATCGCTGACATTGGGGCGCACACGTTCCTCGACAAAGCGCGAAACGGCTTCGACAAGCACCCGTTCGTCCCCGGTCAGGTCCTGCAGGATCATTTCGCCGTCCACCCGCCGTCGGCGGTAAAACACTCGCCGGTGACATAGCTTGCGTCGCCGCTGAGGAGGAAGGCGATGATCCCGGCCATCTCGTCCGGCTTGCCCTTGCGCTGCATCGGCACCGCGCGCTTGACCCAGTCGGGGTCGGCCCCGACACCCGCCATCGGCGGCGCATCCTTGCCCAGAAGACGCTGCGAGTTCGCCCGCACATTGGTCTCGATCGCGCCGGGGCAGATCGCGTTCACGGTCACGCCGTCCTTGGCATAGTAGCAGCCCAGATGCTTGGTCAGCCCGACCACGGCATGTTTGGACGCGGTATAGGACGCCCCGTCCGCCATCCCGACCAGACCGCCGATCGAGGCGACGTTGACGATGCGGCCCCGTCCTGCGGGCACCATGTGGCGCAGCGCGGCGCGACAGGCCAGAAAGGTGCCGCGCGTGTTCACGTCCATGATGTGGTCCCACAGCGCATCGGTGGTGTCGATGCCGCTAGCAAAGCCGTCGAACACGGCAGCCGAGCAGATCAGCCCATCGATCCGCCCGTGATCACGCACCGCGCCGTCGACCAAAGCGTCGACCTGATCGGTCTTGCGCACGTCCGTGCGGTGAAACTCGGCCCGGCCCCCCGCATCGCGCACCGCCTTGACGGTTGCGGCACCCTCTTCCTCCAGAATGCCGCCGATGACGACGATTGCGCCCTGCTCAGCCAGCCGCAGCACTGCCGCCCGGCCGATTCCGGTCTCGCCGCCGGTGATGACGATGACGCGCCCCTTGTGTTCCGACATCTTGCTCTCTCCTGTGTGGTGGCTGACCGGTTTCAGCGCAAACGCGCTGCCGGGAATTTTCGCCCAAGATCCGAAAGGATCTCGCGCGCTGCATTGTGGCCGGGAACCCCGGTGACCCCGCCGCCGGGGTGGCAGGCCGCGCCGCAAAGATACATGTTCCGAACCGGAGTCCGGTAGTCGGCATAATGCGCGATGGGGCGGCGGAAGAAGACCTGATCCAGGCTCATCTCGCCGTGATGGACATGGCCGCCGGTCATGGCGAACATCGCCTCGATGTCGGGCGGTGTCAGGATCTGCGCCTGCAGCACGTCCTTGTCAAAGCCCGGCGCATAGCGGGTGATCTGCGCCAGCACGATGTCCAGCAGTTCCTGCCGGGTTTCGTCGGTCCATTCGCGACCCTTCAGCTTATAGGGAACGTGGCCGCCCATGATCTGCACGACATGCTGTCCTTCGGGGGCCACGGTCGGGTCAAAGGCGCTGGGCGTGGTGATCCACAGATAGGGACGCCGCGACATCTCGCCGCCGCGCGCCATGGCGAAGGCTTCTTCCAACTCGTCCATGTTTTCCGCCAGCGTGACCGAACCGGGGTTCGGCTCGTTCAGGTGGCGGGCGTCATAGGCGGCCCAGCGCGGCAGCGCCTTGGTCGCAAGGTTGATCTTGAACGCGATGGAATCGGTCCGGTGGCGATCGATCTGTCCCACCACCTCGTCGGTCAGATGCTCTTTTCCGATCAGGTCAAGATAGGTGATCTTCGCCCCCGTGTTCGAGATCACGACCCCCGCCTCGATCCGGCGACCGTCATCCAGGATTACCCCGCAGGCCTTGCCGTCGCGGATATCGACCCGTGCCACCGAATGGCCGGTAATCAACTCGGCCCCGGCCTTGCTGGCGACCCGCCACAGCGCGTCGGAAATCGCGCCCATGCCGCCCTTGACCAGTCCGCCACCGCCCGCAGCCGTGGTGTTGTCGCGCATCAGCGGCCGCGCCAGCACATAGGCCGATCCCGGCGACTTCGGGCTGATCACCCCCGCCGCGCCCGAGGCATAGCTGCCAAGGATCGTCAGCATCTGGTCGCTTTCGAACCAGCGGCGCAGATAGTCGTGGGCGCTGAGCGTCAGCAGATCCCAAAGGTCATAGACCCGCTTGCCGATGTCCTTCATCCGCCAGGCCACGGCCATCGTCTTGGCGATGTCCTTGACGCGCTTGGTCGTCGGATCGACCGGGGTTTCGAACAGCAAGCGCCGCACGAAGGGAATCAGGTCGGCCATATGGGCCACGAACTTCGGATAGGCCGCCGCATCGCGCTCCGAGAACTGGGCGACCTCGCGCAGGAACTGCGCCTCGTCGATGAAATAGACCAGGCTGCGCCCGTCCTCGAACGGGTGGAACGACGGGGGCACGGTGATGACCTCGACGCCGTTGTTCATCAGATCAAGGTCCAGCATGATCTTGGGCTGCAACAGCGACATCCAGTACGACGCGACCGAGACCTTGAAGCCCGGCCAGACCTCGCGGGTGATGGCCGCCCCCCCGACAAAGGGCTGGCGTTCCACCAGGCAGACCTTGACACCGGCCTTGGCCAGATAGGCGGCGCAGACCAGTCCGTTATGACCGGCGCCGATGATGACAGCATCGTATTTCATCGCTGGCTTTCCTTGCTTACGGCGCGATTGCAATCACTTCGGACTCGACCAGAAGCCGGTCGTCATAAAGACCGGCCTGAACCATCACGCTGGCGGGCGGGCAGTCGGCGTTGAAATAGCGCAGCCGCACGGCGCGGAAGGTCGCCATGAACTCGGGGTCGTAAGACTTGATGTAGCTGGTCATTCGGGCGACGTGCGCGAAGGTCAGGCCCGCTTCGGCCAGGGTCCGCTTCAGGTTTTCGAACAGGGCGACGACCTGATCCTCGACCGAACTGGTCACAGGATTACCATCAGGTCCGGTGCCGACATGCCCAGTGCTGACCAGAACGCCGCGCTCGCGGTCGATCACGGCCATCGACACGCCGGGCCATTTTGCTTCCGGGGGATTCAGAGCGGAAAGGGTCATCTGGCCTCCATGCCGTGCTATCGGGTTCCTGGCGCCACGGGATCGGGCGCTGCGGAATAGAGACTCACGATACAGATAAAAATACTCATTGGTCAATATTGGGTTTCGACAGTTTTCCGCGCGCCGCCTGGATGGAGAAATGTTGACTGCGTCGGTAAATTCGACTACTTGGTATGCTTATCAGGTAGTGCCGATCTGGCACCGCCCACCCAGATTCAGGACACAGGCCATGGCGCTCAGGATCAACTTCATCAACCCGTTCGGCACCACCGCCTATGATGCGCTGATTCACGAAACGCTGTCCTTCTATGCCTCGGAAGGGACCGAACTGGTCATCACCCATCTTGATGCCTGCCCAGCCGACATGGACTATTTCTACCCCAAGCACTTCGTCGAACTGGCGCTGCTTGACGCGATCAAGTCGGCCGAAGAGCAGGGCTTTGACGCGGTGATCAGCGGCTGCTGCTATGACCCCGGCGTGATGGTTGCGCGCGAGCTGGTCGACATTCCGGTGATCGGCCCGTTCGAGGCCAGCCTCAACCTTCTGTCTTACTACGGCCGCACTGCCGTGATCGTCACCGACCACATCAAGGCCGGCAGCCAGATGAAGGACAACGTCAAGCTTTACGGTGCCAGCGACCGGGTGCTGGGCCTTGACGTCATCAACTGGTATGTCCGCGACATGGTGAACGACACTGCCGCCGTGGCGCGCGACGTGGTCGAGGTGACCGCGCGGTCGATCAAGGCCACCGAGGCCGAAGCGGTGATCCTGAACTGCACCATCATCGCCGCCTCGTACCAGAAATACCTGATGGAGGGCGGTGCCCCGGCCCCGTTCCCGATCCTGAATCCCAACCTGATGGCACTGACCATGGCCGAAAGCATGGCCCGCCTGCGCCAGAAGGGGGCAGCGCAGATCTCGCGGCTGGGCTATTATGGCCAACCGCCGGATGCCCATTTCCGCGCCGTCACCGAAGGCACTCGCGCCGCCTGGACTGCCGCCCGCCCCACGCTTCTAAAAAGCTTCAAGTAGACCTGTCCGCACCCGGAACCGAAAGGAAAGACCGTGACCAAAAGCACTCCATCGCACTGGGTGTCCTCTGTCAGCGACATCACGCCCGAGGATATCTTCATCCGTGGCTATCCGATGCAGTCGCTGGTCGGCCGCCTGCCGTTTTCGGCCATTGCCTTCCTGTTGATCCGTGGCCGGATTCCCACGCCCGGACAGGCGAAGATGATAGATGTCATCCTGTCGTCGATCCTTGACTATGCCTTGCAGAAATCGGGCACGGTCGCCGCGCGGGCCATCGTCTCGGTCAACCCGAAGATGGCGGCTGGCTTGTCGGCGGCGATGCTGGGCGCGGGCGAATTTGCCGTCTCGCCCGAAGACACCGGCCGCTTCATCGCCGATGGCGTTGCCGCATGGAAGGCGTCCGGCCTTGATATGGAGACCCACGCAACCGCTTTGGTGGCCGACCTGCGCGCCGCCAAGCGCCGGGTTCCCGGCTTTGGCCATCAGGTCTTTCGCGGCATCGACCCCCGGGCCGAACGCCTGAAGTCGATCGCCATCGAACAGGGCGTCTGGGGGGAGGCGAACGACTGGTACGCCGCCGTTCACCGCGCCTTCCAGGCCGCCGCGAACAAGCCCGACCTTGTGATGAACGACGTCGGCATGCTGGCGGGCATCATGACCCAGATGGGTTTCACCCCGGCCGAGATGACGGGCCTTGCCCTCTTGTCCACCTTCCCGGGCCTGATCGCCCATATCTCCGAGGAAATGCAGTCCGGTGCCATCAACCGCCTCGTGCCCGACGACAACGTGACCTATGCGCGGGATCGCCGGAACCTGGATGAAGACTGCGCCAGCGCTGGCTGGTGATCTGCCACTGGCACCAATGCGGACTCCCCTGACGGCCCCTTCGGGCAGGGGGGTCCCTTGGCACAGACCCTTCCTAATCAATGCCTTGGGCGCAATCCTGATCCATGGCCCGGGAGTGAACGGGAATGGTCCCGAACGGACCGGTCAGGCCCCGAAGGCAGGCGCGCGCGTCGGAACCGACAATTTCGATGATGCCGATCATCAGCGCCCCGAAGGCGAAGCACAGTGCAGCGGCAGCGATCACCTGCCGCAGTGAGGGACGCGAGAATTCAACGGTCGCGACGTCATCGATCCCAGCCATGAGCCCTTCGTCCATCCTGACACCCGCATGAGTCGGCTTCGTGCAACGCAGGTCCACGATATCGGCGGCAAAGAATACTCACAATTCTTTTTTGTCGACCAAGGTCACTTCTTCCGAAATGCCATGCTACCTTCGGAAAGATCGAAACCGGACTGTCGGGACGCTTTTCCCCGCTTCAATCCGGCAAGGTCGCGAACATCTTCGGCGCAAAAGCCATTCGGCTCTGGGCACTAGCCGTTGAAGGCAAGCATCCCCGCATCCACAATGGCACCGCCGCCATCGACTTCGACATTTGTGCCGGTCATGAATGATGCGGCTGGCGACAGCAGAAAGCGGACGACGGATGCGATCTCGGATGGCTGGGCGGCACGCCGTTGCGGAACATGTCGGGTGGCTTCCGCATAGCCAGCCTCGGGCGAGCCGCAAAGCGCCTCCATTTCCATGTCTCCCATTTCAGTTCTGACCCAACCCGGAGAAATCGCGTTCGCCCGTACACCCGCTTCAGCCGACTCAAAGGCAATGGACTGGATCAGCCGGACCATTCCGGCCTTGGAAACCCCATAGGCGGACAACCCGTTCCCCGTGTGCCGTGCGGCGGCCGAGGCGATGCCGACAATCGCCCCCTTCCTGCGGGCCAGATGCGGCAGCGCGGCCTGTGCGGTCAGGAAGGGCGAGGTAAGATTGACCATGATCTGCCGCTGCCAACTGTCCAGCGCCATGTCGGCAAAGGGGGCGGGTTCGACAATGCCTGCGTTCAGCACCAGCGCATCCAGCCGCCCAAAGCGGTCGATGGTCTGCTCGACAATCGTGATCGAGGCCTCGGACACCGACAGGTCGGCCTGAAGGGCCAGCCCGCCAATTTCATCGGCGATGCTTTGCAACGGTTCGATCCGGCGTCCACAGATGACCACCCGATGCTCTGTACCAAGCGCGCGGGCGATGGCGGCACCGATCCCGCTTCCTCCGCCCGTCACCAATGCCACGGGGCGATCCTTCAGGGTCATGTCAGGCTCCTTGCCGTTGCGGGGTCGCAAGAGAACTTCACAGGAAAAGCGTCGGTCGTTCGCGTTTGAAGATCCGGTCGGCGGGTTCGGTCCCAAGGATCTCCCGCGCGTGGCGATGGCCCGAGAAGACAGCACCCTGCATCACGCCGGGGCATTCCGCGTCACCGATGACCCGATGCGGCGCTGCCAATTGGTCAAGCTGCTGCGAAAGGGACAGGTGCGGCAGGCGCGTCCCGACCATGACCAAGGTCTTCGCCGCGATATCCGGCAGCTCGTCTCCGGTATCGGCGCGGACAAGCGAAAGGCGGTCCCCATGCCAGGCCACGGCGGCGGCGTTGGGGGTCATCTTCACCCCTGCCACCCGAAGCTCGCCAATCATCCGGGGCTGTTCCAGCGTATGGCCCATCCAGGCGGCGATTGTCGGCTGGGGCGAGACCAAGTGGACCGCATGGCCCTTGGCCGCCAGTTCGGCGGCCAAGGCATTGGCCATGTAGTAATGGTCGTCATCGTAGATCACCACCGGACCTTCAACCGCCGCCCCAGCCATCAGGTCATCCGGGGTCAGCGCCTGCCCCGCAAAGCCGGGGATTTCGGAAAGCCGAGTCCGCCCTGCCCCGTCGCCGCGCCACCGGGCGCCGGTTGCAAGCAGGACATGATCCGCGCCGAAGTCTGCGATCATCGCCGCGTCCATGTCGCTTTCGGGGTAAAGCTGGACATTTGGCATCCGCTGCAACTGGTGCAGCCGGTAGTCCTTGACCCGCGCCCAGGACGACAGGCCCTTGATGCGAGATTCCAGACGGCTGCGCCCGCCAAACTCCCGCTCCCGCTCGGCCACAGTGACCTGATGCCCGGCGCGGGCCAGCACAAGGGCGGCTTCCAGACCGGCGGGACCGGAACCAACGACGAGGACATTTTCGGTCTTGGCGGCAGGCGGGATACGCTCCGGATGCCAGCCGCGCCGCCATTCCTCGGAAATCGTCGGGTTCTGGGTGCAACGCAGTTCCACGCCGATGGTTTCCACCGCGACGCAGATGTTGCAGCCGATACATTCGCGGATGTCCTCGATGCGGCCCTCGGCGATCTTCTGCGGCAGGAACGGATCGGCGATGGACGGCCGCGCCGCGCCGATCAGGTCCAGCACCCCGCGCCGGATCTGGCTGACCATGGCATCGGGCGAGGTGAAGCGGCCCACGCCCAGCACTGGCTTGCCGGTCACCTGCTTGACGAAGGCGGTGAATTCCTCCTGAAAGCCTTCCGCGTCATAGCGCGCGGTGCCGCTGTCCCGGCTCCAGCTTGACACGTTCACATCCCAGAGATCGGGAATGTCCGCCAAAGCCTCGATCACCGCACGGCCTTCGCCGGTGTTCAGGATGCGTTTGGGGCCAGAGAGTTCGTGCACCGCAAAGCGGACGGCAACCGCCATGTCATTGCCCGCTTCCTCCTTGGTCTCCTCCAGCACCTCACGGAACAGGCGCAGGCGGTTGTCAAAGCTGCCACCGTATTCGTCGGTGCGGCTGTTGTAGGCAGGCGACAGGAAGTGCCACAGGATCGAGGCATCGTGCGAGGCGTAGACATAGGCGATGTCATAGCCCGCCTGCTTCGCCCGCCGGGTCGCTGCGCGGAACATCTGCCGCAGCGCGCGGATATCAGCCTTGTCCATCGCCTTGGCCATCAGCGGCATGTCAGGTTTCAGGATCGGCAGGACCGAAGGCCCCATCGCCGGGAAGCCGTTGGAAATCCCGCGCGAGCGGATGCCGGTATGGCCAAGCTCGATCGAGGCCAGCGCGCCATGGGCATGGATGCGGTCGACAGACCTTGCATGCACCTGCACATCGCCATCATCCCACAGCCGTTCATAGGGCAGACCCGAAAGGTCCGAGGTCGGGTCGATCTCGCTGAGTTGCATCGCAACAATGCCCCAGCCGCCTTCGGCCTTGGTCTCACGCATCCCGATGGCCCCGTTGGGCATCAGGTAACTGTGCCCGGTGGCATGGGGCATCGAGACAAGGCGGTTTGGCGCGGTGACCGGCCCGATCTTCAGGGGTTCGAACAGGGGGGCATAGCGCGGGTCCATCTTCAGCGCGCGGTCATCTTGATCGTCCCGTCGGCGATCCAGCCGTCGATGATCTCCAGCACGCGGGTTGAGAAAGCCTCGTCGTTGATGTGGCACTCCAGGACCGAAAGCTGGATCGGATCGGTCATCTCCTGACGGTATCCCGCCACCATCTCGGCCAAGGCTTCCGGATCATGGGCGGGCATGCCTTCGGTATCCCAGGCATGGACCCCTTGCGTTGGCAGCACGAAATGCACCGGCCCGGTCGAGGCTTTCAGCCGCCGCGCGACCTCTCGCGCCAGCTCGCGGCGTTCCAGGCCGGTCAAGGAGGCCGAGGCGATCAGCCGGTTATGCGCATGATAGGGCCGGTCGCGGAACCGTTCCGGCACCGGCGCCCAGGTCGGAAAGTCGATCATGTCGCCAAAGCCGGGGGCCGCGATGATCGGTGTGCCGCGCCGCGCGGCGGCGGTCATCCGGTTCGCCCCGGCATTGACCACGGACCCCACCATGATGTTGCCGATCTCCGCCACGGCGAGTTCCAGCACGCAGGCGAAATAGCCCTGTTCGGTCAGGCTTTCCATCGCCATGCCACCCATCCCGGTGCCGTGGAACACCGCGACCGAAAACCCCCGGTCAACCAGCGGCTGGCGCAGATGCACCATGTATTTCAGCGCCGAAGATCCAAAGCTCATCATCCCGATCACCGGCTGCCCCGGTTTCGGCGGCACCACCGCCAGCGCCGCGCCATAGACGGCACCCGCCGCCTGGCTAAGCGTGGCCATGCAGATGTCGTTCAGCCCGTAAAGGCCCCCGGCCCACAGGATCATCTGGATATCCGCCGACAGCCGGTCCGGCGGAATCAGGGGCGAGAAGGCCACGGTCGAGACGACATATTTCGGCACACCCACCGGCAGGGAGCGGGCGCAGTCCAGCGCAAGGTCGGTGCCCATCGTGCCGCCCAGCGCGATCATGCCGTGGATGCGGCCTGCGGCGTAAAGCTGGGCGGTCAGCTTGGACGCACCCAAGGCCATGATCTGCATGGCATGGCTTTCATCGCCCGCGTCGATGGCGTCCTGAATGGTCTTGCTCGCCGCCGCCGCGACATCGTGCTTGGAGATGTCCACCGGACGAGAGGGGTCGCCCAAAACGCTGACGTCCATCTCCACCACAGCGCCGCCCATCTTGCGGATCGTCTCGGCGACGAAGTTCAGCTCCGGGTCCTTGGTGTCATAGGTCCCGATGATCAGGATAGTCTTCTGCATGGTTCCCCCAAGTGTCATGGTCTAGCCGCGCATGATCCGGCCTTCCGGGTCATGGAAGGGCTGAAGCTGCACCTTGATCGGATAGTGCTGGCCCGCGATCTGGGCGGTAAAGCCGCCCTCCTCCAGCCAGGCCTTGCTGACACCTGCGTCGTTGTGCAGCGACGCGATCCCGACCATCGCCGAAAGCCGCCAGCCCCAGCCGCCCGAGGTGACGTGCCCGATGATCTCCCCTTCGCGCCAGATCGGTTCGTTGTGCATCAGATAGGGCCCGGCCTCTGCCGTCGCCCCCTCAACAAGCACCGCAACCGTGCGATGATGGGTCGCCGCACCCTGTTCCGCCTTCTGCCGGACCAGCGCCGCCTTGCCGACGAAATCACCCTTGTCCAGCTTGACCGCAAAGCCAAGCCCGGTCTCATAGGGCGTATCCTCCTCGCCCACGTCGTGGCCAAAGTGGCGGAAGCCCTTTTCCAGGCGACAAGCCGCCAGGGCGAACATCCCCGCAGGGCGCAGGCCATGCCGCGTACCGGACCGCAGCATCGCCTCATGGACATGGGCCGAGAATTCGGTCGGCATCAGCAGTTCATAGCCCAACTCGCCCAGAAACGACCGCCTGATCGCCCAGACCCGGGCATGACCCAGGTCGATCTCGCGCGCCGCGCCAAAGGGGAAAGCGGCGTTCGACAGGTCATCGCCCGAAATCGCCTGCAGGATCACCCGCGACTTCGGCCCGTGGATCGTCAAAAGCCCATAGGCCGAGGTGGCGTCAAAGATTTCAAACCGCCAGTCGGGGTTGGCATGGGCCCGGATATGCGCCTGATCGCGGATCTGGCTGGGGTGCCCGGTGACCACCAGGAACTGCTGCGGCGCAAGGCGGGTCACCGTCACATCCGCCTCGACCCCGCCCCGGTCGTTCAGGAACTGGGTATAGACCGAGGTGCCCACCGTCACATCCATCTCGGCCCCCGAGACATGGTTCAGCGCGCGAACGGCATCCGGACCCTGGACGAGGATCTTTCCATACATCGACTGGTCGATCAGCACGGCAGCCTCCGCCGCTGCCTTGGCTTCGGCGGCGACGAAAGGCGACCAGTCCTGCCACCCAAGGCTGGTACGGTCCGGCCAGCCCTTGCCCGAGGGGTCGAAATACATCGGCACTTCCCAGCCGATCCGTTCCGCCATCACCGCACCTTCCGCAACCAGCCGGTCATGCAACGGCACCCGCCGGATGCCGCGGGCCGAGGCGATCTGACGGCCCGGCCATTGCAGCCCGTAGTGGAAGCCGATGGATTCCTCAGCCCGCTCGGCGTTGTAGGCCAGGTTCATCTGGAACGGATGCGCGCGGGCGGTCAGCATCGCGCCTACTGATCGCACCGGCATGCCGTCGGTCATCCAGGCCGCCATGGTCAGGCCGAAGCCGCCACCGTTCAGGATGCCGTTGGAATTCATCCCGGCCGCGATGAACAGCCCCGGCATTTCCGGCGCAGGGCCAAGATAGGGGCGGCCATCGGGGGTAAAGCTTTCCGGCCCGTTGAAGAAGGTGTGAATGCCAGTGGTTTCCAGGAAGGGGAACCGCGCGAAGGCGCGTTCCAGCATCGGCGAGACATGCTCCATGTCGAAGGGCAACTCATCGAACTCGAAGCTGTCGGGAATGCCGTCGCGACCCCAGGCCTTGCCCTTGGCCTCGAACCCGCCGATCAGAAGCTTGCCCGCGTCTTCCTTGCTGTAAATCCGTTCCTCGGCGACGATCAGGCCGGGGACGTGGCGCGACAGCCCGGCAAGCGGTTCGGTCACGATGTAGAAATGTTCCGTGGCATGCAGCGGCACCGTCACCCCATGCGCGGCGGCGAAGCGTGAGGTCCACATTCCCCCCGCCAGCAGCACCTTTCCGGTTGCAATGACGCCGCGTTCGGTTTCCACACCGCAGACCCTGCCATTGTGCGTCAGAATACGGGTCGCCGCCGTGTGTTCCAGCACCTGCGCCCCGCGTGCCCTTGCGCCCTTTGCCATGGCCTGCGTCACGTCCAGCGGGTTCACTTGCCCGTTCGAGGGCACGAAGAAGCCGCCCAGCACGTCATCCATGCGCAGGTGGGGATACCGCTCCAGCACCTGATCGGGGCGCAGGAGATAGCTTTCGATCCCCATCCGGCCCGCGTGATCATGGTTGCGCCGCAATTGCTCCATCCGCAGGTCGGACAGGGCGACATGCAGGGTCCCGTTCTGCTTGTAGCCGGTGGCTTGCCCCGTCTCGACCTCCAGCTCGGTGAACAGCCGCGCGGTGTAGCGCGACAGTTCGGTCTGGCCCGAACTTTCCCGCAACTGCCCGACGATCCCCGCCGCGTGCCATGTCGTGCCTGAGGCGATGGTCTTGCGTTCCAGCAGTACCGCCGAACTGACCCCCTTCTTGGCCAGGTGATACAGGGTCGAGACCCCGATGATCCCACCGCCGATCACGACGACCTCGGCCCGGTCTGGCACCTGCGGAAGGGGGGAAGTGGCCTCAGTCATGCGTTGGGTCCTTGAACGGGGTCGAGACAGGCGAAGGCGCGGGCTTCGGCCTCGGCAATGAAACGGGTGCAGCGCGCCGCCGCGCCGGGCTCGTGCAGACGGGTGATGACCCAGCCAACATAGGTCATGGCGCGCAGCGCCCGGAACAGTGGCAGGTAGGTCAGGTCAAGCGATCGGGCCGCCAGATAGCCCTGAAGGAACGTATCGCTGGCCCCGCCCGTGGGATTGTGCCGGTCCAGCCGGTTGGCGGTGGTCGCCAGATCGAACAGCCGGAAGCCGAAACCGCCGTCATCGAAGTCGATCAGGAAGACGCCGTCCCCGCCCAGCATCACGTTTTCCGGCACGGCATCGGCATGGATCAGGCCATAGTCGAGATCGGGGCCAAGCTTGGCCAAGTCCTGCGCCGCGCGGTCGCGGAAGGTCGTGAACAGCTCTGCCTGCGACGGGGTCAGGACCGGGTTTTCCCAGAACCTTCCCCAAAGCGGGGCGGCACCGATCAGGCCAGCCGTATCCCAGTGGGGACGGGCGAAGCCCTCCGGCCTTTGCCAGGCGTCGGACAGGTCATGCAGCATTGCCAGCGTCGCGCCGATCTGTCCGGCACACCGGGCAAGGTCGGCCTCGGGGGTCAACTGCCCGCCAGTCATCAGCGGTTGGGCATCAAGAAAGGTCAGCACATCGGCAAGCCGCCCGTTGACCGAAACACATCGCTCCCCGGTCAGGCTTTGGATCGGCTGCGGCACCCGCACCCCGATCCGCGTCAATTCGGCCATCCAGTCCAGTTCCGAGGTCAGTTCCGCCTGACTACGATAGCCCTTGCGATGCAGGCGCAGGACCAGCGGACCTTGCGGTGCATCCACCCGGAACACCGCATTCTCGCGCGCGGCGATCAGGGTGACCGGGCAGTCCTGCAGGCCCCAGGCGGACAGCGCGCCCTGCACGCCGCGGTCAGGCATCGGGGGCACCCAGCTCGCCCAGAACCTCGTCCAGAAGGCCCAGCAGGTGATCCGCGTTGGCGATGGAGAACGGCATCGGCGGGCGAATTTTCAGCGTATTGTAATGGATGCCCAGCCGGTTCAGCAGCACCCCGCGCCGCCGCATTTCATTCGCCACGCGGGAAACATAGGCCGGGGCGGGTGCCTTGGTGGCGCGGTCCGTCACGATCTCGGCCCCGAAGAACAGGCCATAGCCACGCACGTCGCCGATCCACTCATACTTCTCGGCCAGCTTGGCCAGACCGGCCTTGGCATGGGCCCCGACGACCCGGGCGTTTTCCTGCAACCCTTCGGTTTCGATCACATCCAGCACGGCAGAGGCGGCGGCGCAGGACACCGGGTTGCCGCCGAACGTGTTGAAATAGCGGAACGACTTGCGGAAAGTCGCCATGATGTCGGGCCGGGTCACCACGGCGGCGACCGGATGACCGTTGCCCATCGGCTTGCCCATCGTCACGACATCCGGCTGCGCGCCGATGCGCTGGTGACCCCAGAACCGCTCGCCATTCCTCCCGAACCCCGGCTGCACTTCGTCGGCGATGAAGATGCCACCCGCCGCCCGAACCTCGGCCAAGGCTGGCTCCAGCCAGCCCGGCTCCAGCATCGGGAAGCCTTCGTTCAGGAAGGCCGGGCACAGGATGATCCCGGCAAAGCCGTGGCCAGAGGCTTCCAGATCGTCGATGGCCGCGCGAACTGCTGCAGCAAAGGCCTGCGCATGGGCAGCGCCGCCCTCACCGCCCAAGGGGCGATAGCTGTCCGGCGCAGGCACATGGCGGACATGGCTTCCATCGCCTGTTGCCGGGATATTGGTGCGCGACAGATGCGACACGGCGGTGGTGTTGCCGTGATAGGTGTGATCCGTCGCGATGATCCCGCGCTTGCCCGTCACCGCCTCGGCCATCCGCAAGGCGATGTCATTCGCCTCGGACCCGGTGCAGACCATGATCGCGGTCTTGAGGTCATGCTCGAACGTCGCCGTCAGCCGCTCGACATAGTTAAGGATGCCTTCGTGCAGATAGCGGGTGTGGGTGTTCAGGGTCGATGCCTGACGGCAGATCGCCTCGACCACATGCGGGTGGCAATGGCCGACATGCGGGACGTTGTTGTAGCAGTCCAGATACTTTTTCCCCTCCGCGTCCCAGACCCAGACGCCCTCTCCGCGCACCAGATGCACCGGGTCGTCGTAGAAGGTCGACATCGGCCCCAACAGGCGGGCGCGGCGGGCGATGATTTCGGCGGTCGTGGTCACTTTGGTACCTCTTGCGGGAATGGAATCAGGCCTGACGGGACCGGCCATGGCGGATGTGGTTCCAGGAAAACACCACCACAGCGGTCACGGCCAGAGCGAGGAAGGCCGCCGCGATCGGGCGGGTCAGGAAGATCGTCGGATCACCCGACGAAATGCTCAGTGCCTGTTTCATCCGGCCTTCCAGCATCGGCCCAAGGACAAGGCCAACGACCATCGGAAAGGCCGGGATGCCGTTCTTCAGCATGAACCGCCCGACCACGGCGAAGACCAGCGTGAACAGGCCATCCGTCACCCGGAAGTTCTGCGTATAGGTGCCGATGAAGCCCAGGATCATGATCGTCGCCCCAATGACCCGTGGCGTGATCGACGACAGCTTCACCACGTATTTCGTGAAGGTCAGAAGCAGGATCATCACGAAGATGTTCAGCAGGAACAACGAGATATAGAGGCCGGAAATGAAATCCGCATGTTCGACGAACAGCTGAGGGCCGGGGATGATGTTGTGGATCATGAACACCGCCAGCAGCATCGCCATCAACGGGTCTGCCGGGATGCCCAGCGCCAGAAGCGGCACCAGCACGGTGGATGTGCAGGCGTTGATCGAAACCTCTGACGCAACCAGCCCTTCGGGCGAACCCTTGCCGAATTCCTCCGGCTTCTTCGAAAACTTGCGCGCCAGCGAATAGGACAGGAACTGCGCGCCGAACTCTCCCACACCCGGCAGCAGACCCATGACAAGCCCAAGCAAGCTGGAGCGGATCACCGTCGCCCGATACTTGAACACCTCGAACAGGCCGGTGAAGCGACCCACGCTGCTCAGGTCCTTCGGCACCTTGGGCGGCGACTTGGTTTCAAGCAGCACAAAGGCCTGACTGATCGCGAACAGGCCGATCACCATCGGCACCATGGGAATGCCGCCGGTCAGCCAGTCCTGACCAAAGGTATAGCGCAGCGTGTGGTGCGGGCTTTCAAAGCCGACGGTGCCAAGAAAGGCCCCGATGGCAAAGGTCAGGATCGCGCCCTTGATGTTCTGATGATGCGCCAGAATGACCGAAATGGCAGCCAGCAGCATGACCATGGCGAACTCGGGCGGGCCGAAATGTGACGCCACCCCGGCCATGAAGGGCGCAAGGAACACCAGCGCCAGCACCGACAGGATGCCCCCCACGAAGGACGAGGAATAGGCCAGCGACAAGGCCCGCATCGGCTGGCCCTTCTGGCCCAGCGGATAGCCGTCATAGGTGGTCAGCACGTTGACCGGCGTCCCCGGCACCCTGATCAGGATCGCCGGAATCGCCCCGCCATACCAGGCCCCGCCATAGCAGCCGAGCAGCAGGATGATCCCCGGCAAGGGCTGCATCGTCAGCGAGAACGGCAACGCGATGGCCATGGCCCCCGCCGGTTCCATCCCCGGAATGGCGCCGACAAGGATGCCCGCCATCGCCCCAAGCAAAAGCGCGGCAATCACCTGCCAATGCGCGACTTCCTGAAAACCCAGAAGAACGGAATCGATCACAGGTATTCTCCCAGGCTATTTCCGACCCAGTCGGGGAAAAGCTGCATCACCGGGGGCAGCGGGAACCAGATGCCAAGGCCGACCCGGAAGGCCAGAACGATTGCGATGACGATAGCCAGACCGATCAGCACCCAGCGCGTGCCGCGCAGACCCGACACGAAAAGCAGCGCCTGCATGAAGATCGCCGAGGCAATGGTGAAGCCCAGGACCGACACGCCGCCGATATAAAGGAGGAACCCGAAGGCATAGACCATCGCCCGACCCATGCCCTCGAAGGCAAGGTTCGCCTTCTGTGCAAACTCCGGTTTCCGGCGTTCGACCAGATAGGCGCGCAGCGGGCCAAAGCCCCCGATCAGGCCGGTTGCAAGGCAGATGAACGGCCAGGACCAGGGCTCCTGCACCCAGCCAAGATCGCGCTTGCCCGGAGCGGTCGCCAAAGGCAGCACCGCCAGCGCCAGCAGCGCAAAGCCCCAGAACAGGGCGGTGGCCAGATGGCTGGCTTCGGGGATCACTTCATCCTCGAACGCCTCGGAATCCGCGTCGGCAATCGTTGCGATATGGTCGATGTGATCGGGCATCTGCTTGTCTCCAGCCTGCAGGAAACCGCCTGCGGCCCCAGGCGGGCCGCACCATTTTCGCTCAACCCCCTTCCGGGTTTACTTCTGCATCTTGGCGAAAAGTTCTTTCACCGCCTCAAAGTCGGCGTCGATCCGGGCCTGCGCCTCGCCCGCCGGCTGCCAATAGATCTCGGCCCCGGTGGTTTCGGCGATCTGCTTGGCTTGATCGGACTCCATCGCACGCTGGATGATGCCAGCCAGCTTGTCCTTCACCTCTTGCGGGGTGCCTTTCGGAACGAAGATGCCCGACCACAGCGTAAAGGTCGGCCCGGTGATCTGGTCGCGCAACAGCGGCGCGTCGGGGAACACGGACAGCGGCTTTTCGGTATAGGCCGCGATGACCTTGATGTCGTCCTTGCAGGCCAGGATCAGCGCGACGGTCGTGTTGATCACGTCGGCATCGCCATTGCTGAGCGTCGTGCAATCCGTCGCATCATAGCCGGTTTCGGTGCTGAACTCGAACCCCAACTGCCGCGCCGCCTCGAAGGTCTGCTGCGCCGGGATCGTCTCAAACCCGAAGTGGCCAAAGCTGACCGGGTTTTCCTTCGCATAGGCCGCAAGTTCGGCCAGGTTGTTGTAGGGGGCGTCTTTGAGCGCAGCCAGCATGAAGGGGAAGTTCATGTTCAGCCCGATCACTTCCATATCCTCACGCGCATAGGGCGCGATGCCAAGGATCGGATAGCTGGTCGGAATGTCGATCAGAAAGCTGCCGATGGTATAGCCATCCGCGGGCGAGGTCAGGACCGAAGCCGCCCCTTCCAGCCCGTAACCGCCGGGGCGGTTGACGACCTTGGCCGGAACCCCGGTTTCCGTGGTGAACTGTTCGGCGATGACGCGCAGCAACTGGTCATCCACATCGCCCGGCGGCCAGGGCTCGATGATCGACACCGGACGCTCCGGGTATTCCGCCAATGCCATTGTGGCGGCGCTGACAGTGGCCATCAGGGCGACGGCGGTGCCCACAATCCTTTTCATCTTTCTCTCCCGTGTTGTTTCATTATTATCAACTGTATTGACTATATTGTTACTCTCGCGCTATGCTCTGTCAAGAATTCATTCCAACCTGGGCCAAAGCCATGGAAACCCCCGAACCAAAGCGCGCGCAGTCGATGAAGACCATCGACAAGGCCATGGGATTGCTTAACCTTTTCACGACCGAGACACCCGAGTTCCGCCTTGTCGACGTGGCAAAGGCCTCTGGCCTGGACAAGGTCACGGCAATGAGGGTGCTGAACTCGCTTGTCGCCGGGGGGCTTCTTGAACAGCATCCCGAGACGCGGAAATACCGCTTGGGAACGGCGATTCTCCGCCTTGCCCGCATCCGCGAGACGTCCTTCCCGATGATCTCGGTCCTGCAACCCATCGTCGACCGCCTGTCCGAAGAGACCGGCGAATCCGGCCACGCCTCGCTGGCCTCGGATGCCGGACTGACAACAATCGCGCTGTGTGAACCGAACCGGTCAACCCGCGTCTGGATCGACCCGACACAGATTCTACCGTTCCACGCCACGGCTTCCGGGATCGCCTACCTTGCGCATCTGCCCAAGCCCGAGGCGGATGCCCTCCTCGCCCGGACTTCGGACAAACGCTACACTGCAGAAACCGCCACCCGCGACCAACTGCAAGACCGCATGTCCAAGGCGCGACGCCTTGGTTACGCCCATTCCATCGGCGGGTTCGAGATCGACACCGCAGGCTTTGCCGCCCCCGTGTTCGACTGGCATGGCAAGGTGATTGCCACGATGGGCTTGGCCTGCGTCCGCAGCCGCCTGGACGAGGCGAACCACGACCCGCTGATCCGCGCCGTCCTTCATGCCGCAAACGCCGCCACACGCGCCTTCGGCGGCAAGATCCCCGACTCTTCCGCCGGATTGCCCTGACTGGACAGGGCGGGCCCCCAATCACCATGTCCGCAAATCCCGGACTTGCCCGACGCGGCCTGCAAGCACCGCACCGCCCGCCTGACCGCGCAACCCCCGGAAATGACGCCAACAGCCGGTCCCATATCAACCATGCGCAATCTGAAAGGGATAGGTGGCGGAGGAGCCAGTCTGGAGCTATCCCGTCTCCGCAAAATTCCCTGCAAACAGGGAAAAGAACAACGAATTTCTGTTGTTCTCGGGCGTCTAACACCGTTCTCAGTGTGAATCTCCGAGCAGATTCAAGGCCTTGCTCGGAGTTTCCCTACTGACCGGAACAGGGAACTTTTCGAGCCGAACAAGGTAGTTTTCCGTTCTAGCAGGGAAGTTAATTTCGGTGGCGTTATCCTGCCGATGCAGACCTTCAGTGACATTTGAGCGGCCCCGCAGGCGGCGGAATCTGCTATGGTCAAGGGGACTCATAGCATGCCGAACGATGCTATCCGGGCCTCTGTGGCGCCGGCGTTGGATGATTTTGTGGTGGCGCAAGTGGAGGCCGAACCCGGTGGTGGATGCTGAGGTCTCAGACAGAGCAGGTGAAGGTCCGTCTCTTCTCCGGGCGGACGAGTACGTGCGCATGTCCACCGATCATCAGCGCTACTCGACTGAAAACCAGGCGGCAGCAATCCAGGCCTACGCTGCACGGCGCGGCATGGAGATCGTCCGCACTTACGCCGATGAAGGAAAGAGCGGGCTGCGGATCGAAGGCCGGGAAGCCCTGAAACAGCTGATTGAAACGGTCACGTCTGGACGGGCGGATTTCGACGTCATTCTTGTCTACGACATCAGCCGATGGGGCCGCTTCCAGGACGCAGATGAAAGCGCCTACTACGAGTACATCTGCCGGCGCGCAGGGATCGACGTCCACTATTGCGCCGAACAGTTTGAAAACGACGGCAGCCCCATGGCCACGATGTTCAAGGGGTTCAAGCGCGCCATGGCTGGCGAATACAGCCGGGAGCTGTCCAGCAAGGTCTTCGCCGGGCAATGCCGCCTGATCGAGAAGGGCTTTCGCCAGGGCGGCCCAGCCGGGTTTGGTTTGCGGCGTCTTCTCATCGATCAGCACGGACTTCCTAAGGCAACGCTAACCCAGGGTGAACACAAGAGCCTGCAAACCGATCGCGCCGTACTTGTGCCGGGGCCCGAGGAAGAAGTTGCCATTGTCCGTGAGATCTACCGCGCCTTTGTTTCAGAAGGACGAAACGAAGCGCAAATCGCCGATTGCCTGAATGAACGGGGTATCCTGACGGATCTCGGGCGGCCCTGGACGAGGGGTGCCGTCCATCAGTTGCTGATCAACGAAAAGTACATCGGAACCAATGTTTGGAATCGGGTTTCCTTCAAGCTCAAGAAGAAGCGCGTCCGCAACGATCCCGACATCTGGATCCGAGCGCCGAACAGCTTTCCGGCAATCGTCGATCTGATGCTCTATGAAGCCGCGAACAAGATTATCGCAGAGCGCTCGGCCCGGATGTCCGACGAGGAGATGCTCGCTGCCCTGCAGGCTTTGCTGGCAGATCAAGGGGCCCTCTCAGGCCTCATCATCGATGAGGCTGAAGGAACCCCATCTAGCAGCGCTTACAGTCATCGCTTTGGAAGCCTGTTGAGGGCCTATCAGCACATGCGGGTTGGCTCGAATGGTTCTGCAGCCTTAATCGTGATCTCTGAAGGCCGAAGCTCCTTGGGGAACCTAGTTTCTTTCCTCGACCCGAATGATCCGACCATCTTCGAGTGTCAGGATCAAGTCGGCCCGGTCGAGGATGCGATTGTCATGGGTGACAAGGAGGGTTGTCGTCCCACGCGACTGCCCCATGCGCTTGAGGAGGTCGACGACCTCCGCTGCGCTGTCCTTGTCAAGCGCGGCGGTGGGTTCATCGGCCAGAACCAGGGCCGGGCTGGACACCAGTGCGCGGGCCACCGCCACGCGCTGCTTCTGTCCGCCAGACAGGTTGCCCGGTAAATAGCTCGTGCGGTCCGCAAGGCCGACAAGACCAAGCGCATGAAGTGCTGCCTGTTCCACCGTCCGGTCGGGCACGCCACCATGCACCTGCACGCCCATCATCACGTTCTGCGCGGCGGTCAGGCTTTCGTGCAGGTTATGGGCCTGGAAGATGAAGCCAAGGCGGCGGCGCAGAGCCACAAGTTGCCCTTCACCTGCGCCGTTCAGCTCCTGGCCGAGTAGCTTCACCGACCCATCCTGCACGGCCCGCAGACACCCGACCAGCGTGAGCACCGTGGTCTTGCCCGAGCCCGACGGTCCCATCAGCACGGTGAAGCTGCCGCGTTTCAGCGTCAGATTCACATCGAACAGGGCCTGTTTCTTCATGTCGCCGCTGCCGAACCAGTGGTTCAACCCGCGCACATCGACGACTGCATCGCTGTCCATCGCATACCTCAGAACAGATCGGCGGGATCGGCGGCCGCCAGACGCCGGGTGGCAATCGCCCCGGACAGCGCCGAGAAGACGATGGTTCCCACGAAGACGCTGGCAGCCATCGACGGCGTCATGGCCAAGGGCAACGTGGTGATGGCCCCCATGATCAGCAGGATGCTCGTGCCGACGATCAGCCCGGGGACAAAACCCAGGATGCCAAGGACGAGCGCCTCTTCGAAGACGACGCCTAGGAAGAAACGCGGACCATATCCCATCGCCTTGAACGTCGCATATTCGCGCAGATGGTCGGCCACGTCGGTCGACAGCACCTGATAGACGATGACCAGCCCGACCAGTACCCCGATCAAGACGCCAAAGCCGAAGATGATGCCCGTCGGGCGTCTTGTCTGCTGATAGACCAAATCATCCTCGGCCGCCTGCGCGTAGGTCCGGATGCGCAGGGACGGGTCCGAGATCAGGGTCTTCAGCCGTGCGATCACTGCCTCGGGCTGTGCCCCGGGACGCAAGGTCAGAAGGATGTGATCGGGCGCGGCGGATCTGCGCGCCGGGAACAATGACAGAAAGGTCTGGTCGGACACCAGCATGTAGCCATCGCCCCCGAAGCCGCCGCCGCCGGCAAAGGTGGAATAAGCGGTCACCGTGCGGCCTTGTGTTTCGAAGGACAGGGGCGACTGCGGGCGGATCGCGGCGGCTTCCTCTTTTCCCAGACCGCGCGCAAGTCGATCCAGGATCGCTGCGTCCTGCACTTGCAACAGCGTTAGGTCGGTGGCGATCTCGGGGGCGAGGAAGGCAGGTTTCACCGGGTCGATGCCGAAGGTCGTCAGGCTGATGTCCTTGTCGCCGCGATCCCAGGGCACATTGGCGATAAAGAGGCCCATCCCGTCGGTCACGTCCGGATCGGCCATTGCCTGCAACAGCCACTGCCGGGCGACATTTCCACCGTCGGTCAGAGAATTGGCGTCACCTGCCGAGATCATCACATCGGGCTGAAAGAACGTGTAGGGCCGCAGGGTCGCCGCGCCCATCGAGTTCATGATGCCAAGCTGGACAAAGACTAGCACATTGGCAAAGGCCACACCGGCCAGGGCGGCGGCAAATCGGGTGCGATTGTGGGTCAGTTGCAACCAGCCGATGGGCAACCGGCCAAACAGCCTTTGCAGCAGGCGGCTCATGGCGTCCCTTTCGCCGCGGTGTCGATGCGGGCGATCACTTCGAGGTTGGTAAAACGGGCTGCATGCGCGGACGAGGCCGCATCGAGCGCCACAAGGACCCGGATCACGCGGGCATCCTTGTTCTCTGCCGCGTCATCCGAGATCAGACCCTGCCGCCCCACCGTCAGACCGATGCTGTCCACCCGGCCTTGCAGCGTAGTCCCCAGCGAGGCCGCCACCAATTCCACCGGCTGGCCGGGGCTGACGGCGCTGATCCGGTCCTGCCAGACCTCGACTTCGGCCATCATCTGGCCAGTATCGCCCATGTCCATGATCCCTCCAGCAGGCGGGCGCTGGCCGGGCGTGGCGTGGATATCCAGGATCGTCCCGGCGATCGGGGCGACCACCTCGGACCGGGCAAGATCAAGCCTTGCCCGGTCCAGATCCGCGCGGGCGGCGTCTACGTTGCGAACGGCGACGATCACGTCAGGCTGGTCCTCCAGGGCCACGGAAGAAAACCGGGTCAGCGTCGCCTCGGCGCGGGTCACGGCAAGGCGCGCACCCTCGGCGGCGGTGCGGACCGCGTCCAGAGTTGCCTCGGTCGCAACCCCGCGCGAGAAAAGCTCTTCCGTCCGCGACAAGGTCGCTCCAGCCTCGGCGAGGTTTGCCACCGCCTGGTCAAGGACGGCCTGCGCCTCGTCCCGGCTGGCCTGCACGGCGGCGCGTGTCTGGGCCAGGTTGGCCTCGCGCACGGCAAGGTTCGCCTCCGCCATCAGCACTGCGCTTTCCAGGGCCGTGCGATTGTCGAGCCGCGCCAGGACGGCGCCCTTTGCAACCTGATCGCCTACGGTCACCAGCACTTCGGCCACACGGGCATCCCCAGAGCCATAGGGGGCGGCGACCACCGAGACATCGCCCCGTGGCATGACCCGGGCCAGCCCCACGACATCGCTGGGCAAGAGCGTCTCGGCCATCTTCGGCGGCAGGTCGATCTCGGGCGGCAGGGCAATCGGCGCGTCCGATCCGCCGCCCGGTTGCAAGCCGGTCAGCGCGTAGAACTTCTGCAGGCCCGGCGGCTGGAAATACATTCCAAGGACAGCGCCCGTGAACATGAACACCGGCACCAGGAGGACCAGTAGGTAGCGTTTGCGGAACCAGCGGCGTGGGGGCCGCGGCTGATCCGGCGCGAGGTTCAGATCAAGCGGCAAGTCGGACTTGACGGCGTCGGTCATGGGCGGGGGCTTTCGGTGGGTGGCGGTGACGCAGCGTCCATCAACGGTTCCGTCGCCCGCGCCACGATGTAGGGGTTCTCAGCGCGTGCTCCGAAGACACGCGTTGCCTCGATGGTAAAGCCTGCCGCCAAGAGCATCTGATACAAGTCGGCCTGCGTCAAGAACCGGGCGGGCGGAAACAGACCCATCAGACGCAGCGCCCGGAACAGAAAGCGGAACCGCAGCGGCAGATCGCCGAAACACCAAGTCTTGCAGATCAGAAAGCCACCGGAGGCAAGCCCGCGCCGCAACTGCTGCAGAAGGCCCGACAGGTCATCCACCAGATGCAGCACGTTGAAAGCGCAGATCGCGTCGAACGGGCCGCCCTCGGGAAGGGCAGCAGCCTCGGCCAGCAGGAAGTGCAGGTTGGGCGGCGCTGGTTTGGCCTTGGCGATGCGGATCATCTCGGCCGAGAAGTCGGTCGCGACATACTGCGCCACGCCCTCGGCCAGCCGGATGGCCGTGCCGCCGGTGCCGCAGCCGATCTCCAGCACCCGGTCTTCGGGCCCAAGCCGCGCGGAGGCGTCGGCCACCAGCGCCTCATAGGCCGCGACGTCCTTGATCGGTCGCGCCGCGTAACGATCCGCAAAGCGGTCCCAGAAAGCCGCGCCAGAGGTCATGCCTGGGCCATGGGCTGCGGGCAGGCCTGGGCCAGCGTATCCGGCACGTTCAAGAGCGCCTCAAGCCCGCAGTTTCCCCGCGTCAGGTCGTCAAGCGTTACCATGTCCAACTCGTGGTAGAAGGCCTCGACCGCGCGGGCGATGTATCCGCGAAGGCGGCACTCGGCGGTCAGGGGACAGGTATTGGCGTCCGCGTCGAAGCATTCGGCGAAAGGATGGCCCGCCTCGAAGACACGAAAGACCGATCCCATCGCAATCTGCTCGGGCGCGCGGGCCAGTCGCAACCCACCATGCCGTCCGCGCAGGGTCTCGATGAACCCATGCGCCTGCAGACCGTTTACCACCTGCAGAAGGTGGTTCAACGAGGCGTTGCTCACCTGGGCGATTTCAGAGCTGCGCAAGGTCTTGCCGTGATTGAGGGCGCAGGCCATCAGCACACGGGCCGCCAGATTGGTCTTTGTGGTCAGGCGCATCGAAGTCCCATTCGCGGTGCAAGTTTTTGACCTTTACGCTCGCCGGACATCGGGGAACTTGATCCAGATCACATGCGCAGGCTTTTTGGCGCGATAAGTCCATTCACGGAATCAAGTTAGCGGTCTCCTCTTGTCGGACAGCACCAGAACGTCATCGCGTGATTTGCTTGCTCCCGCGCAAAAGGGCAGCAGGCGCGCAGCCGTGCTGTCCATCCTGGCGGGTCTTCTGTGGATTGCGCAGGCCGCCGTGGTGGCGCAAGCCCTTGGGGACATGCTGCAAGGCCAGCAGGTTCAACCGGCCGTTTCGGCAATCCTGTTCGCCCTTCTCGGTGCCCTGCGCGCAGTCCTGACCTACCGCGCCGAAACCCTGGCCCAGACTGCAGCCGATGCGGTTATCAGCGGTGCCCGGCGCGCGATCGTCCTGGCCGAGGCGGGGCGGACCGACGACAACCCGTTTGGCGGGGCCGGGGCCGTCGCTGCCCTGGCCGGTGAGAAGCTGGAGCTTCTCGGCCCTTTTCTCACCCGCTATGCCCTTGCGCGGGCACGGGTGATGGTTGTGCCACTAGCGATCCTCGTGCTCGCCTTCTGGCAATCGTGGGCGGTGGGGGCGATCCTTCTGGTCGCAGGGCCCCTGATCCCGGTCTTCATGGCGCTGATTGGGCTTGCCGCGAAAGAGGCCAGTGCCCGCCAGATGGCCGAGATCGGGACGCTGAATGATTTCCTGGTGGAGCGACTCTCGGCGCTGGTAGACATCCGCGTGCTGGGCGCGGGCGACAGGGTCATGGCGGGCTTTGCGGCACAGGCAGGCGATCTGCGGGCGCGGACCATGGCCGTCTTGCGGGTGGCTTTCCTCTCCTCGACTGTGCTGGAGCTTTTCGCGGCCATCGGCGTGGCGATGGTGGCGGTCTATGTGGGCTTTTCCCTTCTGGGTACGCTGGCGTTCGGCACCTGGGGCGCACCACTGTCGCCGCAGGCCGGGATCTTCCTTCTGCTTCTAGCGCCCGAGTTCTTTCAGCCCCTGCGCGATCTGGCCGCCGCCTGGCACGACAAGGCCGCCGCCGATGCCGTGCTCGACGAGGTCGCCACCTTTTCTGCCGACGCAGGTACGCCCCTGCCGGGACGGGGAGCGCGGGTGGAACCGCTGCCGGGACCGACAAGTGTGAGGTTGCTTGGATGCTGCCTGCCGTCGGGCATGGTCTTGCCCGACCTCACGATCCAGCCGGGAGAGCGCGTGGCCATCGTCGGCGCAAGCGGGGCGGGCAAGACGACAGTGCTGCGCCTGATCGCCGGATTGACGCTGCCGGATCAGGGCGAAGTGCAGGTCGCGGATCAGCGGCTGAGCGCGGACACTGCCGATGCCTGGCGGGCGAGGCTGGGATGGATGCCGCAGGCGCCGCATTTCCTGACGGGCAGCCTCAGGGCAAACCTGACGCTTGGGCGGCTCGGGGACCTGCCCGCAGCCCTGCGGACTGCCGCTGTCGACAACGTGGCCCTGGCCTTGCCGCGCGGCCTCAACACCCGGCTTGGCGAAACCGGCGGCGGTCTGTCGGGCGGCGAGGCGCGGCGCATGACCCTGGCCCGTGCCATCCTGTCCGCGCCGGACGTGATCCTTGCCGACGAGCCGACGGCCGATCTGGACGCGGCTACCGCTGACCTGGTGACCAAGGGCCTCTTGGCCGAAGCCACCCGTGGAGCCACGCTGATCGTGGCCACCCATGATCCGGCACTGGCGGCGCGGATGGACCGGGTGGTCGACCTCGGTGGCGCGGGATGAAGCACCTTTGGCCGATCCTTGGTCTGATGTGGCGCGACCAGCGCAGTGCTCTGATGCGTGGGGCGGTGTTGATGGCCGTGGTCCTGGCGATGGGGGCCGCCCTTCTGGGCCTGTCGGGATGGTTTATCACCGCCGCCGCAGCCGCTGGGCTGGCCGGTGCCGGGGCAACCTTCGATGTCTTTCGGCCCTCGGCCCTTGTGCGGTTCCTCGCACTTGGCCGGGCGGCGGCGCGCTATGGCGAGAGGCTTCTGACCCATGACGCCACCTTACGCGCGCTGGAAAGCCTGCGGCTGCGGGTGCTGGGTGCGCATCTGGCCGCGTCCCATGATCGAATGCTGCACATCCGCGGCGCACAGGCGCTAAACCGGCTGACTGCCGACATCGACGCGCTGGATGGGCTGCCCCTGCGGCTTGCCCTGCCGCTGCTGTCTGGGCTTGCCGTTCTGGCTATAGGACTCGCGGCGTTTTGGGCTTTGGCCGGACCAATTCTGGCAACATGGATCATCGGGGGCTATGCGCTGGGTGCGCTCTTGATCGCCAGGAACGCAGTGGGCCGCATGCTACCCCTGTCGCGTCGGGCCGAGATTGCAGCACAGGCTTTCCGGGTGCGGCTGATCGACATGATCCGCGCTCGGGGCGATCTGGCGGTCTACGGCCAGCTTGAGAAGCAGGCGCAGTCCGTACAATCGGCGGAGGACCGTCGATTGGACCTGCGGACCACATTGAACGAGGCGGAGCGCCGGGCCGGGATGAAGCTGTCCTTTCTGGCAACGCTGGTCGCCTCGGGCGCTCTCGGCCTAGGGCTCGCCGCCGCTCAGGCGGGGACGCTGCCCCCGGCGCTGGGGGCGATGGCGTTCTTTGTGTCCCTAGCCTTGGCCGAGGTGCTCGCCCCCCTGCGGCGCGCCCTGTCAGACCTTGGCCGGATGGTCGATGCCGCCCGCCGGGTCGGGCGCGACCTCTCTGCCCGGCCCCCGGCTTCCGGTGCGGATCACGACGCCCCGGGCGGGCTGATCGTATCCGAGCTCGCGCTGACCCGTCCCGGTGCGCGTGCACCCTTGGTCGTCGACCTGTCGCTCACCGTGCAACCGGGCGAGACGGTGGCGCTGACCGGGCCAAGCGGGTCGGGCAAGTCGACCCTCCTCCTCGCCCTCGCCGGCCTTCATGAACCTACCGCCGGCCGCATCCTTCTGGGTAGAGTGCCGATTGGCGACTGGACCGAAGCAGGCTTGCGCCGCGCGCTGACGCTCCTGCCTCAGCGCAGCACCCTGATGGCCGGATCGGTGGCCGAGGCGCTGGCCCTGTCCGGTGCTGATGGCGAGGCTGACCACTGGGCTGCCTTACGGGCTGTTCAGCTGGACAAGGTGATCGAGGCGAAAGGCGGGCTTACCGCCCGGCTTGGCCCGCGGGGTTCCGGCCTCTCCGGAGGCGAAGCGCAGCGCCTTGCTTTGGCCCGTGCGCTCTTACGCCACCCGAAAGTCCTGCTTCTGGACGAACCGACCGAGGGCATGGACGACGCAACTGCGCGCGCCGTCCTGACCGGCATCCGCGCCTTCCTTCCCAAGGCCGCCATCCTGATTGCGGCACACCGACCGGCCGAGATCGACCAGGCCGACCGGATCGTCGCGCTTTAAGTTGTGTCGAAGATACGACTTCTTGATCTGGATCAAGGCGTGCGGATCTATTCACCTAGAAAGCTTTGCATAAGATAATTCTTTGCGGCCGGATTCTCCGACCGATAACTGGAGCACAGAGCGATGGAATTCGGGATCGTCGAGCTGTCACGGCTGCAATTCGCCATGACGGCCATGTATCACTTCCTCTTCGTGCCGCTGACGCTGGGCCTCTCGATCCTCGTCGCGATCATGGAGACGGTCTACGTCATGACCAACCGCCCAATCTGGCGGCAGATGACCAAGTTCTGGGGCACCCTGTTCGGGATCAACTTCGTCCTCGGCGTCGCCACCGGGATCACGATGGAGTTCCAGTTCGGCATGAACTGGAGCTACTACAGCCACTACGTCGGCGACATCTTCGGCGCGCCGCTGGCGATCGAAGGGCTGATGGCCTTCTTTCTTGAGGCGACCTTCGTCGGCCTCTTCTTCTTCGGCTGGGACAAGCTGTCGAAAGTCGCCCACCTGACCGTGGCCTGGCTGGTCGCCATCGGGTCGAACTTCTCGGCCCTGTGGATCCTGATCGCGAATGGCTGGATGCAGAACCCGGTCGGCGCGGAATTCAACCCGCAGACCATGCGGATGGAGATGACGGATTTCTTCGCCGTCCTCTTCAACGAGGTCGCGCAGGCGAAATTCGTCCACACCGTCAGCGCGGGCTACGTCACGGCTGCGGTCTTCGTGATCGGCGTCTCGGCCTGGTATCTCTTGAAGAACCGCCACATCGAACTGGCCCGGCGGTCGATAACCGTGGCTTCCGCCTTCGGGCTCGCCTCGGCTTTCTCGGTCGTGCTTCTGGGAGATGAATCCGGCTATTCCGCCACCCACAGCCAGAAGATGAAGCTCGCCGCGATCGAGGCGATGTGGGAAACCCATCCCGCCCCCGCACCCTTCAACCTGATCGGCTTCCCCGATCAAGAGGCGCGCGAGACGCACTATGCCATCGAGATCCCCTGGGCCATGGGACTGATCGGCACCCGGTCGCTGACCACGGAAATCCCCGGGATCAACGATCTGGTGGCGCAGGCCGAAGACCGCATCCGGTCCGGTCTCATCGCGTATGACGCGCTGATGGCGATCCGCGAACAGCGCGAGGCCGTGGACCCCGCAGTCACCGCGACCTTCGAAGAGCACTCGGCCGACCTTGGCTTTGCCTTCCTCCTGAAGAAATATGTCGATGACCCGCGCCAGGCGACGGAAGAGCAGATCGTCGCCGCCTCGAACGATACCGTGCCGCAGGTGGCCCCCCTGTTCTGGGCCTTCCGCCTGATGGTGGCCCTGGGCTTCGGCTTCATCGCGACGATGGCCTACTTCTTCTGGCGCGCCTCGTTCCGGCAGATGCGCTATCCCCGCTGGGCTTTGCATCTTGCGGTCTGGATGATCCCCGCACCCTGGATCGCGGCCGAGCTTGGCTGGTTCGTGGCCGAATTCGGTCGCCAGCCCTGGACGGTGGACGGCGTCCTGCCCACGGCGATGTCGGTCAGTGCGCTGTCGATGACCGAAGTCGCGCTGACGCTGGCCGGGTTCATCACCTTCTACACTGTCCTCTTCATCATCGAGATGGGCCTGATGCTGAAATACATCCGCAAGGGCCCGTTCCAGGACGTCTCGGAAACCGAGGCCTGGGTTGAACGCCACAATCAACGGCTGGCAGGGCGACGCAATGCCGACGCCATCGCCATGCCTGCGGAGTAACGGCCATGATCCTGCATGAACTTCTCAGCTACGAATTTCTCCGCGTCGTCTGGTGGCTGCTCTTGGGCGTCCTGCTGATCGGCTTCGCCCTGACCGACGGATTCGACATGGGCGTGGGCGCGTTGATCCCCTTCGTCGGCAAGACCGATGTTGAACGCCGCGTGGCGATCAACACGGTCGGCCCGGTCTGGGAGGGCAACCAGGTCTGGTTCATTCTGGGCGGTGGCGCGATCTTTGCCGCCTGGCCGCCGCTATATGCGGTCAGCTTCTCGGGCTTCTACCTCGCAATGTTCGTCGTGCTTGCGGCTTTCATTGTGCGGCCCGTCGCGTTCAAGTATCGGTCGAAACGCGATGACCCGCGCTGGCGGTCCGCCTGGGACTGGGCGCTGTTCGCGTCCGGCGCCATCCCGGCGCTCCTTTTCGGCGTGGCGGTCGGCAACGTGATCCAGGGCGTGCCCTTCCACTTCACCGACGATCTGCACACGATCTATGAAGGCGCCTGGTACATCAAGTTCATCGGCCTTCTGGACCCGTTCTCGATCCTCGCTGGTGTCGTCTCGCTGTCCATGCTGGTCATGCACGGTGGCGCCTGGCTGACGCTGAAGACGGAAGGCCCGGTGCAGACCCGTGCCCGCGCCATTGGCTCGGTCGCGGCGCTGGTCGCGGTCGGGGCCTACGCGCTGGCAGGGGTCTGGCTGGCCTTCGGGATCGAGGGCTACCGCATCGTCGGCGATTATGTGACCGGCGGCCCGTCGAACCCCCTGCACTTCGAGGTGGAGCGCACGGCAAGCTGGCTGAGCGCCTACAGCGACCGCCCCTGGATCGTGATTGCCCCCGTCTTGGGCATCCTCGGTGGCCTTCTCACCTTTCTTGGCCTGCGGGCAGGGCGTGAGGTCTCGACGCTCCTCTTCTCCAAGTTGGCGATCCTCGGCGTGATCTCGTCCGTGGGCCTGACGATGTTCCCTTTCATCATGCCCTCGTCGTCCGATCCGCGCTCCTCGCTTACGGTCTGGAACGCGTCCTCCTCGCACCTCACGCTCTTCATCATGCTGGTCGTGACGGTGATCTTCATGCCGCTGATTCTGGCCTACACGACTTGGGTCTACCGTGTCCTCTGGGGCAAGGTGACCGAGGCAGAGGTGACCGAAAACTCCCACTCCGTCTACTGAAGGGACTGAAATCATGTGGTATTTCGCCTGGCTTCTTGGTCTTCCGCTGGCCGCCATCTTCGCCGTGATGAACGCGATGTGGCTGGAACTGAAGGAGGACGAGAAACTTCTGAACCGCGACGGCCCCACACCGTCGCGCGCGTCGCGGGGCTGATCCCTCGCGGCACCACCGGCAGGGCGGCTTGTCCCGTCGCCCTGCCGGAAAACCCCTCATTCATGGAACGCGCCAATGTCCGCCGCCAACCCGATCGCCGAGCCGCATGACGTCCCGACCTCGCGGATCGCACATTATCCGGTGACCTTCTTCGCCATCGGCATGGGGATGATGGGCCTGACCCTTGCCACCCGCGCCGCCGAGCGCGCCTTTGAGGTGCCAAATCTCGCCTCGCCCTGGGTGCTGGTGCATTCCGTCGTGATGCTGGCCGCCGTGGCCCTGGGCTACATGGTCAAGGCGCTCGCGCATCCGGCCGAGGTCAGCGCGGAGTGGCGCCACCCGGTGCGCATTGCCTTCTTCCCGGCGATCTCGATCTCGCTGCTGCTGCTCGCCGCCGCGTTGCTGGAGCCGATGCCGCAAGTGGCCCATGTCATCTGGCTTGTGGGCACCACGCTCTAGGGCCTGCTGGCCCTGTCGGTCATCAGTGCCTGGATCGGGCACAGGTCCTTCCAGACCGGTCAACTGACGCCCGCCTGGTTCATTCCGGCGGTGGGCAACGTGATCGTGCCCTTGGCCGGCGCACGGCTGGGATACCTGGAAATCTCGTGGCTGTTCTTTTCCGGCGGGCTGATCTTCTGGGTCGTCCTCCTGACGCTGGTGATGAACCGGCTGATGCTCCACGACCCCCTGCCGGGCAAGATGGTGCCGACGCTGATGATCCTGGTCGCACCGCCAGCCGTGGCCTTCACCGCCTGGCTGCGCCTCTCGGGAGAGGTCGGGCCCTTCGGCCACTTCCTCCTATCCGCGGCCTACGTCTTCGCGCTTCTGGTCGCGACGCAGGTGGCCAAGTTCCGCAACATGCCCTTTGCGCTGTCGTGGTGGGCCCTGTCCTTCCCACTGGCCGCCCTGACCATCGCCAGCTTCGGCTACGCCGAGGCCGCCGGCTCTTCCGCGCACCTGATGATCGGCTCAGGCCTTCTGGCGCTTCTGGTCGCGGTGGTCGCAGGTCTGATCCTGCGCACCGGGCTTGCCATCGGCAAAGGCCAGATCTGCCTTCCTGAATAACCCCTAACGCGGACCCGACGGGCCAGATGACTGTCCCGGAGGAGACCCGAATGAACCCCCTGCAAACGCCCCTCACCCGACGCGGCCTTTTTGGCCTGTCCCTTGCCGGGGCAAGCCTTGCCGCCCTCGGCCTGCCTGCCCGCGCCACCAAGGCCCGCATCGTCATCATCGGCGCAGGCGCGGCGGGAACAGCTCTGGTCAACCGGCTTGTGCAAAGGCTGGAGGGCGCAGACATAGCCATCGTCGATGCCCGGGCCGAGCACCTCTACCAGCCTGGCTTCAGCCTGGTGGCGGCGGGGTTGAAGCCCGCCTCCTACACCGTCTCGCAGACGACCGACTGGTTGCCCGAGGGCATTACGCTGGTGGCCGAGAACGCCGCTGCCATCGATCCGGTGGCGAAGACCGTGGCGACCACCAGCGGTCAAAGCCTGTCCTATGACTTCCTGATCGTCGCGCCCGGCCTTGTGCTCGACCATGACGCGATCCCTGGCTTCTCGCTGGACATGGTGGGCCAGAACGGCATCGGCGCACGTTACGCCGGGCCGCAGTATGCGGCGAAAACCTGGGAGGCCGCGCAGAAGTTCACCGAAGAAGGCGGCATCGGCCTTTTCACCCGCCCGGCGACCGAGATGAAATGCGCGGGCGCGCCCCTGAAGCACACTTTCCTGATCGACGACATCGCCAGCCGGGGCGGGGCGGCGGGCAAGTATGAAATCCATTACGCCGCGCCGCAGCCTGCGACCTTCTCTGTTCCCATCGTGGGGGAAAAGGTGCGGATGCTGTTCGAGGAACGCGGCTTCATCCCGCACATGCAGCACAAGCTTTTGTCCATCGAACCAGGGCAAAAGCGCGCCACTTTCGAGAAGACCGAAAAGGATGCCGCCGGGGTTGAAGTGAGATCCACGGTCGAACTGCCCTACGACTACCTCCACGTCATCCCGCCGCAGCGCGCGCCCGAAGTAATCCGCCAGTCGGGCCTGTCCTGGGCCGACAAGTGGACCGATCAGGGCTGGGTCGAGGTCGACCAGAAAACGCTGCGCCACCTGCGCTATCCCGAAATCTTCGCTCTCGGTGACGTGGCGGGCGTGCCGAAGGGCAAGACGGCGGCATCGGTGAAATGGATGGTGCCGGTGGTCGAGGATCACCTTGTCGCCGCCATCGAGGGCCGCGAGGGGACCGAGGTCTATGACGGCTACACCTCCTGCCCGCTCATCACCCGGGTCGGTCGCGCCATGCTGGTCGAGTTCGACTATCACAACAACCTAGTCCCCTCATTCCCCGGCATGATCGCGCCGCTGGAGGAATTGTGGATTAGCTGGTTGATGAAGGAGGTGGCGCTGAAGGCCACCTACAATGCAATGCTGCGCGGCAAGGCCTGAGGAGGGTCCCATGAAAGAACTGACGCTTGAGACTTTGATCGCCGTCTTCGAGGAAATCTTCGGCCGCGGCCTGTTCTGGGCCATGGTCGCGGCGGCAGTCGTTGTCACCATGGCCTATCTCTATGTCCTGATCCGCGACCGCGCGATGTCGATGCGCAAGTTTCTCTGGGCGCAGCTGTCGATGCCCTTTGGGGCGGTCCCGGCGGTGCTGTTCGTGCAGGAGATGACCCACTCTCATTTCCGCGACATCGGCGGGCCGGTGAATGTGATCGTCCTTCTCGGCGTGGCGGCCATGGGCGCGATAGGTGCCGCGATCCTAGTCTATACCGCGCAGTCGCTCTTGCGCCGCAAGTCGGCATGACGCGGCCCGATCTTGACCTCTGGAACCAGCGCTTCGCCGCAGAGGGCTATCTCTTCGGTGAGGCACCCAATCGGTATCTGGCAACCCGCGCCACCGCCCTGCAACCCGGTCACGCCCTCTGCGTGGCGGATGGCGAGGGGCGCAATGGGGTCTGGCTGGCCGAGCACGGCTGGCAGGTCGTGTCGCTCGATTTCTCCGATGTGGCGCAGCGCAAGGCGGCAGACCTTGCCGCGCGGCGGGGCGTGACGCTGGACCTGGTGCAAGCGGATGTCCACGACTGGGACTATCCTCCTCAGGCGTTCGATCTGGTGGCCGACATCTTCAGCCAGTTCAGCGCACCGGGTGATCGTGCCCGGAAATGGGCCGGCATGGCCCGCGTGCTTCGCCCCGGCGGCCATCTGATCCTGCAGGGCTATATGCCCGAACAGTTGCGTCACGGGACCGGCGGGCCGAAGGATCCGACCCATCTTTACACCGAGGACCTGTTGCGCGGTGCGTTTCCGGGGTTTGACATCCTGCATCTGGAGGCAGCCGAAGCCGTGCTGGACGAAGGCCCCGGCCACAGCGGCCCCTCTGCCGTCATCGGAATGGTCGCCCGCCGCCCGGCCTGACCCTTACCCCTTCGCGTGCGGCCCCAAGGGCTGCGACGCGCAGCGTCCGGTCAGCTTGCAGAACGCCTCGAACTGCGACACGAAGACCTGCCCTGACAGATGGTCCAGGAAGGTGGTCCGGCGCAACCGGTCCATCACCGGCCCCTTCACTTCGGACAGGTGCAGCGTCACGCCCATGTCGCGCAGGCGGTGGTCCAGCGTCTCAAGCGTTTCCAGCGCGCTGAGGTCGATTTCGTTCACTGCCGAACACATCAGGATCACATGCCGCAGACCGGTGTCGCCCGAGATGCGGGCCAGGATCAGGTCCTCAAGGTAGCGCGTGTTAGCGAAATAGAGGCTTTCATCCACCCGCAGGGTCAGCACTGTGGGGTCAGTCTCGACCGTGAAGCGGTGGATGTTGCGGAAATGCTCGGTGCCCGGCACCAGTCCCACTTCGGCCACATGCGGGCGCGAGGTGCGGTAAAGGTGGAGGACCAGCGACAGGAGAACCCCGGCCGAGACCCCCGCCTCGACGCCCATACCCAGCGTCACCGCCATCGTCGCGGCCACGGCGGCGAAATCGGCGCGGGAATAGCCCCAGGCGCGCTTCAGGATCGACAGGTCCACGAGGCTCAGGACGGCCACCACGATGGTCGCGGCCAGCGTCGCCTTGGGCAGGAAGGCGATCAGCGGGGTCAGGAACAGTGCGGCCAGTGCCAGTCCAACGGCGGTAAAGGCCCCGGCGGCGGGCGTCTCGGCCCCGGCGTCGAAGTTGACAACCGACCGGGCAAAACCGCCCGTCACCGGGAAGCCGCCGGTGAAGGATGCGCCCAGGTTTGCGGCACCCAGCGCGACAAGCTCCTGGTTCGGCACGATCCGCTGGCGCCGCTTGGCCGCGAGGGTCTGGCCGACCGAGACGGATTCGACGAACCCGATCAGGGAAATCAGCGCCGCAGGCAGTGCCAGATCACGCAGCAGGGCAAGGTCGAAGGACGGCAGCGTGAAAGGCGGCAGGCTTTGCGGCACCGCCCCCACCACCGCAACCCCGGCCCCGTCCAGCGACAGGCCCCAGACGGCGAGGGTCGAGGCCGCGATGGCTACCACCGGCCCCGCCTTCGCCAGCATGTCCGCCGGGCGCGGCGGCAGGCCCGCGCGCAGCAGAAGCGGCTTCAACCCCCGCCGTACCCAGAACAGGAACCCGAGACTCGCCCCGCCGATCAGAACCGTCGGCAGGTTGATCGCCGTCACCTGGACCGCCAGCGACCCAAGCTGCGCCAGAAGGCTGTGCCCTTCGGCCTTCAGGCCCGTCAGGGGCCCGATCTGGCTGGCCGCAATCAAGAGGCCCGAGGCCGAGATGAAGCCCGCAACCACCGGATGTGACAGGAAATTCGCCAGGAACCCCAGCCGGAAGACACCCATCAGCAGAAGAATCCCGCCCGACAGGAAGGCCAACGTCAGCGCCGCCACCGCATAACCCGCGGTCCCCGCCTCGGCCACCTGCCCGATGGTCGCGGCCGTCATCAGCGACACCACCGCGACAGGACCTACGGCCAACACGCGCGAGGTGCCGAAGACCGTGTAGAGGAAGATCGGCACGATCGAGGCATAAAGCCCCGCCTCGGGCGGCAGGCCCGCCAAGAGCGCATAGGCCAGCGACTGAGGGATTAGCATGATCGTCACGATCACCGCCGCCAAAAGGTCGCTTGCCAAAGTGGCCCGGCGATAGTCCCGCGCCCAACCCAGGATGGGCAGCCAGCGCCCGATCTGCCCGGTCATTTCCGTCCCCCTAAAGCCCGTTCACCGGCACCTTCAACATCGGTCGCCCCGAGGCATCGGTCGGAATCTCGCCCGCCCGCATGTTCACCTGCAGCGAAGGCAGGATCAGCCTCGGCATCGCCAAGGTCGCGTCGCGGTCAGTGCGGAACTTCACGAACTCCTCCTTCGTGGCACCGCGCCCGACGTGGATGTTATGCGCCTTTTCCTCGGCCACGGTGGTTTCCCAACGGATATCGCGGCCATTCGGGCCGTAGTCGTGGCACATGTAAAGCCGGGTTTCGTCCGGCAGGGCAAGCACCTTCTGGATGCTGTCATAGAGAACCCCCGCATCGCCCCCCGGGAAGTCCGCCCGGGCCGAGCCGCCATCGGGCATGAAGAGCGTGTCACCGACAAAGGCCGCATCTCCAATGACATGGGTCATGCAGGCGGGCGTATGGCCGGGGGTGTGGAGCGCCGTTGCCGTCAGCCCGCCGATGGCATAGGCATCACCATCCTTGAACAGCGCGTCGAACTGCGACCCGTCGCGCTGGAACTCGGTGCCTTCGTTGAAGACCTTGCCGAAGGTGTCCTGCACGACGGTGATCTTCTCGCCGATGCCGATCTTGCCGCCCAGATGCTGCTGGATATAGGGCGCGGCGGACAGGTGGTCGGCGTGGACATGGGTCTCAATCAGCCAGTCCAGCCGCCAGCCCTTGGCGCGGATGAAGGCGATGATCTCGTCCGCATGGTCATAGGTGATCCGCCCCGCCGCATAGTCGATGTCCATCACGGAATCGATCACCGCGCAGGCCTGTGATCCTGGGTCGCGGACGACATAGCTGATCGTGTTGGTGGCGGGATCGAAGAAGCCGTGAACTTCGGGGCGAACCGGCGTCGTGGGGGACGATGACATTGCACTACTCCTTTGGCGTGATGGACCGGCCCTGCGGCTTGCGCTCTGCCGCGGGACCAGGGTTTCAGAGCGTCCGGGTGGTGAAGTACCAGTCCACCGTATCCAGCCCCTCGGCCATCCGGGCCTCGGCGGCATCGGTGGTCTGCGGGGTCGGCACGATGACGGGCTGGCCCGGACGCCAGTTCTCGGGCGTCGCCACCTTGTGCTCGACCGAGGTTTGAAGCGCCACGATCAGTCGGTAGATCTCGTCCACGCATCGACCGTTGGTCATCGGATAGTAGACCATCGCCCGCAGCTTGCCTTCGGGGTCGATCACGAACGTCGCCCGCACCGCCTGGGTATCCGATGCGCCCGGCATGATCATCCCGTAGGCTTGCGCCACTTTCATGTCGAGGTCCGCGATGATCGGGAAAGTGATATCCACGCCAAAGCTTTGCTTGATCGACCGGACCCAGGCGATATGGGCGTAATGGCTGTCGATCGACAGGCCCAGAAGCTCGGTGTTCAGCTTGGCAAAATCGGCGGACCGGGCGGCGAAGACGGTGAACTCGGTGGTGCAGACCGGGGTGAAATCCGCCGGATGCGAGAAGAGGATTAGCCACTTGCCCGCATAGTCCGACAGCGACTTCACGCCGTGCGTGGTCAGCGCAGAGAAATCGGGCGCGGGCTCGTTCATGCGGGGAAGACCTGCAGGCGCTTGCGCGGCGGCGATGGGAGAAATGACGTTCATTCTGGTCCTCACGGGGCTGATGATGCGATGCCACAGAGGTAGGCCCAGCCGAAGGCTTAGGGAAATTGATTGTAAGACTGATAGTAATAGAGCTTATCTATGACTACCATGACAACACTCCGCCAGTTCCGCTTTCTTGTCGCCGTGGCCGACACGCTGAACTTTACCCGCGCGGCAGAACTCTGCCACGTTACGCAGCCCACGCTGTCGGCCGGGCTGAAGGAACTGGAGGGCCAACTTGGTGTCTCGCTTGCTGAACGCTCCAAGCGCCGGGTGATGCTGACCCCGGTGGGGGAAGAACTGGCGCGTCGGGCAAGGGTCGTGTTGACCGAAGTGACAGACATGGAAGCCGTCGCACGGGCCCAGTCCGGCATCGGACAGGGCGATCTGCGGCTTGGCGTGATCCCCACAGTGGGGCCGTTCCTCGTGCCCCGCGTGATGCCGATGCTGCGCGCGACCTGGCCAGAGCTTCGCCTGTTCCTGCGAGAGGAACTGACCGAGCAGTTGCTGGAGGGGCTGGCCGAGGGCAGGCTGGATCTGGTCATAATCGCGCTGCCCCATGACATCGGCAACATCGAGACCGAGCTTCTCTTCGAGGACGGTTACCAACTGGCCACGCCTGTCGGCCACGGCCTTGCGGGCCGCGCAGACCTCACGGGCGCGCTTCTGACGGGCGCGTCCCTTCTTCTGTTGGAGAAGGGCCACTGCCTGCAGCGCCACGCGCTTGAGGCTTTCGCGGACCTGCGTAGCCCGCCCGGCGACGCCTTCGCCGCCACCAGCCTGCCCACGCTTCTGTCGATGGTCGAGGAAGGGCTCGGCATAACGCTTCTGCCGCAGCTTGCCATCGACGCGGGCATCGCGCGCGGTCACTCGATTGACCTGACGCCCCTACCGCAGGCCTGTCCCCGCCGCGTCGTCCTTGGGTGGCGGCCCACTTCGCCACACGCCGCTCGGTTCCATCGAATAGCCGAGTTGCTCCGCGCTGCAAGTGCCAGCTTGAAGGCATGAAAGCTCAATGTTCTTGTCTCGGCAATGCCATTGCGTCAATTCCGAACGACCGCTCTCCGCCCTTTGTGTAACATGCCCTGCCGCTTCCCGCTGGACTTCGCTGGCCGTGCAAGCAGTAGTCGTGTTGTGCCGACACGTTGAGAAGGCACATCGCCGCCGCCCGGATGTCCGGGCTTTGCCTGGTACAAGGGCCGGGATGGATCCGGTCCCAACCCAGGAGACCGACATGGCAAAGAAATCCGCGACCAGACTGGATGCCATCGAAACCACCAGCACGCCGTCAGTTGAGGTGCCTCGACGAAAGCGGCAAGCAAGAAGGCCCGGCTGATCGGGATGCAGCGCCAGCCGGCCGGCAGCACGATCGTCGAGATCAGTGCGGCGCTCGGCTGGCAGGCCCATACGACGCGGGCGGCGATAACTGGGCTGCGTAAGGCGGGTCACGGCGTTCAGACGATCAAACCAGCGGATGGGGGTGCCGGGTTGACCTACCGCATCGTCTCCAAGCCGCAATGAGAGCCTGATCGCGCCATCAGCACAGAGGCCTCGCAATGAACGGGGGAACGACCGCGCTCGTCCCTCCGGTTACCGCAAAAGACTTGCCCACGGCGTTGGCTGCACTGGAGAGCGCCGACCGCAGGGATCTGCTCGATCTCTGGGGCAATCTGATCGGATCACCGGCCCCGAAGAACCTCTCGGTACCCTTTCTGCGCAAGGCGCTGGCATTTGAATTGCAATGTCAGGTCCATAGCGGTCCCAAATCCCGAACGCTCGAGGATCTCGGCCGCATCGCAGCAGGCGGCGCGTCACATGCGTCGGTCGGTGCCCGTCTGCGGCCCGGCGCTAAGCTGGTGCGGGAATGGCAGGGCCGCACCTGGACCGTCGAGGTGATTGAGGGCGGGTTCCTGATGGGTGGGGAGCGCTATGCCTCGCTCTCTGCCCTGGCGCGGAAGATCACCGGGGCCCGCTGGTCGGGACCCCGGTTCTTCGGTCTGGCGGAGGAGGTCCCGGCGGACGATGCGCCCGCCGGAACTTCGTGTCGCAGAAAGGCGGCCTGAGATGGCGCGCCGGATCCGCTGTGCGATCTACACCCGAAAGTCCTCTGAAGAAGGGCTCGACCAGGACTTCAACTCGCTGGATGCGCAGGCCGAGGCCTGTGCCGCCTATGTCACCAGCCAGAAGGCCGAGGGCTGGATCCTTGTCCCGACCCGCTACGATGACGGTGGCCTGTCCGGGGGCACGCTGGAACGGCCGGCGCTGCAGCGTCTGCTGGCTGATATCGAGGCGGGCCTCGTCGATCAGATCGTCGTCTACAAGATCGACCGGCTGACCCGGTCGCTCTCCGTTTTCGCCAAGATTGTTGACCGGCTCGATGCGGCCGGCGCCTCCTTTGTCTCGGTCACCCAGTCCTTCAACACCGCCACCAGCATGGGACGGCTGACGCTGAACATGCTGTTGTCCTTCGCCCAGTTCGAGCGTGAGGTGAGGGCGGAACGGATCCGCGACAAGATCGCAGCCTCGAAGAAGAAGGGGCTCTGTATGGGCGGGACAGTGCCGTTCGGCTACCAGCCCGACGGCCGCAGCCTGAAGATCGACGAGGGCGAAGCGCCGATCAACCGCCACATCCACGACCTCTATCGCCAGTTTGGCTCGGTTCGCGCTGTCGCAGAGGAAGCCGAGGACCTTGGCTATCGGACGCGGGCACGGCCATCGGCCACGGGCACCCGCACCGGCGGGACGCCGTTCAGCCGAGGCCATGTCTACCAGATCCTGACCAACCCGCTCTACGCCGGACGGATACGGCACAGGGACAAGGTCTATCCTGGACAGCATCCGGCGATCATCGATCCAGCCATCTGGGACGCTTTTCAGGAACGCCTGAGCGCTGAGGCCGCCCGCAGCCGCGGCCGGTCGAATGTGGCCGAGACGTCGCCCCTCGTGGGCAAGCTCTTTGACAAGACCGGAGATCGACTGACTCCGAGCCATTCCCGCAAGAACGGAAAACGCCTTCGCTATTACGTCTCGCGCAGGCTGATCACCGAGCGACGCCAGAAACACCCCGATGCCTGGAGATTGCCGGCCCGCGATCTCGAGACCGGCATCGCCCGGATCCTGCGGGATCACCTCACGAAGCCCACCGTGCCGGCCGAACTGGTCCGCGATCTGTCGGCCGCCGAGCTTCCCGGACTGCAGGAGAAGTTCCGGCAGTTGGCGAATGACTGTGACCCGGACGGCGGTGCCGATCTCTGGGCACCGCTCCTGGGCCCGGCCGATCCCCAGCAGGGCAGCATTCTCCTGCGGCTCGACCGACAGGTCCTTGCGGAACGGCTCGGCATCCGGCCCGACCGGATCGACAGCGCTGCCCGGCGGATCAGCGCGTCCTTCCAGATGCAGCGCCGCGGCGTCGAGGCGCGGATCATCCTCGGCGCGGCCGTGCCGCAGGTCGATCTGGTTCTGGCCAAGAACATCCTCGCGGCACAGCACTGGTATGCGGCCATCAAGGCGGGCGCCTCCTTCGGCGATCTCGCCACCAGGGAGAAGACCACCACCAGCCGCATCCAGCAGATGATCGGCCTCGCCTTCCTCGCGCCAGTTATTCTCGATCAGGTCGCCGCCGGTCGCCAGCCGGTTGCCTTCACCTCGGAATGGGTCAAGCGGCGACAGTTGCCGGCATATTGGGATCAGCAGCGGCAGATCGTCGGCGGGCTTTGATCCCGGGAAGTGGTGGCGGCCCGGACTGCAAGGCAGCGCGTTCCAATCCAGGCTTTTTGCCAGCATGCTCGGAGCTTTGCATCCTTCATGAGGTAAAGTGCCTCTGCGATGGCTCCATAATCGCAACCCCAACGTTTCGGACCGCCGCGTCAGCTTCGAATTGGTGCAAAGTCAAGTCGAGCGCCTTTCCCAGCACCCGAAAACCGTATCGCGCCAAATGCCAAACAGAGACTCGGGCCATTCTGGGCGACTATTTCGCCTGTGAATTCAAGTCTCTAGGGGGCATCACGCCTCGCATGTCGCGGAAATCGCGCCACAATACGATGGACCTAAAATCATTTAAAATCAATGGCTTATGTGGTGGCGGAAGCGGTGGGATTCGAACCCACGGTAGGGTTCCCCCTACGCTCAGTTAGCAACCGAGTGCTTTCGGCCTCTCAGCCACGCTTCCGACCCCTGTTATTTAGCTGCGCCTGCAGCAAGGGGCAAGAGCGAATGGC
>CAUJIP010000117.1 GCA_963205235.1 Pseudomonadota bacterium
CATGCGGATGACTTACGGCAAGTTGCGGCTGACACTGTCGCTGGGCGCAAGCGCATTGGCGCTTTCGGCTTGCGTCAATACCAGCAACCTTGACTGGGACTTGCGCCGAAACGGCGGCGCAACCGCCGAGGCCGCGCGCCAAGCCACCGCAGCAGCCCCGACCCCCGACACAAACGGCATCCTGTCCTACCCGGACTATCAGCTTGCCCAGGCCCGGCGCGGCGACACCGTCGCCTCTTTGGCCGGACGGTTGGGCCTGAACCCCGATGACCTTGCCCGTACGAATGCGCTGCAAGTTGGCGATCCGCTTCGCGAGGGCGAGCTTTTGCTGTTGCCATCCCGCGTCGCCGCCGCGCCACAGCCGGCAACCATCGGCGGCACCGGCAATGGCCCCATCGACATCACCGCCATCGCCACAACCGCACTGGACGAAGCCGGACCTTCGACCGTTTCTCCAGCCGCGTCGCAGCCGGTCGCGGGCCAACCCCTGACGCACCGCGTGGCACGGGGCGAAACCGCCTTCATCATCGCGCGGGCTTACAACGTCTCGGCCAAGGCGCTTGCCGACTGGAACCAGCTTGGCCCCGACATGGCCGTTCGCGAAGGCCAGACCCTGATCATCCCGATTGCAACCGGCCCTGCCCCCGACCCCGAACCGGTTCCGACCCCGCCCGGCGCAGGGTCGCCCACGCCCGAGCCGCCCTCGGCTGCCGAGCCGCTGCCCGACGAAGACCCGACCCCGGCAGGAACCAAACCAAAGGAAACCCCGCCCTCCCCCGATCTTGGTGCCGAAGCGTCGGCGGCAACTGCCGCGAAATTCGCCATGCCCGCCGAAGGCGCAATCATTCGCGGCTATGACCGCAAATCGAACCAGGGCATCGACATCGCCGCCGCCGCAGGCAGCGCGGTCAAGGCCGCCGATGCAGGGACTGTCACAGTGATCTCGGCGGATACCAACGGCAAGGGCATCGTCATCCTGCGGCACGAAGGCAACCTGCTGACCGTCTATGTCGGGGTCAGCGACGTCTCGGTTGCCAAGGGTGCCAAGGTCAAGCGGGGCCAGGCCATCGGCAAGGTTGCCGCAGGCGATCCGGCCTTCCTGCATTTCGAGGTGCGCAACACCTCGAAGGAAAGCTTCGACCCGATGACCTATCTGCAATAGGGATCGATCCTCGGATCAGCCGGTCGCGTCCGACACCAGAACCTTGTCGATCCGCCGACCGTCAAGGTCGATGACCTCGAACCGGAACCCTTCCGCCGTGAAATGCGCGCCAAGCTCGGGGATATGGCCCAATTGGTGCAGGACCAACCCTGCAACCGTGTCATATTCCCCCGCCATCTCACGCGGGAGGCCCAAAAGGTCGCAGAATTCATCCACCGGCATCCAGCCCGCCACCAGCCTGCTGCCGTCGTCCCGCGTCACGATTGCCGGTTCGTCGTCATCACTTGCCGCCACCGCGCCAGTGATCGCCTCCAGCACGTCGCCGGTGGTCAGGATACCCTCGAAATGGCCGTATTCATCATAGACCAGCGCCATGTGATGTTCGGACCGGTGCAGAATTTCCAGCACGTCCAGCGCATCGGCCCGGTCAGACACCACGGGCACTGACCGGACCAGCGCCTTGATATCCAGTGTCTCGCGGCGCGACACGGCCTGGAAGGCATCGGTCAACAGCACGATCCCCACCACCTCGCCCTCGGCATCGATCACCGGCATCCGGGGCCGTGCCACCTTGCGGACAGCGGCCACCGCCTCGACCCCGGTCGCGCCCAAGGGCAACATCTCGACCTCATGCCGTGGCGTCATCAGCGCCCGCGCGGTGCGGTCCGACAGGCGCATCACGCCCGAGATCATCTCGCGTTCTTCGGTCTCAAGCACACCGCCTTCATGCGCTTCGGCCAAAAGCACATGCACCTCTTCCTCGGTCACACGGTTCTCAGATGCCCCGCGCTGGCCCAGAAGCCAAAGCAAAAGCTTCCCCGACCGGTCCAGCAGCCAGACAATCGGGGCACCAATGATTGACAGCAGTACCATCGCCGGCGCCATCCGGATCGCCACCGCTTCCGGGTTTCGCAGAGCCAACTGCTTTGGCACCAGTTCGCCGACGATCAGACTGAAATAGGTGATCGCAACGACCACCCCGCCCACACCCAGGGTCGCGGCCCAGTCCGCCGCCACACCTTGCGCCTCAAGCCAGTCCTGCAAATGCAGCCCCAGGGTCGCCCCGGACAGGGCACCCGACAAGACACCGACCGCCGTGATCCCGATCTGCACCGTCGACAGGAACCGCCCCGGATGTTCCGCCAGCCGCAACGCCATGCGCGCGCCCTTGCTTTTCGCCTCCAGCGACTTCAACCGGGCCGGTCGCGCGCTGACGATTGCCAGTTCGGACATTGCCAGAACACCGTTCAGCAGGATCAGGCCAAAGATGACAAGAATATCGGTAAGCATGATGGTATTTCGTTAGGGCTTTGGACCCGGCTTCACAAGACCGTTGTCGTGGTCACGCCGAAAGCCGCACGCCTTCCCGCGCCGCAAGATCGCAGAAGAACTGCCACGCCACCCTTCCCGACCGACCGCCCCGCGTCGCCTGCCACTCCACCGCTTCGGCATGCAGCCGGTCTTCCGGCACCGTCACGCCATGCGCCGCGCAATAGCCGCGGATCATGTCCAGATACTCATCCTGCGTGCAGGGATGGAACCCCAGCCACAGCCCGAACCGGTCGGACAGGCTGACTTTCTCCTCCACCGCCTCACCGGGGGTGATCGCGGTCGAGCGTTCGTTCTCGATCATGTCGCGCGGCATCAGGTGGCGGCGGTTGGAGGTCGCATAGAACAGCACGTTCTCTGGCCGCCCCTCGATCCCGCCATCCAGCACTGCCTTCAGTGACTTGTAATGCTGATCATCGTGGCTGAACGACAGGTCATCGCAGAACAACAGGAACCGATGCGCCGTCGCCCGCAGATGACCCAGCAACCGCTGCACCGACGGCAGATCCTCGCGCGACAACTCCACGATCTTCAGATCAAGCCCCTCGGCCCGCACCTTGGCATGGACCGCCTTGACCAGGCTTGATTTCCCCATCCCCCGCGCGCCCCAAAGCAGCGCGTTGTTCGCAGGCAAACCGGCGGCGAAATGGCGGGTGTTTTCCAGCAAGGTATCCCGTGACCGATCCACCCCGACCAAAAGCCCGATGTCGACGCGCGACACCCGGCTTACCGGGTCCAGCCTATCCGGTCCCGTATGCCAGGCAAAGGCATCCGCCGCCGCGAAATCCGGTGCGGGCATCGGCGCCGGGGCCAACCGCTCCAGCGCCGCCGCGATACGCTCCAGAGCGTCACTCATGCCTTGCCGTCCGCCGGGGCCTCGTCGTCATCTTCATCGATGTCGACCCAAGTGCCATCGGCCCGCATCTGCGCCTCACGCTGTCTTTCGAACCGCGCGACCAGAAGGATCGACACCTCGTACAACGGATAGATCACCCCAAACAGGATCAGCTGGCTCATCACATCCGGCGGCGTCACCATCGCGGCCACCGCCAGAATGCCGACCACGGCATATTTCCGCATCGCCTTCAGGCCGCGCGACGAGGCCAGCCCCGCCCGCCCCATCAGGGCCAGAAGAACCGGCAACTGAAAGCAGATACCGAAAGCCATGACGAAACTCATCGTCAGCGACAGATAGCTTTCCATCGAGCCGTTGAAGACAATTCCGGACGGAGCCGCCGTTCCCGACGCCGCCGTTGCTCCCGCTTCAACCGTGGGGGCGAAACTGTCCTGGAACGACAGGAAGAACTGGAACGCCCAGGGCAGGATCAGGAAATACGCCACCGCCCCACCCAGAATGAACATCACCGGCGAGGCGATCAGAAACGGCAGGAACGCCGCCTTCTCGCTGCGGTAAAGCCCAGGTGCCACGAACCGCCAAAGCTGATAGGCGATGATCGGGAAAGCCAGGCCAAAGCCGCCCCAAAGGCCGATCTTCATCGATACGAAGAAGCCCTCCTGCATCTTGATCAGCACCAGCTGACATTCCTGCCCACGCTCGATCAGCGTGTTGCAAAGCGGGGCCTTCAAAAGCTCGAAAACCGGCTTCCAGAAGATCCAGGCGAAGAGGAACGTCGCCGCGAAAGCTGCAACTGAATACAGGATCCGGTTGCGCAACTCGGTCAGGTGCTCGATCAGCGGGGCCGAGCTGTCGTCGATCGTGTTTTCCTTGGTCATTCCTCGTCGGCCTTGCTTTTGCGTTTGCGCCCCGGAGCGCGCTTTGCCGCCTCGGGCGCAGCCTCGGCTGCCGCCACAGGCTGCGGAGCGTCCAGCGCCTTAAGCTTCGCGTTCATCTCGTCCATGATCGCCTTGCGCGCCGCCTGCTTGTCGATCAACGCCTGTGTCGACGGCCCGACCGCCGGTGCCGGGCTTGCCGCCGGGTCCAGGATGGTTGGAGCGGTCTCTGCGACCGCAGCCGTTGTGGGCGGCGTTACCGGCATTGGCGGCGGGGTCAGGACCGATGCCGACGGCGTGGTCGGGCGCGCGGCATTCTTGACCGGGTCCCACTTTTCGAACTTGTCGGCTGCGGCCTTAAGGCTTTGCACCCCGCTCGACACCGGATTGGTCATCGTCTTCAGGTCGCGCTTGACCTCGTCGACGCCGCTTTCCTTGGCCGCCTGCTCCATGGCCTTGCTGAACTCGCGCCCCATCTGACGCAGCTTCGCCGTGAACCGCCCCAGCTGGCGGAACATCTCGGGCAAATCCTTCGGACCCACGACGATCAGCGCGACAACGCCAATCACCAGAAGCTCCATCCAGCCG
>CAUJIP010000118.1 GCA_963205235.1 Pseudomonadota bacterium
TGGCGCTGCGGGCGGCGGGATGGCGCAGGTCGTGCCGATGGAAGAGATGAACCTCCACTTCACCGGCGACTTTCACGCGATCACCTCGGCGCACAACCTGCTGTCGGCGATGATCGACAACCACATCTACTGGGGCAACGAACTGGCGATCGACGAGCGCCGCATCGTCTGGCGCCGGGTGATGGACATGAACGACCGCGCGCTGCGCGACATCGTGGTGAACCTGGGCGGCGTGTCGAACGGCTTCCCGCGCCAGACCGGCTTTGACATCACCGTGGCTTCGGAAGTCATGGCGATCCTGTGCCTGTCGAACGACCTGGAAGACCTGCAAAAGCGTCTGGGTGACATCGTCGTCGCCTATACCCGCGAGAAGAAGGCGATCTACGCCCGCGACATCAAGGCCGACGGTGCGATGACCGTTCTGCTGAAAGACGCGATGCAGCCGAACATCGTGCAGACGCTGGAAAACAACCCCGCCTTCGTGCATGGCGGCCCGTTCGCCAACATCGCCCACGGCTGCAACTCGGTCATCGCGACCAAGACCGCGCTGAAACTGGGCGACTATGTCGTGACCGAAGCCGGTTTCGGTGCCGACCTTGGCGCGGAAAAGTTCTTTGACATCAAGTGCCGCAAGGCGGGCTTGAAGCCCTCGGCTGCGGTCATCGTCGCGACTGTCCGCGCGATGAAGATGAACGGCGGCGTCGCCAAGGCTGATCTCGGTGCCGAGAACGTCGGTGCCGTCCAGAAGGGCTGCCCGAACCTTGGCCGCCACATCGCCAACGTCAAATCGTTCGGCGTGCCGGTCGTGGTCGCGATCAACCACTTCTACAGCGACACCGATGCCGAAGTGGCGGCGGTGAAAGCCTATGTCGCCGAGCAGGGCGCCGAAGCAATCCTGTGCAAGCACTGGGCGATGGGCTCGGCCGGGATCGAGGAGTTGGCCCACAAGGTCGTGTCGCTGGCGGAATCGGGCGCGTCGAACTTTGCCCCGATCTACCCGGATGACATGCCGCTGTTCCAGAAGCTGGAAACCATCGCCAAGCGCATCTATCACGCTGACGAAGTCATCGCCGACAAGTCGATCCGTGATCAGTTGAAGACCTGGGAAGCCGCTGGCTACGGCCATCTGCCGATCTGCGTCGCCAAGACCCAGTACAGCTTCACCACCGACCCGACCGTGCGCGGCGCGCCGACCGGCCATTCGGTGCCGGTCCGCGAAGTGCGGCTCTCGGCGGGCGCGGGCTTTGTCGTCGCGATCTGTGGTGAGATCATGACGATGCCGGGCCTGCCCAAGGTTCCGTCGGCAGAAGTGATCCGCCTGAACGACATGGGTCAGGTCGAAGGCCTGTTCTAAGCAGGTCCCTCGACGGCAAGACATCAGGCCCGCCCTTGCACTGCAGGGGCGGGCCGGGAAATTCAAAAGGGCTGACAGCGCCGATGACGGCCACACTGATCGACGGCAAGGCCATCGCGGCCCGGATGCGTGACGAGACCAGGGCCGAAGCTGGCAGGCTGACGGCCATGGGTTGGGCTCCGAAACTGGTGTCGATCTCGGTCGGCGATGTGGCGGCGGCGGAACTTTATGTCCGCAACCAGCAGAAATCGGCGGAAGCGGCGGGCGTCGGGTTCGAGGCGCGGAATTATCCCGACACGATTAGCCTGGAACAGTTGCAGGGCGTGCTGGCGGGCCTGAACGCCGACCCGCGCGTGAACGGCATCATCATCCAGCGCCCCTTGCCCGCGCATATCCCGGTCAAGGCGCTGCAAAAGGCCGTGCATCCGATGAAGGATGTCGAAGGCATGCACCCTTCGTCGATCGGCAACATCGTCTACAACGACCTGACGCTTGGCCCCTGCACGGCGGTCGCGGCGGTCGAAATCCTGAAGACCCTGCCCCTCAAGATGGAGGGGCTGGATGTCTGCGTGATCGGCCATTCGGAAATCGTCGGCAAACCCATCGCCTTCCTGATGATGGGTCTGGGGGCGACGGTCACGGTCTGTCACCACATGACCCGGCAAGTCGCGGTGCACAGCCGCGCGGCGGACGCGGTGTTCGTCGCAGTGGGCAAGCCGGGTTTGGTGCGTGGCGAGATGCTGAAACCCGGTGCCGCGCTGATCGACATCGGCATCAACCGGGTGGATGGAAAGACAGTGGGCGACGCGGATTTTGCCAGCTGCAAGGATGTGGCGGGCTGGATCACTCCGGTCCCCGGTGGGGTCGGGCCGGTGACGGTGTCGATCCTGATGAAGAATGCGGTGCTGGCCACCGCCATGCAGATGGACCATTACCGCACGGCCTTTGCGGCTGCGGTGTAACAGGGGGATTTCGGGATGACGGCCAAGGTAATCGACGGCAAGGCCTTTGCGGCAAACGTGCGCGCGCAGGTGGCGGACCATGTGGCGCGGCTGAAGGCGGATCACGGGATCACGCCCGGTCTGGCCGTGGTGCTGGTGGGTGAAGATCCGGCGTCGAAGGTCTATGTGAAGAACAAGCACGCTTCGACCATCGAGGTCGGAATGTCCTCATTCGAACATCGGCTGCCTGCCGAAACCGGCGAGGCCGAGCTTCTGGCGCTGATCGACAAGCTGAATGCCGACCCCGCCGTGCATGGGATTCTTGTTCAATTGCCGCTACCGGGGCATCTGAACTCGGAGCTTGTGATCAACCGGATCGACCCGGCCAAGGACGTCGACGGTTTTCACATTTCGAACGTGGGCCTTCTGGGCACCGGGCAAAAGTCGATGGTGCCCTGCACGCCGCTTGGTTGCCTGATGATGCTGCGCGACCACCATGGCAAGCTGGCGGGCCTGAACGCCGTTGTCGTGGGCCGGTCGAACATCGTCGGCAAGCCGATGGCGCAGCTGCTGTTGGGCGATAGCTGCACGGTGACCATCGCGCACAGCCGCACCAAGGATCTGGCCGAGGTTTGCAAACGCGCCGACATTCTGGTCGCCGCTGTTGGCCGCCCCGAGATGATTACCGGCGACATGGTCCGCCCCGGCGCGACCGTGATCGACGTTGGCATCAACCGGATCGAGCGCGACGGCAAGGCCAAGCTGGTCGGCGACGTGCATTACGAAAGCGCCGCCGCCGTGGCCGGTGCCATCACCCCGGTTCCGGGTGGCGTGGGGCCGATGACCATCGCCTGCCTGCTGGCCAACACCCTGACCGCCTGCTGCCGGGCCAATGGACTGGCGGAGCCGAAGGGGCTGACGGCCTAGGGACAGCGCGCCAGAACGTCGATCTGGCCATAGGCATTCTGCATGACCATCAGATCCTCCCCTGCGGGGAGGAAGCTGATCGGCCCGTTCCAGATGGTGTTGACCAGCACGGAAAACAGCATGTTGTCGTCGATACTGTCCTGCTGATCGCCGAACATCCGGGAAAGCAGGCTTTCCTCGTCATACTGTGCGATAAAGCGGGTTCCGCCGGCCCATTGCAGATCAATGACGAACGGCATGAGCTTGGCCGGCATCTCCAGCGCAAAGCTGAACTCGCCCTTCGGCTTGACCGTGAAGGAGATTTTCTCGCAGACGCTGGCGAGAATGTCCGCGTCGAGCGGGCCCATCGCGTCGCCCATCAGGGGGCCGACCTGGACCCATGTGCCGGACAGGGTCGCGACAAAATTCCGCGCCCAGGTGACTTGTGCATCCGGCGCGGTCTGCAGGGAAAGGGTCGGAAAGGTCTGCAGCAGTTGCTGGAAATCGGCGGCCGGGTCGGCGGCGACAGGGGTGGTCAAAAGGAGAAGGCCGACAAGAGACTTGCGCATGGCGTGGAACCTTGAGCTTGGCTGCGAATGCCCAAGCACTAGTCAGTGCGGCATCGGTATGACAAGGCTTTTGTGTCCCGTCAGAATGGCCAATGCGTCTTTTGCCATCAAGGTCGTCAGCGCCGGGTCATGCGCCCGCAGACCGCCGGTATAGACGCCAAAGGCGGGCAGGATAAGGCGGCTTGCATCGGCCAGGAAACAGGGGCGCGACTGGCCCGAAAGCCGCGCCTTCGGGTGATAATGACCTGAAATTTCAGCCTTTTCACCGGGTTCGGCGATGTGGCGGAATGTGAAGGGCGGCAGGCTCAACTCTGCCCGGTGGTTGCCCCCGATGTCGATCGGGCCGGGGTCGTGGTTGCCGGTGATCCAGGTCCAGTCCTTCCCCGCTATCAGCCGGATCAGCCAAAGCCGCGCGCTTTCGGCGATGCCCTCGGCGGCGGCCAGATCGTCGAAACTGTCGCCAAGACAGATGACCGTATCCGCGCCGGTGACCTCAAGATCGCGGTCCAGCTTTTCCAGCGTCGCCTGCGTTTCATAGGGCGGCAAGAGCGTGCCACCTTTTCGCGCAATACGTTCGGATTTGCCAAGGTGCAGGTCAGAGACGGCAAGGGTCCTGCGGGCAGGCCAGTACAGCGCGCCCGAGGGTCGCAGGTGCAGCGTTTCGCCGTGGAAGAAGAGCGCGTGGTGCATGGGGGCTTTCTGCCCTAACGGTGCATTGCTTGGCAAGCCGGGGCCTCCGGCGGGGATATTTAAGGAAGAGAAAGGGCTTAGGTAAGTCCGGCGGCCTCCATCAGCGCCTGGGCCTGGGCGGAGGCAAGGCGGTCGCGGCCTTCACCCTGCACGGGGATTCGGCCCGGTTCGAAGAAGAGGGGGGCTGCCAAGGGGGTGACGCCGGGAAGGCGACGGAGGTCGATGTTTGTTCCGATGCGGGACAGAAGATGTTCGATTCGTGAAAAGTCGATCAACCCGCGCAGGGCCTCTTCTCGGGTGATCTGCAAGAGAAGGTGGTCGGGGTCATAGCGGCGAAGCGTGTCGTAAAGAATGTCGGACGAAAAGGTCGCCTGACGGCCCGATTTGCGGCGACCCTGATGGCTGCGTTCGATCAGGCCCGAGATAAGCGCAGTGTCGCGGAAGGTGCGCTTCATCACGGCATTGCCGGAGAGCCAGGTTTCCAGGCCGTCGCGCAGGGTCTCAAGGTCGAACAGGGGCGCGGGATCGGTGACGGGGTCAAGGCCCCAGATCAGGGTGGCATAGTCGGTGGCGACGAAACCCAAGGGGGCAAGGCCTTGGGATTCCATCTGTTTTGTCAGAAGAAGGCCAAGGGTCTGCTGGGCGTTGCGGCCTGCGAAGCCGTAGACGACAAGGTGTTCGCGATTGTCATGGGGGAAGCTTTCCAAAAGCAGCGATGCGGGGTCCGGAAGGCGTGAAACCTCGCGCTGCTTTGCCAGCCACCAGGCGGTGTGGACGGGAAGGTCGGGCCAGCTAACCTGTTGGAATATTTGAAGGATACGGTCCGTGAGGAGGGTAGAGGTGGCGAATTTTGTGCCGTTGAAGACGGCGACTTTGGGGTCGCGACCGGGGCTTTTCGAGACTTCGACCGTCATCTCGCGCAAGGTTTCATAGCGGACGATCTGGCCGCCGATCAGGAACGTGTCGCCGGGGGTGAGGGTGGCGGCGAAGGATTCCTCGATTTCCCCCAAGGGGGTGGCATGACCGCGGAGGCGGACTTTCAGGGTTTCCGTGTCGATGATCGTGCCAAGGTTTTGGCGGATCAGGGCGGCGGCGCGGGGGTCGCGGAGGTGCCATTTACCATTTGTTAACTTCAATCGCTGCCAGCGGTCATAGGCTTTCAGCGCGTAACCTCCGGTAGCAACAAAATCGAGGCAAGCGTCGAATTCTGCTTTGGTCAGAGTGGCATAGGGACCGGAGGTGACAATTTCAGTGAAGAGTTCGCCCGCATCAAACGGCCCGGCGCAGGCGGTGGCGAGAATGTGTTGGCACAGAACATCGCGCGGCCCCGGCCCGCGCGGCTCGCCGTCCAAAGTATGGGCGCGGACGGCGTCGAGGGCGGCCTGGCATTCCACGACCTCGAACCGGTTGGCGGGCACCAGCAGGGCCTTGGAGGGGGCGTTGTAGCGGTGGTTGGCACGGCCGATCCTTTGCACAAGGCGTTTCACGTTCTTCGGGGCGCCGACCTGGATCACCAGATCGACATCGCCCCAGTCGATGCCAAGGTCGAGCGAGCCGGTGCAGACCACGGCGCGCAGGGCCCCGACTGTCATCGCGGCCTCGACCCGTTCGCGTTGTTCGCGGGAAAGCGAGCCGTGGTGGATGCCGATGGGCAGGTCGTCGGTGTTCTGTAGCCAGAGGTCGTGGAAGAAAAGTTCCGCCTGCGCGCGGGTGTTGTGGAAGATGAGCGTGGTGCGGTGGCGGTTGATTTCATTGAGAATTGCCGGGATCGCATAGCGCCCGCCGCCGCCTGACCACGGGGGAGGGGCCTCGGTATCCAGCATGGAAATGTCGGGGTCTGGGCCGGGATCGGCTTGCAGGATCGTCGTCTGAGGGGCGAGGAACCGGGCCAGCGCGGGCGGGTTTTCGACGGTGGCGGACAGGCCGATCCGGCGGAGTTGGGGGTTGAGGGATTGGAGCCGGGCGAGTTGCAGGGTGAGCTGGTCGCCGCGTTTGCTTTCGGCGAGGGCGTGGATTTCGTCGACGATAACCCGTTGTAATCCTGCGAATATCCGGGGGGCGTCTTCGTAGCTGAGAAGCAGAGCGAGGGATTCCGGTGTGGTCAAAAGGATATGTGGCGGATCGGCACGCTGGCGGCGGCGCTGGGTGTAGGAGGTGTCGCCGGTGCGATCCTCGACCCGGATCTTCAGGCCAGCGCCTTCGATGGGGTGCCCAAGGTTGCGGCGGATGTCGGCGGTCAGGGCCTTGAGCGGCGAGATATACAGGGTGTGCAGGCCGGGGGGCGGATTTGTGTTTAGTTCCGAAAGGGTTGGCAGGAAGCCGGCCAAGGTTTTGCCGCCTCCGGTCGGGGCGATGAGGAGGGTGGCGGGGTCAGCGGCGCGGGCCAGCATGTCGAGTTGATGGGGGTGCAGGCTCCAGCCCTTGGCGGTGAACCAGTCGGAAAGGGCGGGGGGCAGAGTGACCATGAACAAAGTGATAATGCGCTGCGGGGCGATTTGGGAACGGGGTGCCGCGAGCTATGCGCTAACAATCGGATTTTGCAGGATAAATGGCGTCTTCCTTCTTTCTTCTTTTTATCTTCCTTTCGTCTTCCCTTTCGGAAGACCCACTAGGCGTTAACCAAGCACCGCGAATCGGGGTGGTTGGTGGGCTGAGGCGGACCAAGCGAAGGATTTTCGGGGAATGATTTTTCCCAAAGGCACTTGTTCCGAGAAGCGGGTTGCTGCGGGAATTGCGGTGCTTTTTGCGCGACACCTTGTCATTCTGCTTGCCCGGACCCCGCGCCGCGCCTAATCCGGGGCCATGAAACTGCTATTCCTGGGCGATGTCGTGGGCCGGTCCGGCCGGGCGGCGATAGTTGAGCGGCTGCCGGGCCTTCGGGCGGCCTGGGGCTTGGATTTCGTTGTCGTGAATGGCGAAAACGCCAGTCAGGGCGCGGGGCTGACGGGCGATCACGCGAAAGAGCTGCTGAAGGCGGGGGCGGATTGCCTGACCTTGGGCGACCATGCCTTTGACCAGAAGGACATGCTGAGCTTCATCGAGACTGAACCCCGGATCATCCGGCCGCTGAATTTCTCGAAGGTGGCCCCCGGCAAGGGGTTCCGCATCTTCGAGGCGACGCAGGGCCGCAAGGTTCTGGTGACGCAGGCCTTGGGGCAGGTTTTCATGAAGCGACCGTTTGACGACCCCTTCAGCGCGCTGGAAAGCGTGTTGAAGGCGCATACCTTGGGCGGTGTGGTGCAGGCGGCGATTGTCGATGTCCACGCCGAGGCCACCAGCGAGAAGATGGCCATGGGCCATTGGTGCGACGGGATGGCGTCGCTTGTGGTGGGCACGCATACTCATGTACCGACCGGGGATGCGATGATCCTTGCCAAGGGCACGGCCTATCAGACCGACGCCGGGATGTGCGGCGATTATGATTCCGTGATCGGGATGGAGAAGCTGGAGCCGCTGCGGCGCTTTATCACCGGGATGGTGAAAAGCCGGTTCGAGCCGGCGAACGGTGAGGCGACGCTGTCGGGGGTCTATGTGGAAACCGATGAAAAGACCGGTCTGGCGCAAAAGGTGCGGATGATCCGGGTCGGTGGCAAGTTGCAGGAGTCGGCACCATGAACCCGCGGGTGATCTTTGTGATGATCCTGATCTGGCTGGGCGTGGGCTGGGGGTCGACGCAGCCATTGGGCAAGTTGGCGACCCAAGGCGGGGCGGGGCCCTTCGCGCTTATCTTCTGGCAGTCGGTGATCTGTGTGGTGGTGCTGGGGGTGATCTCGGGCATCCGGGGGCGAGGGCTGGTGTTCACGCGCGGGGCGCTGACGTTTTACGGGGTGGTGGCGGTCATCGGCACGCTGATCCCTAACACGACATTCTATATCTCGGTCACGCATCTGCCGTCGGGGATCATGTCGATCATCATCTCGACCATTCCCTTGATCGCCTTTCCGATGGCGCTGGTCTTGCGGATGGAGCGGTTCAGTGCGCAGCGGTTGATGGGTCTTGGGTTGGGGCTGTGCGGGGTGGCGCTGATCGCCTTGCCGCGCGCCAGTCTGCCGGACCCCGCCATGGCGGCATGGTTGCCGGTGGCGATGGTCGGGCCGCTGTTCTATGCCACCGAGGCGACGTTCATCGCACGGTTCGGCACGGCGGGGATGGACCCGGTGCAGGCGATGTTCGGGGTATCGGTCGCGGCGATGATCCTGAGCTTGCCGGTCATGCTGGCGCTGGGGCAGGGCATGGTGCCCTGGCCGGTGGGCAAGCCCGAGGCGGCGCTGATCGCGTCATCGGTGTTGCACGGGCTTTTGTATTCCACCTTTGTCTGGCTGGCCGGGCGGGCGGGGTCGGTCTTTGCGTCGCAATCGACCTATATCGTCACGGCCTCGGGTGTGGTCTGGGCGATGGTTCTGTTGGGTGAGAGATTCTCGCCGATGATCTGGGCGGCGCTGGTGGTGATGCTGGCGGGTGTGGCGCTGGTCAGGCCGCGCGCCAAGGCGGTGGAGGCGTAATGTTCGGTCTGGCGGTTCCTGCGGATTGGCAGCCCTGGGTCGCGCTGGCGGTTCTGGTGGTGATGTTCATCCTGTTCGTGCTGGAGCGGACGCCGGTCGAAGTGACGGCGATTGGCGGGGCGGCGGCGATGCTGATCCTTGGCATCCTGCCGGTCAAGGAAGCGACCTCGGTCTTGTCGAACAGTGCCCCATGGACCATCGCGATGATGTTTCTGGTGATGGGCGGCCTGGTGCGGACGGGCGCGGTCGAGGCGGTGATCAATCTTGTCACGAGGCATGCCGGAACGCGGCCAAAGACCGTGATCGTGGTTCTTCTGGGGTCGATTGCGGTGGCTTCGGCCTTCATGAACAACACGCCGCTGGTTGCGGTGATGATCCCGGTGGTGATGCAACTGGCCGTGCGGGTGGGGGTCGCGCCGTCGAAGCTGCTGATCCCGCTAAGCTATATGACCGTTCTGGGCGGGATGATGTCGTTGATCGGCACCTCGACCAACATTCTGGTCGATGGGGTGGCCAAGGATGCGGGGCTGGAGCATTTCAGCCTGTTCGAAATCGCGCCTTTGGGCATTGCGGTCACGCTGGCGGGCGGGCTGTTCCTTGGGCTGTTCGGCAACCGGCTGTTGCCCGAGCGGCAGTCGATGGGGGTTCTGCTGAACGACCGGCGGAAGATGAAGTTCTTCACCGAAGTCGCCGTGCCCGAAGACAGCCAGCTGATCGGGCAGGCAGTCTTGGACATCGACCTGTTCAAACGCGACGGGGTGCGGGTGATCGACGTGTTGCGCGGCGATGCCTCGCTGCGGCGCGATCTGGCCCCGGTCAAGCTTGAGGCGGGCGACCGGGTGGTTCTGCGGACCGAGATGACGGAGCTGATGGGCCTGCATGCCCGCAAGGACGTGCATCTGGTGGACAAGCTGTCTTCGGTGAAGACGGAAACGGTCGAGGTTTTGATCGGGCCGGGCTGTCGGCTGGAAGGGCAGCGGCTGGGCGACATGCGGCTTCGGCGGCGCTATGGCGTCTATGTGCTGGCGGTACATCGGCACAACCAGAACATCGGGCGGCAACTGGACGATCTGGTGGTGCGGGTCGGTGATACGCTGCTGCTGGAAGGCACGGTCGAGGATATCCAGCGGCTGGCGGCGGATATGGACCTTGTCGATGTGAACCGGCCCCGCGTGGTGGCGTTCCGCCGCGCCAAGGCGCCGATCGCGCTGGCGGCCTTGACGGGGATCGTGGTCCTGTCGGCGCTGGACCTGGCACCGATCCTGCCCCTTGCGCTGATTGCGGTGGCGGTGATCCTGACCACGCATTGCGTCGACAGCGACGAGGCGTTTTCCTTTGTCGATGGCCGCCTGCTGGCGATGATCTTTGCCATGCTGGCGGTGGGCGAGGGCCTGGACCAGTCGGGCGCGGTCGGGCTGATCGTCAGCGGGGTCGCGCCATGGCTGGAGCATCTGGGCCCCTTTGCCCTGATCCTTGCGGTCTATTTCATCGGCCTTGTGCTGACCGAGTTCCTGTCAAACAACGCGGTTGCGGTGATCTACACCCCGGTCGCGATCCAGCTTGCGGAAAAGCTGGGCCATGACCCGCGGCCCTTTGTGGTGGCGGTGATGTTTTCCGCGACCTTGGCCTTTGCGACCCCGGTCGGATACCAGACCAACATGATGGTCTATGGGCCGGGAGGGTATAGATTCTCGGACTTTACCCGCGTGGGCCTGCCGCTGAATATCATTGCAATGCTGGTCGCTTCGGCCCTGATCCCGCTGATCTGGCCGCTTTGAACGGAGAGGCAGGATGCGCAAGTCGACGCGGGTGTTTCTGGTGGGCGCGATCCTGGTGATCACTGGGGCGGGGCTGTTCTGGTGGGGGGCGACCACGGACCTGCAACCCGCGCCGGGTCTGACCAAGGCCGACGTGATGGCAACCATCGGGCGCTATGCCGGGGGCATCGGCGGGACCGGGGTCGGCATCTGGGTGGCCGCTGTCATCATGCGGCTGCGCGGGAACTGATCCGGGCTTGCCCATCAGAAAACACGTCAGAGTGATCAGAGGGAGATTGAAGGATGACCTTGAAGCCAATGTTCCGCCGTCTGGCCAGTGTTGCCGCAACCTGTTTTTTCCCAATGGTCGCAACGGCCGAGGTAAGCTGTGTCGATCCGGGGTCCGTTGTCTTGTTCGTGCCGCAACAAGAGGGCTGGATGATCGGCTCGCTTGGCCCCACGGTCCCCGAGGGGGGCTGCTATTACGATCTCAAGGTTACCAAGGACTGGTCTATCCGCCTGACGCCCGAAGGCCCGATCCGCGTTACGGTCGAGGCCCGGGGCTTCAAGCTGGAAGATCCGGTGCGCGCGTTCACGGCCAAGGCGACTGGCACATTGCGGATCACGATCCGTCCGTCGGTGCCCGGAACCGGCTCAGCCGAGTTCCAATTGACGATGGACCTGCGCAAACCCGGTCTGTAACGGGCGCCACGCCCGCCACGGGGTTGCCCTTCGCCCCTTCCCCAGTGTAAGGCAACCCATCACCGAAACGGGACCGGAGTAAGGGCCATGGCAGGCCATTCTAAATGGGCGAACATCCAGCACCGCAAGGGCAAGGCGGACAAGGCCCGCTCGGCGGCGTTTTCCAAGCTGTCGAAGGAAATCACCGTCGCAGCCAAGATGGGGATGCCTGACCCAGACATGAACCCGCGTCTGCGTCTGGCGGTCAAGGCGGCCAAGGCTCAGTCGATGCCGAAGGACGTGATCGACCGCGCGATCAAGAAATCGCAGATGGGCGATGCGGCGGATTACTCGGAAATCCGCTATGAAGGTTATGGCGTCAACGGTATCGCGATCATCGTCGAGGCGCTGACCGACAACCTGAACCGCACCGCGTCGAACGTGCGGTCCTATTTCAGCAAGTGCGGCGGGAACCTTGGCACCACCGGGTCGGTCGCGCACAGCTTTGACCGCGTGGGCGAGATTTCCTATCCCGCCAGCGTCGGGTCAGCGGATGACGTGATGATGGCCGCGCTGGATGCCGGGGCCGATGACGTCGAAAGCGACGAGGACGGCCACTGGATCTATTGCCAGGTGGAAAGCCTGCCGGAAGTGTCCGATGCGCTGGAAAAGGCGCTGGGGGAATCGACCGAGTCGAAGCTGATCTGGAAGCCGCAGACCCTGACCGAAGTCGACCTTGAGACCGCGCAAAAGCTGATGCGTCTGGTCGATCTTCTGGAAGAAGACGACGACGTGCAGACCGTGACGCACAACTTCGACGTCCCCGAGGACGTGGCGGCGCAGCTTTAAGCCGCCGGAATTCTGAAGGAAAATGCCGTGCCGGGAATCGCATGATTTCCGGCACGGTTTCATTGTGGCAGGGGACTTTTCGCCTGAACCCGCCGAACGCTTTCCGGCTTTTTTGGCCTTGCCCCTTGTAATCTATGCCGGAAAGGCGCATGTGCAGCGGGCAAAGTTTCTTTCTTTCGTCTTCTGTCCGCCCTACGGCCCGCAGCACTTCGATCGTCACGACGCTAAGCCGGGTCACCACATGCTGTGGGTGGCATTTTGACAGGAGTACTCACGATGGCCAATGGCACCGTGAAATGGTTCAACGCAACCAAGGGTTTCGGCTTCATCGCCCCCGCAGGTGGTTCGAAGGACGTGTTCGTCCATGTGACCGCGCTGGAGCGTGCAGGCATCCGCTCGCTCGCTGATGGGCAAGCTGTGACCTTCGACGTCGAGCAAGACCGCAACGGCCGTGAATCGGCTGTGAACCTCGCGCTCGCATAAGCTTTCCCTTCGGGAAGTTGGGAACGGGGGTGGCTTAGGCCGCCCCCGTTTTCGTTTGCTGCAACCCCTGTAGGGCGGCCTGCCGAATGGCCCGCGTGACCTGCGCCAGCGCCGGGGCGGCAAGGCGGGTGAATTGCCAGTGCAGCGGCACATCCAGCGCCGTACCGGGCGCAAGTTCCACCAGCACGCCACTGGCCAAGTGGGCGGTGACCAGCTGTTCGGGGTTCAGCCCCCAGCCAAGGCCGCAAAGGCAGGCATCGACAAAGGCCTGCGACGAGGCCATGCGGTGGCTGGGAAAGGCCGCGCGCCGGGCATCGCCCCCGGTCTGCCGGGTGACCCAGCGTTCCTGCAGCCGGTCCTTGTCGGAAAAGGTCAGCGCGGGGGCCTGTGACAGGGTCCTGGCCGTGACACCGTCGGCAAACCACCGGCTGACATAGGCGGGCGAGGCGGTTGCCCGATAGCGCAGCGCGCCAAGCGGGATCGTGTCGCAGCCTTGCAACGGGCCGGGATGCGAGGTGATGGCCGCCACTACCTCACCCCGCCGCAACCAGTCCTGGCTGACATCTTGATCGTCGATCACAAGGTCGAACAGCAGCCCCTCGGTCGCGGCAAGGGCGGGAATGACCCAGGTGGCAAGGCTGTCGGCATTGACCGCGATCCGCAGGGTGGCAAGGCCGGCAGACAGGCCGGGAAGGTCGGCGGCAAGGGTGCGTTCCAGCAAGGCCACCTCGTCATGGTGGCGGATCAGGCGCAGGCCGGTTTCGGTCGCCACGGAAGGCGCGCCCCGGCGGATCAGAAGGGTTCCCGTCGCCTCCTCCAGCGCCTTGATCCTTTGGCTGATGGCCGAAGGGGTGACATGCAGTTCCGCCGCCGCAAGGTCGAACGAGCCGCGCCGGTGGACAGCGGCAAGGGCGGCAAGCTGGGCGGGATCAAGCATTAGCGTGGCTAATCCTGTGACAGGAAGATTAACTGGAGTGTGCCGAATGCGGGCCTTAGGTCAAGTGAAACGGAGGTGATCATGGCGGAAACCGATCTGGCGGTGCTGTTGCGGACGATGGAACCGGTCCTGTTCTCCGCCCCCTATGGTTTTGCGGTCTGCGATGGGCCGCTGCCCTTTGCCGCCTTTGCGACAGTGGCGGAAGACGAGGGGATGACGGTGGTCGCCCCCCTGGCCGCGATACAGGCGGCGGGGCTGGTGTCGGACCCCTGGGCGAGGATCAGTCTGACGGTTCACAGCGATCTGGCGGCGGTCGGTCTGACGGCGGCCTTTGCCGGGGCGCTGGGTCGGGTGGGCATCAGTTGCAACGTGATTGCGGGTGTTCATCACGACCACCTTTTCGTGCAATGGGACCGGCGGGCCGATGCGATGTCCGCCTTGAAGGCGCTTTCCAATGTTTGACGCGATTGTTCAGGGCTATCTGGTGGCGATCAGCCTGATCCTGGCGATCGGGGCGCAGAATGCGTTCGTCCTGCGGCAGGGACTGCGGCGGGAACATGTGCTGGCGGTGGTCGCGACCTGCGCGCTGTCGGATGCGGTGCTTATCGGGGTCGGGGTGGCGGGGTTCGGGGCGGCCAGCAAGATCGCCCCCTGGCTGGGCGAGGCGATGCGCTGGGCGGGGGTTGCATTTCTGGTCGTCTATGGCGCGCTGCGGTTCAAGGCGGCGCTGAAGGGGGGCGAGGCGCTGCGGCCGACCGAGGCGGGGGCGGCGCCACTTGGCAAGGTACTGGCGACCTGTCTGGTGCTGACCTGGGCCAACCCGCATGTCTATCTGGATACGGTGGTGCTGCTGGGGTCGATCTCGGCCCAATATGCACCCTGGCAGCTGGCCTTCGGGATCGCGGCGGCTTGCGGGTCGCTGACGTTCTTCTCGGCCCTCGGCTTCGGCGCGCGCCTGCTGGCCCCGGTCTTTGCAAAGAGCCGGGCCTGGGTCTGGCTGGAGATCGGGGTGGGCGTGACGATGTGGGCCATCGCGGCAGGGCTGGCCTTGGGGGGGTGAGGGGTGGCGACGGGAAGCCAGGTCGCGACCCCGTTGGTCAGCTTGATCGCGGCCCAAGGATAGGTCAGCACCTGCTCGGCCCCGAGCCAGTTGCGGACCTCGACCGGGCCGGAGGGGGTGGTCACGTTGGCGGCGGGAGGATGGGCGGGGCAGAGGGGGACGGAGGCGAGGCGCTTTGGCCGTCTTCAGGCGCGAGCCGGGGGGCTGCCCGCGCGTGGGCGGGGATTCGGGGGCAATGAAATCAAGGGCTTGGCTGTGGACGTTAGGGGGATGTTAAGGATTGGGGTGGTGGCACGTCATCATCCGGAAAACGCCCACCACCGCAAAAATTCGTGGGTTGACACCCATCCGACGGCTTGCTTGGGCGATCAAATTTCATTGGCTCAACAGGTTCTCCGGAAAGAACTTGTCCGAATCACACCTGAAGAAGGAAGTTGAATAGGCCGTTCCCTCAAATAGCCTAGATATGCGTAACGTAAGCACCCCATCGGTGCGAGAAAAGACCGTGGTTGCAACAGTGTAGTTTCCAATTTTCTCTATTGGCTCTGCATAGACAACTATCCAGTCTCCATCTTGCATTGGGGTAATCTCATAGCTGTATTTGGTAGAAATCCATCGCCTTACATCCTTACCTTCCTTGGGCACAACAAGCGGAAATGGGCTTTCAAACCCAACTACATCAGAATCCACGAGTGGTAGCATCGATGTTCTTGTATCCGTTCCAATCGCAATTCGCTCCTCTACGTCAAAGACCATTTTCTCGGAGAAAACTTGATTTTGGCCGTATTCACAGAAGCTTATGCTCGTAGCATAGACCGGTCTTGCAGCAGTTGATAGTAGTGCTCCTGCCAGAAGGTAGATCGAAATTGATGGAATTCTTCTCATTGTCAGCACCCTGAATATCCGCCAAATCCAAAGAGGTTCCCGCCATAGGCAGAACAGCCTACAGTTGCAAGGCCGTATTCCGATAGCAATCCTTTTGCATAATCGTCAAGCGCCCTATGCGCGTCATTTACCGGAACCACTACACCCATTTTATCGTCGCGGTGAAGATACTCGTGAAGGATTGTCCTAGCTAGGGTCAGGACCCATTGATCATCTGCTCGCGGCGTGATTCAGCCTCCTCAAGGAGACTGAAGAATGAGCAACCTTTTCTGGCTGAACGACGCGCAGATGGCCCGGCTCGAGCCGTTCTTTCCCAAGAGTCATGGCAAGC
>CAUJIP010000119.1 GCA_963205235.1 Pseudomonadota bacterium
TCGCCTGGCTGATCCCCGCCTTCCGGCAGATCTCCGCAACCGGCGTTCCGTCTTCGCCTTGCTTGATGATGAACGCTTTCTGGGCGTCCGAGAAATTGCTCGCTTTCATCCGATTCCGCTCCTCTCCCAGCCAGGAAAGCGTAGCGGAAAACTCCAGCCTCAAACGGTCCAGTTTGCGGGGATCAGATCAACGTTGGCGCGGGTACTCGAGCCGTTTCCGGTAACGTGGGGCGAGCAGAAGGCAAAGGTCCGATAGCGGCCCAAAGCCGCCGGTCGACCAAGCAAGTCCGAATGGCCGTATGAAAGCGGCGGAACAAGCCCGCAGCCTGCTCGGGCGACGCAAACACCTGGATCAGTCTAACGCCATATCTTCTCTGCGGGTTGGTTCAGAAAGCCACCGCCCCGGCGTACCGCGCGGCGCCAGTCCGCGACCAGGCGAAACTGCCTGCATTTTCCCCGGAAGCGCACAGGTTCTTGGGCGCCGTTCAAGATCAGCAATCCAACAGATACTGCCGAAGCTCACGGTCGAAATCCACGATCCGGCGCCCCTTGGCAAAGGCTGCCTGCATCTCTTGCCGCAGGGCCATACGCAGGGTCTGAGCCTGATCGGGGGCGTCTCGGGTCAGCGCCTCCAGATCATCCGGCAAAGTCAGGGGCAGGGGCGCAGTGGGCCGGTGCGGGCGCGGGCGGCCCTCGGCCAGCGCCGCGACGACGTCCGAGCCCAGCTCCCACTCCACCAGCAAACGGTCCGAGGCGATGCCGCTGTTGATGCCCGCCATCTCGCCATAATAGTCAGGCAGATAGGTGGTCGCCGTCGCCCCCAGCCGGTGGATGTTCAGCGTCGCGTTCACAGGGCGCAGCGGATCAAAGGTCCAGCGGACATGGGTGATACCCCGCTCCAGCCCCCAGCGCCGCTGATAATGCTTCAGCCGGACCCCGAGTTGCAGGCCCCGCGCCTCGGCCAGCACGGCCAACCGATGCGAATGCTGCACCTGCGGGTCACGGGTTGGAAAGCCAAAGACATAGCCGATCAGCCGCCCGTCCCTGAAGGCCCCGCCGACCAGCCCTCCCTCGGCCTGAATGACCATCATCAGGTCGGCCGGGTCAGGCTGGTCGCCCTCGCCCCAGACAGCCCGTTGCAGGTCTTCGGCGGCGCGGAACTCTGCCATGCCCGACAGGTCGCGGAAGGAGATATCTGTCATGCAACAAAGTCCTGAACCGAAAGCGTCGCCGTCTTCAGATAGTCCAGATCCAGCGTCACGCCAATGCCCGGCCCTTGCGGAACGGGCATCCGGCCGCCTTCGGTTTCCAGCTTCTGTTCAATGATGTCACGGGTGAAATAGCGGCTGGCCGATGAGGTGTCGCCGGGTTTGGTAAAGCCGGGCAGGGTGGACAGATGGATGTTGTGCGCCCGGCCAATGCCCGATTCCAGCATGCCGCCGCACCAGACCGGCACCTGAAAGGACTGGCACAGATCGTGAATCTGGCGCGCGGCACTGTGGCCGCCCACCCGGCCCACCTTGATGTTGATCACCCGCGCGGCATCGGTCTGCAGCGCCTTGCGGGCATGGTCCACCGTGCGGATACATTCATCCAGACAAAGCGGCGTGCGGATGCGCTGTTGCAGGGTGGCGTGGTCGTGAATGTCGTCCCAGGCCAGCGGCTGTTCAAGGTAGTCCAGCGCGAAATCATCCATCTGCCCAATCAGGGCGCTGTCGGCCAGCGTGTAGCAGCAATTGGCATCCACCGTCAGATGCGCGTCGGGGAACGCGTCGCGCACCGCGCGCAGCAGGCCGATGTCATGGCCCGGCTTCACCTTCAACTTGATGCGCTTGTAGCCTTGCTGCAGATGCGCCGCCACGCGGTTCAGCGTATCGGGAACCGGCCCGATCCCCAGCGACACGCCCACGTCGATCGCATCGCCTTCGCCGCCAAGAACTGTCTGCAATGGCAGATTCAGAGATTTAGCCCAAAGATCCCAGAACGCCATCTCAACCGTCGCCCGCGCCATGAAATTGGCCCGCCATGGCGCGAACAGTCGCGCCAGATGGTCCGGGTGGGCAAAGCTTTGGCCCAGAACCTGCGGCAAAAGCACTTTGGCAAGCAGGTCCATCGCCCCCGCGACGCTTTCCTCAAGATAATCCGGCAGCGGGTCCATCACCCCTTCGGCGTGGCCCTCCAGCCCCTCGGCCCGCAGGGTCAGAAGCGGAAAGACCTTTTCCGTCATGGTGCCGGTCGCAATGGTGAAGGGCGTCACCAGCGGCAGGCGCACCAGACGCAGGGTGGCCCCGTCAATGCGCAGCGGCGCGCGGGTGGGTGCAGCGTCGGCCATGATGATCCTTTGCTTTGGGGTGGGCGTGGCATCGTTACTTCAGTTTTATTGCAATATTGACCGAATGAAAGTTTCCTGACAAGCTTTGCTGACAAAGAGGGATGCAGATTGGACGACGCACGGGAAAACCCTGTCGAAACAATGGCCCCAGCCGGGGGGGAGCTGCATCAGCGCCTGATGCTGGCCGCCGAATCCGGTACCCCTTCGGAGCGCACGCTGGCGCATTATCTGGCCTCAAACCTGTCGTCGCTGCCCTTTGAGACCGCCGCCAGCGTGGCAGCCAAGGTAGGTGTGTCCGAGGCTTCGGTCGGGAGATTCTGCCGCTCGATCGGCTATCGCCATCTCAAGGAGCTGAAATCCAGCCTTCAGGCCGATCTGGGCGAAAAGGCCTGGCTCATCGGTGACCGGCTGGCCGATTTTCATGACCGCAGCCGCAACGGAAACGCCGAACTGGCCCGCGCATTGGAGCGCGAGATTGCCGCGCTGGTCAGCGTCTATGAACTGGCAGCAACCCCGGCGTTTGAGGCTGCGGTGACGCGACTGGCACGCAGCCCCGCGGTTTGGGTTGCCGGGTTCCAGACCGAACGGGGCCATGCCGCCGAACTGGTGCATAACCTGCAATACCTGCGCGGCGGCGTCGGGCTGGCCGATGTTTCGGCGGGCCATTTTGCCGAAATCCTGCTGTCGGAACCCGAGGACACCACACTGGTCCTGATCGACGGGCGGCGCTATTCGCGGCTGACGCGCGATCTGGCTGTCGCCGCACGGGATGAGGGCATTCCGGTGACGCTGATCACCGACCCCTATTGTGACTGGGGCCCCGGCCTTGTCACCGAACTTTTCGCCGTGCCGACCGACCTTAATCATTTCTGGGACACCACAAGCGCGATGTCCTCGTTGATCGGGCTTCTGGTCAACGGGGTCTTTCGCGAGTTGGGCGCGGAGGTCGAGGCCCGTATGGCCCGCGTCTCGGCGCTTTATGGCGATTTCATCGGACATACCGTCCCGGGGCGCAACCCGGGCAAACCCCTGACCCGCAGTTCAAGCAAAGAGGAAACCCCATGACCCTATCGTTTCGTAAATCATTTCTGGCCGCCAGCGTCAGCCTTGCGGCGCTGTTCTCGGCCCAGACCCTTGCCGCGCAAGAGGCCGTTTTCGTGATCGGCACCGCCGAGGTGGGCGCGCCCACTTACAACCCGATCAAGGCGACGATGCTGAACACCGCCACTGCGCTGATCTTTGACCGCATGGTCAGCCAGGCTGCGGACCTGTCCTATCACCCCTGGCTGGCCGAAAGCTGGGAAGAAGCCGCCGATGGCATGTCCTGGACCTTCAAGCTGAAAGAGGGCGTCACCTTCCACAACGGCGAGCCTTTCAACGCCGACACGGTGAAAGCGTGGATCGAGCTGTTCAAGACCACCGAAGGCGAGAACGCCTATATGGCCGAAGCCATCGCCTCGGTCGAAGTGGTGGACGCCAGCACCGTCAAATTCGTGATGTCGCGGCCCGAGCCGAACCTGCTTTACAACCTGTCATCGACCTTCATGTCGGTGGTAGAGCCAAAGTCCTTTGCCGCTTTGGGCGACAACTATGGCGTGACCGAGGTTTACGGCACCGGCCCCTACAAGCTGGAAAGCTTTGCCGTGGGTCAGGAAACCGTGCTGGTGCGCAATGAGGATTACAAATGGGGCCCGGCCGTGGCTGCCAACGCCGGTCCGGCAAAGGTGGAACGCCTGACCTTCCGCGAAATCCCCGAGGATTCGACCGCGTTTCTGGAACTGAAAACCGGCGGCGTGGACTTCCTTCTGTCGGTGCCTGCCGATCTGATGGGCGAGGTGCAGAAAGAGGCCAATCTGGCCGTTTTGACCATGGCCGGGCAGGATGTCTGGTATATGCCGATCAACGTGACCAAGGCACCGTTTGACGACATCCGGGTGCGCGAAGCCGCGGCCAAGGCGATCAATCAGGAAGAAATCCTCGCCTCGGTCTTTGGCGGCGTGGGGGCAGTGGCTGATACTTTCCTGATTTCGGCCCTGCCGGAAAGCAAGGTTGCCGACAGCGCCAAGATCAAGTTCGACCCCGCCCGCGCCAATGCACTTTTGGACGAGGCCGGTTGGGCCATGGGCGATGGAGGCGTGCGCATGAAGGACGGCCAGCCGCTGAAGGTCACCCTCTGGACCCAAAGCGACAGCATCTTCCGCCGCCTGACCGAAGTGGTGCAAGCCCAGCTGAAGGCTGTGGGGATCGAGGCCGAGATTACCACCTTCGACAGCTCGATGATCCGCGACCAGTACAAGACCGGGGAACAGCAGTTGGCCGTTCGCTCTTACAACTGGGACAATGCCGACATCGTCGACTGGTTCTTTGGGGGCGACCGTCTGGGCTATCCCAACGTGTCGATGTACAACGACCCCAAGGCCGAAGAGCTGCGCACTGCCGCGATGACTGGCGCGAAGAACATGGACGAGCGGGTCGCCAACTTCACCGCCTATCATGAATATGTGCTGACCCAGTTCCCCATGGCGCCGATCTATCAGCCGGTGCAGGCCTTTGCCTACAACACCGACCGGCTCAGCCTGCCCGCGACGATCAACGCGCCGTCCTTCGGCACGGCGGCCTTCATGGACCTTGAGGTGAAGGAATAAGGCGGATCACACAGGAAGACCGGCATGTTGCCCTGGCTTGTCAAACGGCTTTTGATGCTGGTGCCGGTCTTTCTGGCCGTCTCGGTGGTGATCTTTTCGATCCTCCACTTCATTCCAGGGGATCCGATTGACAATCTTCTGAAGATCGGGTCCTCGCCCGAGGCGCGTGCCGAGATGGAGGTGCGCTATGGATTGGATAAGCCCCTGCCGGTGCAATACGGCATCTGGCTGGGCAATGTGCTGCAAGGTGATCTGGGCACGGCCATCGTGGCCCGCCGCCCGGTCGCGGACCTGATCGCGCAGGCCTTGCCGCATTCGCTGCGGTTGGGCGGGCTGGCGCTGTTGTTTTCGACCGTGGTCGGGGTGGTCTTGGGGGTGGTGGCTGCGCTGAACCGCGACCGCTGGCCAGACCGCGCCATCATGGGGGGCGTGCTGGTCGGCTCTACCATGCCAAGTTTCTGGCTGGGGCTGATCCTCATATTAATCTTCTCAGTCAGCCTTGGCTGGTTCCCGGTTTCGGGCGCGCGGGGCTGGCAATCGCTGGTGCTGCCGGTGCTGACCATCGGGCTCGGCGGTATGGCGCTGGTCGCGCGCATCACCCGCGTGTCGATGATCGAGGCGTCGGGGCGCGATTTCGTGACCCTCCTGCACGCCAAGGGACTCTCGCCCCTGCGCATCCAGTTGCGCCATGTGCTGCGCCATGCGCTTATCCCGGTGGTGACGATCCTTGCCCTGCGCATCGGCTGGATATTGGGGGGGGCTGTCACGGTCGAGGTGGTCTTTGCCCGCCCCGGCCTTGGGACACTGCTGATCAAGTCCCTGTCCCAACACGATTATCCCGTGGTGCAGGCCTGCCTTTTGATGCTGGCCATGGCGGTGATGCTGGGTACGCTTTTGGGTGACATCCTGCAGGCCCTGATGGACCCGCGGGTGCGGGCGGCGCTGTCATGATCGCCCCGCTGCGCGCCCTGACCCGCCCGCAAGGCGGCATCGCCGGTCTGTGGCTGATCCTTGTGATCGTGGCGGCGGTTTTTGCCCCGCTGCTGACGCCCTACGCCTATGACATCCAGAACCTGCCCAATGCCTATCAACCGGCCTCGGGCGCGCATTGGCTGGGAACCGACGAATTCGGTCGCGACCTGCTGACGCGGCTGATCTACGGCGCGCGCACCTCACTGTCGGTCAGCGCCACGGCGATTTCCATCTCGGTCCTGTGCGGCATGGTGCTGGGCGCGGCGGCAGCATGGTTCGGCGGCTGGCTTGACCGGATCGTGACCATGACGGTGGACCTGACATGGTCCTTCCCCGAAATCCTGATCGCGCTGATCCTTGTGGCCATCATCGGCCCCGGCACCACGGGCGTGATGATCGCCATTGCGGTGGCCTATCTCGCGCAGTTCACCCGCCTGACGCGTGCGCAGATCATGACGCTGAAAGGCGAGACCTTTATCGAGGCCGCGCGCAGTTTGGGAGCGGGCAATGCCCATATCCTGTTCCGACACCTTCTGCCCAATGCGCTGGCGCCGGTGCTGGTGTCTGCCATGCTGGCCACGGGTGACGCCATCATCCTTGAGGCGACCTTGGGCTTTTTCGGCCTTGGCGCGCAGCCCCCGGTGCCCAGCTGGGGCGGCATGATGTCGGCGGGATCGGCCCTGATATTCAAAGCCCCTTGGGTCATCGTCTTCCCCGGCCTTGCGGTGGCGATCACCGTGGTTGCCATCAACCTTTACGGCGACGCGCTAATTGCCGAACTGGACATCCGCGCGCGGTTGAGGAGGGACGCATGACAGCGCTTCTCGATCTGCAATCGGTCAGCGTTTCCATCGGCAAGGTGGCGCTTCTGGACGGCATCAGTCTAAGCGTGGCACGCGGCCAGATTCTGGGGCTGGTGGGCGAAAGCGGGTCGGGCAAGTCGCTGACAGCCATGGCCGCCATGGGCCTGTTGCCGCTGATCGGCGGGCGGGTAACCCAAGGCGCTGTGCGCTTTGACGGGCAGGACATGGCCGCGATGACCGAGGCCGAGCGGCGCAAGCTGCGCGGCGGGCGGATCGGGTTTGTCACACAAAACCCGATGACCGCGCTTGACCCGGTGCAACGGATCGGCGAGCAGGTCGATGTCGTCTCGCGCCTGCATCTGGGGCTCGACCGCAAGGCCGCCCGCGCCCGCACGCTGGACCTCCTGACGCAGCTGCGCATCCCCGAGGCCGCCGCCGTGGCCGAGGCTTGGCCGCATCAGCTTTCGGGCGGCATGAAGCAGCGTATCGTCATCGCCATGGCACTGGCGGGCGAGCCGGACCTTATCATCGCCGATGAACCCACAACGGCGCTGGATGTCACGGTGCAGGCCCAGATCATCCAGATTCTGGGCAATCTGGTGCGCGAAAAGGGCGTGGCACTGATGCTGATTACCCATGACATGGGCGTTGTGGCGCAGATTTGCGACCGGGTTGCGGTGCTTTACGGCGGACGGCTGGCCGAAGAGGGCGCGGTCGCCCCGATTTTCGCCGCCCCCGCCCATCCCTATACCTCGGCGCTCATTGGCTGCATTCCGCAAGAGGGCATGGCCAAGGGCGCGCTGCGCGGCATTCCGGGGGCGGTGCCCTCGGCGCTGGCTTTCCCGACCGGCTGCCGGTTTCACCCGCGCTGCGACCGCGCTTCGGAGCTGTGCCGCAGCACCGTGCCGCCCACCGACCCGCGCGGCGATGGGCGCGTGGCCTGCCACCATCCGGGGGCCTTGGCATGACCGCGCCGCTGATCCAGATCGACCGCCTGTCCAAACGCTTTCAATCCGGCGGGGGCATCTTTGCCAAACCGCGCGCGATGATGGCGGTGCGCGATGTCTCGCTCTCCATCGGCAAGGGCGAAGTCTTGGGCGTGGTGGGTGAAAGCGGCTGCGGCAAGTCCACCCTTGCGCGCCTTGTCCTGCGCCTGATCGAGCCGACGGCGGGTCGCGTCAGTTTTGACGGCACAGACATTACCGCCCTGTCACCCGCCGCTCTGCGCAAGATGCGCCGTCGCATGGCGATGGTCTTTCAAGACCCTTATTCCAGCCTTGACCCGCGCCATACCCTGACCGAGGTGCTGGCCGAACCCTTCGCTGCGCAGGGCGAGCCCCTTTCTCCCGACCGCCTGCCCGAGATGCTGGCCGCCGTCGGCCTGCCTGCGGCCATGGCCGCCAGCCACCCGCATCAACTTTCGGGCGGGCAGCGGCAACGGGTGGGCATCGCCCGCGCGCTGGCGCTGCACCCCGATTTCGTGGTGCTGGATGAACCCACGGCCAGCCTTGATGTGTCCATTCAGGCGCAGATCATCGCGCTTTTGGCCGATCTGCGCGACCGGCTGGGGCTGACCTATCTGTTCATCAGCCATGACCTTGGGCTTGTGCGCTATTTCTGCGACCGGATCGTGGTGATGTATCTGGGTACGGTCGTCGAGGTGCTGCCCGACACCACGGCAGCACCCCGCCACCCCTATACCCGCGCGCTGATGCAGTCGAACTTTGCCCCCGATCCGGCCCGCCGCCGCGCAATCGAGCCGCTGACCGGCGAAATTCCCAGCCCCTTTGCCCTGCCGCCCGGCTGCGCCTTTGCCAGTCGCTGCCCGCGCGCCTCTGACCGCTGCCGCCGCGAAACCCCGGCGCTGGGGGGCGATCCTGCCCATCCCGTTGCCTGCTTCCACCCGCTTTGAAAGGCCCCAACCAATGCCCTTCCACGTTCTGACCGGCGCTTTTGTCCATGAAAGCAACACCTTCAAAAAGGGCGAAACCACGCTGCGCGATTTTCAGGAAGATGTGCTGGACCTTGGCCAAGCCGCCATTGACCGCTTTGGCGATGTGAATGACGAGTTGGCAGGCTTTCTGGATGCGGGCCGGGCAGCGGGCTGGACCGTGACGCATACGGTGTCGGCCCACGCCACCCCCGGCGCGGTCGTCTCGCAAGAGGCGTTTGACCATATCGCGGGCCTCATCTGCGACGCGGCGAAAGTACATCGCGCCACGCTGGACGCCATTATGCTGTCGCTTCACGGCTCGATGGTGCCCAGCTTTTGCGAGGACGGCGAGGGCGAGCTGTTGCGCCGCCTGCGCGCCATTGTCGGGCCGGATATGCCCATCGCCGCCACGCTGGACCTTCATGCCATGGTGACGCCCGCCATGGTCGAACAGGCGCAGATTCTGGTCAGCTACAAGACCTATCCCCATATCGACATGCGCGAGATTGGTCGGCAGGCGGGTGAGATTCTGGATGCCACCCTGCGCGGCGCGGTCTTACCCCGCACCCTGCGCGTTCCTATCCCCATGCTGGACGAAGCCAATGCCGGGCGCACCGATGTGCCCGAAACCGCCGCCCTTTACGCCGACACGCGCCGTTTTGAGGCCGAGCCGGGCATTCTGGCCGTCTCGATCAACGCCGGCTTTTCCGAGGCCGACATCACCGACATGGGGCCGACCGTGCTGGTCACCCATGACAAGGGCTATGAGGCGCGTGCGGCCGAAATTGCCAACGCCCTGGCCCGCCGCATCTGGGACGGACGCGGCAAGGTGGCCAACACCTTCCTGACCCCGGATCAGGCCGCAGCCGAGGCCCGCGATTTCAACCCCGCCAAAGGCCCGCTGGTGATTGCCGACTATGCCGACAACCCCGGCGCAGGGGCTTATGGGGACGCCACCGCGCTTTTGGCGGCCTTGCTTAAGGCCGGGGCCGCCCCCGGTGCCTTTGCCCCGATGATCGACGCCGAGGCCGCAGCGATCCTGCACCGGCATAAGGTTGGCGACACGGTCACGCTGGATCTTGGCGGCAAGAATGACCCATCCTTCGGGGGCGGACCCCTGCGACTGACCGGACAGGTGATGCACCTGTCGAACGGAACCTATACCGGGGATGGCCCGATTTTGGGCGGCATCACCCACAGCTTTGGCCCGACTGCGGTGTTTCGCGTACAGGGCATCGACATTCTGGTTGTCACTTTGCCCGGCCAGATGCTGGACCTGCAACAGGTGCGCACCTTTGGCATCGAACCGTCAGGCCTGCGCTTTCTGGTCGTCAAGTCGATGCAGCACTTCCGTGCCGCCTATGAACCCGTCGCGGGCCGGGTGATCGTCTGCGACACTGGCGCATTGGCCACGCCGCAGGCACATCGGCGCCCCTACACCCGCGTCATTCGCCCGGTCTGGCCGCTGGACTCGGACGCGACCTTTCCGCGGCCATGAGCCGCGCCGGAAGATCCGAGACCTGTTTGCCGCCAGCCGCCTTGGAAATGGGTCTCTATTGTGCGCCGTATGGCCGCCAGACCCGGTCGGTTCGAGAGCACCAAGATGACGCGGTCCTCGCTGGAAAGATGCATCACGGATCCATTGCCGCTGGGCATTCATCCTGCCGTGCCGTGGAGCATGGACCTACCCGTTCATTTGTTGCGATCAGAGGTGGGCGCAAGCAAGCGCACCATGTGATTATTGCCCTGAAAGCAGCCGAGGTGTGAACTGATGGCTATTCTCAAGAATTTGGGGCGCAACGTCTGATTGCTCCCTAACAGTTCAGACACTTGGCAGCCGCAGCAAATGGCCGCTCGCCGTTCCATGAGCTGATTGACGCGGACAAGGTGCGCCCAACCCAAAGCGGACGTTCACACATAGTGCGGCGAATGGCTGCTATCCGCCAATTTCCGTCACTCATCTACGTCGATCCCGGGGTAGTTTGAGTTCGATCCCGGTAGCTTCTCCATCCATCCGCCACCCGGATCAAACCTCGGAATCTCATCTGGAAAATGCACGCCCAATCAACGCGTTACAACCTGAACACTGAAACGGCGCAGTCATTAGGTTTAGAGAATATCAGCCATCAGAGACCGATTTCCGGCTCCCAGATCAGCAGGTCAGTGAATAGCCCTTCCCGCATAACCCTTGAAAACAACGGAATTTTTCGGTTGCGTAGCCAGCCAGAGAACAGGTTCACAAGGGCAGGTGGCGGAGGGAACGCGACTGCCGTCGAACCTTCTCTGGGTCCGACAGCACAGGCAGAACACACAAGAAGACTTGTAACTATCTGACTTGCATATCGTTTTTGCTGACGCCTTCGTTTGGTCGTCGTATTGCCGATATTGATCGACAAACCGGAATCGAAGCCGCCCAGTCCTTCGCTGGGACGAACGACTTGTTTCCTCAGGTCGATGAACTGCATGACCCGGAAGGTGATCCGTCTCCCGGCTCTGGCTGGGGCTACTGACCCAAAAGGGCCACGGCTATCTCCAAGTGGGGCTATTTTCTGAACGATGGCGAAAGGACGGCCCGGCGACGCTCAGCACTTAATTAGTCCCAACTGCCCGACTACGTTTATGTCCTTGAAAACTTGAGGTTGAGGAAAACCTCACTTGTCACCTATGATGCATGTGTGGGGCGACAGAAATTGTTGTGGGCGAGGCACTTATCGTGACAGACGCATCGAACGAGCTGCAGGACGACGCAACGAGTGTTGGCTCTGCCCCCTCAGCCGTGGTCAGGGTAACCTTGGCTCCCAAAATCACCTTTGCATCTCATCAGAACGACGTTCCGACGATCCTTGACCTTGCCGTCGAGAACACCTCTGACGACGACCTAGAGGGCCTGACCCTCACGGTTAGGTCGGATCCGGCAATCCTTGGTGAACGCACTTGGACGATTGACCGTATCGCCGCCAAGTCTCAGCTCCGGCCTAAGGACGTCCGTGTGCCACTTGCCGGAGGGCTGCTCGACAAACTGACGGACAGGCTGCGGTCTGACGTTACGTTCACGCTGCGCCAAGGTGAGTTGGTGCTGGCTGAGGAGCACATGATTGTCGAAGCCTTGGCGCGAAACGAATGGGGCGGTTCCCGCTTCATGCCGGAACTACTGGCTGCTTTTGTGACGCCGAACGATGGCACAATTCAGCATCTGTTGAAGGAAAGCTCCGGCATTCTGTCCAGCAGTGGCAGGGACGGCTCGATCGACGGTTATCAGAAAAAGTCGAGGGAACGTGTCTGGGAAGTGATGTCCGGCGTCTGGGCAGCAGTCTCGGCGCGCGCCATCACCTATGCCGTTCCGCCCGCCAGCTTCGAAACCACAGGCCAGAAGATCCGATTGCCTTCCGAAATTGAGAAGACAGGACTTTCGACATGTCTTGATACAGCACTTCTGTTTGCTGCCGCGTTCGAGCAGGCAGGACTGCACCCGGTGGTCGTTTTTACAAAAGAGCATGCGCTTGCGGGTGCCTGGTTGCAGCCTCAGTACTTTCCGACCCTGACAGTTGATGATCCAATCATCGTCAGAAAAGCTATCGCCATGAAGGAATTGGTGATTTTCGAAACGACACTGGCCACGACTGGCCATCCTATTCCCTTCACAAAGGCCATCGCCGAGGCGGAACGCCAACTTGCCGAAGAGAACGATGCGCAGTTCGTCTATGCCGTTGATGTTCGTCAGGCTCGGCGGCGGGGAATTCAACCACTATCCTCACTTGCAGGCACGACCGATACGCCTACTGGCGCAGCGCAACCACGTGGCGCAGCGCCGCCCTTGGACGTACCGCCCGACTTGCCCGTCTTCGATCCGCCCGTAGAGCTGGACGAAGCCGAAAGAACACCAGAGGAACGCCTGGCCATCTGGCGTCGCAGCCTGCTGGACCTTTCCAAGCGCAATCGCCTGTTGAACCTGAAACCTTCTGCTTCGGCGATTCCGATCTTCTGTCCTGACCCATCTGTATTGGAAGACAAGATCGCTGAAGGAAAGCGGATCCGTATCATAGCGCCGCCTGCACGTCGTGATGCGGCTTCGCAAGCCGACGAGGCACTCTTTCGTCTCCGAACCGGTGATGACTGGTCCGTGAACTTCGCTCGCGACGCAATGGAGCGCGGAGAGATCGTCGCCAACACAGATGAAAAACAGCTCGAGAAGGGCACGATCGAGCTCTACCGCAAGGCAAAGGCGGATCTCGAAGAAGGCGGCAGCAACACGCTGTTTCTTGCACTTGGTATGCTGCGCTGGACCCCATCTGGCGACAAGACCAGGTACAGCGCGCCGATGATCCTGATGCCGGTGCGCCTCGACCGCGCCAGCGCAAGGTCAAAGCCCTATATTCTGCGCCACGATGACGACACTGTCTTCAACCTTACCCTTTTGCAGATGCTTCGCCAGGATTTCGGCATCAACCTTTCCGAGTTGTCAGGCGAATTACCGAAAGACCGCAGCGGTGTCGATGTTCGCAGCATTTGGAACCATGTTCGGCACAAGGTAAAGGACGTCCCCGGGTTTGAGGTTGTCGAAGAAGTCTTCCTCAGCACCTTTTCCTTTGCAAAGTATTTGATGTGGAAAGACCTGACGGATCGGACTGAGACACTAAAGGGAACGCCGTTTGTTCGTCATCTCATTGAAACACCACGAGACCCTTACCCAAGCGGGACCAAGTTCCTTGACCCAAAGGAAATTGATCGAAAGGTCGAGGCTTCTTCAATCTTTGCACCGCTGAATGCAGATTCCAGCCAGATTGTTGCAATTCATGCATCCGGCCTTGATGGCGATTTCGTGCTCGAAGGTCCGCCAGGCACTGGAAAGTCCGAGACGATTGGCAACATCATTGCCCATAATATCGCTCTGGGGCGCAAAGTCCTCTTTGTCTCGGAAAAGATGGCCGCGCTTGAAGTTGTCTATAAGCGCTTGGTTGCTGCTGGCCTCGGCGATTTCTGTTTGGAGCTTCATTCGAGCAAGGCAAATAAACGTGCCGTACTTGATCAGCTGGATGCGGCTTGGAAGCGACGAGGCGAGCACAGCCCGGCCGAGTGGAAAAAGACGGCAACCCGTCTCGCCGATTTGCGTGGACGATTGAACGGACTGGTTGATGCGTTGCACCAACCCGGCCCTGCAGGAATCAGCCCAAGGGATGCGATTGGTCGCAGCCTGCGCTACGGCGACCTGCATCGGGTAGAGCTGGACTGGCCCAAGAATCAGGGACCGGTCGGCCTCGCGCCAGATGCTGAAGCATTTGCAGACCTATGTGAAGTCGCCAAGCGCTTAGGCCAGCGCTTCAGTCAAGTTGAACCCGAGGACATGGATGCCTTCCCCGCAGTCCTTCATGGGGAGTGGTCTTTCGCATGGCAGTCAAAACTGATTGCTTCTGCGCGCAGGCTCGGCGGTGCATCACAGGATCTGCTATCGGCGCGGATTGATCTCATCGGACAGCTCGGGCTTGATGAATCGACGGCGACACTGGGGGAAGCGCGGGCTTTGTCGGGTCTCGTTGGACTGCTGCCGGATTGCGAACGTGCCAACCTTGGCTTCGCCCTGACAGCCGAGACGAGAGAAACGCTTGCAAAGCTTCGGGCCTTGATTCCAGCGCTTGCCGCTTATCGACAAAGGCGCGGATCACTGTCGGCCGCATACGCCGAAGAAAAAATTGCTGTTCAGCCGCTTCAGAGGTGGATTGCAGAACGCGTGGAAGCAGAAGGAAAAAGTTTCCTTTTCAAGGGAGGCGCCGTCAAAAAGCTTCGAACTGCAATTTGGGATGCCTTCGGCCTGACCGCGACGCAGGTCCCTGAACCGGAACGAGATCTCGAAGCACTCGCCGACTTGAAAACGCTTCAGGAACAGCTCACGCAGCTTGAGGATGGGCTTCCCGCTGGCACTCCTTGGCGGGGCCTAAAAACAGACGTTGCTGTTCTTGAAAGGGACTTAGCTGCCGCGGAAGGTCTGCGATCGGCCGTTCAACGCCTGGCAGGTGAAGGGCGCGATTTCATCACCTTGCGTGGAACTTTGAGCCGCAAGCTCTGCGACGGCAGGGATATGCTGGAACCTGGCAGCGTTATGGATCGAGCCGCGCGCAGGTTCGTTGCCGCACTTGCCGAGTTTGAGACTGCATCGTCCGACTTCCGCGAACTGTCGGGTGCGCCGTCGGTCATGCCAGTAGAACAACAGATTGCGCCACTGACCCAAGTCACCGCCCAATTGATCGCGCGCGAACGCCGACTAAACCCGTGGTGTGGGTGGATCATGGTCAAGCGCGAGGCGGAAGCCAAAGGTCTCGCAACCCTCGTCATCGGGTTGGAATCTGGGTTGATCAGGCATGATCAAGTTGTTGATGGCCTGCGGACGGCTTACTGCCGCTGGGTCGCGCCAGAGTTGATCGACGTTCGTCCGGAACTGAACAGATTCTCAGCTGTCGAACACTCCGACTTGATCCAAACTTTTCGAAAGCTGGATGAAGAGATGTCAGCAATGACCGCTGATTACATTCGCGCCAAGCTATCAGGAGCCGTGCCGGGGCGGAATGATCTGACGGCTGATCAGGGGTTCGGGGTTCTTTCGAGGCAGCTTCAACGCACGATTGGCCATATGCCTGTTCGTCAGTTGGTGGGTGAAATGGGACAAGCGCTCGCTGCCCTTACCCCTTGCATGTTGATGAGCCCACTTTCTGTTGCGCAATTCCTCCCAGCCGATACGTCGCTCTTTGATCTCGTGGTGTTTGACGAGGCAAGTCAGATCACAGTACCAGACGCGATCGGTGCAATCGCGCGGGGGCGTCGGTGCATCGTCGTAGGCGATCCGCGTCAGATGCCGCCCACGCGTTTCTTCGACAAGGCTCCCGGAAGTGACGATGCAGGCGACAGCGATACCGAACCGGACTTGGACAGCATTCTGGATGAAGCTCTCGCGGCACGGGTTCCCTTGCACCGCCTGACTGGTCACTACCGCAGCAGACACGAAAGCCTGATCGCTTTTTCAAACCACGCCTACTACAAGGGTGAACTCGTCACCTTTCCATCAGCAGATACGCGTGACACCGCTGTCGTGTTGCACAAGGTGGACGGCATCTACGCGCGGGGTAAAGGCCGGACAAATCAGATTGAGGCGCAAGCAGTTGTTAATGCTGCGATAAAGCTCTTGTCGGACCCGACACGCAACGAACTGTCGCTTGGCATTGTGACAATGAACTCTGAACAGCAGCGGCTGATCGAGGACTTGCTTGATTCAGAGCGGAGAAAGCGGCCTGACCTCGAGCGGTTCTTCAACCACCATGCGCGCGAGCCGGTGTTTATCAAGAACCTCGAGACCGTGCAGGGCGACCAGCGCGACGTCATCATGATTTCCGTCTGCTATGGGCCAACGGAACCGGGTGCCGCGACCATGTCGATGAGTTTCGGCCCGCTTAATCGAAAAGGTGGTGAACGACGTCTCAACGTGGCGATCACTCGTGCGACCAGCGAAGTGATGGTCTTCACAAGTTTCGACCCGTCCATGATTGATCTCACGCGCACTCAGGCCGAAGCGGTTCGCGATTTGAAGCACTACCTTGAGTTTGCTGCGCAAGGTCCATCTGCGCTGGGAGCCGCAATCCGGTCGATGGCGATAAATGATTACGACTCCGATTTCGAAATGTCAGTGGCGGAAGGGCTGCGCCGGTTCGGCTGGATAATTCGGACACAGATTGGTGTATCCAAGTTCCGAATTGATCTCGGCGTGATCCACCCGGACGCGCCAGGCAAGTTCTTGGCGGGCGTCGAGTGTGACGGTGCAACCTACCATAGTTCGCCCTCGGCGCGAGATCGCGATCGGGTAAGGCACATCATTCTCGAGCGCCTTGGCTGGCAACTGCTTCGAATTTGGTCGACGGACTGGTTCATCGACCCTGAGGCACGCCTTCAGAAACTGAATGACGATCTACTCGCCCTCCTCGAAGAAGACCGGCGAATTGCGGCCGAACGGGAGGCAAATTCCGTCGTGCAAGACGAAGCTACTGATCTGCCCGAGGTGGCCGAGTGGGTTGATGATGCTAGTGATGAGGATGACGCAGTTGAAGTGGTTCTGCCGGAACCTGTAATGCTTCCGGCAGCAGCTTCCACACCAGTCATCGATTTCGGTGCTCGCGCAGCACGCGCTGTCGTCCCGGTGGTGCAAGAACCGCAGCCGATGTTGGACATCACGGTAGAACAGGCACCTCTTGCGGTCGATGCATCTCGTTTCCATGAGCCGAGCTACCGGACAACAATTCGGCAGCTTGCACTTGCGCACATTACGGCTGAAGCACCCGTCACCTATAAAAGGCTGAGTGATCTGATTGCACGCCAACATGGCTTCCAGCGGACAGGCAGTCAAATCTCGTCGACGGTCTGGGAGGCGGTCAAGAACATTCCAAATTGCACCAGAGTTTCTGACGGGCACACTGTTTATTGGCCGCCGGATGGCCAACCTCAGAGTCTTGTTCCCTTCCGTGGGCTTCAGGTGGATGGGCGTGATCGGCTTTGGAAGGAGGTGCCTTTGCCAGAAAGACTGGGCTTGGTTTCGGCCTTAAAAGGCGAAAACCCATTGGATTTGCCTCGTTCGGTTGCTGAAGCGATTGGCTACGGCAGGCTCACCCAGTCGTTCCGCGATGAGATTGCTGAACTCGAGAGGTTGCTGGAGGCACCTTCCAATAATTGATAACGCTCGGTGCTCAGTACTTCTCGTAGGGCTCGAGGTGGTAATGTTTGTGTCATGCTGGGCGATTAAAGCGTTGCAACCATGGCAAGAACGTCAGTAATCCGTCTCCACGTATACCCCTGAGCAGTCGTAAGCGACCGCTGCTGCTGTTGCCCCGTTGTTCATAAACAGTCGGGGTGACAGGAACTGCGTGTTGGCAGGCAGGTCGGCGCTGATCTCTTGCTCGAACACTGCGCCCGAAACCTCGTCGACCACCCGCAACCAGACCGAACTGCCGTTGGGAGGTGCCGCGATGTAGAGGGTCAGCACGCCACCCGTCGCGATGGCGAAACTCACCCCCATGTCGGTCAGCGTCGGCGCGCCGGTGCCGTCGTTTGCGACCAGCTGCCAGCGGGTGTGGGTGCCGCGCTGGAAGCCGATGCCGATGCAGTTGATGGCCGTGGCCAACGTCAGCGTGGTGGCCAGCGCGGCGGTCGATCCGTAAAGCCCGAAGTAGCCCATGCCGGTTGCCTGCAGGGTTGTCAGCGAAATCCGCGTGACGAAGGTCCAACCGCCCAGCCCCGCCGCGTTGCCACGCCAGCAGGCCCAGCCTGCGGATCGCTGGTCGGCGGCCGAGTCCACCACTGCCGCCGAAGTCAGACGCCAGCGCCGCATGCTGGCGGCAAGGTTTGTCGCAGCCAGCGTCGGGTGCGAGACGGTGCCGACGTTGGTGATCGGCAGGCCTTCCGTGGTGATCGTGGTGGTGACCGAGGGCGACCAGTTGGCGATGCGATTGACGCCGAAGTGGGGCTGGAGCGGGAAGTCCCGGCCGGAGGGGCGCATCACGTCTATCCACGGGGCCCCCGCTCGGTTGCGGGCATAGACTGCCGCCTTGCCGATGGGCGGCGGCGATGGCGCGGCGCTGAGCCCCGGCAGGATGGTGGGTTGTGGCAATTCCACCTGGCCGTTGGTGCGATCGATCTTCAGGGCATCGAAGAAGGCCGAACCATCCGGGCTGACCTTGAAGCTGAAGTCGTCATTTCCCAGCAGCCCGATCAGCGCCCGGGCAGAGAACCCGGTCTTGAAGGCGAAGGCCGCATCGTTCCCGGCCGCCGCCTTGTTGACCGTGGCCTCGACCCCGGCGCCTGCGTTGTTGAACAGGAGCGCCGGGGTGTTGACCGACACGCGATTGTAACTGTCGGCCGTTGCCCCGCCGAGGCCAAGAAGCTGCGCGGTCAGGTTGGCCTGGGGCATGCCAACCTGCGTCACCGCATTGGCGAAGGTCACGGTGGGCGTGTTCACGACCGTGGTGCCCCCGGCCCCTGCCGTGGCCGAGCCAATGTTGACGACGGTGGTCGATCCGGATGCGCCGCCGGTGCCGAGGTTCACGGTCTTGGTGACGCCGGTGGTCGTCGCCCCGGTGCCCATGCCGTAGGTGGCGGTCGTCGTCGCCGTACCGATGCTGGCCGATGCCGCCGAGACGGTGACAGTGCCCGAGGCGGTCAGCGTGCCGGAGAAGGTCTTGTTACCGGTGAAGGTCTGGGTGCCCGCGAGGATTGCCAGTTCGCTCGAGGTGTTAGGCAGTGTGAACGTGCGCGTCGTGCCGGTGGTGATCCCCGACAGCGTAAACAGCGCCTTCTTCGTCGGATCGGCATCGTTGACGAGGCTGAAGATCGCGTCAGACACATCCTGCGGCACACCGACCGGATCCCAGGCGCTGCCGTTCCAGACCAGGAACATCTGTTCTGCCGCGATCCAGACCAGCCAACCAGGGCGCGGAACAAGGCGCAGCCAGACGCCATCTACCCAGAAGGCCACGTTCAGATCCCACCCCGCCCAGAGGCCCGTCGCGCCCGAGGCCACGAGGTGGCGGTCGCCGTCGGCGGGGCTGGCTGGCGGCGTGGAGCGCGTGCGGTCGAGGACCGACAGCTGCACCATGGCATCGAGCAGGCGCAGGGCCTCGTTGTGGGTGACATGCTTCTGGGCTTGGGCCGCCAGCAGGTATGGCAGGCCAAGGTGGGTGGAGGTGTCGGACATGACGGGCCTTCAGAACTGGAGGGTGACGGTGGCCGGGTCGCCGCGACCGAGGCGGTTCGAGAGTTGGTAGATGCGGATGGCCAGTGTCTGACCGGGGGCCAGTGGCGCGCCCCAGTCGGCGGTCTGCTGGGCGGCGGTGTAGAGGACGGACGTCGTGGTGCTGGTCAGCGTCCGCTTGACCGCTGCCCCGTCGAGGATCTGGACATCGTAGCTTTCCAGGTCTTCGGCCAGCGGCACCTCGACCTGTTCCCAGGCATCGGCCACCAGCGCGCGCGACCGGCGCGTCCAGCGGATCGTCAAATCGCCCGGGCTGCGCGCCGTGCGCCACGGCTGCCCAGTATGGACCGGGGCGAAGGGCACGAGGCCGCGACCGGCTGGCGTGAAGGCCAGCGCGGTGTAGCTGGCGTCACTGACGGACCGCGCCGCGGGGCCGATGCGCCAGTTCCATGGCAGACCGAGATCGGCCTCGGCGATCGGCAGCGCGGCGAGGGCGGAATCCAGCACCATCACCCGTGCCCCAGCCGGGGTGGGATTGCCCATCTCGGCTTCGGTGCCGCGCTGGCCGCGCAGGAGGCGGGTCAGGCGATAGCGCCCAGTGGCGATCAGTTCGGCGACACCCGCCTGCACGATCTCCCATTTGCCCGGTGCTGCCTCCACTGCGAGCGCATTGGCGCCGCCGAACAGGGTCAGGTCGGTGACGCTTTCCAGCGTGCCTGAGACCATATCCACGACCAGCGCATTGCCGAGATCGAAGCGAGAGGTCGGGCCCGGATAGAAATCCGACACCAGCGTGCCGGTCCGAGCGCGGCTGCCGAAGGTGGTCAGCAAGGCAAAGCCATCCGTCGAAGGGCTGCGGAACACCGCCATCTCGCCCGGCCAGGGAACCGCTCGGGCCGCGACCATCGGCCGATGCGCGGGCTGGTCCTCGGACAGTTGCGGCAGGTCGAGGAGGACCACATCCGGCGCGCCGAAGACCACGGACCGGGTCAGCGAAGCCGGTCGCGGATCGCCGGGCGGCAGGTCATAGACTGCGCGGTCCTGGCGGACGGCCTCAACGCCCCGGCCATCGGAATCGGCGATGGACACCAGCCGTAACTCGATCTCGCGGCCATCATGGGACAGCCGGATCACATCGGCGGGGTCCAGCGCCAGCCGAGACGGCGGAAGGCGGAAGGTGGCGCTTTCGCGCCCCACCCACGCTTCCATCAATGCGCGACGGCAACGGCGTTCGGCCTCCTCGGGCGGGATTGCCATCGGGAAGGACTCGGACGCGATGCGGCTTGTGTCGACGGTGATGCGCCGGGCCTCGACGAGCGCCGCATCGTAATCCTCGTCGGCCCGGGCCACCTGCCACTTCAGCGCCTGCGGCAGTTCGGTTTCCTGCGCGCGGACCAGTTCCAGTGCCTCGCCTTCGCGGGACGCCACGAGGTCATCGTGCGCCAAGGTCAGAACGGAAGCCCGCCCACGCATGACAAAGCGGATCATGCCTTCGGTTTCGATGGCATCGAACCCGAAATGCCGGGCCAGCGTGCTGATCGATGAGCGCGGGGCTTCGAGCGCGGTGATGGCATAGCCTTCGACAGCCCCCCAGAGTCCGGACACGTCGATCAGGGCTTCGGGCATCCCGGCGCGCAGGCAGAGGTGACGGACAAGGGCCGCCAGCGACACTGCACCGAGCCGCCCGGTCAGCCAGTGGCCCAGTCGCCAGTTCGGGCCATCGGTCCAGACATCGGTCAGTTCCGGAAAGAACGGATAGGGCCGCGCGTCCCATGTCCATGCGGCGCATTCCGGCACATGCACCATGCTACCGCCATAGATGCCGGAGATCGGGTTGTTGGCCGCGTCGCCCCAGTGCAGGTAGCTGGCCTCCAGATAGGCCCGCTGGATCGCGTCATCCCGCCAGCCGCGCGAGAAATACGGCGTGAAGCTCTCGGACGACTTCGGATCGAAGAAGACGTTCGGCTGGTTGGTGCCCCGGTCGATGGCCGGGCAGCCGAGTTCGGTGAAGCGGATCGGCTTTGATTGCGGCACCCATGCGGTGGCCACGCCGCTCTCCACCCCGCCCGGGCGGTTGAAATGCGGGTTCGTCCACCAGGCGCGGATATCCTTGGGGCGGAACACCCACGGCTTGCCCACCGCGCCATCGGTGATCGGCGTGCGGATTTGCGCGGAGCGGTCGGCAGCGCTGGCATAGAACCAGTCGAAGCCTTCGCCGCCCGCGATGTTCGCCTGCAGATAGGCGCGGTCGTAGATCGCGGGCGAGCCCTCAAGCGCATCGGCATGGTCGAAGCCGTCACGCCAGTCTGACAGCGGCAGATAGTTGTCGATCCCGACGAAGTCGATGTTGGCATCAGACCAGAGCGGGTCGAGGTGGAAATAGACGTCGCCACTGCCGTCTTGCGGATGGTGACCGAAGTATTCAGACCAGTCGGCGGCATAGCCGATCCTGGTGCCCGCCCCGAGGATGGAGTTCGCATCGGCCGCGAGGGTCTTGAAGGCGGTGACGGCAGGGTAAGTGCTGGCCCCCGAGCGGATGGTGGTCAGGCCGGGCATCTCGGTGCCGATCAGGAAGGCATCGACCCCTCCCGCAGCCGAGCAAAGGTGGGCGTAGTGCAGCACCATGCGGCGCAGACCCCAGTCACTGGGCGAGCCGGTAAAGCTGACGCTCTCGCCCGACACGCTGAAATTGCTTGGCGTCGCCGCCCCGAACAGGGCCGACACTTGCGTTGCCGCCGTGCCGGTCTTGTCCACCGATCCGGCAAATCCGGCCGCCGGGGAACAAGTGATCCGCCCCCGCCAGGGGAAGGCGGGCTGGCCCGGCGTGGCGGCATTGGCGCTGTAGGGGTTCGGCAGGGTGTTGCCGGGCGGCACGTCCATCAGCAGGAAGGGATAGAATGTGACGCGCAGCCCACGCGACTTCATCTCCTGGATCGCCTGCACCACGGCAAAGTCGGCCGGCGTGCCGCCATAGACTGGCCGATCCTCGGCGTCGCGGCTGACCAGATGGGCGCTGGCCCGGCTGACCCCGTTCACCGACCAGTTGGCGGGCGTGGTCGCCTTGGAGGCAACCTCGACGCCGGGCTTCACCTTGCAGGATCCCGCGCGCAGGTCGTTGCCGAACCAAGCCACGACCAGACTGACGCTCTCGATCGCTGGGGCCATCGCCTGCAGCCGGTCCAGCGCCACCACGATGTCCGGCTGGTCAGGCAGCGCGTTCAGGTTCTCGGCCACGGTGGCACCACCGCTGCCCTTGCGGATGGCGTCGGTTGCGTAGGTGAACTCGCCCGAGGCCGGGATCAGGGTGACGGCGCGCGTCAGGCCTTCGGCGGTGTCGCCATCGGCCAGCGGGCGAAAGACCTCGAACGACAATTGCGGCAGGCGGTTGCCGAATGTGGCCAGCGCGAGATCCTCGAACAAGACGTAAGCCGTGCCGCGATAGGCGGGCGTGTTGGCCGCGCCCATCTTGGCGGCAATGAAGGGGTCGGCGGTCTGCGCCTCGTTGCCGGGATACCAGCGCCAGGTCACGCCGGTCATGTCCATCGCCTTGCCGTCGGCCCAGACGCGGCCGATGCCGGTGATCGGGCCCTCGCACAGCGCCACGGCGAAGCTCGCATAGTAGAGGTATTCTGTTGTCTTGACCTTGCCGCCCCCGCCGCCCTTGCCGCCGCCTTGGGTGGTGGTCTTGGTTTCCTCGCGGAAATCGGTGGCCCAGATAATGTTGCCGCCGATCCGCATCCGGCCGTAGAGGCGCGGGATCACCGCCCCTTCGGTGGCCGAGGTGATGCGCAGCGTGTCGAGCCGCGCGCCCTCGATCCGCTGGGCGGGTGCCAGCGAGGAGACGATCCAGCTGTCGACCACCGAGCCCACGGTCGAGCCGATGAAGCCACCGATGGCTGCGCCGGAAAAGCCGAGGATCGCGCCACCAAAGGCCCCGCCGATGGCAGTGCCGACAGCGCCGAGGACAAGCGTGGCCATGGAAAACTCTCAGCGTCGGGGAAAGAGGAAGGCGAAGGCGATGCGGCGTCGCCATGTCGGGGTCAGCTGTTCCTCGATCACGCCGAGCCGCTCGTAGGCATGGAGGAAGGTGTCGGGGCCGGTCAGAATCCCGACATGTTTGGCAATGGCGCGCGGCATCATGCGGAACAGTATCAACGCGCCGGGTGGGGCATCGGCGGGTGCGATTTCCGGCATAATGCGGCGCGCGCCCTCGGCCAGAACTTCGCGCGGTCCGCTTTCGCCCCAGTCCCGGCTGTAGGGCGGGATCGGGAAAGGCTCGGGCCCGACAACGTCGCGCCAGACGCCGCGCGCGAGGCCAAGGCAATCGCATCCGATGCCCTTGAGGCTGGCCTGATCGTGGTAGGGCGTGCCGAGCCAGGACCGTGCGACGGTGATGACCATGTCGGGATCTGCGGTCGTCACAGCACCGCCCCCTCGTGGCCGCCCTCAGTGGTGGCATAGCGCAGGACAGCATCCTGGCCGGGGATATTGGGAAAGCCCCGGAAGTTGGCGACATTGGCGAACTTCGTGCCGCAGGTCGCGATGCGCTTGTCGCACCCGGCGCGGATGGTGAATGTGTCCGTCGCGGCGATGGCGCGCACCGGGGCTTCCAGCAGCGTCAGCACGGCGACGCCGTCAACGAGGTCGTGAGACAACACCTCGGCCCGCCGCCCGGCATTGGCCCCGCTGGTCCAGTCGAGGGTGCCGAATGTGAACCAGCCCGCCGTGAACCCGCCAAGCCCCGATGCGGTGAAGGCGCGGTCGCGCAGAAGATCGATGATCGCGCTGGTGCCCTTGAACATCGGTGCCTCGAGATTGACTCCGCAGCGCGCATCGCCAAGGGCCGCGTCACATGTCGCCTGAAACGTCCGCCCGACGATTTGGCCGAGGACATGGGCCAGCGATCGCACCTCGGCCACGAACGCCAGCCGTCCCCGCCGGATCTGGCCGATGGCACCCCGCCGCAACAGCACGCGCTGGGAGGTCGCTGCCCAGTTCACGCGCCAGACCTCGACCGCCGCATTGTCCCAGCGGCCGTCGAGGATATCGGTCTCGGTGATCCGGTCGGAGGACAACACGCCTTGGGCATCCTGCGCATCCACGGACAGGTCGGAACCCGACCGCACCTCGGAGGCCGCAAAGCCGCTCTCCGGCTCGAAATCGGTGCCGTCGAACGTCAGGGTTTGGTCGTGGTCGGTGAAGCCAAGCGTCACCCCATCGGCACGCACGATCCGCCAGCACCAAGCCAGCGTGGTCGTTCCCTCGTCGAGATGAGCCTGAAGCGCGGGCGAGAGCGCTTTCACTTCCGCCCCCAGCCGCGCCATAGGGCGACCGAGGCCAGTGCCGAGGAAACCACGCCCCCTGCCGTGCCGGTCAGAGCGTAGAGGTTGAAGGGACGCAGATCAAAGCTGCCGGTCACCAGATCAAAATCCGCCAGCCCGGCCATGGCCAGCCCGGAGGCGGCAAGACAGGCCAGATAGACCAGCCCGCGTGCGAGGTTCCAGTTCATGATGTTGCCTTTCCTGTGAAGAATTCCATCAGCCGCTGCCACCACGACGGGGCGGCAGACGGTTGGGTCGGTACCGGCAGTGGCACGGTCGGCGGCGCTGGCGGGCTCATTGGGCGCAGCAATGCCAGCGCTTGCGACTCGGTCATTCGCCGGATCGGCCGCGAGAAATCCACCCGTCCGTTGCGGTCGACCGACCAGACCGGGATAGTGCCGGTCGGATAGCGGCCATCGCGGAACAGATCGCGCTCGGCCTCGCGACGCGTGCGGATTGCGGCGGGCCGGAGCCAGCCCATGAAACCCTGCGCGGTTGCGGCGCGGTTGCCCGCGTTCAGATGGCGGGTCAGCGAAGCCTTGGCGATGCCGCCTGTGTTGTAGTGGAAACTGACCAGCGCATCGAACTCGTGCGGTTCCAGCGGCACCGTCACCGCGCGCAGCACCTCGGCCTCGTAGGCCACGATGTCGCTGCGGAAGAGCCGGAACGCCTCGCGGATCCCGGCGTCGAGATCGACGGGCATGCCGCGCGGCATCCCTGTAGGATCGGGCGGCCCTGCCGAGGCAGTGTGGCCGATGCCGAAGGTCCAGACGTTTTTGACGTCGAGATAAGGTCCGGGCACGATTCCTTCGTGCCGGACGAGGGCCAGAAGCCCCCGATCAGTCATGTGCATGGGATTACCCGAAGATGGAGGAAAGGATCAGGATCAGCGCGGCGACCAGAAGACCGAGGCGCAGGCGGTGACTGAAGGCCTGTGCCGGATCTGATGCGTCGCAGCGGATGGAGCGCGCAAGGCGGAGAAGCTCATGCATCGGGGGTGCCCCCCTTGCCGCTGCGCAGCCGGGCGAGGACGACCTCGATGAAGGCAGGGCCGAAGACGCCGACCAGATAGGCGGCCGAGCCCGCCGCGCCCCCGGCCGGGATTGCCTGCGATGGCAGGCCAAGCCACGCAGTGATGACCGCCATCGACAGGCTGCCCATTCCGGCCGCGATCAGACCGCCGAGCAGGATGTGGCGCAACGCATCGCGCAGCCGCATCCGCGTGGTCAGGGCGTTGGTGGCCCCGCCAAGCGCGCCCCAGGCCGCCAGGATGACGGCGGTGGAGGTCGCCAAATCGCGCAGGACAGCAGCGACAAAGCCGGTTTCTTCGTTCATCGCCGGATCTCCAGCAGCGGAATGGATGTGATCGACCCCAGCCGCTCGAGGTCGAGGGTGACGTCGAGCATGTCGGTGTCGAAACGGACCGGGACGTCGAATTCAAAGCCCGCCGTGATTGCAACGCCCGCGCCGGGGGCGGTGGTGAAAGTCACGCTGCCGGTGGTGGTGTTGACGCTCCAGCCGGTCATCTGTTCGACGCCGTTCAGGGCGACACGAACGGTCCCTGCCACCGGCTTGGCGATGGCGCGGGTCCAGCTTTGCGCCCCAGAAGTGTAGCGCTTCAGCAGCGCGAAGGTGATGACAGCGCCATTGCCGGTGCCGATGGGCTGATCGGTGGGGGCCACCACCTGCGACGGCAGGCAGGACTTGTAGTCCGCCCAGTCCTTGTAGCGAAAACCGTGCAAGCGACCATTGCGGGCTTCGAAGAAGGCAACGACCGCCGCCAGATCGTCGGCGCGGCGGATGCCATAGGCCACATCATAGCGGCGACGGCTGTTGGCCCAACTGGCATTTCGCTCCTCATCGCCAGAGGCCAGTTCGACCACTTGCGTGCGCCGTTCCGGCCCCCCGCGTGCCCCGCGGCTGATGTTGTCAGGGAATCTGACTTCATGGAATGCCATCACATGCCCCTCCGGCCGAGGGACACCGCGCGCGCGATGTCGGCAGCGACCTGCGTTCGCGATTGCCGGAAGCTCTCTGCATCGCGGGCCATGATGGTGACGTTGACCGCAGCCGCGCTGGATTGGCCGTAACCTGCTGCCTCGCGGCGGGAGAGCACGCGCTCGCCCCGTTGCAGGATCGCCGGAACCTCGTCGGGCTTGATCCCGGCCCAGCCGCCCACATGCATGCGCGGGGCATTGGCGAAGGCATGCGCAGGGACCATGCGACCCGGGCCCGGCGATCCGACCATGCCGCCCGCATGCAGGATGTTGGCGAAGATCCCGCCCGCGCCGCCTAGCGCTCCCGACAGGGCGTTGGCAATCGGTCCAAGGATGAAGGTCCGCGCTGCCAGCTTGGCCAGATCGGCGATCATCGACGTGACCAGATCGCGGAAGTCGAGCTTGCCGGTCTTCACAAACTCGCCCACCGCATTCTCGGCCGAGGTGAAGGCCCCGACCAACGCTTGGCCGATATCGCCGACGACGTTGCGCGCCTTGGTGGCATAGTCGGCGAGTGCCGCAGTCACAGCACCCCAGCCAGTCGCGGCTTGGTCGGCCCCTTCGGCAGCTTGCGCCCCGGCTTCGCGCGCCGCAGCGCCCGCATTCCCGGCAGCAGCTGCGGTGTCGTCCAGTTCGGTGTTGAGCGCATCCGCCGAACTGGCGGCATCTGCCAACGCCGTTTCGGCATCCGATCCGGTGCCGGTCGCCGCGTTGCGCAGCGCCTGCCAACTGGCCAGCGGACGACCCGCAGCATCGGCCAGCATGCCTGCTGCTTCGCGGTAACCGTCAGCCCGGCCACGCGCGTCGTCTGCCATCCCGCCAAGCCCGAGGTCGGGTGGCTCGAGATAGGTCCGGGACAGCGCGGCTGAGAAGGCATCCGCTGCGGCGGCCCCGGCAGCAGTCGCCGCGCCCTCAAAAGGATTGCCGATCCGCGCCAGTTCCACCGGGTCCAGCGTGCCGATCCGCACCCCACCTTCGCCGACCGCCCAGTCCGGCAGCAGCGCCAGCGCGGCGTTCAGCCCGTTGATGAAATTGTTGATGCGCGTGACGACGCCATTCAGCATCGCCTCGACCCCGGAAATCAGACCGTTCGCCGCCTGGAAGGCAAAGTCGCCGATGGCGCCGGGCAGACTGCCCCAGATCGCCACCGCCGCGTCATATGCCCCCTGGAAAATGGCGGCTGTCCGGTCGCCGAAGCTGACCACGCCCGCGATGGTGCCTTCGAGCGCCGACAGCCCGGCAGCTTTCAAACCCTCCCAGCCAGCGGCCATATTAGCAAATGCCGCATCGAGTGACAGGCCGATGCGCGACCAGACTTCCTTTGCGAGATCACCCAGCAGGCGGAAGGCTTCGCCCACGCCGCCAACCCGGGTGACAAGCTGCGAGAATTGATAGACCAGTTCGCCTGCGCCAACGATCAGCGCGCCGATGCCGGTGCGGATCAACGCCCCGCGCAGGAACATGAGTGCGGTAGCGACACCGCGCACCGACAGGGCGGCAACGGCCAGCCCGGCCACCCAGCGCCCGGCCATGAAGGCGGCGAAGGTCGCGGCATGGGTAGCAAGCCGTGCAAGGTTGTCGAAGACTGCATTGATCGCACTGCCGATGGGCCCGGTGCCGCGCGCCATATCGGCCAGCGTATTCGCCACGGTTTCCAACGCCGGGGCGACCGCAGCGGTCAGGCGGTTGGTCAGGCCGAGCCAGATCAGGCTCAGCTTGGCGATGGCATCGCCGGTGCGTTCTATCTGTGCCGCATCAGCCGCGCTGACCGCCACCCCGAAATCCTGCACATCCTGCGCCGCCTCCCGCAGGGTGGCAGAGTCGATGCGCAGGAAGGCCAGTGCGGCCCGGTCGCCGAAAAGATCAGATGCCACCGCGGCACGTTCGGCTTCCGGCACGAACTGGTTTAGGGCCTGTTGAATGGCGACGATGCGCTGGTCGAGTGGCAGCGCCTGCAACTCGGCGGCCGTCAGGTTCAGCCGTTGCAAGGCCCCAACAGCTAATCCGGACCCAGCCGCCGCTTCGGACAGCCGCGTGGTCAGCTTCTTGGTGGCCTGTTCGATTTCGCCCATGGAGACACCGGCCAACTCCCCAGCCCAAGTGAGTACCTGCAGGCTTTCGACAGTGGTCCTGAGCGAGGCGGCCATGTCCGCCTGCGCGCCGATCACGTCGAGCCCCGAGCGGACCATGGCCACGCCGGCGGCGACCGAAGCGGCGGTAACCGCCGCCAGCGCAATCCCGGCTTTGCGGGCGAAGCTGCCGAGGCGGGTATTGGCCAGTTCCATCTCGGAGGACAGACGACCGAACCCGCGCGTGCCAGCCTCGCCGATCCCTTCCAGTTCGGCACGGACCTGACGGCCGCCTTCCGCGACCAGTCGGACAGAGACCCTCTTCTCAGCCATGGCCGTCTCCGATCTGTTCGTTCAGCTTGCGCACCATCACCGCCTCGATCTCGGGCAGCAGTTCGGCAGCGATCAGGGCGTCGATCCCGAGGGCATGGGCCATTGCCAGCGCCGCGCCCATGTCCCAGCCAAGCACCGCGCCGGGGATCACGCGCAGTTGCCCACCGAGGCGGCCCACCAGATCCCAGACCTGCCAGCCTTCTTTCGTCTGCGGACGATTCAGTCTTGCCGGGCAGTCGGGGCAGCGCCCCGCGCAGGCCGCGCAGTACCGGTCGCCCCCGCCGAAGGACCAGTCGGCAAGGGCGCGGAGACGTTTTTTTCCGCGTCCAGGATCAGACCCTTGGCGACGTATTGGGTCTGGAACGCTTCGAAGACGGGCCAGATTTCCAGCAGGGCGTCGATGCCTTCGGGCGAGATTGGCACAGCATCGCCAGCGTCGTCGCCAACGCCCTCCCAATCCAGCACGGCGCGGCGGGCCACGGCCTTGGCCATCGCGAGTGCCAGTTCTTCTTGCGTGGCGGTGTCCGGCAGGGCTTCGATGGCCGGATCGGCGCGGGCCGAGACCATCAAGGCGGTGCTCAACGGTGCGACATGCAAACGAAGGCCAGGGGCGAGGTTCAGCCACGAAGGGGATGCAGTCAGGTTCAGTCTGATCATGTTCAATAGCTCACAACGGTGTTGACGAGGACGGCGGTGCACATGCGGGCGGGGCTGACGGCCTTGGCGGCCTGCCAGTCGAAGGTGGCCTGGATGCCTTGCGGGCCCGGGATCTCTATCCGGGGACGCGGCAGATAGACGGCATGGGCGGTGAAGGTGAAGCTGGCGTTGGCGCCGAGGCTCCAGGCAAAGACCAACTCGCAAGGCGTGCCGTCGATGGCCTGCGTGATCAGCGCGGTGTCGGCAAATCGCACCTCGACCCGGCCGGTCAGCGCGGCCATGCCGGGATCGGCTCCCTCGATCCGGCCGTCCGAGCGGATGGTCTCGATCCGGTCGAGTCCGTTGGAATAGGTCACCTCGGCTGAGATGACGTTGCCGAGCGGTGAGCCGTTCCGCGTGATCGCCCCGTTGAAATGCCCGAACCGCTGCAGCGCCAGCGAGGTGGGCGTGCCAGCGGCCGTGGCCGCCGCGACGCTTTCGCCTTGCGCCACCACCCGTGCGGTAGCGGTCAGCAGGCCAGAGCGCGCCATCTGCCACGAAAGCTGATCGCAGACGCAGCCAGTGTACATGGCGTAGCGCGGCACCTCGGGCATTGCCGTCTCGATGGCCATGCTCGGCAACGTCCAGTTCCCTGATTGGAACGTATGGGTCTTGGGCGTCGTGCCGGACGTGACCGGCGCGCCGAAAGCCGCTTTCAGCCAGAGGCCGAGGTTCTCGACATCGATCGGCACCACGACATCGCCATCGGCGGTGACTGCGTCCTTGATCGGGGCCAGTGGGTCGCGCCCCTGGCCCAGCAGTTCCGACGCGATCAGCGGCTGTTCGGAGCCGAGCGTGGTGCTGGCAAACGGCACCGTCCGGTAGCCCGTGGCGGGCGCGGTGCCATAGATGGATTCGAACGCAAGCGCCATCTGCGCCCGCGCCCCATGGGCTCGTGCCATTGTGTTCTCCTATCGTGATTGGGTCAGGCCAGCGGATCGACCGTGGAATAATGCAGGATGATCGGGATCACCGCCGCCTTCAGGCTGGCGGCCCCTTCGACTGGCAGGTCAACCGGACGCGGGGCTTCCGCCTCGACCCAGTCGCAGAAGCCGCCCAGCGTGCGGTCGGCGGCAATCGCCGCGCCAATGCCGGCGCAGAGGGTGTCGAAGGCGGTGTCACGGGCGGCACCCTGTACGACCGCCTCGATCTCTGCCCTGTGCTGGTAATGGTAGCGCAGCGGCGAGAGCGTCACTTCGGGCTCCCCGGGCTCGCCGTCGCGCAGAATCAGGAGGCCTGCGGGAGGCACGCGTTCGGGCAGCACGTCACCGCGCAAGGTGGTGGCGGGCAACGCCGAAAGCCGCGCGTGAAGCGCGGCGAGGATGGTTTCGCGAGGGGTGGGCATAGTAGTTCAAGCCGGTCTATTAGAGTTCTGACGTTAGTTTTCAGTTGGCGGTTGTGTCAGTGGGCGAAGTGCGCGGAAGTAGAAGAAAATGGCAGAGTGAACAAAAGGGAGAACGGCCGTGAGCGACCCAGACGAATACGACCTATTTCTCCAAAACTGGGAGCCGGGCGAGCTGCTGCGCTACTCAACCCTTCCACAAAACCTGAACGACCCAGTGGTACGAAACCGGCTTTTTGAAGATAGTACCGGAAATGCTCCTGTTGAACGAGCTGAGTTCAATGTTGGAAAGAAAGCCATGGGGGCAGACGAACTAAGCGCCAGAGCTTACGAGTTTTTTCAAGACCACCACGAAAATTGGGCCGCTGAATTTAGAGACTATGTTTTCCGGCATTGGCCAGCACCATGTCGCCCGGCCCCGGATGGGTGCAGCCGCGCTGCGTGATCTGCGAATTTCTTGCGTCGTCCATGGCTGCCCCCTTGGGAGGGGCGCCGCGTGAGGATGAGGGGATCGCGGCGCCCGGTTGGTGCCTGGCCGCGGGGTCTTCGACCTCATCCGACTCTGGGTGCGATTAACCTACAAAAACGCT
>CAUJIP010000120.1 GCA_963205235.1 Pseudomonadota bacterium
GCACGAGAAGCTGAGCGTCGTCGCCGCCTGCGCGTAAGAGGGATCACGCTCGACCACCAGAACCCGGCCTGCAAAGCCCATCTGGGTCAGCCACCAGGCGGTCGACGATCCCATGATCGCGCCACCGATGATCACCACATCGTAGCTGTCCCGTGCCGGTGCCGCCGCATTCCGTGCCATTGCCATCCCCATTCCTTAGGTTCGCCCTGCATGTAGCGCAGCCCGGTCGGGTGGTAAATCGCTGCGCGCGGTCATCCTGTCGAAATCCACAAGCTGTCGGGGCGGGTTGGGGTTGTACAGGTTCCAAGAGGCGACCCTTTTGGCCCCAAGGTTACAGCGCCTCCGCGAAGATCGCGGCCGTCAATCGCAATATTGCATGCAAAGAAAAAGCATGATTGTATGCGGAATGACGCGGGGATCTTGGGGCTGGTTCGTCGATGGAATTTGATTTCAGAACCTTGCAGGCGTCTGACCGCTACCGGCTTCTGACCAGTTTTGTCGTGCCAAGGCCGATCGCGTTGGTGACGACCCGGGCGCTGTCTGGCCATGACAACGCCGCACCAATGAGCTTTTTCAACGTCTTCGCCCAAGAGCCGCCGATCCTGATCCTTGGAATTCAGGGGCGAAGCGGCGGGGTGGAAAAGGACACCACCGCCAACCTGCGCAGGACGGGGGAGTTCGTGGTGAACATGGTCGATGCCGGCATTGCCGACCGCATGATCATCTGCGGCACCTCGCTTGCCCCAGAGGTGGACGAACTGAAACTGGCCGGTCTGACCGCCATTCCCGCGCTGCAGGTTGATGCGGCACGGGTGGCCGAAAGCCCCTGTGCGATGGAATGCCGGGTCGAGCAGATCATCGACTATCCCGGCCGCGCCATCGTGCTGGGCCGCGTGGTGCAGATGCATGTCAGGGATGACTGTCTGGATGCCGCCGGTCGCTATGTGCTGCCCGAGGTCTACCAGCCGCTCGCCCGGCTGCATGCCGACAATTACATCATCCCTGACCGCCAGTTTCAGTTGAAGAAATCGGCCGAAATGCTGGCTGCGGAAGCCGAATTTCTGGCGGGATTGCCGAAATGAACTTGTTGATCCTGAACCCGAACAGCACCGTATCGATGACCGGGACCATCGCGGCGGCGGCGCGGCACGTGGCCCTGCCGGGGACGAAGATCACGGCGCTTTCCGGGTCAGGCCCGGCACCTGCCTCGGTCGAGGGGCATGCCGACGCAGCCCTGGCGGTGCCACCGATGCTTGCCGCGATCCGGGCTGCCGAACGCGGCCCGACGCCCCCTTCGGCCATTGTCATCGCCTGTTTCGACGACCCCGGATTGCTGGCCGCGCGGGAACTTGCCCGCGCCCCGGTCCTTGGCATCGCACAGTCGGCCATTCAGGTGGCCATGCTGATTTCGGCGCGGTTCAGCATCATCACCACCTTGCCGCGTTCGGTCCCGGTGATCGAGGATCTGGTGCAGGCCTATGGCGCGGGTCATGCCTGTCGCAAGGTAAGATCTGTTGATCTTCCGGTGCTTGCGCTGGAGGCCGCCCCCGACGAGGCCCTTGCGCGGCTGGTCGCCGAAGGCCGCAAGGCCATGGTCGAGGACGGGGCGGAGGCGATTGTGCTGGGCTGTGCCGGCATGGCCGAGATGTGCGCGTCCTTGTCGGAAACCCTGGGGCTGCCGGTGATCGACGGCGTGGCGGCGGCGGTAAAGCTGGCCGAGGCCCTGGCAGGCGGCGGCTTTGCCACGTCCAAGGTCGGATCGCTTGGCTATCCGCGTGACAAGGCGGGCGACAAGTCGGCTTGAGCCTGCCTGCGGCGTGGCGCATGGTAAGGCCAGTCAAGGATGGATCATGGCCCCGGAACGAACGAAATCTGCAGGCTCCCCGCGCACCCGCACCGAAAAGGTGCATCATGCGCTGCGCAGCGCAATCATCGATCAGCGCCTTGCCCCCGGCTCGCGCCTGCCCGAGGATGCGATCGGGGAAAGCTTCGGCACCTCGCGCACCATCGCGCGTGAGGCGCTGGGGCGGCTGGCGGTTGAAGGGTTGGTGGACCTGATCCCCAACCGTGGGGCTTTTGTCGCCAACCCTTCGCTTGAGGATGGGCGCGGGATCTTTACCGTCCGGCGTGCGCTGGAACGGGCGATGGTGCTGGACCTTGTCGGCAAGATCGACGTCACCATCGCGGCCCGCCTGCGGGACATGGTGGCACGAGAGGCGGCCCTTGCCGCAAGGAATGATGCCGAGGCGATCCGCTTGGCGGGAGAGTTTCACCTGACGCTGGCGCAGTTGACCGGCAACCCGCTTTTGCTGCGGTATGTGACAGAAACCGTCTCGCGGTGTTCGCTGGTGCTGGCGATGTATGGCCGCCCGCATTCGGCGGATTGCGGCGCCCGGGAACATTCCGCCATCGTCGAGGCGCTGATTGCCGGGGATGCCGAAGGAGCAGCGGCGCTGATGGATCAGCATCTGGCCGAGGTGGCAAGCCGCGCGCTTCTTAGCTCGCGGGTCGAAAAGGACATTCGCGAGGTGCTTGCCGCCTATGCCAAGGACATCGACATCGGCTAGTCGCGGACGAAATTCGCATTAATTGCATGCAAGGATTGCATGCGATCTTGACAAGACCGCCCCGGATGCCTGACGATCCCTGCACAGCACAGGGAAGCAGCATGTCCAGCGCACCGTCGGCCATCACTGTTCAGTCCGTCTCGAAAAGCTTTGGTCGCGGTGATGCCGCCATCCGGGTCTTGCGGGACGTGTCGGTCGACATCGGCGCGCGGGAGTTCTTTACCCTGCTTGGCCCCTCCGGCTGCGGCAAGACCACGCTTCTGCGGCTGATCGCGGGATTCGAGGATCTGGACAGCGGCGCGATCCTGATCGAAGGCGCGCGGATCGACCATCTGCCGCCGTTCCAGCGCCCGGTGAACACGGTCTTTCAAAGCTATGCGCTGTTCCCGCATCTGACGGTCGCGCAGAATGTCGCCTTCGCGCTGGAAATGCAGAACTTTTCCGCCGCCGAAGTCCGCCGCCGCGCGGGGGAGGCGCTGGAGATGGTCCGCATGGGGGCCTTTGCGGGTCGCAAGCCTTCGGAGCTTTCCGGCGGCCAGCAACAGCGGGTGGCCTTGGCGCGTGCGCTGGCCCCGCGCCCCAAGGTCCTGCTGCTGGACGAGCCCTTGTCGGCGCTTGACCTGAAGCTGCGCAAGGAAATGCAGATCGAGCTGAAGCAATTGCAGGCCGAAGCCGGGATCACCTTTGTTTTCGTGACCCATGATCAGGAAGAAGCGCTGACCCTGTCGGACCGCATCGCCGTGATGCAGGGCGGGCGCATCCTGCAGCTGGACACGCCGCGCGCCATTTATGAACGCCCGGCCCATCGCTTCGTCGCGGACTTCATCGGCGAGATCAATCTTCTGGACGGGCAGGTGGCCGGTCCCGGCAAGGTGCGGCTTGACTGCGGCGCTGAAATTGCTGCCGGCGCTGATCAGGGGACTGGCGCGCGGGTGACGGTCGCGATCCGGCCCGAGCGCGCGACCCTGTCGCAAGGCGGGGCGCTGCCGGCCGAAGTCACCCACGCCGCCTATCTGGGCACAGCGACGATCCTGCAATTGCGGCTGGCCAATGGTGCGCCATTCCTGTTGCGCGCCGCCACGGCGAACCTGCCCGAGATCGGGGCGCAGGTGACGCTGGACCTGCCGCCCGACGCGCTGCAGGTGTTTGCGGCATGAGCGCGACCTCGCCCTTCCGCCGTGCCGGGCTGGTCGGGCCTGCACTTCTGGTCGTGCTGGTCCTGATCGGCGTGCCCCTGGGCATCATGGCCTGGGTTTCGCTTCTGGGTCGGGGCGCGACGATCGGGGTGGATTGGACCTCGGCCCCGTCTTTCGCCAATTATACCAAACTGGTCTGGGAAGAGGATTTCGACGGCACGCTGCTGTTCAACCCGACCTACCTTTCGATCCTGTGGCGGTCGGTCTGGCAGGCAGCGGCGACGACGGCGATCTGCGTGGGCCTGGGCCTGCCGGTTGCCTTGTGGATGTCCAGCCTTTCGCGCGGGGCCCGCGACATGGCTGTATTGCTGATCACCATCCCGTTCTGGACCAATCTTCTGGTGCGGAACTATGCTTGGCTGATCATCCTGCGCGAGGATGGCCTCGTCAGCCAGACCGCCAATGCAATCTGGCCCTTTGGCCCGGTGCAGCTTTTGTACAATGACGCGGCGATCCTGATCGGCCTTGTCTATTCCTTCCTGCCCTTCATGATCCTGCCGATCTATGCGGGTTTCGAGAAGTTCGACTGGCGGCTGCTTGAGGCGGCCTATGATCTGGGTGCCAACCGTCGCCGCGCGCTGACGCGGGTCATCGTGCCACTGGCGATGCCGGGGATCATCGCCGGGTCAATGTTGGTCTTCATCCCCAGTCTTGGGTCGTTTGTCACGGCGGCGATCCTGGGCGGCGGCAAGTCGATGATGATGGGCAACCTGATCCAGCTGCAATTCGGCCAGTCGCGAAACTGGCCCTTCGGCGCGGCGATTTCGGTCGTGCTGCTGGCGCTGATGATGCTGGTCCTGATGGGCATCGCGCTTTGGAAGACCCGGCAGGAGGCCAAGCGATGAACCTGCGCCGTCTGCCCCTGACCCGCGAGATCAGCCTGGCTGTTCTGGTCTATCTTTACGTGCCGGTCGTTGTGCTGATCGTCTACAGCTTCAACGCCAACCGCACGGCGACGGTCTGGTCGGAAACCTCGCTGGACTGGTATCGCAAGATCCTTGTGAACCCCTCGATCCGCGATGCGACCTGGAACTCGCTGGTGCTGGCCACGGCGGCAGGGATTGGCGCAACGTTGTTGGCGCTGGCGGCCGCGCTTGGGATGAAATCGGGGTTTCGCGGCAAGGGCGCGGTCGAGGCGGTGCTGAACGCCCCGCTGATCCTGCCCGAAGTCGTGGTGGCGGTGGCGACGCTGATGCTGTTCGTGGCCATCGGCATCGACATGGGGCTGGCGGCGATGATCCCGGCCCACATCGCCTTTTGCATTCCCTTTGCCTATCTGCCGATCAAGGCAAGGCTGCAGGGGATGAACCCCAGCCTGGAAGAGGCCGCACAGGACCTTTACGCCAACCGCTTCGTCACCTTCCGCCGGGTCACGCTGCCGCTGCTGTGGCCGGGGATCATGGCGGGCTTCACGCTGGCCTTCGTCACCAGTCTGGATGACTTCCTGACCTCGTTCTTCCTGTCGGGTCCGGGGTCGACGACGCTGCCGGTCTATATCTTCTCGGCGATCCGGGCCGGGATCACGCCCGAAATCAACGCGATATCCACGATCATGCTGATCGTCTCGGTGGCGCTGGTCGTCACGTCCTTCCTTCTCGGCAAAATGCGCCGGTAAGCCAACAACAGGGGAGTTAAACCAATGAAATGGAATGGGTTTCTGACCGCCTCGATCCTTGCGTTCACCGTCGCGGGCGCGGCGATGGCCGAAGAGGAAAAGGTGCTCTACTTCTACAACTGGACCGATTACTACCCGCCCGAGCTTTTGGCGAAGTTCGAGGCCGAGACCGGGATCAAGGTCATCCAGGACGGCTATGACAGCAACGAAACGCTGATCGCCAAACTGCAAGCGGGCGGGGCGGCCTATGACGTGATCGTGCCCACCGACTATGTGATCGCAGGCATGATCACCGACGGGCTTTTGCAACCGATCAATGCAGCCGAGATGTCGAACTTCCAGTATGTGAAGGACGCCTTCAAGGACCCCGAGTTCGACCCCGGTCGCATCTATACCGCGCCTTACACCTGGGGCGTGACCGGCATTGCCTATGACAGCGCGCAGGTGCCGGGCGGCAAGCTTGACGACAGCTGGAGCGTCTTCTTCGAACCGCCGCCGGAACTTGAAGGCAAGATCGCCGCGCTGGATATCGGCAGCGAACTGATCCAGGCCGCTGCCCTGTATCTGGGCCTGCCGCAATGCACCGAAAGCAATGACGACGCGGCCAAGATCTATGCCCTGCTCGAGGCGCAGAAGCCCAAGCTGAAGATGTATTCCGCCGACAGCACCGTGGACCGCATGGCCTCGGGCGAGGTTGCCATGCATCACCTTTGGTCCGGGGCAACTGCGCGGGCGCATGAGATCAAGGATACGGTCCGCTTCATCTACCCCAGTGAAGGCACGCCGATGTTCCGCGACAACTTTGCGATGCCGGTAGGTGCCCCGCACCCGGAAAACGCCAGGATCTTCATCAACTGGATGATGGCGCCCGAGAATGCCGCCGCCGTGACCAATGCGATTGCCTATGCCAACTCGATCGAAAGCGCGGAATTCCTGGACGACAAATGGAAGGACGCGGAATCGGTGAACATGCCGCCGGAATTCGCCGACCGTCTGGTTCCGACCGAGGTTTGCAGCCCTGCCGCGCAGGAACTTCGTGACAAGATCTGGACCCGTCTGAAAGGGTAATCCAGCAGCGCGGGCCTTCGGGCCCGCGCATTTCTCAAGGGGGTCGGAATGCTGTATACCAACCTGCGCGATGCCAAAGGCCAACCGGTCGCAATCCGCTGTGCGGGCGGCAAGATCGCCGAGATCGGGCCTTCGCTCTCTGGCAGCCCGGATGTCGATGGCGGCGGGCGGCTTTTGATGCCTGCCTTCGTCGAACCCCATGTGCATCTGGACAAGACGCTTTTCGGCGAGCCCTGGATGGGCTGTACCGCTGGCCCCGCGCTTCGCGACTTTATCGACAACGAACGTCGGGTGCTGGCTGCCCAGACCACGCCGATATCCGTGCGTGCCGGGCGGTTGCTGGAACGGATGCTGGCCTATGGCACCACCGCGATCCGCAGCCACATCGACGTGGCCCCCGACATCGGGGTCAAGCATGTCGCGGCGATGCTGGAAATGCGCGAAGCGTGGCGCGACCGGATCGACCTGCAATTCGTGGCCTTTCCGCAGACCGGGCTTCTGTGTCGCCCCGGCACGGCAGACCTCATGCGCGAGGCGATGCGCATGGGCGTTGAAACCGTGGGCGGGCTTGACCCCGCAGGCATCGACGGCGATCCGGACGGCCAGTTGCGGCTGATCTTCGGCATGGCCGAAGAGTTTGGCGCGGGTCTTGACATCCACCTTCACGACAAGGGCGAACTTGGGGCCTGGCAGATCGAACGCATTGCCGATTACACCAAGGGCGCGGGACTTCAGGGCAAGGTGATGATCAGCCACGCCTATTGCCTGGGCATGATCCCCGACTGGCGGCTGGAAAAGATCGGCCGCCGTCTGGCCGACCTGCGGATTTCGCTGATGACTTCGGCCCCCGCCGAAACCCCGATCCCTCCGGTGCAGCCCCTGACCGAGATGGGGGTGACGGTCTGCTGCGGCTCGGACGGCATCCGCGATTCCTGGTCGCCGGTGGGCAATGGCGACATGCTGGAACGGGCCTTCTTCACCGCCTACAAATACGACTGGGGCCGTGACAGCGAATTCGAACTGGCGCTGGATTGCGCGACGCATCACGCCGCCCGCGCCATCGGTCTGGGCAATTACGGACTTGCCCCCGGCAACCGCGCCGATTTCCTGATGGTCGATGCCGAAACGCCCGGCGATGCGGTCTGCCGCCGTCCGCAAGCGCGCCGCGTCGTGCGCGCCGGGCGTCTGGTGGCCGAGGACGGGCGTCTGGTCTGATGCGGACCCTGCTGACTGCCGACTGGGTTGTCGGCTTTGACAAGGGCGACCATGCGCTGATCCCAAGGGGCGAGGTCGTCTTTTCGGGCCAGACCATCGATTTCGTCGGGCGGGATTTCCCGGGCGAGGTTGACCGCCGCATCGACTATGGCCGCGCGATGATCGGCCCCGGTTTCATCGACCTGGATGCCTTGGGCGATCTGGATACCGAGGTCCTGACCTTCGACAATGGTCCTTGGCGCAACCTGGGCCGCATCTGGACCGAAGACGCCCTGCGGCGCGGACCGCAAGAGGCCTACACGCCCGAGGAAGAGCTGTTCAAATACCGCTATGCGTTTACCCAGTTGATCCGGGGCGGCATCACGACCGCCTTGCCGATCACCTCGATGCTCTACCGCGCCTGGGCGGAAAGCTATAACGAGATGGCCGGAGTGGCCGCCATTGCCGAAGACATGGGAATTCGCGCCTATCTTGGCCCCTGCTACATGTCGGGCCTGACCTATCAGCGTGCCGATGGCAGCCTTGCCCAGCATTGGGATGAGGGCAGGGGAATGGCTGGTCTTGACGAGGCCGCCCGCTTCATTGCTGACTTCGACGACACCGCCGGGGGCCGCATCCGTGCGTTTCTGGCCCCAGATCGGATCGAGACCCAGCTGCCAAGCGTCCTTGCCCGCACGGGCGCGGTGCAACAGGAAACCGGTGTGCCAATGCGGCTGCATTGCTGCCAGTCGGCCTATGAATTCGAGACGGTCCTCGCATTGCGGGGGGTGACGCCACTGGGCTGGCTGGAAAGTCTTGGCCTTCTGACCGATCGCGCAATCCTGCCACATGGCATCTACATCTCGGGTCGCCCGCAGGTCAGCCTTGGCGGCGATAGCGACATGCAGCGGCTGGTTGCATCGGGTGCCACGGTGGCGCATTGCCCGATCGTCTTTGGTCGCGATGGGGAGGCTTTGGCCTCGTTTGCAAGCTATCGGGCAAAGGGTGTGCGTTTTGGCATGGGGACCGATACCCATCCTGCCGACATGGTCGAAAACATCCGGCTTGGCCGGATGCTATCGCATCTGATGGGCGGTAGCCCACCCGCCACCGCCGCCGACTTTTACCGGGCGGCAACCCTTGGCGGGGCCGACGCGCTTGGCCGCGGCGATCTTGGGCGGCTGGCGCCCGGCGCAAAGGCCGATATCACGGTCTTTGACCTGTCAGGCTTTCACCTTGGCCAGGTGCTGGACCCGATCAAGGCTATGGCACTTGCAGGTTCGGGCCGCGACTTCCGCGCCAGTTTCATCGACGGACGCGAAGTGATGGCCGATTTCGCCGTCATCGGCAGCGACACCGCCGCGCTGATCGAAGCCGCCGACCGCCAGATCCTGAAAGCCCGCGCGATCCACGCCGACCGCGCGCCTGGGCGGCCAAAGGTTGATGACATCTTCCGCCCGGCCTTCCCGGTTCTGACGGCAGGATCGTGGTCTTGACCTGCCAGGCAGCCCCGGTGGCTTTGGGGGCCGGGCGGACCGATTGCCGACCAGACTGGGAAAGTCACGCCCGCTCTGGTCGCCGCAGGATCAGGGCCAGCGGAATTGCGGCAAGCGAGACCCACATCATCAGATAGAAGTCGTCGATATAGGACACCATCGCCGCCTGGATGTTCACCAGACCATCCATCATCTGAAGGGCCGCCGGATCACCCGCGATGGCACCGGGGCTGACCTGCGCAAGCAGGGGATTGTACGGCTGGATGAATGCACCCAGTTCCGCGTGGTTGATCTGCACGTTCCGCGACAGCGCGGCCGTCACAAGCGAGATGCCGATGGACGAGCCAATGTTGCGCACAAGGCTGAACAGGCTGGTCGCATCCGCCCGAAAGCGCGGCTCCAGCGTGGCAAAGGCGATTGTCGACAGGGGCACGAAGACCAGTCCAAGGCCCAGCCCCTGCACGACCCCGCTGCGGATCACCGGCCAGGCGTCCATCTGCGGGGTAAAGCCCGTCATCTCCCACAAGGAAAGCGCGGTCAGCGACAGCCCGGCGACGACCAGAAGCCTTGGGTCAACCTTGCGCACCAGCCGCCCGACCAGCAGCATCGAGATCATCGTCCCCACCCCGCGCGGCGCCATGACCCAGCCCGTCGTGATGACCGGATAGCCAAGGATGCGCGACAGCATCGGCGGCAGCAGCGCAAGGCTGGCCAGCAGGATGATCCCCACCACGAAGATGAACATCAGGCCGATCCGGAAGTTCCGGTCGCGGAACATCTGCGGGTCAAGGAAGGGGTGGTCCTTGAAAAGGATATGGACGCAGAACATCCAGAAGCCCGAAATCGTGACCAGAAGATAGACCCAGGTTTCGGCGGACGAGAACCAGTCGACTTCGCCCCCCCGGTCCAGCATCAGTTGCAGCGACCCAAGGGCCAGCGACAAAAGCGCGAAGCCTGTCATGTCGAAGCTGCGCCGTTTGCGGGGCGTCTTCGGCAAGTAGGCCATGCTTCCGAAAAGCGCCAGCGCACCCACCGGCAGGTTGATCAGAAAGACCCAGCGCCAGTTGTAGCTTTCGGTCAGCCAGCCGCCCAGCGTGGGGCCGATGATCGGGCCGACCATGATGCCCGCGCCCCACATCGCCATGGCCTGCCCGGCCTTTTCGCGCGGGTTGATGTCCAGAAGAAAGGTCTGCGACAAGGGCACGATGGCCGCACCAAAGACCCCCTGCATCAGGCGGAAGGTGACCATTGACGGCAGGCTCCAGGCCATGCCGCAGGCAATCGAGGTGGCGACGAAACCGATGATCGAGATCAGGAACAGCTCGCGCTTGCCCAGTCGGTCGGCCAGCCAGCCCGTGACGGGAGTCATGATCGCCGACGAGACGATATAGCTGGTCAACACCCAGTTGATCGTGTCCTGCGATGCGCCAAGGTCGCCCGTCATCGAGGGCAGCGCGACGTTGGCGATGGTGGTGTCCAGGACCTGCATGATGGTGGCAAGCATGATCGAAAGGGTGATCAGCCCGCGATGCTTGACCTGCACTGCTGGGGCAGAAAGGGGCCCCGACGGCGCGGGGGCAGGGCTTTCCGGGATGTCGGACATTCTGCGGTCAACCGGCCGGGGGCAGTTGCGGTGCCGGTGCTTCTGATATGTCCACCGTCACTTCGGCGCTGATGCCCGAGGCAAGCCGGGCCGCTGCCGCTGGATCGTCCAGCCGGATGCGCACAGGCACGCGCTGGGTTACCTTGACCCAGTTGCCCGTCGCATTCTGGGCGGGCAGAAGCGAGAACTCCGCACCCGTCCCGGCCCCGATCGCCTCGACCTTGCCGGTGAAGGTCAGCTCCGGTGCCGCGTCAAAGAGGATTTCGACCGATTGGCCGGTTGCCAGATCAGCCAGTTGGGTTTCCTTGAAATTGGCGTCGACCCAAGCCTCGCCGGTTTCGACCAGCGCAAAGACCGATTGGCCCGCGGCGACCATGACTCCCTCACGGAAAGACGCGGCCTGATAGATCACACCGTCGGCAGGGGCAGTAACCCTGGTCATCGCCAGATTGTAGCGCGCGCGGTCAAGGTCGGCCAAGGCGGCGCGCACGGCGGGATGGGCGTCGATCTCGGCGTCGGGATCGCCCCCCAGCGACACGCGGGCCGCATCGGCGGCAAGGCGCGCGACATCGGCCCGTTGCTGCGCCTGCTTGCTGGCATGGACAAATTCGTCCAGCGTGCTGGTCGAGGCGACACCCTTGCCAGACAACTCCTGTTGCCGCGCCAGTTCCTCGGCCTGAAACCGGTTGTCTTCCGCAGCAAGCGAGGCCTGCGCCTCGGCCTGCGCATAGGCCGCGTGCAGTTGCGCGACCTGCAGACGGGCAGCGGCCACAGCGGCCTCGGCCTGTGTTACGGCCAGATCAAAGGGTTCGGGATCAATCTGAAACAGCAGGTCGCCCTTGGAAACAACCTGCAATTCCTGAACCTGGACCGAAACGACACGCCCCCCGACCGTTGACGCAATCGAAATGCGGGGCTGGTGAAGGTTGGCGTTTTCCGTCGACACATGGCCACCACCCGACACCCACCAGCCAGTGGCGGCAAGCGCAAGGGCGACGGGAACGGCCAGCATCAGAACGGGTTTGCGCCAGCGTCGCAGCTTGCCCGCAGGCTTGTGGGCGACGGCAAGCGCGTCTGCGGCAACCGCTTTGGCGTCAACGGAAGTCTGGACATTCATTCTGTGGTCTCGGCAGTTGGTGCGGCAACCTCGGTCGCCTGCAGGTTTTCGGTGATCTTCAACAGCGCGGCATGCAGGACGCGGCGCTCGTCATCGGCAAGACCGGACAGCGCCTCGTCATAAAGCGCCTCGGCGATGGCGTAGGCAGCCGGAGCCGCCTCACCTGCCCTTTCGGTCGCGACAACGATCCGCGCACGGCGGTCGTCGGGATGGGCCTCGCGCCGCACCCAGCCCTGGCATTCCATGCGGTCGATCAGGCGCGACACGCTGATCGGTTCGACCCCCAGCAAGGCGGCCAGGGTTGCCTGGGTCGAAGGTCCTTCGCGCAAGACATGGCCAAGCAGGCGCCACTGGGCCGCAGACAATCCCCAAGCCACGCTGCGCTGTTCAAAGCGGGCCCGAAGCTGGCGGCTGATGTCCTGGAAAAGCAATCCGAGTCGGTCGATGCGGTAAGTCATAAGCGTGCTTATTATAAGCATGGACGAAGCGCAAGGGCACGGTTTGCGCATAGCGGTTCGTCCAAGTCATTGGGATCACGCCGAACGCCGCAAGGTGGCGAACATCCTGACGATCTCGCTTGCAAGAAGATCGGCCAGGGGCTCCTCGTTATCTTGGGCTTTGACGATCAGGTAGGGCATTTCCGGCAGCTCCGGCAGGCCTTCGTCCGGTCCGGCGATTCGCAAGCCGTCGGGAACAAAGCTGTCGGCAAGGGTCGCCGTGACAGCAAGGCCCGCGATCACCGCCCCCAACTGCGCTGCCGTGCTGCCAGAACTGGCCAGCACCCGGAAGCTTCGCCCGCGCCGTTCCAACGCCTGCAATACCGCGCTGCGCCAAACACAGTCGCCCAGCCAGGTTGGCCGCCAAGGGCAATCGCTTGGCGAGATCGACAGCGGCAGGGGCGATTGAAGATGTTGTTCGTGGTTGCAGGAGGTTATCCAGCAAAGCCGGGAACGCCAGATTTCGACGGCCTGCCAATGCCGCGGCTCCATCCCGGCGGCAAGCACTGCAAGGTCAAGATCGCCGTTGCGCAATTGCATCGAAAGCGCGCAGGAGGGGGCAACCACGACCTGAACCTCGACCATCGGTGACGCCAGGGCAAACTGTTCAAGGATGGCGGACAGGAACAGAACGGAAAACTCCTCCGCCATGCCAAGCCTGATCGTGCCGGACGGCGGACCCGTCTTGAGCGAACGCACGATCTGGTCATTCAACTCAAGAAGTTCGGCGGCCCTGCCCAACAGATACAACCCCTCTGGATTGAGCGTGACCGCGCCTCCCTTGCGTCGCAGCAAAAGGGGGTGCCCAACAAAGCTTTCAAGGCGCTGCATCTGAAGCGAGAGGGCTGACTGAGTGCGCCCGACCCGGGCTGCGGCCCACGTAAAGCTTTTCTCTTCGGCAAGGATGACGAAGCTGCGCAGCAGGTCAAGATCAAAGCCGGCCGAGATGCTCATGCTGATGAGTGTAGCAAATATGGGGCATTTTCAAAACTCGTTTCCCTTCCCCGGGCTGCAGGCGGAATGTGCACCCGATGGCGTCGGAACCGGCGGGCATCGGCAGAAAGGGCCACCTGGGACCGATAATCCGGGACATCTTCGGGGGAGCGAGATCATGGGTAAACTGACCTTCAAGGCACTGAATGGCGGCACAAAGCAGATTGATGACTCGACCCTTGCCGGGTTGCGTGCAGGCGTGCGGGGCAGGGTACTTGATGCCGCTTCGCCCGACTTCGACACTGTCCGCGCCATCTGGAACGCGATGATCGACCGCAAACCGGCGCTGATCGTGCAATGCAGCGGGGCTGCCGATGTCGCGCAGGTCGTGCGGTTTGCCCGTGACCACGACCTTCTGGTGGCGATCCGGGGCGGCGGTCACAACATCGCCGGAAACGCAACTTGCGATGGGGGGCTTCTGATCGATCTGTCAGGCATGAAATCGGTACGGGTCGATCCGGCGGCAAGGCGGGCCTGGGTCGGACCGGGCGCGACACTTGCCGATCTGGACCACGAGACCCAGGCCTTAGGTCTGGCGGTTCCCACCGGCATCAACTCGACCACCGGCATTGCCGGATTGACCCTTGGTGGCGGTTTCGGCTGGATCACGCGGAAATACGGTCTGACCATCGACAGCCTGCTGTCTGCCGATGTGGTGATGGCTGACGGAACGCAGGTGCGTGCCAGCGCCACCGAAAACCCCGACCTCTTCTGGGCGCTCCGGGGGGGCGGGGGCAACTTCGGCGTGGTGACGGCCTTTGAATTCGCGCTGCACCCGGTGGGGCCGCAGGTGCTGGCCGGGCTTGTGGTGCATCCGTTCGAGCATGCAGCTTCCCTTCTGAAAGAGTATCGCCGCATCGTGGCCGCAGCGCCGGACGAGCTGACCTGCTGGGTCGTGATGCGGAGGGCACCGCCGCTGCCGTTTCTGCCGGAAGCGTGGCACGGAAAATTGGTGATGGTGTTGGCCATGTGCCATGTCGGAACGATCCTTGAGGGCGAAAGCGCCGCAGCGGAACTGCGTGCGCTTGGCAAACCGATTGCCGATGTCGTGGGGCCGATGCCCTTTGCAGCATGGCAACAGGCCTTCGACCCGTTGCTGTCACCGGGCGCACGGAACTATTGGAAGAGCCACGATTTCGCCCAGCTTTCGGACGCGGCAATCTCCGTCCTGATCGAAACCGTAAACCGGACCCCCGGACCGGAATGCGAAATCTTTATCGGACACGTCGGCGGTGCAGCCGGACGCATTCCTTTGCATGCGACCGCATTTCCACAACGAAACGCGCACTTCGTGATGAACGTCCATGCCCGTTGGCGGTTGCCAACCGACGATGCCGCCTGCATTGACTGGGCGCGAAAGGTCTTCACCGACACAGCACCGCATGCGATCGGAACGGCCTATATCAACTTCATGCCCGGCGATGAAACCGAGCGGGTCGAGGCGTCCTATGGCGCAAACTTCAGGCGCTTGGTCGAGGCCAAAGGGCGCTTTGACCCAAGGAACCAGTTCCGGGTGAACCAGAACCTGCCAACCATGTAACTGGGGCAGGCACTCTGTGAAACCGCGACTATCGTTCGTCGGGGTCGGCCCCTTGGCCTGGCGGCATTCGCCGGTCACGGCCAAATATCGGTCACGCAGCGCTGCATCTGCCTGCACGGCAATCGGATGCACAACGCGCTGCGCTTGCTCAAGGGGTGGCATTGCTGAAAAGGCGGAATTTCCATACACTGTTGCAATACCCGCGATACAAACCGTGGCGCGCCCGATTGCAGTGTTCGAGGGACTAAACCGACTGCGATGTCGGGGGGGTCGCCGAAGTTGCTGAAACCTTGCTTTCATGGGGGGTAATCATGGGGATGCTTGATCGCCTGCTTTCGTCTTCAGCGCCATTCGTCAGCGATGGTGGCATGGAAACGGATCTTATCTTTCACAGGGGTGCCGACTTGCCACTGTTCGCCGCCTTCGTCCTTCTCGACACGCCGGAAGGGCAGGACATGCTGCGCCACTACGCGCAATCCTATCTCGACATGGCGCAAGCGGCGGGCCGGGGTATTGTGCTTGGCACCCCCACCTGGCGGGCCAATGGCGGCTGGGGGCCGAAACTCGGCCTTGATCAATCGGGGATCAAGGATATCAACCGACGCGCCGTGGCCTTCGTTCACGACCTGCGGGATGCCCATCCCTGGCGCGAGAATATCCTGGTCGAGGGGGTGCTTGGGCCAGCTGGCGATGGCTACGCGCCAGAACAGCTGCTGACCCCTGCAGAATCGGCCCAGCTGCACAGCGCCCAACTGGAGGCCTTTGCCGAAATGAACGTGGACATCGCGACGGCCTTCACCATCACCCACCCCGGTGAGGCCATCGGCATGGCCAACCGCGCGCGCGCCCTGGGCTTGCCCTTTGCCCTGTCTTTCACGGTCGAGACCGACGGGCGATTGCCCACCGGGCAGGATCTGGAGTCCGCACTCGGCGAAGTCGATGCGGCAACCGACGGCTACTGCCGATACTACGGCATCAACTGCGCCCATCCGGAGCATTTCCTTGACCAGTTGCCATCGGGCTGGCTGACCCGTATCGGCATGATCCGACCGAATGCTTCCCGCTGCAGTCACGCCGAACTGGACGAAGCAAGCGAGCTTGACGATGGCGACCCGGACGAGTTCGGCGCGCTTTATGCCAACATGGCAAAGCGACTGCCCAACTTGCACGTGGTCGGGGGATGCTGCGGTTCGGACATGCGGCACATCAAGGCTGTGATCGCGGCGGGTGTATAGGAGCGCGCGGTTACCCGGCTTCGGCATCCTGCAGAACATACGCTCCTCAACCACCCGGCTGAGCCAAAGATAGTGGGGAAGAGCCTTGTAGCATGTGCTGTGTCCCAACAGCATCCGAAAACTCTGTGTTGACCACAGTTGATTATAAGCCAAGCCCGCAGCGCCAACGCACGAAAAAACTGTGCGATGACTGTGCGACGCACGAAGCAAAAACTGTGCGTTGCTTTGTGCTTTGACTTTGTTGATTTAAGTTGTGCCCAGAGCCGGTTGTGTCGCTCTGGTTCACGTCCCGTTACAGGCACCGCTTTAGCCTGTAGCCTCAGCAAACTGAATATCCCCGAGTTTCTTAGACGCCTTCGTGTCTCATCTTTTGCCGCCGTTCGAACTCGACTGGTGACAGCATCCCGTTCCTCGCATGCTTGCGCTTCGGGTTATGGAACATCTCGATGTAATCGAACAGGTCCTGCTTGGCTTCTTCGCGGGTCCGATAGGTTCGCCGTCTAATCCTTTCCCGCTTGAGCAGGTTGAAGAAGCTCTCAGAAACCGCGTTGTCGTGGCAGTTTCCTCGGCGGCTCATTGAGTGCTCAAGGTTGTGGGCGCGCAGGAAGGCGGCCCAGACCGCGTCCAAGCTGCTGCAGCAAGAGGATCACGCTTTCGGTGGGGCGCGGCATCATCATCGTGCCGATCGTCGGCACGTCTACTGATCTGATCCCCGCAAACTGGACCGTTTGAGGCTGGAGTTTTCCGCTGCGCTTTCCTGGCTGGGAGAGGAGCGGAATCGGATGAAAGCGAGCAATTTCTCGGACGCCCAGAAAGCGTTCATCATCAAGCAAGGCGAAGACGGAACGCCGGTTGCGGAGATCTGCCGGAAGGCGGGGATCAGCCAGGCGA
>CAUJIP010000121.1 GCA_963205235.1 Pseudomonadota bacterium
CATGTCCAAGACCCTGATCCTCAAGGTTCTCAGCGGCTCGCAACTTGGAGTCGAAGTCGGGCTGCCCGACGGCGAATACAGTTTCGGCAGCGGCTCTGACGCCGAAATCCAGTTTGCCGATCTGAGCATGGCACCCGTCCATGGCCAACTGCGCGTCGCAAGCGGCAAGGTCGAGATTCGGGCGACCGGCGCGGCATTGCAGACCGCTTCGGGGCTGGTGATTGCCGCGGGCGACGGCGAATGGCGAGAGATCGCGCAACTGGACCGGATCACGGCGGGAACCTCGATCTTCGCGGTCGGCGGAGCTGATGCGAACTGGTCAAGCCTGGCCGCGACGCCGATGCAGGCGGCAGAGCGGCGACCGGAAACCTCGAAGCCGGTCACACTGAAACGGAACTGGCTGATTGGCGGCGGTGTGATCGCAGCCTCGATCCTGGCAGTGCTGTTTCTTACGGGAAGCGGGTCCAACCTTCCGACCGCCACGCAGTCGACACCGAATGAAACGCTGAAGCTTGTACGATCAATCCTTGCCGAGCTGCCGTTTGACAACGAGCTGGACGTGGTGTCCGAAGCCGATGGCACGATCACCGTCTCGGGCTATGTCGAGACCGGCACCGAACGGCGCGCGGTGCAGAATGCATTGCAGGACATTGGGGTCGACGTGCGCCGTCGCATCTGGGCGCTGGAAGCGTTGCGAACCGACATTGCCGGGTTGATTTCCAGCCAAGAGATCGACATCACCTCGGAGCTGAAGCCGGACGGTGAGCTGATCCTGTCGGGCATCTGGCTAAACGAGGAAGCTGTCACGCGCACTGTGGGCCTGCTGGAATCGGAAGTGTTCGGCCTGTCCAAAATCACCAACACGGTCCAGACCGCTGCGGATTTCCTGGACAAGACCAATGCGCTGATTGCGAAGCTGCAGCTTGGCGAGCTGGTACTTGCCCGGTTGGACGGCATGCTGATCGAGATGACCGGTGTCGTGCCGCGTGACAAGATGGACAATTGGGTCGGCTTCATGCGCGCCTATGCCGGGCAGATCGCGCCGCACATGCCGCTGCGCAGTTTTGTCACGCTTGACGGGCAACCCAGCGATGCCACGGTTCCCGTCATCATCGGTGCCGCCGAAAGCGAGACTTCGGGTGGACGGGTGATCGCGCCGGATTCGGTCGAGACGGAAACGACAGATCCCGAGAACCTGTTCGCGCAGTCCGAAAGCGGTGCACCCCTGATAGCCCCGGAAGCAGGGGTCGCCGCGACCGAGGAGGAGGTCACGGCAGCGACCGATGCGGCCCCGGTCGAGGATCCGACCTTGGACGCCTATGAGGCGATGATTGACGACTATGCCCGACAGAATCCGGAAGTGGTAGCAATGCTGATCCGGGGGCTGACCAACGGTCAGTTCAGTGACATCAAGGGCCTGCGGGACTTTTTCGCAGCAGCAGCCACTGGTCAGTCGGTCGAGACGGCCGAGGCCACCTCGCTGGCCGGTGCAGAGGTTTCCGATCCCGACGCGATCGTGCGGATCCTGAACACCGATGACGTGGCGACCGAGCCGACGGACGTCGCGCAACCGGCCCTTTTAGCGGCCTTTGATGCCGGGGCGACGGTGGGGCGCTTGAATGACGCCATCCGGCAATTGTTCGACACTTCGGGCGATGAAGCGCAATTGACGCCCGAGGCGCAGTCGCAGAACCCGGAACTGGCCGCCGTATCGAAGGAAATGATTGCCTTGGCCAAGGCGCAATCCGAAGCGCTGGCCCGTGGGGAAACGCTGCTTGCAGCGACGGCAGCGCTTGGCGCAGAGCCAACTTTGGTCTTGCCGAGCGAAACCTGCTGGGACGGGTCGCACATCACCGTCGAAAGCCTGCCAACCGTGCTTTTGTGGATGGATATCCTGTCGATCAGTACCAACCTGGACATCGCAGAAGTCAGGCCCGACAGCCGTCTGCTGTTCATGGAAGCGGCGCTGAACCCGGATCGGATCCGCGCATGTCTGAAGCGGGTCGACAACGATTATGGGGCAGCCCTGCTGGCGAATTCGGAGTTCCTGAGCGAAATGGCGCGCAACAACCTGTTTGCCGCGTTCCTTTTGCGCAGTGTACCGCGTTATCCGATGGATCTGGCGGGAATAAATCTTGACGGTGAACGCTTTGCGCAGCTTGCGGATGGCCGCAAACTGGCCGAGGGGTCTGCGCCGGGCGTTGACAGTCGTCTGACCGTGATCGGGGATCTGGGGCTTTTGGTCCGGGTTGCTGATGGGTATCGCGTCAATCTTTATGGCGACAACATCGGTTGGCTGGTGTCGGGAATGTAAGTGGATCGCCGCCGATTGCTGGCGGAATGTGTCAAATGATAAGTGATAGGGGCTTCCGATCTGGTAAAAGACAATGACCAAGTCAGGCATGAACCCTACCTGCGGGGTTCGAAAGTCGATAAGATGCTGCAAGATCCAGTAAAGGGTGTTCTTGTTCCGCTTGTCCCGGAGGATGCGAGTTCTATCGCAGCCGTGGCCGTGACATTCATGTCGAGCGCTGGCTTCGGTTCGGATGGCTGGGACGGACTGGCCGGGGTTGTTGCCGTATCTGCCGGGCAGGCCTTGGCGCTTGGTGATATTCTTGCCAGTCTGCCCGCACTGCCCGCGCCTGTTGTTGCGGACTATGACCGGGCCTATGCCGCGATGATCGGGGGCGACCATGCTGGGGCCGCTGGCCTTTTTGCGGCAACGGCGCTGTCGAATGGACCCGTCGCGCCGTCGCTTTACGGGCTGGCACTGGCGCTGCTTGAACTTGGTTCGAGCGAAAAGGCCGAAGAGCTGGCAGGTTTCGTAAGCGAACTTCCTGGCTATGGCGACCCGCGCGCATCGGCACTTGCCGGTTACGCGGCCTTTCAGAATCGACACACCAAGGCGGCGCGAGTCTATCTTGCAAAAGCCGCCCGGATTGCCCGCCTGCAACCAGAGTTCCGTTCGGTGCAACGCTTTGCCCAGCGCGTTCTGCTGATGCAGCAATTTGCACTGGGCGACTGAACATGGTGGAAACCCGCGGTCGCATCGCATCGCTGAACGTCGGCGTCACCGAGATCAACCAGTGGCGCGCGCTTGACGACCAGCATCTGCCTCAAGGTGGGCGTACCCTTCCAGCCTTCTTCCCCGAGGTCAGACCGCTGGATGCGATATTGCGGCGCGAGACCCTCGATGAGCGGTTGGCGGCGGATGTCGTCCCTGATGAGATCAGTCCCGAGCTGCTGCTTCCCGCCGTGTTGAGCGAGACGCGCAAGTCCCTGAAGAAGCGCCTGGAAGAAGCTGCCATGCGGGCCACGGGGCGCGCACGCGCCGATATCCTGGCCGGGACCTCGCTATTGGAAACCGAGATGGCGCTTGACGAAGAGATCCGCGAAGCGCTTTCGGCGCTGCTACGCGGCTAATGCTGCGGGCGCGCACGATGATCGCCACGCTCCATGTCAAGATCGCCATGGCCAAGCGGGCCTGAATACAGCGCCGTTTCGTTGCGCTGAACCCAGGCCAGGATTTCGGCTATGACGCCAAAAAGTTCATCCGGAACATAATCGTCAAGGTCGCAATCGGCATAAAGCTGACGGGCCAGAGGCACATTGCGGAAAATCGGCACACCTGCGGCTTCGGCCTCGGCGCGGATCTGATAGGCTTGGATCTCCCTACCCTTTGCGACCACGACCGGCAGCGGGGTTTGACCTTCCTTGTAACGGATCGCGATGGCCAGATGGGTCGGGTTCACAATGACGGCCGAGGATTTCGGGACCTGTTTCTTGACGTCCCCCATCACCAGTTCCATTGCGAATTGCTTGCGCTTGCCCTTCACCAGTGGGTCGCCTTCACTTTCCTTATATTCACGCTTGACCTCGTCCTTGGACATCATCAGCGACTTGGTGTGCGAATGGCGCTGATACATGAAATCAAGGCCCGCCACGACGATGAAGGCAATCGCGCTGTACCAGATCATCTGCCACATCACGGCCGATGTCACCGTGGCAAGGCAGTTCAATTCGCAGGTCATTGCGGTCAGATACGGGCCGATTGCAGCCTTGAGCACAAAGTAGAGCAGGATCGACAGGAAGACGATCTTGGCGATCGACTTCAGCATCTCGATCAGTTGCTTCATCGAGAAGATGCGCTTGAAACCCTTGGCCGGAGATATCTTTTCCAGCTTGGGCCTGATCGATTCAAGCGAGAAGAGCGATCCGACCTGAATGTAGTTGGCAGCGATGCCAAGGAACAGCGCCGTGCCAAGGATCGGCATCAGGATGGCGGTGATTTCAGAGTAGGCCGCCGCCAATCCGGCCTTCAGCGCTTCGGGATCGCCCGAGGCTGCAAGCAGCGCAATCGTGTCGATCAGGCCAATCAGTCGGTTCCATGTGTCGCCGCCGAAGGCCATGATGACAAAGATAACGCCGAAAAGCGAGATCGTGGTCACGACTTCCTGACTGCGCGCCACCTGCCCCTTCTGCCGCGCATCGCGTTCGCGTTTCGGGGTTGGAAGCTCTGTCTTTTCGCCTGCGCTCTCGCTCATTCAGGGCCTTTCGTTTCCGGGCTTTCACCCGTCTTGGGTTCAGGCGCGAACCACGACTGCCTCTTGCGTGCTGTTGCGTTCGGCCTTTTCCCGCCGCATCGCTGCGCGCAGTTCACCGATACCTTCGGCCCGCCAGTATTCGACATAAAGCATGAAGTCGACCACGCGAAGCCGGAAATCATCTGCCTCGAGCCCCGTTACATCTACGGTATCGACCAGCGCATAAAGCCCGCTGCCAACCGGATCCGGCGCCACGGCCCCTGCACCGGTTTCGACACCGGAAAGGTTCGCCTCAAGCAAGCGCCGGGCGATATCCTTGTGGCCGACGAAAAGGCCGTCAAGCTGGGCCGAAAAGCGGATCGTGCCAGGGTCAAGTTCGGCCGAAGCAAAATTGAAATCACCACCGAAAAGATGGGCAAGGTTGCCCTGTTTATCGGCAATAACGCCTTCCAGCGAGAAGGCATTGATCAGAATGATCATTGCGTCAGTGCTATGCATACTTATCCCCGATCACTCGCTGAGGGTCTTCATATCTTCGCTGGAGTAGTCCAGCGCGGCTGGCGGCATGCCGACGGCCATGAGAAAATCGTTCAGTGGAGTTTGGTACTTTTCGACGAGCGCCGTCAGCACCCCCTTCGCAACATCATTGCCCTTTGTCATAACGGTGACACCATTGAAGAATGTCTGCATCATCTGCTGGGTTTGAACCGCAAGGGCCTGTTCATTAGAGTTATCAAGTCCCGTGACAAAGACCCGGTTCATGTCGCCGTTCATGCCGCGAAGGAAAAGAGAGCTTACATAAAGGGTCTTAACCGCAGCCGCCCTGTCTTCGGGCGTACCTTCCTTGCTGGACAGGATTATTTCGGCTTTTTCCGCCAATTGATCGCGGAAATCTTGCGGAATCTGGTTCAAGAACGACTTAGGTTCAGACGAAGCCATGTAAGGTTTGTTTAAGTCCCGCTCTGGCCCTTCGAAGTCGACATCCAAGAGTTTTCCCAAGAGCTGATCGGAAATATCGTGGATTACGGTTCCTTGTTCCTCGGTAAGCAAGTTCATCCCGATCCGAACGCCGTTGATAGAAGCCAGATCGGAATTCGATTTGAAGTCGCTCTTGACCGATGCCAGCAAGTCTTTCGCGACCTGTTCAAAGGGAATGGCATTGTGGCCGGTGAAATTTGCAAGCTTCGTATAAGCCGAGTCGGTGCGCAAGAAAGTCGTGACATCACTGTTAAGCGCTTCCTTGAGCTGACCTTCAAACAATTTGTCCGAAGCGGTATCCAGCGTCGGAAACTCGCTCAGCCGGTCCATAAGCGCGTTGCGCATTTCCTCACGACCAGGGTCCGTCAAGGGTTTCATTTCGGCTCGAACATCATCTATGCGGTCGCCGACATAGCCAAAGGAAGTCTTGTCGATCCCGTCGCTTCCACCCTTTGGTTCAGGCAGTCGTTCCTTGACAAAATCCGTCCGCGACATCGGAGGCTGGTCGTTGGTGTCGTCTAGATATTGCTTATAATTTTTTTCGAGGGTCTCGGCCATCTCGACGCAGAAATCCTTGAGGAAGGTTGATTGCCGGTCAAGAGTCTTGGGAGGTGTTTGCGCGGTCTGGTTGGCTTGAACAGTGGCCTGAGCGCCAACGCGCGCGGTTACTGCCCCTTTGATGGCGTCAAAAGCCTTGCCGAAGGCACTTCCGATATTGGCAAAGAAGTTACCTATCCCGCTGCCCACGGCCTTGAAGAAATTCTTCACACTTTCGCCGCGTTGCTTGGTCGGGCCATCCTGGCGCGGTGTATCGGCCGCGTCGCCCTTTGCGACAGGGGTCTTTTCTTCGACGTCGAAGTTACCGATCCCGATGTCGTTCAGCACGCCCATCATGCCAACGGCGTCGCCCTTCGCGAACAGTTCCTTCTTTGCCGGAGTCTCGCCCCCCATGACTCCATGGTTTGGGTTCATCCGAGGTGTCTTGTCGATAATGGCCACCGCCTGAACTCCCTTGCTATGTGGATCGCGCCGCTTGCGCTGTTGAGTGAACCTAGACCGCGTGCCACGGCGGCTGTGTGCCTTTTGACATAGGACTTTGCAGGTCAGACCCGCAGAAGTGTCTCGGACATCACATGAGCAGTACTTTGGCTGGCCGCGACAGTGTCCATCAGGGCGTTGAACCGCTGAAGCCGCCAATCCGCGCCTTCGCGAATGATCGCCATAACCGAGGACACAAGCGAGCGTTCATCCTCTTGGGCGATGTTGACGCGCCCGCAATAGACCACACGATCACCGCCGGGCTCCACCGCAAGCCGCCCTTGCCTCAGGTCAAGATTGGCGGCGAGCATCGCTTGCATAACGGCCACGGACAGGCGTGTGCCTTCATCGCCAAGTCGAAGCTGGACCTCGACCTCAGTGTCGCCGACTATTTGGAAATAGACCGGCAACTGATCGAAGAAGACCAGTTCGAATGCCCCCGCCGCATTGGCGGCCAAGTCCGAAACGCCAACGGCGCGCCCGATGATCTGCACGGCGTCATGCATGCTGCGTATCTTCATTCTTCCCCTCAATCCAACGAAGTGATCGAGCGAAGGATCTCGGTCATCTTGTTCAAGACGTTCGATCCCAGCTCGTAATGGCGGTTCTTTTCCTGGCTTAGTTTGTTGATCGCATCCATCTGGATCTGACTGCTTTGCCCGATGATCTTTGTCGACTCGCCAAGCTGTACGGCAAGCGCGTCCCAAATGGTCTTTTCATGCTTGAGCAAGGTGCCGCTGGAAGCAATTTCGACAGTTGGCCGAAAGGTTTGCGGGCTGCCTGAACTTTTTTCGAATTCGATCGGGTGGTATGTGTTCGTAGCGATCGAGGATGCCGTCGTGTCGAACATCGCCGCGACACGTTTCTGATCGGCACTCAGTTCGGAGACAAAAGTAAGATCCAGAAGGCCATGCGTTTCCGCTGGGCTGTCTTCGTCATCGACATCGGGGACAGCTTCGAACTTACCTAGCGTCAGGTTCAAAAGCTCCTGCATCCGGGAATAGTCTTTCAGAATCGCCGATTGCTGCTGCAACTCCTCGGACTTGATCTGGGCTTCGGCCTCGGATTCATAGTTGTCGAAAGTCTGAAGGACAAAGATCAGGTTCGGGCCGTCAAGCAAACGCTGCTGGCTTTCACCTGAGGTCAAGCGACCGTAAATGTCCGTTGATTGTTCGCTTATAAGTGTCTCGAATGTCTTGAATTTCTTGTTCGACTTCGTCACATCGGTCAATTCATAGTAGACAGCCGCATCAATGATTGCCTGCGTCGAAATCAATCTTCCCCTGACCGGTTCAACCACGGTGCCGGTCGAAGCCACATAGGCACGGGACAGTGCAATCTGGAACAACTGATGTTCCATTTCAATAAAGATTCCCAAACCGCTTGCCATCGTCGGCTTGTCCAGATTGCCGTCAAAGGCATTGACACCACCAGGAAGGCCACCGCTCCGGCTGGTCTCGGGCGACACATCATGATAGATCTTGATCCGGTCGAACCGGTCCTCCAGCTCATCAAGGAAAGTCTGGATTCTGGCCTCGCTGAACAGGGCCATGTTTTCCAAGCGCAACTTGTAAAGGTTCAGTTCCTCGATGAAGAAATGCGGATAGTACCGAACCCGAGCGGTCTGATCGAAAAGAAAATTCTTCAGAAATTCATCGCGGTCATCTGCTGAGTAATTGGTGGTCGAGGTAATCTTGCTGATCTTCTCCTCGACAAGGGCAAGCATGTCGTCGCGCACATCTTGCACTGTTTCGCCGAGCGCAGGGCGAACAAGCAACGCAACTGCCTGCGCCTGAAAGACATCAAGCCCGGCCAATGCCTCTTGGTCGGCCAAGGGCATCGTTGCGAAATCGGACAGCTTCAGAGCTTCGATCATATAGGTCGTGCGTCCGTCCTGCCCCAGAACAACAGTCGGTCCGCTGTCAAAGGGGACGTAGTGAACCGTCTTCGTGCCAATTGGCAGCGGATCCAAAAGCGACGCAGGCTCTGGCGAGAAAGCCGTGATCCCGTTCTCCAACACGTATTCAGCCTGATGCTGGGAATGCCAAGCCGAAAAATCAGAATAGGAAACATAGTTCTGCCCTGTGGGAGCAGCGAAATTCGGTCGATCCGGATAAAGCCCGGTGCCAGGATCCAGGACCGCATCCTGAAACAGAAGCCGTGCGTCGACCCAGACCTGCGGATTGGTGAAATCAACGCCGGTCGAACCGGGCAAAAGCTTGTAAGGATTAGTATAGGCATCCCCGGGCGTCGACTCGATCAGGTTCGTGCCACCCGTTCCGTTTGTTGTCCAGAACGTATCAACCGGAGGCATCCTCAGCTCCGCCCGATCATCAGCAGAAGGTCATTCATCTTGCGCAATGCGTTGTTGCCCAGTTCGAAATGACGGTTCTGCTCTTTGGTCGCGTTTTCGACGTCGTTCTGCTTGATCTGGTTTTGCTGGTTCAGAATGGTGATGGTGTTGGAAAGTTTGGTCTGGAACTGGTCAAAGGTGTTCTTCGAGTACAGCTGCAATGACCCCGCCCCTTCTTCGCTTTCATCAATCAGGTCAAACTCAGGCCGCGGTGCACCATAAAGCTCTTCAACGGGATGCCAGCGATTGTCGACGTTCGCCCAAGCTTCATTGGCGAACATCGAGAAGGCAAGCATTTCGGTCCTGTCCAGCTTGCCCTCGACGTCGCCCTTGTGGGAGTAGTTGTCGTCATCATCCAAATCGGCCACGAAATCCCGATGCATCTTGGCCAGGAGATCATCGGGATCATAGTCTGCAAGAACAGACCAATGATAGCGTGGAACGTGCTCGTCCGAGTTGATCCATTCGGTCGAGCCGTATTTTTCGACATATGTGCGCAGATATCCCAGATCGGTATTCCTGGGAGTGTATTCATATTGATCCTCATCAATATCGCCGTCGTCTTTGACGCCGATATTCATGAAGCGCCGCTTTTCGTCGGTTTTGCCGCCGTCGAAATAGGAAATCGTCGTGCTAAGCAATTGTTGCATGACGTTGTAATGCTCCAGAAGCTTGTGAAGCTGCCGAAACTCCTCGGTTCCTGCGTCCACAACCCCTTTGCTCTCGCCTTCGTAAAGAAGTTGAAGCTGATAGATCAGGTTTGGGACATCGAGGTTCGGGTCGCGATAGGTTGTATTACCGACAATTGCCCCGCGCCGTTGCTTCATGTTCAATATTTCAGCTTCAGCGCGAAGAAAGGCCGTGACACCTTCAAGTTGCATCTTGCCGCCATCCAGGGAGTTCACTTTTGTCTTCACCAGTGTACTCGATGACACTTCGGCCGGGTTGTATTCATAGAACGGGCCCGTCTGCATTTCCAGATTGCCCGAGATCGTTGTGGTTGCTTGCTTGGGTGCCTTGACGAACGTGTCTACAATCTTAAAGCGACCCATTATCTTGTTTGCCGCTTCTGTAATCTTGTCCAGATTGAGAGCTGGCAGGCCCTCGACGGGAGGATTACCGATTTCGTCGATCAGCATCTGGATCTGGGCTTCAAACAAACCCTTCTGACCGGCAGTCATCGTGGAACTGGTGATCAGGGCCTTGCTGGTTGTAAGCGACGTAACTGCAGTTTGCTTTTCAGACTGGCTGGTCGTAAGACCCAACTCTCCAAAATGTCCCGAAGATTCCAGATTGTCGTTGAAGCGCAGCTTTTCTGCATCCGTCAGCTTGGCGTAGTCCGACAGTGTCAATGAAAGGATATTCACTGGTCGGTTCATGTCATCAAGCATGTACCAGGCAATCAGATTGCTGCCGTCCCGGATCTGGTAATTTGCGGGAATATCCAATCTGGCGTCGGAATAGCGCTGAATGTATTCAGCCTGGAATGCCGAATGCCAATTCATGAAATCTGCGGGGTCGATGGAGTCGGGCGGAAGGCTCGACACCTCGGTCATCGTGGCATCCTTCCAGAAGGACGCAGGATACCGGTCGAAGTCTACCAGACCCGTCTGTGGATCGATTGCCAGTGACTGGATGACACCCGCAATCTTTGTGACACCGTCATAGACCGGATAGACCGCCTTCGCTGCAGTCGTATAGGCGGTCGGAACCGCGCCAACGGACGACCCTGGCATTCGGATGGGTTTGGGCTGCGTGTCGCCCGTCGTCGTCGAGGTGATGGCTCCGTCGCCCGAATTGGCACTGGTCCAGGAATTGTTGGGGCCGGTCCAGGGGGTCAGAGTGGTTGGCAAAGCGCACATTTGGTCACTCCTATCCTAAAGCCGCAACAAGCTGCGGCGTGGGCGGTCTGATGTCGCTTCGTCACGACCCGGCCCAAAATCGTCCCCCGACGGTCCAGCGGCAGCCTCGGCGCGGGTCACCTCGGATGAGGTATTTCGCGGGGCCACATGGCGTTGGGTATCGACGGGTTTTCCATCCTGCGCTGCCCGCAGCATGCCAATATAGTCAAGTTTTCGCATGGCGTATTCGGCGAAAATGTCTGTGCGGGCGTCAACCTCGTCCAGGTTCTCGGACCGTAGAATACGTTCGACCAGAAGTTCTGCTTCCATATCGCCCTTGACGAAGGGATGAGTCACCAATTGACGAAGGATGGTCTGCATCTGTCGGAACAGTGTCGCCCAGTCTTCTGGCCTGACTTTGGCGCGTTCGCGGGCAATTCGGTCAAGACCGGCCTCGATCTGCCGCATGGCCAGTTCGGCGGCCGTAGCTTGCGAAGTGTCGTCGCGCTCCTCAGCCATAAAGGCTCCCTCAAATCGCCAGGTTAAGTCGACCGGACGCGCCGGGAACCTGACTGCGCATTGCAGTCTCGCCGTCGGCCACTTGACCAAGGATATTGCGCAGCAGCGCAAGGCCACCCGCAAGGCCCGCAGCCAGACTTGCCACCTTCTGCGGATCCCCAGATTCGGGCGGTAGGCTTTCCTCGATTGCGTCCTGCAGGAAATCGATCTGACTTGACTGCATGTTTGCGCCCGACACGGCCGAGGTCCTGCCCGGTCCTTCCGAGTTTGGCCCCAAGCCGACCATTTGGCGCAGCGATCCGATCAGCCCAAGCATTGCCTCGGTCATGGCGGTGGTTTCCGGGTCGGCGGGGCCTGGCGGCAGATTTCCGGCAAGAACTTCATTGATAGCGGAGAGCATGGCTGGATCATCTACCGGAAGCAGCTCAAGCGCCTTGCGGGCCGCTGCGATCGCACCCATCCGCTCGGCCTGATCCGAAATGTTGTCGGTGGCGTCCTCGACCGCCTTGTCCAGCCCGGCCTGATCGGCAGTGACCTCAAATGACGCGCGGCCAACCTCTCCTATGGTGCGAAGTGCCAGGTCCACCGAGAAGGGGATGAAGATCAGCGCTAATGTATCGAGAAGCCCCTGAGCCAGACCGATTTCAGCTTCGCTTCCCAGGATCGACAACTCGGCCCACCCACGCTCGATCTCAAGACCCGCAATCTCGAAGCCAAGCTTGGTTACTTCGCCTGCGATCTTGAACATCTCGCCATCAAGATAGAGGTTCCGGTTGAAAAGGGTCGAATTCTGGGCCTCAAGCGCGTCAATCTGGCCCTGCAGCCGATCCACCTCGGCAGTGTCGTCAACAAGCCAAGCAGCAGCAAGTTCAACGCCAAGTTCGAAAATCGTGCCCGCGTTATCCAACTGCGTTGCCGCATTGTCATTCCATTCGGACCGATACTCGGCATACTTGTCGTTCAGAGCGTCGATCTGGGTATTCTTGGTGTCGATCTCTTCGGTCTTCTTGGCGATGATCGCCTCTTGTTTGGCGATGTTGGCCTCGGCTGCCTGGATCGCCGCGTCCAGCGATGCGCAAAGCCCCAGATTTCCGGCAGCCGCACGCAGCGCGGTCGAGCGTTTGGCATCCTCGGCTGCCTCGGCATAATCTGTGGCTTTTGCCGTCTCGACCCCAAACTTGGTGGCGATTTCCGCGAACAGCGCTTCAATGTCGCCATGGTTGCGCGGGGCACTGAGCCCAAGCGAGAAAGCCCGGCCTTGCGTGGTCAGCGTTTCCTGATAGGCGGGGGCCTGCGAAGTGGTGGTCGTTTCCGGGCCGCTGGTGCTCGAAACGGTGCCCAGGTTTTGCAGCGCATTCGGCTGAGATGACGTGATGGTGCTGATCGGTGCCATGGCGATCCTCCTGCGTTGGCCAACACTAACGAAAGACCCGCACATGGCCCTGTACCAAACGACACGCGCGACAGGGGTTTGCGCTTGACGCCACGGAAACTAAACAGTTGTTCTATTGGCAGGTTGCGGCTTAGACATATTCACTCAGAAACATTCTTGCGATTCATATCTTGGAAGAACGGCTCTCAGCATTGGTCGAGGATGTTCTCGGGGTATCCACCTCGACTGCAGCGGTTCTTGCCGGGCGCAGCGTTCGTCAGCAGTTGCCGGGCAACGCAGTCGTATACTACCAGGACGACCCGACGACCCACATCTACCTTCTGGTACGGGGTTATATCCGTCTGTCCTATATCAGCGAGAACGGGATCGTCACCCTGCTGTCGATGGCAACCCCCGGACAGAGCTTTGGCGAAAGCGGCAGTCTGGATAGCCTGCCGCACTGCGACACCGCCTTCACCGTCGGCACGACCGAGATCATGACGCTGGACTGCGCAAGCCTGCGCGACGGAAGCGAGGCCGCCGCCGATCTGGAGCGTGCCATGGCAAGGATCTTTGCCCGGCGCTGGCGGTCACATGTGGATTTCACGCGGGCACTTTACCTGCCGAACTTGAACCTGCGGCTCAGCCATGCTTTGCTGCGACTTCTTGATGACATGGGCAACAAGATCAAGTTCAAGGGCCGGATGGTTGATTGCCTTGGCCCGGTCATCACGCAGCGCGACCTTGGATCCATGGCGCGCGGCACCCGCGAGAACGTCAACAAGACGCTGCGCAGCTGGGAAGAAGACGGGATCATCGCGCTTGAGGATCGCCATATCCTGGTCCTGAACCGCGAGGCGCTTGAGGATGTTGCCCGCGCGCCGTGAAACCCGACAAAGAGAGTGCTGTTTAGCACACCGCTGACCGGTGAAAAAACCGACTATTTTCGCAGCGAACAGACGGATCTGCTGATGCACGGATTTACGGACCTTGAAGACATGCTGCTTGGCCCCGATGGCGCTGCTGCGCTGACGGCGGCGCTTTCCAATGTGCGTGCAATCGCAAGTGAACTTCGCGCAGGCATTGCCGCCGGCTTGTCACAGGACGATTTCGCGCAGGCAACGAAGATACTTGCAGCCTCGACGGCGGCAGAGCACATCCTGTTGAACAAAACCAATCTGAAGGGGGCTTGAACCATGGCAACGACTTCCGACTTTCTGAACATTACCGGCGTCAGCGCCGGCGGTCCGCCTGTATCGACCAGCACCACCTATCAAGAGCGTGACGGGTTTGACCTGATCTGGCGTCAGGAATATCTGCAGGAGCAGATCGCCGGGATCGAGGACGACATCCGCGAGATCGAGCAGAACGCCAACCTGTCGGATACGGAAAAGATGTATGCGATGCAGATGGCAATGAACACCTGGTCGGCGGTCACCAACCTGCGCACGAACATTCTGAAGACCGTGGCGGACACGCTAAAGACCATCGTCCGGAACGTTGCCTGACGCGGTTCTTGCCGGTTTCATCCCCTCACGCGGGCGGTCGCGCCAAAGGTGCGGCTGCCCGGGTTCCATTTTGATCAGCCAATGACGGGTCGCCAATCCTGATGGACGGGACGGATGACAGACCGACGGCGGATCTTGCCCTGCCGGTGCTGGCCAGCCAGCCGAGCAGTGCCTTACCAAAGCTGGAACGCGACTATCTGATGATCGCCCTGTTCGTGCGAATCCAGCACCTGCGCTTTGCCGAGGCCGATCTCTTGATCCGTGCGCTGATCACCGCGGGCGAGTTTACCCCTGAACTTCTGTTCGCCAAGGCCGTGGTGGAAAATGCCATGGGCGCGCATGAAGCTGCCTTGGCCACAGTGCGCCAACTGGAACACCTTTCCCCGGCAATGGCCGAGGCAAAGACCAAAGCCACCCGCCGCACGCGCATGCGCGCCTATATCAAGGCCCGCGCAAGTTTTGCCCTTACCGGCGAACTTGACGATGAAGCCCGCGCCGCGCTGGACTTTTACTTGCGCCACGGCCGCAGCCGAAAGCGCAGCGCGGACGACCAATCCTAACAGTGCCATTCGGCACAAACACCCGTGGGCATCCGGGACTAGCCTTTCCCCAAAGAGCTATTGCAGGGGAACTGATCCATGAGCATTCAAACCGCACTGAACGAAATACTTGCAGCCATCGGCGCTGCCAATGGGGAGATTGTAGCCATCCTTGAAGTCGAGCCGGGCCATTGGGCGGTGGGCTATCAGGATGACATGACCGTCGAAGTCGAATGTCAGGACGGCAGCAACCGCCTGACCATGACCTGCGGGCTGGGCATTCCAAAGCTTTCGGAAATCGACCGGATCCGCAATACGATGCTGAACTACAACCTGATGTGGCGCGAATCCGGAGGCCTTCGCATGGGCCTGTCGGGCGCCGGAGACGAAGCCTATCTGATCGGCGATGTCTATTTGCCCGACACGTCGGAAGCCTCGCTTGATCAGGCGCTGTTCAATATGGTGCAACTTGGCCGCATCTGGTCCCGCTTCGTGACCGAAGGCTCGCTTTCGGGTGACCGGCCCGATCCGTCGGGCCTTGAAACCATGATCCGCGTCTGAGGGAGGTAGCAATGGCAACCCAACCTCTCAACACGATCAGAGTGACGGCGCAGACGACCTTGAACGATCTGAAGGCTTTTCAGGAAGGCATCGGCAAGGACGACGCCAAGCTGCGCGGCAAGGTCAACCAGGACGGCTCGATCACGCTGAAAGCCGTCGACCGAGACAGTTCTTTCTTCTCGAAGATGTTCGGGATTTCAAAGAAGCGTCGGGATGCCGCCCGGTCGGCCCTGACGATGGTGATGACCAATTCGGGTGCCGTTGACCGCAAGGCGACTGGAAGCCTGACCTCCCTTATCAACGCCGACCGCGCCCATTCGCCACGCTCGGCGGCACTGAAGGACCTGGTCAAGTTCGCCAAATCGCGCAATGTCGCCACCACGCTCAAGGCTGACCAGACCAATATCAAAGGGTCGCACGGCAGCGATCTGATGAAGCGGAAGTTTCCGACGCTTGAAAGCAAGAACCTGTCGATGGCGACGCTTGAACGCTATGCCAAGGTCGCAGCCGATATTGGCAAGGACGGGCCGCTGGCCAAGATTCAAATCACGCAGATCGGAAACGAAATTCGCACTGACCTGATGCGCCAGCTGACCAAGGATGGCCCGCTAAGTCACAACGATCGCGCCCTGCTTGGCGTCAGCGATATCCGGAAGTTTGTCAGTGAGGCCCTTTCCGAGGCGGTGCCCGACCAAAGCAATCCCGATGTCGCAGCCGCATTGGACGACATTGCAAAGAATGTCGCCGACCAGATGACGCTGCAGCTTCTGGGCACGAAACATGTCGATGACGACACGTTCATGATCGGCAACGAATCCTTCAAGAAGATAGAGGTGATCGGCCAGGGTGGCTTTGGGAAAGCCATTCTTTATCGCAGCGAAACCACAGGCAAGGAAGTGGTTCTGAAGGTGCCTGCGAACTCGTCTGACGACGACGATGCCGCAGCGATCAAGAAGCAAGCTTTCGATTTCAAGGCTGAAATCGACATGCACACCAAGATCATGGACAACGACGGTCGCCCGAACCCCGACATGCGTTATCCCCATGTGCTGCAATACGAAGGTGCAGTACGACTGCCAAGCGGTGCGTTTGCGACCATCACGCAGGCCTGCACCAGTGGCGATATGTCCGCGCTGATGAAGACAATCGACAAGGCAGTGACTGACGGCAACCTGACACCCGATCAGGCCATGGCGGCCAAGCTTACCATGATGCGCGACATGGTCGATGGCCAGGAAGCGCTGCAGAGCTGGGGCTTTTCGCACCGTGACGTCAAGTTCCAGAACGTATTTGTCGACGGCAAGGGCGTAGCAAAAGTCGCGGATTTTGGCGAAAGCGCCTTTGAGACGGACTTCGGCCTTTGGGACCAGAAGATCGTCGAAAACCCGTTGTATCTAGCGCCCGAGAATCTTGTCGCGAAGGAAAAGGTCAAAGCCTTCGAGACAAGCGTCATGCAATCCAAGATCGCCCATGTGAAGGCCAAGCTCGATGTCTTCAACTCGCTGGTCGGTGAAGGCGGCCTGCTTGCCAATCTCGGGCTTGAGACCATTGACGGTCCGGTGACCACCAAGACGGAAGAAGGCCTAAGGCAGAATCTGCGGACCCAGCTTGAAGGCGTCCCCGAATATGCGGACCTGATCAAGGCGGTTCTAAACGATAGCACGGGTGCCGAAGCGCGCCGTTTGCAGAAGGCGTTGGACACAAGCAAGGCGCAAATGCCAGCCAATACCTTGGTCAATGGATCAGCCGCAGATGTGTGGTCTTTTGGAACCGCCATGCTGCATAGTTTCATTGGTCTCGACAAGTCGATCAATGCGAACCGCTTCGGCGGAAAAAGCGAAACAGCGCTGCTGGAATTCTTCAATGCCGAACCGGTCGATCCAGGCAACGGTTTGCCGCCGACACCCCTGCCCGAGGCGCTGGTTCCCGGCAGTTTCCTTATCCCCACTTTCGTATCTCCACACCCGAACGGCACCGTCACAGGCGACCCGGATCTTGACCGGCTGATCAACTCGATCTTGAAGCGGGATCCCGACGACCGGCCAAGCTTTGCCGATATCCTGAAAGACCCGGTCTTCACCCGCGAAGGGGTTGGCGACACAGCTACGCGCAACGTCATCGCAGCGCTGGGTGGGAAACCGCCAAAAACCGCAGACGAAATCAAGCAGCTTGCCGCGAAGATGACGGTCTAATCCCCAGGACCTGAAACCCACTGTAAGCGTTTGAAGGTTGGAGCCATCGCCGCAGGCGGTGGCTCCATGCCTATTTAGGTGCTGTCGTCGGGCATGGACGCCACTGCGTCACACAACGTCCGAGTGCCCAAGTCGCGGCACCGAACGTCCAGAAGGTAGGTTCCAGCCAAACAAGTCGGGTACATGGAAATCCACCGTCAAGGCGGGATCAGGACGAAATTGCCAACATGGGTCTTTTTCAGAAACTCCTGCTGCGCGGGGACGATCTGGTCAAGTGGATAGGTCCGGGCCAGTAGCGGACGAATTTCGCCGCGTTCGATGTAGGAGATCAGGTTGGGGAACACGGGTTCATCCCATCCGGTGCAGCCGATCAGCGTCAAGTCCTTCAGGTAGAACACCCGCATGTCGAGTTCGACAAGCGGCCCCGCAATCGCACCGGACGAGACATATTTCCCCCCGCGCCGCAGGACGTTCAGCATCGCGCCGAAACCGGCCCCGGCGACATTGTCGACAACGACATCCACAGCGTCCTTGCCCAGCACTTCAGACAGGTCTGCCCCTCGATCAACAACTTCATCCGCCCCAACTGCCCGCACATCGGCCATCTTTGAGGGGGTGGTAATGCCGATGACATGCGCGCCGCGCCGTTTGGCCAACTGCACGGCTGCCGAGCCGACACCGCCCGAAGCCCCTGCTACCAGGACGCGCATGCCTTGGCGGACACCAGCACGCTGAAGCATGTTTTCTGCCGTACCATAGGCGCAGGGGATCGTGGCAAGCTCGGCATCGGACCAGTCGCATGTCACCGGAAAGACTTCTGTGGAGGGAACCTTGACGAACTGGGCAAAGGCCCCGTCAAAGTCCGAAGCCATCCAGATGTTTTCGGGCGATGAAAACCCCTCCGGTCGCATGCAGGCGCGGATCAGCACGCGGTTTCCAAGCAGGGGGCGGTGGCTGGCGTCACCGACTTCAGCCACGATCCCGCAGCAATCGGTGCCCTGAATGAAGGGAAACGGCGTCGCCGCGTTCCAGCCACCATCGGCCTTTTGGGTCGGCGCGATCTGCTCGGCCTCTGCGGTCTGTTCCGTGCCTTTCTTGACGGACGATGAGTACCAGCCAAGCCGCGTGTTGATCTCGGTGTTGTTCATGCCCGCCGCGCGGACCTTGACCAGCACTTCGGTTGGACCCGGCTTGGGGCGGGCCACGTCGCAATAGACCAGTTGATCATAGCCGCCGTTGCCCATGGTCACGACCGCCTTCATCGTCGGCTGGCCGTCCACCGGGGCCAATCGGCCAAGGGCCTTGGCGTTTGTCATGCCTTTTGCCGTGCGTTGGCCGGGTCCCAGGCTGGGGCCGCCAACAAGGTCAGGGGGCGACGTTCGCCAAGAATGACAACCTCAAGGCCCGTGTCGGCACCGGGGTCGACATAGGCGAAGGTCAGGCTTTTGCCGGTCGCATGGCCGAAGGCCCCTGAAGTGCAGACTCCGACCACGCGGTCGCCCTGCATCACCGCCTCGCCGCCGTAGATGTCGCAATCCTTGGCGACAATCTCGCCATAGACAAGCTGCGTGGCGACGCCCTTAGCGCGCACCGCCTCGGTTGCGGCGCGGCCCCGGAAATCGCCCTTGTTGGCGGCGTAAAAGCGGGTGCAGTCGGCCTCGATCAGGGTGATTTCGTTGGTCAGTTCCGAGCCATAGCCGCGATAACCCTTTTCCATCCGCAAGGAGTTGACCGCCTGCACTCCGAAATCAGCGATGCCATGCGGCTGGCCCGTCGCCCAGATCGCCGCGTAAAGCCGGGCAAGCTGGTCCATGGGCGCGTGGATTTCCCAGCCAAGCTCGCCGACATAGGTCACCCGAAGGGCGCGGACGGGGATACCGGCAAGGGTGATCTCTTGCGCCGAAAGCCAGCGGAAGGCGGTGTTCGACAGATCGGCACCGGTCAGCCCTTGCAAAACCTCACGCGACTTTGGCCCGGCGACGACCAGCATGCCGAAGTCATCCGTTACATTAGTCACCGTCACATCCGGCCCAGCCGCCACCGTCAGATCATCGCGCGCCTGCACCTCGGCCCCGGCCCCGGTCAGAACATAGAACCGGTCAGGGCCAAGCCGGGTGATCGTCCATTCGCCAACAATCCGGCCCATGTCGGACAGAACCTGTGTCAGCCCGATGCCACCTTGCCGCGCGGGCAGGCGGTTGGCGGTCAGCCGGTCCAGCATCGCCTCGGCCCCCGGGCCGGTCACGTCGAACTTGGCAAAGCTGGACAGGTCGATGATCCCGACCCGTTCCCGCACGGCGCGGACTTCGGCGGCCACCAGATCAAAGGTGTTGGTGCGGCGGAACTGCAGCTTTTCGGCAAAGCCTGGCGGGGCGAAATATTTGGGCCGCTCCCAGCCATGCACTTCGGTCATCATCGCGCCCTTGGCCTTCAGCACGTCATGCAGCGGTGTGATGCGGCGGGGCCAACCGGCCTGCACCTCGCGCCCCGGCAATGGGGTTTCGAACATGTTTTCATAGTCATCAAAGCTTTTGGCGCGGGTGTAGTCCTGATCGGCATAGGCCCCGAACCGGCGCGGATCGACTGAGGCCATGTTGATCTCTGCATCGCCATGCATCATCCATTGCGCAAGGAACTTGCCGCAACCCGCCCCCTGCGCAATGCCGATCGACGATCCGCAGCACTGCCATGCGTTCGGCACACCGGGCATGGGGCCGACCAAAGGGTTGCCGTCCGGCGTATGCGGGATCGCGCCGTTGATGATGCGCTTGATGCCCGCGCGCGCGAAAATCGGCATCCGTTCCAGCGCCTTTTCCAGCCAGGGGGTGATGCGGTCCAGATCGCCCTCGAAAAGCTCATTCTCGCTGGACCAGTCCGGCCAGCCGCCACGACCTGCCCAAGCCTGCCGCGCGCCGCTGTGTTCGTATATCCCGATCAACCCTGCCTTCTGTTCCTGCCGGTAATAGCCCGCCGTCGCCGGATCACGCATGACTGGAAGTTCCACTGCGCTGTCCATGAATTCGGGCAGGGGTTCGGTCACCAGATACTGGTGTTCCATATTGGTGATCGGCGTATCAACGCCCAGCCATTTGCCCACCTCGCGCGCGTAGCAGCCCGCGGCGTTGACCACATGTTCGCAGGTGACGGCACCCTGTTCGGTTTCCACCCGAAACTCGCCCGAGGGCAGGCGCGTGATCCCGGTCACGCGGGTGTGGCGCTGGATCGTCGCGCCCAGTTTCCGCGCGCCCAGAGCCATCGAATTGCAGGCGCTGGAGGGGTCGACGTGGCCATCCAGCGTCGTATGCGCCCCGGCAAGGATGCCATCGACGTTCAGCCAGGGGTTCAACTCGCGGATACGGTCGGGACCGATGATTTCCATCGCAAAGCCCACGTTGGCGGCAAAGCCCTGCACATGACGGAACCAGTCCACCTCCTCGGGCGTCGTGGCCAGACGGATGCCGCCGCAGCCGTGCCAGCCGGTCGGATGACCGGTCAGCGCCTCCAACCGGGGGTAAAGCGTGTTCCCGTAATGGTGGATCTTGGCCATGTTGTAGTTGCCGATGAAAGACGGACACTGCCCGGCGGCGTGCCAGGTGGAGCCGCTGGTCAGCTCGGCCTTTTCGATCAGCAGAACATCTGTCCAGCCCGCCTCGGCCAGGTGATAGGCGAGACCCACCCCCATCATGCCGCCACCGACGATCACGACCTTTGCTTGCGATTGCATGGGCTTCTCCCTTACCAGACGCCGTTGCCGGCCCGCATCCGTTCGCGCGGAAGGATGATGTTGTAATTGTTCCTGATTGCCGCATCGACCCTGTCGTCGATATGGCGCGGATAGTGATCGGCCAGGATCTTGCGCACCCGGTCCCGCGCCACGGCACGGGTGTCGCGCCCGCCCGCGTCCTGCCATTCGCTGATGCTGCGCCGGTCGGCGATGTCGGGATAGACGTAATCGGTCTTCATCCGGGCAAAGGTTTGGGCATGGCCAAGGTAATGGCCGACCCCAGTGACGGTATCGCGGATCACTTCGAAGTTCAGCGTGTCCGGGCTGACCTCGATCCCCTTGACCGTGCGCAGGATCGCGCCCAGCAGGTCATTGTCGATCACATAACCCTCAAACGTCGTCCCCATCAGCGAGCCCTGCATCCCCGCGCATTCGTGGATCATCGTCGCCCCGGCCTGCGCGGCAAGGGAGACGGTATAGCCTTTCTCGCCCCCGCTTTGGGCATCCGGAAGTTTGCTGTCGGTCATGCCCGCGGGGACCGAATTCGGCAGGTCGTAGAAGTTAGCCATCTGCGCACAGGCCGCCGACAGCAGCGCCTGTTCCCCCGAACCGCCTGACATCGCCCCCGTCCGCAGGTCGGACACGAAGGGCCAGGCGGCAAAGATGCCCCGGCAATTCGGGTCGATGATGTGGCACAGGATCAGCCCCGCCAAAACCTCGGCGCAGGCCTGCGCCACGGCCCCGGCCAAAGCCGCAGGCGCGGTGGCCCCGGCCTGACCGGCCGAGACGAGAAGGATCGGCATTCCGGCCAGCACCGCCGCCTCAAGCGCATCGCAGCTTTCGGTGGCAAAGCGCATCGGCGGCACGACATGGCAGCAGACGGCGGTGCAAAACGGACGGTCCCGGTGCTTGCCCTCGCCCCCCGCGACCGCATCCAGCATCGGCTGCACGGCACGGACAGAGGCGCTGTCGGTATAGCTGACCGCGATGGATTTCGTGGTGCCCGCAAGACAGGCGTAGGTCGTGTTCATGTCCAGATCGAGGATTGTCGTCGCATCCCGCGCCACGATCGACCGGTGATACCAGTGGATATTGTCCAGCCGGTCGACCAGCCGGGCAATGTCGTAAAGATCGGCCACGGTGCTTTCGCGGTAACGACCGGTTTCGAAATCCATGATTGTCGGTGCCGCCCCGCCCGTACCGGTATGAACCCGCCGCCCGCCAATTTCGATGTCGTGCATCGGGTCGATCCCGTGCAGGGTAAAGCTGCGGCGACTGCGGGCGATCACATCCTCGACCAGCGCGCGGGGAAAGCGCAGCCGACCGTTGCCGTCCACCCAGGCTCCGGCAGCCACCGCCCGCGCCTCAAGGCTGGGCGTCAGTTGCGACAGACCCAGGTCGGCAAGAAGTTGCAGCACCAGGTCATGGATTTGCAGGATCTCGGCATCGGTCAGCGGCTTATAGCGCCCGCCCACCATCCCTGCAGGCACCGGCGATGGCGGCAAAGCGGCCTCGACACGATTGCGACGACCGGCGCGACGCGGGGAAAGTTCGGACATGGTGGTCCCTCAGGGCTTTGTCTTGCGCCATCAGGCACGGAATCCTTGCGTTGTTCAAACAATCATTCCGCATGGTTCGCATTCACCATGGTAATGTGAAGGTCCACCCGACGCGACGCTTCAGCATTGATCCAACCAAGAAAAGCCGAAATCCCAGGGGTCAGGACAGCGTTTTTGGATGTACAGAGGTAATATCCATCCTGCGTTTCCAGCGTTCGATCCACGGGGCAAACCAGCCGCCCTTCGGCCAAGAGCGGGTCAGTGACATAGCTCCACCCAAGGGCGACACCTTGGCCCGCCTCGGCCGCCTGCAACACCATCGGGTAAGAGTTGAACCGCAGTCCCCGCCGCACGGGCTGCCCGTTCACCCCCTGCCGCAACAGCCAGCTGCGCCAGTCCACACCGCCAAAGGAAGACTTTCCGTATTCAAGGTGCAGCAACGTCTGGTCAAGCAGATCCTCGGGGCGGTGCAACGCCGGGTGCGCGCGCAAATAGGCCGGGCTGCACACTGGATAGACCCGCTCACCGAACAAAAGCCGGGCCTCCAATCCGTCCCATTGTCCTGATCCGAACAGGACTGCCACATCCACCTCACCTGCTCCGGGCAGGACAGGCTGATCGGTTGCCAGAACCCGCAGGTCCACGTCCGGTTGCAACGCACCAAAGCGTTCCAGCCGGGGCATCAACCAGTACCAGGCAAAGGCGACCGAGGCGCTGACCGTGATCTGCGGTGCCTTGATACTTGCGCCAAGCGCTGTCAGGCAGGCACTGAAATCGTCCAGTCCGCGCGTTACCGATTCAAACAGCCGCTGCCCCTCGACCGTCAGATCGATGGCGCGATGCAGGCGCTGAAACAGCTGCAAGCCCAGAGCTTCTTCAAGCGCCTTGATTTGCCGGCTGACCGCGCTTTGCGTCAGACACAGCTCATCGGCGGCAAGGGTGAAGCTGCGATGCCGCGCGACGGCTTCAAAGCTGCGCAAAAGGTCCAGCGGCGGGAGTCGATATTTGCTCACGAACGCCCTCTTCGAATACACCAACGGCTTCAACGCCCGCGCCGGAATCACCCTGCCCTCGGTTTGAAATCATTCGTGGCCCGCGAACACTGGGCCGCACGGAATAAGCGCCTGACCGGAACAGAACCGGTGCAGGTCCGGGCTGCTATTCCGGAAGCAAGATCACATCGTCTGCCGCAAAGCTGATCTCTGCGCTGCTTCCAACGGGCGGCGGTGGTTGGTCGGGACGATTGAACGTATCAAGTGCCACCACTGTGCCTGCAACGCGCGCCTTGATGCGGATCACCGAACCAAGGAAATGCACCTCTTCGATGGTGGCGGGCAGGACGAAGTCGCGACCCTCGGCGCGGCCAAGTTGGATCGCTTCAGGGCGCAGCGCCAAGGTTACGGTATCGCCCTTGCGTGCCGCGATGGCCGTCTTCGTCAAGGTCAAGCTTTGTCCGGCAAGGGTCAGCAATCCGGACTCCGGGGCCTCGACCGTCGCCGAGAACATGTTCAGCGTCCCGACAAAGCCCGCCACGAACCGGGTGCGGGGGTTGTTGTAGATCTCGAACGGGGCACCCGCCTGCTCGGCGATCCCGCCGTTCATTACCACGATGCGGTCAGAGACCGACATCGCCTCTTCCTGATCAGGGGTCACGAAGATGGTGGTGATTCCCAGTTCACGCTGGATTTCCCGGATCTCGTTGCGCAAGGACACCCGCACTTTCGCATCCAGGGCGGACAGAGGTTCATCCAGCAAGAGGACGCGGGGGCTTGGTGCCAGGGCGCGTGCCAGCGCCACCCGTTGTTGCTGGCCGCCCGAGAGTTGAAACGGGAACCGCGAGCCAAGATCGGGCAAGCCGATCAGTTGCAGCATTTCGGTCACCCGGGCGGTACGTTCGGCCTTTGGAACCCCCTTCACCGCCAGCCCGAAGGCCACGTTGTCCGCAACGGTCATATTGGGAAACAGTGCATAGGCTTGAAACATCATGCCGATGGCGCGCTGGTTGGTGCGCTGGTCGGTCACGTCCTGGCCATCGATCGAGATGCTGCCAGAGGTCGGCGTCTCGAAGCCGGCCACCATCCGCAAGACGGTCGTCTTGCCACAGCCCGAGGGCCCAAGCAGCGAGACGAACTCGCCCTTGTCGATGCCAAGATTGAAATCCTTGACCACGCGGTTCGTGCCAAAGGTCTTTTCCAGTTTGCTCAGGTCAAGAAAGGCCATCAGGCTTTCGCCCTTTCATGTTTCGAGAAGCGGGTAACAAGCTGGATCAGCCCCATGCACCCCCAGGTTATGGCAAAGGCGATCACGGCCAGCGCGGGGGGTTCATAGGCGCGGTTTGCACCCAGAAGCTGCATGAACGGGCCAAAGGCCGGGCGGTTCAACAGCGCCGCCATGGTGAATTCGCCGATCACGATGGCCAGCGTCAGAAACGCGCCGGAGAGGACTGCTGTCATCACGTTGGGCAGGATGATCCGGGCAAGAATGGTGAACCATCCCGCACCCAGGCTTTGCGCGGCTTCTGTCAGTGTCGCAACGTCGATTGTCCGCAAGCCGGTGTCGACCGCTCGGTACATATAGGGCAGCGCCAGGGTGGCATAGCCCATGGTCAGAAGGATATCGGTCCCCAATGCCGACCCCGTCAACGGCAGGATCGAGGAGGTATTGTAAAGCCTGATGTAGCCAAAGACGATGACGATGGCCGGGATGACCAGCGGCAGCAGCGTGATGAATTCGATGATCGGGCGGGCCTGCGGCAATTTCAGCCGCACCCAATAGGCGGTGGGCACCACCAACAAGACGCCAAAGATAATCGTCGCGGCCGCCAGCGTCAGGGAGTAGCTGAACGTCTCCCAAAAACGCGGGTCCTCGAAAACCCGGACATAGGCGTCAAAGGAATAGACCCCCCGGCGCATTTTCAGGCTGAACTCGGTCATGCCGATCAGCGGCAACAGGAAGAACAGGCAGCCCGAAACGAGCGCTGTCCACGCGAAAAGGCGTTTCATTTCAGCCACCTCTCCGAACGGGTCCGCAGAACGATGTAGATGACGTTGGCCAGCCCCGTGATCAGGATCATGCCAAAGGCCAGGGCATACCCAAGGTTCGGGTTGCCCAGAACATCACCCCTGATCTGCGCGAACAGCTTGATCGGCACGATGTTCAACTGCGGCCCGGTCAAGGCAAAGGCCGTAGCCACCGCCCCGAAGGCATTGGCGAACAGCAGGGCAAAGGTTCCCAGAAGCGACGGGAACAAGATCGGCAAGGCGACCATGCGCCAATACTGCGTTCCCGTGGCACCCAGAACCTGGGCGGCTTCGCGCCATTCCCGCTTCAACCCGTCAAGTGCGGGGATGATGATCAGGATCATCAAGGGGATCTGGAAGAAAAGATAGGTGACGACCAGGCCCCAGAAGCTGAGAAGATTGAAGCCCATGGCGCGCAGGTTGATGCCAAACTCGGTCTTCAGCCACAAGGTCACCAGACCTGCGGGGCCAAGGGTGGCGATGAAGGCAAAGGCCAGCGGCACACCGGCGAAATTCGATGCCACACCCGAAAAAGTCAGCAAAGGGCCGCGGACACGTTTGGGCAGCCCGCCAAAAACCACCGCCGTGGCCATTGCAAAGCCAACTGCACAGCCCAGAATGGCCGTGATCAGGGACAGCTCGATCGAGGCGATATAGGCGCTGCGGATGGAATCCGTGTTCAGGTCAATCAGATTTTGAAACGTGAATCCGCCGTCTGGCGACTGAAAAGCCCCGATGACGATCTTCATCGTCGGCAAGATCAGGAACATCAAGGCGAAGACCACGAAGGGCAGGATGCCCAGCCATTCAAGCGGCAAACGGCGCTTTATTCTGACAGGCGGAGGGGCATCAGGCATCGGGCCATTTCTCTTGTGTAGGGTTTTCGGCGCGACTGGTGCCGGTGATCATGAATGCCCCGCCCCGGATCAACCGGGGCGGGGCGACTGCGAGGATCAGATCACTCGACGTTGGCGCCGACAACTGCATCCCAGCCACCGGTGACGGCGGCCTTGTTCGCGTCGACTTCTTCCAGCGTCGGGAAGTAGGCGGCTTCATAGGACGCGGCCGGGGGCAGCGCGTCCAGCAGCTCTTGCGGGATCTTGCCAGCAGCGGCCATCGCGTTGAAGCGCGCCGGGTGGCAGTAGCCCTTCAGCCAGCCCAGCTGACCTTCGTCCGAGTAGAGGTACTCCATCCACAGCTTCGCGGCGTTCGGCTGCGGAGCGTAGGCAGAGATCGCCTGGACGTAGACACCGGCCAGAACGCCCGACTTCGGCACGACGACTTCGACCGGAGGGTTGCCAGCGAGAGTGTCACGGGCGGCCAGAGCGTTGTAGTCCCACATGATGACGATGGGCGTGGTGCCCTGCGCCAGCGTGCCGGCCTTGCCGATGACCGGGACAAAGTTGCCCGCGTCGTTCAGCTGCTTGAAGAAGTCCAGACCGGCCTTGCCAGCCGCATCGCCGGGGGCAGCCCCGGTCGACATGCCAGCGGCCAGAACCGCCAGGATCGCCTGGTTCGACGCACGCGGGTCACCGGCAAGGGCGACCTGACCGGCATATTCCGGCTTCAGAAGATCGGCCCAGTCCTGCGGAACATTCTCGACCAGGTCGGTGTTCACCAGGAAGGACATCACGCCGTAATAGTCGCCGTACCAGTGGCCATCGGCGTCCTTGATGCCGTCCGGGATCTCGTCCCAGGTGGCAACCTTGTAGGCTTGGGTCAGACCCTCGGCCTTGGCGGACGGACCGAAGGCCAGGCCCACGTCGATCACGTCGGGGGCCTGCGGGCCCTTGTTGTCCTTGTTGGCCTTGATCGCTTCGACCTCGTCGGCAGACCCCGCGTCGGGGTTCAGCTCGTTGACGGCGATTTCCGGATACTTGGCCTTGAAGCCGTCAATGACAGCGCCGTAGCCGCACCAGTCATGCGGCAGCGCGATGGTCGACAGCGTGCCTTCGGCCTTGGCCGCAGCCTCGATCTCGGCAATTGTCTGGGCAGAAACGACGGTCGCCGACAGCATCGCGACGAGGCTTGCCGTCAATCCGAAAGTAGTTCTCAGCAGCATTCAGTGATCCTCCTATGTTGACCGACTCTCGGTAACCCTCACTCATGTCAGTGATGTCACAGATTC
>CAUJIP010000122.1 GCA_963205235.1 Pseudomonadota bacterium
CGCTTTGGTGTGAGCGGGGGCGCCTGTGGGTGGCACGTCGTTGGACGACGTCACCCCTCGCGCGGCGGGCCGAGGCGGCGACGAAGTCGAACGACGAGGGTGGCCTGGGCGTGGGGGGCGCTGCCCCCCAAGGGGCCATGCGGCCCCTCCCCCCGGGATATTTGGAGAAGAGAAAGCCATTTGAGGGCGGTCCCATACGTCAGGGTGGCTTTATCCGCCCGTGCCATTCAGGTCGCGCAGGATGCGGCGCGTGGCGGTGACGAGGGGGGCTTCGGTGCGCGACAGGAGTTTGATCCGGTCAAATTCATCCGGCTGATCGGCAAGGCTTTGGCGCAGCGCCGTGCCGAAGGTCTGGCGGAGTTCGGTGCCGATGTTGAACTTGCAGATCGGCGTCGTGCGGGCAAGGCGCTGGCGGTCGGCTGAGGGCACCCCTGAGCCGCCATGGATCACCAAGGGCACCCGGCCCCGTGTGGCAATGGCAATGGCGGCAAGGGCGCGGTCGTCGATTGCGCCGGTCTGGCCCTGTTGCAGATGAACGTTGCCGACCGAGACGGCCATGGCATCGACCCCGGTTTCAAGGGCAAACTCAGCGGCCTCGGCTGGGTTGGTGCGGGCCGACATCGCGCCACCGGCATAGCCGACAAAGCCGATCTCGCCCTCACACGACACGCCATTGTCATGCGCCATGCGGGCGATGTCGCGGGTCAGGCGGATGTTTTCGGCCAAGGGCAGGTCTGATCCGTCGAACATGACGGAGGTGAAGCCTTCGGCTATCGCGGCGCGCGCCTCATCGAGGCTGCGGCCATGGTCGAGATGCAGGACGACCGGAACCGTCACGCTGTCGGCCAGGTGGCGGAACATGGCGCCAAGAACCGGCAAGGGGGTATGGGCACGGGCGCCGGGACCGGCTTGCAGGATGACGGGGGCGCCTTCCAACTCGGCGGCGGTGACGAAGGCGCGGGCGTCCTCCCACCCCAGGCAGACAAGGCCCGCGACGGCATGGCCTTGTCGCAGGGCAGGTTCAAGGACCTGAGCCAGCGTTGCCCGTGTCATGCCAGCCCCTTCATTTGAACTTGGCCACCATGTCGAGGATGCCGGGGATCGTGTGGATCTGGTCGGCATGGGTGGGCTGGAAATACTGCTTCAGGCTGCGTTGGGAAAGCCCGCCGAGGATGGTGAAATAGTACATCTCATAGCCCGGCAGGACGGCGCAGGGGTGGTAGCCCTTGTCGATCAGGATCGTCGAGCGGTCCATGATGTGATAGGCGTCGCCGGGTTCGTTGTCCTGACGTTGCAGCATCTGCAGGCCCGAGCCGTGGTTCGGGCGGAAGCGGAAGTTGTAGGTTTCGTCATGGCGGGTCTCGATCATCTCGCCCGTCGCGGGGTCCGTGCGGTCGGTGTCGTGCTTGTGGCTGGGAAAGCCGGACCAGCCGCCGGTGCCCACGGTGTAAAGTTCGCTGACCAGCAGGCGACCGACCCGGCCATGGTATTTGGTGCCAAGGATGTGCTTGATCTTGCGGTGGGTCTTGGTGTCGTCGGACCCGTACTGGATGCGGTCAATCTCATCCGCGCGGATGGCGAAGGGTTCCAGGGTCTGGTCGAACTTTGCGCCCGCGATGAAGATTTCGGCACTGTCGGACAGGCAGGTGATCTGCGCAGTGGTGCCGGTGGGGACATAGACGCCTTCGGGTTCGCCGTCCCAGACATCGGCGCGGCGCTGGCCAAGGTCGGTATGGGTCTGGCCGCCGACCTGAACCTTGATCGTGCCGGTCGCGGGGACGACGCAGGTTTCATAGCCGGTGAGGGAATAGCCGAAAAGCTCGCCCTTGGTCAGTTTGACGATGTTGAAATAGTTGAGCGGCACCAGCGGGTGACCCGCATCGACGATGGGCTGGTTCCGGTTGTCGTGGGGGGCGATATGCATGATGCGCTTTCAGGGATCGGGGTGGGTGGCGAGGAAGTGATCAAGGTCTTCGGTGGTCGGCATGGCGGGGGCGCAGCCGACCCGGGCGACGACCATGGCGGCATTGGCTGCGCCGTTTAGGGTGGCTTCGCGGGGGCTGCGGCCTTGGGCAAGGGCGGTCAGGAAGCCGCCCATGAAGGCATCGCCCGCGCCGGTGGGTTTCAGGGCGTTTGTGCGGTAGATGCCGGTGGTGAATTCCTTAGTCGGGGTAAGGGTGACAGCGCCAAGTTCGCCGCGTTTGTAGACGGCGATCTTGGCGCCTTCGGCGACGAGTTGGCGGGCGGTTGACAGGCCTTCGGCTTCGGTTCCGGCGAGATGGCCGAATTCGACGTCATTGCCGACGACAATGTCGCAGAGGCGCGCGGCGGTCAGGTTTATGTCGCGGGCCTCGGCTGTTGACGCCCAGGAATAGGGGCGGAAGTCGATGTCCATGATGTTGACAAGGCCCGCCGCTTTGGCCTTGGTCAGCGCGGCCATTGTGGCGCTGCGGGAAGGGTCCTGCGCCAGCGCGGTGCCGGTGATGATGAGGGAGTCGTAACCGGTGAAGTCGGCTTGGGCCACGTCTTCGGGTGTGAGGGCGAAGTCGGCGGCGTTGTTGCGGTAGATGACGGACTGGCAGTTCTCCAGCCGGGTCTCGACCACGGCAAGCGAGGTGCGGGTATCTGCGGCGGTCATTCGGACATGGGTGCGGTCGATGCCGTAGTGGTCAAGCTGGGCAAGGCAGAAGCGACCGACGGCGTCGTCGGAGAGGCGGGTGAGGAGGGCGGCTTTGGCTTCGTGGCGGGCAAGGGCGACGGCGATGTTGGCGGCGGACCCGCCAAGATGGGCTACAAAGCGGGTGGCATCGGGGATCTGGGTGCCGGGGGGATCGGCGTAGAGGTCCATCCCGGCGCGGCCAAGGACGAGGTGGCGGTTGCCCTTGAGGATCATCACACACCCGGCCTTTGGTTTGCGCGGCCGGATTCCCAGTCTTCGTGGGCCTTGGTCACCTGCGGGTTGCTGGAGATTTGGGGCGTGCCGACTTCCCACCAGGCGTGGCCCTGGGTGGTCCAGCCCTCATAGGGGTCGACCTGCATGACGATGACTTGGGTGCGGTTCGCGGCCTTGGCGCGGGTGAAGGCTTCGGCCAGTTCGGCGGGGTTGGCGACGGTCTGCGCCTCGGCCCCCAGGGCGCGGGCGTGGGCTTCGAAATCGACGCTGAAGGGTTCTGGGACGGTGGGGCTGTCTTTGATCAGGTTGTTGAAGCTGGGCTGGCCGGTGTTGTTCTGGAGTTTGTTGATGACCGCAAAGCCGCCGTTGTCGAGGACGAGGATGATCAGCTTCTTGCCCGTCAGCGCGGCGGAGTAGATGTCGGAGTTCATCAGAAGGTACGAGCCGTCGCCGACGAAGACCACGGTGTCGCGGTCGGGTTCCTGTTCGCTTTGCGCGATGCGCGCCCCCCAGCCGCCGGCGATCTCATAGCCCATGCAGGAAAAGCCGAATTCCACATCGACCGTGCCAAGGCCAAGGGTGCGCCAGTTGGCGGTCACCTCGGCGGGCAGGCCCCCGGCGGCGGCAACGATGCGGTCGCGGGGGTGGCAAAGTGCGTTCACGGTGCCGATGGCCTGAGCGTAGGAGTTCGGGCGGTTGCCGGGGGCGGTGTTGGCGGCGACATAGGCATCCCAGTCGCGTCGGTGGGCTTGGGCCTGTGCCAGCCACGCGGCGGGGGCCTTGTGCGACCCAAGCGCCTTGCCCATGGCCAGAAGGCCAAGCTTGGCGTCGCCCACTACGGCCAAGGCCATGTGCTTGGCGGCATCGTGGCGTCCGACGTTCAGGGTGACGAGCTTCGCGTCCGGGGCGAAGGCGGTCCAGGAGCCGGTGGTGAAGTCCTGCAACCGGGTGCCGACGGCGAGGATCAGGTCTGCGGCTGCGGCGACGGCATTGGCGCTGTCCGAGCCGGTCACGCCGATAGGGCCGATGTTCAGGGGATCGGTCGCCAGCAGGTTTGCCCGGCCCGCGATGGTTTCCACCACGGGGATGGCGTGGGCGGCAGCGAAGGCCTGAAGCTCGGCAGTGGCGCGGGAATACTGGACGCCTCCCCCTGCGATGATGACCGGGCGCTGGGCGGTGCGCAGGGCCTGAACGGCGGCGGCGAGGTCGGTTTCATCGGCCGACTGGCGGCGGATGTGGTGGACCCGGCGGGCAAAGAAGGTGGCGGGGTAATCGTAGGCCCAGCCTTGCAGGTCTTGCGGCAGGCCGATGAAGGCGGGGCCGCAGTCGGCGGGGTCAAGCATGGTGGCAAGGGTCGCAGGCAGGGATTGCAGGATCTGTGCGGGATGGGTGATCCGGTCCCAGAAGCGGGTCACGGATTTGAAGGCGTCATTCACGCCAAGGGTCGGATTGCCGAAATGTTCAAGCTGTTGCAGCACCGGGTCGGGCAGGCGGGTGATGAACGTGTCACCGCACAACATCAGTATCGGCAGGCGGTTGGCATGCGCCAGTGCGGCGGCGGTCAGCAGGTTCGCCGTTCCCGGCCCGGCGCTGGCGGTGCAGAACATGAAGCGCTGGCGCAGGTGATACTTGGCATAGGCGGCAGCGGCAAAGCCCATGCTTTGTTCGTTCTGGCCGCGATACAGCGGGAATTCATCGCGGACGGGATAAAGCGCCTCGCCCAGACAGGGGACGTTGCCATGGCCAAAGATGCCAAAGCCGCCGCCGCAGATGCGGGTCTCGACACCGTCGATCACGATCCATTGCGCCATAAGCCATTTGACGATGGCCTGGGCGACGGTCAGGCGGATCACGCCGTTTGAGCTTTCGGTCGGGGTCATTCATCATGCCTTGGTCTGTGCCTGCAAGAAAGGCAGTTGCGGGGCGATGGAAGACAGCATAAGGTTTTTGCAACCGGTTGCAATGTGCAATCTGCGGGGGGCTGGTATGGCTGAGATCGGCATTGGCATCATCGGTGGCGGCTATATGGGCAAGGCGCATGCCGTCGCTTATGCGGCGGTGGGCGCGGTGTTCGAGACGAGCCTTAAGCCGAGGCTGGAGATGGTGGCGGCGGGGTCGCTGGCTTCGGCGGAACGGTACAGGGATGCCTTCGGGTTCCAGCGGGCGGCGAAGGACTGGCAGGAACTGGTCGCGGACCCCAAGGTTGAGGCGGTGGTGATCGCCAGTCCGCAAGCGACGCACCGGGCGATTGCCGAAGCGGCCTTTGCCGCCGGAAAGCCGGTGTTCTGCGAAAAGCCGCTGGGGGCCTCGCTTGACGACGGCAAGGCGATGGTTGCGGCGGCGGAGGCCAGTGGCCAGATCAACATGATCGGGTTCAACTATGTGCGCACCCCCGCGACGCAGTTCGTCCGCAAGCTGCTGGCGGAGGGCGCGATTGGTCAGGTGACCTGGTTCCGGGGCGAGCATACCGAGGATTTCTTTGCCGATCCCGCAATGCCCGCGACATGGCGGACCCAAGGGCGGGCCAATGGCTGCATGGGCGATCTAGCGCCGCATCCGGTCAACTGCATGCTGGCGCTGATGGGGCCGGTTGCCGAACTTTCGGCGCGGATCGAGACGGTGCATGCCACCCGGCCCGGCGCGAATGGCCCGGAAGCGGTGACGAATGACGACCACGCCCAGATCATGCTGCGCTTTCAGGGCGGGGCGATGGGGCATCTGTACATCAGCCGCACGGCGACGGGGCGGAAGATGGGCTATGCCTATGAAATCCACGGCACCAAGGGCTCGATCCGCTTTGACCAGGAAGACCAGAACGTGGTGTGGCTGTATCGCGCCGAGGGACCCGAGGGAACGCGGGGTTTCACCCGCATCCTGACCGGGCCTGCGCATCCCGATTACCTCGCCTTCTGTCAGGGGCCGGGCCATGGCACCGGCTATCAGGACCAGATCATCATCGAGGCCAAGGATTTCCTGACCGCGATTGTCAGCGGTCGCCAAGTCTGGCCCACGTTCCGTGACGGGCTTGCCGTCAGTCAGTTGATCGAAACCGCGCACCAGTCGTCCGAGGACGGGCGCTGGCATGCTGTGCCCAAGACATGAGGACCAAATGACCATCCGTATCGGCAATGCCCCGTGCTCATGGGGTGTGGAATTCGCAAGCGACCCGCGCAACCCGGCGTGGGAGACAGTGCTGCAGGAATGCGCGGGCGCGGGCTACAAGGGGATCGAACTGGGCCCCATCGGGTTCATGCCCGAGGACGCGGGTGTCTTGGGCGACGCTTTGGCCCGCCATGACCTGACGCTGATCGGCGGGGTGGTGTTCCGGCCGCTCCACGACCCTGCGGCCTGGGATGAGGTGATGGATGCCTCACGCCGCACCTGCAAGGCGCTGGTCGCGCATGGGGCAAAGCATCTGGTGCTGATCGATTCTATCTCACCCCGTCGCGCGCCGACTGCCGGGCGGGCCAGCGAGGCCGAGCAGATGGGGGCGGCGGAATGGGTGGCGTTCCGCGACCGGATCGCGACCGTGGCGCAGATGGGGGCCGAGGAATACGGGCTGACCGTTGGCATCCATGCCCATGCGGCGGGGTTCATCGACTTTGAACCCGAGCTGGAGCGGTTGCTGGATGAGGTGGATGAGAAGATACTGAAGATCTGCTTTGACACCGGGCATCATTCCTATGCCGGGTTCGATCCGGTTGCCTTCATGCGCCGCCACATCGGACGGATCAGCTATATGCATTTCAAGGACATCGATCCGGCGGTGAAGGCGCGGGTGATCGCGAACCGGACTGGGTTCTATGACGCCTGCGGGCAAGGGATTTTCTGCAACCTCGGGAAAGGGGATGTCGATTTCCCTGCCGTGCGGCAAATCCTGCTGGACGCAGGGTTTCAGGGCTGGTGCACGGTCGAACAGGACTGCGACCCGACGCTTGACGTTCGTCCGATGGACGACGCAAAGGCGAACCGGGACTATCTGGCATCCATCGGGTTTTAAGGGGGCATCATGGCACGTCTGAAATGGGGAATGATCGGTGGCGGTGACGGCAGCCAGATCGGCCCGGCGCATCGGTTGGGGGCGCTGGCGGATGGGCATTTCGATCTGGTGGCGGGGGCGTTTGACCATCGGCCTGCCGAGGGCCGCGCTTTCGCGCTGAAGCATGGCGTGGCCGAGGATCGCGCCTATGGCGACTGGCGCGAGATGCTGGCGGGGGAAAAGGGCCGGGCGGATCGGGTTGACCTTGTGACGGTGGCGACGCCGAATTCGACCCATTTCGAAATTTCCAAGGCGTTTCTGGAGGCCGGTTTCCACGTATTGTGCGAAAAGCCGATTACGGTGACGGTCGAGGAGGGCGAAGAGATCGTCCGCATCGCGGAAAAGACCGGGCGGATTTGTGCGGTGAACTATTGCTATTCGGCCTATCCGATGGTCCGTCAGGCCCGAGCGATGGTGCGCAATGGCGATATCGGCAAGGTGCGGCTGGTGGTGACGAATTTCAGCCACGGTCACCACGGCGACGCGACCGATGCTGACAATCCGCGCGTGCGGTGGCGCTATGACCCGGCGCTGGCGGGGGTGTCGGGGCAGTTCGCCGATTGCGGCATTCATGCGCTGCATATGGCGAGTTTCATCTGCGATGATGAGGTGGAAAAGCTGAGCGCCGATTTCGCATCCACCATCCCCAGCCGGGTGCTGGAGGATGACGCGATGGTCAACTTCCGCATGGGCAAGGGTACGGTCGGGCGGCTTTGGACCTCGTCCGTTGCCATCGGGCGGCAGCATGGGTTTGATATTCAGGTGTTCGGCGAAACCGGGGGCCTGCGCTGGGCGTCGGAACAGCCGAACCAGTTGATCTATACCCCGGTCGGTGGCCGGACGCAGATCATCGAAAAGGGCGAGGGTGGTTTGTATGACGAGGCCAAGCGGTTGAGCCGCGTCGCCATCGCCCATCCAGAAGGCTTCCCCTTGGCAGTGGCAAACATCTATTGCGAGTTGGCCGATGCCATTCGCGGCACGGCGCGCGATGGGTTGCCGGTTGCCTCCGCCGGGGTGCGGTCGATTGCGGCGGTGCATGCGGCGGTCGCTTCGGCCAAGACAGGCGGCACCTGGGTGGACGCGCGACCGCCGATGTATCGCTGAACGGGGTCGCTCATCGGCCCTGACGGGCCTTTTCACTGGAACCGAAGACCGCCCGTCAGGGAGGGATGAGGGGAGGATCAGGCGCGGGGCTTCAGGGTGCCGCGTTCCACGACAGAACAGTCGAACAGGCGCAGGACCGGGGGCAGGTCCTCGTCTTCGACCGCCGCAACCACAAGGTCGATGCTGGCTGCGATGATTTCGGCAATCGGCTGGCGGATCGTGGTCAGGTTGATATTGGCCCAGCGGGCCATTTCCATGTCGTTGAAGCCGATGATGCCCACGTCTTGCGGAACTTTCAGGCCCGCATCGGCCAAAGCGGACAGGGCGCCGATGGACAGAACGTCGTCACCGCAGAACCAGGCCTCGGCCAAGGGGCCAGCGGCCAGAAGGCGTTGCATTTCGGCGCGGCCTGCGTCGAAGGAATAGGCTTCGGCGAAGCTGGCGGTGACCGTGACGCCGGGATGGCGGGCGGCCTCATCCCGGAAACCGGCGAGGCGATCTTCGGTCGAGGTGGCGCTTTCGGGGCCGCCAAGGAAGGCAATCCGGCGATAGCCGCGGTCGACAAGTGTCCGCGCGGCCAGCCCGCCACAGGCGCGGTTGTCGACGCCGACGAGGTTGACCAATGGCCGGTCGGCGCGGCGACCAAAGGAATGCACCACGGGAATTCCGGCATCCCGAAAGCGCAGGGCCAATTCGGCGGGCAGGGTTGAACTGGCAAGGATCACGCCGTCAACGCTGTAGCGGCGAAGCATTTCGACGGCGGTCTCTCCGTCCATCCCGCCCGAAAGGTTGACCAGAAGCGGGCGCAGGCCGCGATCCTGCAGGCCACGGGTGAACTGGTCGAAGATTTCCAGAAAGACCGGGTTGTGGAAGTTGTTCGATACAAGGCCGATCATCTTGGTCCGCCCGGTGGTCAGGGCCGAGGCAAGGACGGAGGGCGAATAGCCCAATTCCGCTGCAGCCTTTTCGATGGCGGCGCGGGTGCGGGGCGATACCGAGGCCCCCGGCGTGAAGGCCCGCGACACTGCTGAACGCGATACCCCGGCCTGCAGCGCCACTTCTCGCAATGTTACGGGTTTGGCGGCCATTGGTCCTTTTGCACTTGCAGGCAAGACGGTGGAGGGGCGTTTGCAAAGCTTGATCCTAAGCGAGGATGACGCGGCGCGCTATGGTCTGCGTGATCGTGTGGTCTGTCGGGCTAGGGGATCGGGCCAAGGGATCAGGCTTTGGCGCGGCGCGCAGTCCGGTTGCCCTGGGGTTCGCATCTGGATGTTCTGTTGCCCCGCCATGCCTTCGATCTTTCCATCGGTCGGGACGGGATCGTTTGCGAGAAGATCGCCTCGCCGAACTTCGCCAAAAGCGCCACGAACAAGCGGGGGCTGGAAACGGTGAAGATGCTGAACCGGGGTCTGGCCGAAATGCGCGCGACCGGGGAGGGGTATGACATCGTGGCCAGCACTTTGGCCGAAGCAAGCAGCATCGCCCCATAGGACCTGTCGGCGAGCCATTGCCAAGGACCGCCGGTTGTCCCTGAAATGGCCACAATGATTGGCCTAAGGTGCCGGATGGTGCGCATACGGGATTCGGCGGGTTGAGGGTGAGCAAGTTCGGGTCCATGCTTGATGGAGTGCGGGGGGTCTTCTCCTCGCGGTTTCGGTTGCGCGTGGTGTCGTCCATCGACAAGGGCGCGCGAACCTGGCTGAATCAGGCGACGGGGGCGGTTGTCCGGGCCTTTCTGGTCATGGTGGTGATCGTTCTGCCCTCGGTCATCCTGCCGGGGATCGGGACGGACACGCGGCAGATCGTGGCGCTGATGGCGCTGTTCGCGGGCGGGCTGGTCTTTGTGGAATACAATGCGATCTATCCCAGCCTGATCGAATTTCGCGATGGCGCGCCGTTCAACCGGATCCGGTTTCTGATGCTGCTGGCCATCGTGCTGTTCGTGTCGGTCGCCGTTGCGGACCGCGAGCAGCCTTCGACGGTTTCGGGGCTTTTCCGCGCGCTGGGGGATGTGATCGGGCAGGCGCTGGATTTCCCCTATTCGCCGGTCAGGCTTGCCACGCTGATGCTGGATGACAAGGCCACGGCGCAGGATATTGCCGTGGTCCGGTCGGCGACGGGGACGGCCTATCTGATTTCGATCCTGTCGCTGGCGGTTTTTGTCACGGTGCTGAAGCTTGCGGGCTGGCCATCGACGAAGACAGCGTTCAACGTCTGGGTCAATCTGCCGACGTTTGACCCTACGGCGGGCGGGGATGTGGTTGACCGGCTGGAGCGGGACGCGCGGGTCAATATATCAGTCGGGTTCCTGTTGCCCTTTCTGGTGCCGTTGGTGATCTCGGCACTGACTTCGGGTCTGCCGACACAGATGATCGCCTCGCCTCAACCCTTGATCTGGACATCGGCGGCCTGGGCCTTTCTGCCGGCAAGCCTGCTGATGCGGGGGGTCGCGATGGGGCGGGTGGCGGACATGATCCGGGTGAAGCGGGATCGCAAGGTTGCCGCCGATGCCGCCGAAGCGGCAAGTAATCGCGACGACGACGAGGATCGGACCTGATCGCGCGGTCTGGTCTGCGGATGGCGGCCCTGACGATGATGGGCCTTGTGTCTGCCAATGTGCTTGCCGCCGAGACGCTGCGCGTGGCCACCTGGAATGTCGGGCTGGATCGGGCCGGGCCGGGGCTTTTGGTACAGGATATCGTCGGGGGGGATGATCCGCAGATTGCAGCAATCGTGAAAGTGTTGGCGGCGCTGGACGCGGATGTCATCTTGCTGACCGCCGTCGACTATGACCGGCAAGGGGTGGCGCTGGGGCTTTTGGCGGATCAGGTCGGGGCGGCGGGGCAGGTTTATCCCTATCGCTTTGCCTTTCGCCCGAACACAGGCATCCAGACTGGGTATGATGTCGATGGCAATGGCCGGATTGGCGATGCGCGCGATGCGCAGGGGTTTGGGCTGTTTTCGGGCAATGGTGGGATGGCGGTCTTGTCGCGGCTGCCTTTCGATGAACCGGCCGCGCGGGATTTCTCGGGCTTTCTGTGGCGCGACCTGCCGGGGGCGATGCTGCCCGAGGGGATGGAGCCGGGGCTAATCGCCGTGCAGCGGCTTGCGACGACGGGGTTCTGGGATGTTCCTGTGGTCACCGGGAAGGGGCCGCTGCATCTTTTGGCCTGGCACGCGACGCCGCCGGTCTTTGACGGGCCCGAGGACCGGAATGGCAGGCGCAACCATGACGAGGCGGTGTTCTGGTCGCTTCTCCTGGCCGGGGGTTTGCCGATCGAGCCGCCGGAAGGGGCCTTTGTCCTGCTTGGCGACGGCAACCTTGATCCGGCGGATGGCGATGGGTTGCGCGATGGGATTGCCGCGCTGTTGGCTGATCCGGCCTTGCGGGACCCTGCGCCGGTGGGGACCCATGGGCGCAAGGAGCCGGATCAGGTGGGCGATCCGGCGCTTGATACCGCGATCTATGACGATTTGGGCGGGCTCCGGCTGGACTATGTACTTCCGTCAGCAAAGCTGAAGGTCACCGCGTCCGGCGTTCTTTGGCCCGCTGCGGATGATCCGCTTTGGCCGGATCTGGTTGCGGCCTCGCATCACTTTCCGGTCTGGGTCGATATCGAGCTGCCCTGAACGCCAGCGATCAGGCGGGTGATGACCTCTTCAAGGCTGGTCTCTTGAAACGCGGGCAACCACTGGCGCAGGGGGGCGGGATCAAGCTGGTGGGGCAGGCTGGACAGGTAAAGCATCTCGCGCAGTTCGCGGGCCAGTTCCCAGACCGGGCTGGTCACGGTGAACAGCCAGTTCGGGAAACGGGTTATCTTGATTGGTTTGCCAAGCTGGCGCGAAACGCGGGTGGCAAGGTCGGTGATGGTGAAGGCATGACCCGCAAAGGGGATGTCGGCAAAGGCGGGCAGGGCATCGCCAAGGTCGGCAAGTGCGACCGCCGCGCGGGCCATGTCGGGCAGGTAGGCATAGGCATGCAGGGCGTCGGGGTCGCCAAGCGAGGTGATCCTGCCTTTGGCAAGCTTGCCGAGGATGATCTTGTTCATCACGTTCTGGTCCGAGCCGGGAAGCAGGAAATCGCCGCCGCGCAACAGGATTGTGCGCTGACCTTGCGCTGCTGCCGCGCGATACTGAGCTTCCATCGTCGCGCGGATCGCACCTTTGCGGCTGGTCGGGCGGTGAGGGGTGTCGGCATTCCACGGCCCCGGTTCGGTGCCATAGGGATAGACGTTGCCGGGAACAAGGATCGTCGCCCCCGAGGCGCGGCCTGCGGCAAGGACCTGAGCGGTGATTTCGGGGATCAAACCGGCCCAGTTGTGATAGTTCGGCGGGTTCAGCCCATTGACGATCAGGTCCGCGCCTTTGGCCGCCGCGGCCATGTCGGTGCCGCGCTGATAGCGGGTGACCTGCCAGCCAGCGCTTTGCAGGGCAAGCGCCATCTGCCCGCCAAATCCGCCGGATGCGCCAAGGACGAGTGCTGTGTTTGTCATGATGAAAACTCCTGTTTCCCGGTATATCGGGCGCTTTCGGTGCAATTGGAATTGCATGAAAGAAAACGTTGGGTATTCATGGGTGAATGGGCAATCTTGACTGGGCGCTGATCCGATCCTTTCTTGCCGTGGCTGATGCCGGGTCGCTTTCGGCTGCGGCGCGGGCGACGGGGATCAGTCAGCCGACGCTGGGTCGCCATGTGCAGGCGATCGAGGCGGCGCTGCGGGTGCAGCTTTTCGCGCGGATTGCGCAGGGGTTGGTGCTGACGGATGCCGGGCACGCGCTGCTGCCTGCGGCGCGGGCGATGGGGCAGGCGGCGGCGGATCTGGCCATGACCGCCAAGTCGCAAAGCGCGGGGATTGCTGGCACGGTGCGGCTGACGGCCAGCCGGGTTGTGGCGCATTTCCTGTTGCCGCCGATCCTTGCGCGGTTGCGCGAGGCGGAGCCGGGCATCGAGATCGAGCTGGTTCCATCGGACACCTCAGAGAACCTTCTGTTCGGTGAAGCGGATATTGCGCTGCGGATGTATCGCCCGACGCAGCCCGATCTGGTGGCGCGGCATCTGGGCGACCTGCCCTTGGGGCTTTATGCGGCCAAGACCTATCTGGATCGTCGGGGTCGGCCGCAGACCATTGCGGAGTTGATGACGCTGGACTTCATCGGGCAGGACCGGATGGACCAGATCATCCGGGTGATGGCGGCCTTGGGGATGCAGGTTGACCGCGGCTTCTTTCCGGTCCGGTGCGATGACCCGCTGACCTATCAGGAATTGGTCCGCGCGGGTGCCGGGCTGGGGGGTATCCTGCGCCGGGTTGGCGATGCCGATCCCGTGCTGGAGCGGGTTGATTTGGTCCCCGATCTGCCAAGTCTGCCAGTCTGGCTGACCGCCGCGCCGCGTTTGCGGCAGTCGCCCCGGCTGGCGCTGGTCTGGGATGCGTTGGCGGATGCCTTCACGGCTTGAAACTTAGCCAGCGAACGGCTAGGCGATCCCGGTCATTCGCTCAGGAGCTCGCCATGGCCAATCCCTCGATCCTTATCCTTGCCGGTGACGGCATCGGCCCGGAAGTCATGGCCGAAGTAAAGAAAATCATCTCGTGGATGGGGGCCAAGCGCGGCGTGCATTTCGACGTCAGCGAGGATCTGGTTGGCGGCTGTGCTTATGACGCACATGGCAAGCCCCTGTCGGACGAGACGATGGCCAAGGCGCAGGCGGTGGATGCGGTGCTTTTGGGCGCTGTGGGCGGGCCGAAGTATGACAAGCTGGACTTCAGCGTGAAGCCCGAGCGTGGCCTGCTGCGCCTGCGCAAGGAAATGGACCTTTATTCCAACCTGCGCCCCGCGCAGTGCTTTGACGCGCTGGCGGATTTCTCGTCCTTGAAGAAGGAAGTTGTCGCCGGTCTGGACATCGTCATCGTCCGCGAACTGACCAGCGGAGTCTACTTTGGCGAGCCGCGCGGCATCTTCAAGGAAGGCAACGAGCGGGTGGGGATCAACACCCAACGTTATACCGAAAGCGAAATCGTCCGTGTGGCGCGGTCGGCCTTTGAACTGGCCCGCAAGCGCAACAACAAGGTCTGCTCGATGGAGAAGGCCAACGTCATGGAATCGGGCATCCTGTGGCGGGAAGTCGTGCAGGAAGTGCATGACCGCGAATACCCCGATGTCCAACTGACCCACATGTATGCCGACAATGGTGCCATGCAGCTGTGCCGCTGGCCCAAGCAGTTCGACGTGATCGTCACCGACAACCTGTTCGGCGACGTGCTGTCGGACATGGCCGCGATGCTGACCGGATCGCTTGGCATGCTGCCCTCGGCCAGCCTTGGCAGCCCGATGGCCAATGGCCGCCCGAAGGCGCTGTATGAGCCCGTGCATGGCTCGGCCCCCGATATCATGGGGCAGGGCAAGGCGAACCCGATCGCCTGCATCCTGTCGTTCGCGATGGCGCTGCGCTACAGCTTTGATCTGGGCGAGGACGCGACCCGTGTCGAAAAGGCGGTCGAAAAGGTGCTGGCCGATGGCGTGCGCACGGCGGACCTGATGGGTCCCGAAGGCGGCAAGCCGGTGTCGACCAGCCAGATGGGCGACGCGATCCTGGCCGCGCTGGACGCAAGTCTCTGATTCCAATTCCTGACGGCGCGACCTTGCGCCGTCAGCCCTTTTGTCGGGCAGACATTCCATGGCGCTTTCATCCAAACTGACCGGAGCCGCGCTTAGCGTTCTGGCCTTCGGAGCCTATTCCGCCTATGACATGTCGGCCAAGTTTCTGGGCAGTGGCATCCATCCGTTGCAGATCATCGCCGTGTCAGGGCTGATCCATATTCCGCTGTTGCTGGCCTATGCCGCCTGGAATCGCGGGTCGCTTTGGCCGAACGCACCAAAGCTTATGGCGTTGCGGGCCATCGGCACGGTGATCAACTTCATTGCCGGGGTTTCGGCCTTCACCATGCTGCCCCTGGCCGAGGCCTATGTCATCTTCTTCACCATGCCGCTGATGATTTCGGTTCTGGCGATTCCGGTCCTGGGCGAACGGATGGACCTGATCCGGGGGCTCGCTGTGGTTCTGGGGCTTGTCGGCGTGGTGATCGCGCTTGATCCGACAACCACGCCCTTGAACATCGGCCACGGGCTGGCCTTTGCCGGAGCAATCCTTGGGGCGATGAACTACGTCATCATCCGCAAGACCGGGTCGGTCGAACGCACGCCGGTCATGCTTTTGTGGCCCCAGCTTGCGCTTGTGCCGCTGGCCTGTGCCGCGACCCCGTTCGTCTATGCGCCGATGGGGCCGACGGATTTTGCTGTTTCGGCCTTCATGGCGACGGTGCTGTTTGTCGCGGCGATATCCATCGTTTCGGCCTATCGCAAGGCCCCCGCCATCATCATAGCCCCGATGCAGTATTCGCAAATCGGCTGGGCGGCGTTGTTTGGCGCCTTGATCTTCGGCGAAGAGATGTCCGGCGGCACGGTTCTGGGCTGCGTTCTGATCGCCTTGGCCGGGATCATGGTGGTGGCCCGGCAGGACCGTGTCCGGGCCCCGGCAAGCTGAAACACGCTGAACTTTGTGCTTTGAGGCGGGCGGACTCATGGTCTAGCCTTCAATCCGTATTGATTGGAGGATTTCATGGCCGCCCTGATCGCCCCGCTTCGCGCTGTCCTTCTTGCTGGCCTGTTGTCGTTGTCGGCGCTGCCTGCGCTGTGCGAAACGATGAAGGATGTCTTTCCATCCTATGCCGACTGGCTTGACCCGGCACTTGCCGAACGGTTCGCTGCATTGGAAATCCATCGCGGCACGCAGGTCATGGCCGGGGGCGAATACGAGCTGCGGCTTGGCGAGGGTTATTACTCGCTGACGGGCAGTGATGCGCGCTGGGTGATGGAGACGCTGTGGCAGAACCTGCCGGACCCCGAGCTTCAGGGGCTGATCTTTCAGTCGGGAACCTCGCCGCTGGACGATTCCTGGGCGTCGACGGTCTATTACTTCGAGAACGGCCATATCTCGGACGACGAGGCGGCGACGATGGACTATGACGCCATCATCCAGTCGCTGAAGGAGTCGGATGCCGAGCAGAACCGCCAGCGCCGCGAGGCTGGCCTGCCGGAAATCACCACGGTCGGGCTGGCAGGGACGCCGGGGTATGACCGGACCCAGCGCGCGCTGAAATTCTCGGTCCTGCTGATGCAGACGGGCTATGACGGCCAGATCCTGAACGCCAATGCCTGGATCCTGAGCCGGCACGGGTTCGTCAATCTTAACGTGCTTGGCGCGGCTGAGCAGGCCGTCGAGGTCGATGCCAGGATGCCCGACCTGATCGGGCTGGTCGCGATGGGCGCGGGCAACACCTATGCAGACTATATCCCCGGCGTCGATACGGTGGCCGAAGGCGGATTGAGCGGGCTGCTTGGCGGTGGTGCGGGGCAGGTCGGGCTTGTGGTGGTCGCCTTGGCGCTTTTGAAGAAGTTCGGGGTGCTGATTGCCCTTCCGGTGGCCTGGCTGGTCAACCGGCTGCGGGGCAAGCGCGGCCAGTCCTGATTTTCGCGCCGATTTGACCCGCGTGCCCTTGTGGCCGGGGCCGTTCCGGGCGATGAAGATAGCGCAAACAGCCGCTGTCCCTGACAGTCGGCAATCCCGGACCTGACATCATGCAATCCCACCTGCGCGGGGCGCTTCTGTCGCTGGCCGCTTTCGGGCTTTATGCCAGCCACGACGTTGTCGTGAAATTCCTGGGGGGCACCTATTCCACCTTCCAGACGATGTTCTTTGCCGGACTGATGGGGTTTCCGCTGATCACCCTGATGCTGCTCAGCGATCGGCGAGATGGAACGCTGATTCCGCGGCACCCGTGGTGGACGATCACGCGCACCGTGTCGTCGGTGGTGACCGGGGTCATGGGGTTCTTCGCGTTTTCGCAACTGCCCATGGCGCAGTGCTATGCGATCTTCTTTGCCATGCCGCTTCTGATCACGCTGATGGCCATTCCGATGCTGGGGGAAAAGGTCGGTTTGCGGCGCGGTCTGGCGGTGATCGTCGGGCTTGCGGGTGTCATGATCGTGCTGCGGCCCGGTGGCGAAGTGCCGCTTGGGGTCGGGCATCTGGCCGCCTTGGGCGCGGCGACGACGGGGGCGTTCAGTTCGGTCATCATCCGCAAGATCGGGCGCGCAGAACGGTCGGTCGTCCTGATGATCTATCCGATGGTGCTGACCTTTCTTGCCATGGGGCTGGCGATGCCCTTCGTCTACAAGCCGATGCCGGTCGAACATCTGGGGCTGACGGCGGTCATGGCGGCGCTGGGGCTTGTCGGAGCCTTGGCCAGCATCGCCTCATATCGCGTGGCCCCGGCGATCATCGTGGCTCCCATGCAGTATTCCCAGATCATCTGGGCAGCCTTTTACGGTTGGCTGTTCTTTGGCGAGTCGGTCGATCTTTACACCGCCATCGGGTCGAGCGTCATCATCGCCTCTGGCATCTACATCGTCCTGCGCGAGGGCACACCGACGGTGTCGCTGAACCGTCCGGTGCTGGAAAACCACTCGCGGATAGAAATCGGGGCCCAACCGCGCATTTCAAGCTGGCTGAAACGGTTCGACAAGGGTGGCGATCAGGTCTAGGGCCACCTGAAACCGCTGCGGTTCCGAAGCCTCACAGACCATCTTGCATGGCATGAAATGGGGTCCCGCCAGATCAGGCGGCTTCGGCATCCCAGTCGCCGTCTGACAATGTACGACACAGATCCGCCAGTGCGAATTCGGACATCAGATCCGGTCTGAACGCGCCATCGATAAGATAGTGGGACATGATTTCCTGCTTGATCCGCGATGCCCGGATCAGGTGCATTGTCCATTCCTTGAACAGCCTTTGGTTCACATCACCGCAAGAAACCACCTGAATCTGGTCGTGCCGATTGTCCATCATGATCCGGAAAAAGCACTGGCCGACGGCACATCGGCTGCCCTGAAGCAGTTGCATGAAGCCGTCCTCACTGATGACGAGCGCCCCCGTGATACTGTCGCGCGCGTTGTTTTCGCGGGATTTGCTGAGGATGTTGTCGAAGACTTCGATATCGAGATCAGAATGGTGGGACGAATAGATCAGACGGGTAAGTGCCGTTGCGCTTCCTGACTGGGATACGGTTCGAAACTTGGTGTATCCGCCGGTGGTATCGGGAGCCGCGACCATGCTGTCGCTGGGGAAACAGGGGGCGGCGACTTCGTTCGCGTTCAGCCAGTCGCCAATCTCGTCCCACAGATCGTCGGGGCGGCAATCCGGGTACAGCAAAGCGTCTGCCAAGCGAAGGGCAAGGTCCTTGGGCGCGCGGTCCGGCCAGGTTCCTGGGCAGTGATCATGAGTCCCATCTACGAGACCGTCAGTCATATTTCTGTCTTTCCAGATATGTCCACATCAAGCGGGACAAGGCGATGGACGCCGTAAAGGCCACTCTGACGATACAAGGATCGTCGAATCGAGGACCGGCTCAGACAATCAAAGGTTGAAGCGTCTGCCGGAAAGTTCAAGTCTTGACAGGGCGAAAATCTGCAATTCGGCTACATTTCGCCATCGCGATACCCATTCTTGGAAGAAGAACGCAAGCCTTTGCAGGGTAGTTTCGGGCAAAGAAGGGCTGACTAGCGGCTGCGAATGCCGTCCAGAGGCCATCTTCATGGAAGCCGGTTCTTTGGCGTGACGCTCGATCATCAATACGCCCAGAGGCCCGCGGTTATCATCGCCTCGGGCAACTGCATTTTACTTCGCAAGGGCATTCCCCTGAGTCGCGCAGAACCTGCCAGTGCCAAAAAACCGATCAAGAATTAAGTTCGGCCCCCAGCCCCGGGCGTCGACCCCGCTGAAGCGTTTCGATCGGAGTGAGGATCAGGCGTGACCCCTCTTGCCAAAGTCGGAGAGAGGGTTTAACCCCCGCCACACGGTCGGAGCGTAGCGCAGTCTGGTAGCGCACCTGCTTCGGGAGCAGGGGGTCGGAGGTTCGAATCCTCTCGCTCCGACCAAATCAAAACATCCCGAAAAATCAAGAAACCAAGCTGTCTTTCGCAGCGGCGGACTGCACCGTGGCTTGCAGTCATGGCGAGTCGTGCGCGACACTGCGGGCCGCAGGGATCCCATGGGGTCAGGATGCAGGGAGGGGCGGGTGGCCGCTGACAGCAGCAGGGGGCAGCTTCGTTCGGGGCCTGTGCTGGCCGCCGTTCTGGGCCTGACGGTCCTGAGCCACCTGCCTGCGCTTTGGGGCGGGTTCGTCTATGACGATTTCGACGATGTGGTCGACAACCCTTCGGCAAAGGCGGCCACCTTTGCGGGGCGGCTTTGGGGGATGACGCGGCCGCTGTTGAAGGCAAGCTATGCCGTTCAGGACGCGGTTCACGGGCCATGTGCCCCAGCCTATCATCTGGTCAATCTGGCGCTGCATCTGGTGACGGTGGCGCTGGTGCTGGGGTTGGTGTGGCGGGCGGCGCGGCTGGCAGGGTATGCGGCAGAGCGGGCGATCTGGATCGGCGGATTGGCTGCGGCGCTTTGGGCCGTGCATCCGGCGGGAGTGGATACCGTGGGGCAGGTTGCCGGACGGTCGGCGGGGCTGTCGACCGCGCTGGTCCTGACGGCGCTGTGGCTTGCGACCGGGCCAAGGGCACATCCGCTGGGGTCAGGGCTGGCGGCGGGGCTGGCGGTGCTGGCGCGCGAGACGGCCTTGGCGGGGCCCTTGCTGCTGCTGGTCTGGCAGGTTTGTCTTCCCGCCGATCACGGGGCACGGAGGGCGCTGCCGGTCTGGATCGGGGCGCTGTTGGCGGGGATCGTGCTGGCCGTCCTGCCGCGCCACCGCGAGCTTGTGGAGTTCAGCCTGGATCAGCGCGCGCCGATTGATGCGCTGCGGGCCAATCTTTTCGCGTTGTCCGAAATGTTGCGGCTGTGGCTGACCCCGTGGCAGATCGGGGCCGTCCCTACGCAGCCGGTCGCCTATGGCTGGCTGGACGGGCCGACGCTGGTCAGGGCCTCAGGTCTGGTCGGGGCCTTGCTGGCCGCGCTGACCCTGCGGCGGCGCTGGCCGCTTCTTGCGCTGGCGGTCCTGTGGGTGGGGGTGGCGCTTTTGCCTGCGAACAGCGTGATCTGGCGGGTGAACCCGGTGGCGCTGCGACCGCTGTACCTTGCGGGGATCGGGCTGGCGCTGCTGCTTGCGCTTGGCCTGTCGCGGCATGTGGCGGGGCGAGTGCTGGCGGGGGCGCTGATTGCGGGCTTGGGGCTGCTGACCTGGCAGCGCGAGATGCTTTATGCCGACCCGGTCGCCTATTTTGCCGATGCTGCCCGAAAGGCTCCGGGGCAGGCGGCGGCGCTGGTTCTGCTGGGTCTGACGCTGGCCAATGCTGGCCGGGTGGACGAGGCGCGCGCTACGCTGGAAAAGGCGCTGCAGATCGACCCTGGCAATTTCGAGGCGGCGAATGCGCTGCGGCTTGTCCAAGCGGGGTCGGTTTACAGCCCATCCCCGCCATGATAGCCTTTTCCTTGCGTCGCGACCTAGGGACGGTTGGCCCCATGCGTTTGTTTTCCCACCTTTTCCTGTGTCTGGCAGTCCTGTTGATCGGGGGTCCTGCCGGGGCGGATGATCTGACCGACAAGCAGCCGTCCTATACCCGGATCGCAGCGAAATGCGGCGAAGATCCCTCTCGGCCAAGCTATTCGAGCGCGGATTATGCCAAGGCCATGGCCGACGCGGCAAAGGCATTGAAATCCGCCACGAAAGAGGGAAGTCGCCCCCGGATCACGGCGATCCAGAATTCGGTGACTCGGATGAAGGAATGCATGGAAGAAGAAACGCGCAAGTTTACCACGCCCGTCATCAAGGACTGCGCTGACTTCCTGATACAATATTCCAGTTTCTCGGCGCGGGCCGATTATTTGATGCGATCCGCGAAGATCACGGCAGAGGAGCGGAATCGTGCGCGGGAAATGTTCCGCAAGCCGGCGATGGATTGCGTGCGGGACATGATGTCGAAATGCATAGACCCGACCGAAACGCGCACCGTGGATTTCGTCATCAACGTGATGCGGGCGGCAGCGGACCTGGGATTCATCCGATCCTATTCCGAGACAACCGGGCTGAGCCGGATGCTGATCACGGAGGACTCGTCGATTCCGAAGATGACGTTCTGCACCGACACCGACTATGCCTGCAGTGGCGATCCGGCGGCTTGCAACCGACGGATCAACCAGATCAAGCCCATAATGGAGACGTTTCTGGACGAATGACCCTGATGCGCGCCGCCCTTGTCGTCTTGATGTTCCTGCCGGGTCCGGCCTTGGCCGAGGTCGATCCGCTGGCGTTTCTGGCCGAACGGGATGCAATCTGCGCCAAGGGGCCCGAACTGCCCGAATGCAGCCTGGCCAAAGGGCGGGCGGTCGCCTTGGTCACCACTGTGATTGCCGAGGCAGGGCAGACGCTGGACCGGGGAAGGTTCATCGATCTGGTGCGCCCCTATCTGCGGTCAGACGCACCAGAGCTGCGGGCGTCGGCGGCCTATGCGCTGGCCAAGCTGGTGCCGGATGCCACGGATACCCCTGTGCTGATCGCTCTATTGCGCGACCCGGCATCGGCGGTGCGCGACGGGGCCTGGGCGGCGGCGAGGGCCTCGACCGACCCCGTGGCGCAGCGGGTGGCCGCGCGGTTCCCTGACCGGGTCGCGCGGAACGGATATTGGTCCGACCCTGCCGAGCCTTTCGATCGCGCGGCGCTGGGGCTGACGCTGCCCGACGGGTTGGAGTATCTGTGGCTTTCAGCTCCGCGCCGCGCGCTGGGTGAGGCGCAGTTTCTGGCAGATGGTGATCCGGCAGCGCTTTTGGCCGAGATGATCGGTGTGACCGGGCAAGATCCGATGACACCGATGGAGGCCTATGAGCGTTGGCCCGCCGTGGCCGGGCGGCTGTTGGACTTTCAGGACGAGACGATTTTCGGGGCGGCACAGGTGGTGCCGGTAATGCCGCCCGCTTCGGCATCGCCCACGCATTTCCTGGTGGTCTATGACGACCTGCTGTTCGCGGCGACCGGCCTGACGGTGATCTTGACCGAAGAGCGTGATCTTGTGCCCGTGCCGGTTCCTGTATCAGAACCGCAAGAGGCCGCGCTTGCCCCGTTGGAGGATGTCGAGGCCTTTGATGCGGCGATGATGGCCCGCGCTGGCGTCAAGCCCGAAGCACCGGCGGACGAGACCGACCTTTACCTTGCCATCATGGCTTCGGGCGGGGCGGCGGCCGAGGACTATCTGGAAATCTACTCTGACGGGGCCTATGCCGCCGAAGTGCAGGCGCTGATCTCGGCCCCGCGACTGGTTCTGGATGCGACCCGCTATATGGAAACCGGGCCGGTGATGGCCGAACTGGTGAATGTGCCCGAAGGAAGTTGGGCCGACCTGGTCGTGGCGGGACCGGAAGGCGACGTGGCAACTGCGCGCCTGCTTGAGGGCGAGCGGGGACCGGTGGCCATCGACATCGGGGGGAGGGTCACGCCGGGTACCTACCGGGTCCGGGCCGTGGTCACTGTGCCAGATGGTGATCTGCCGCTGTCCCTTTGGCGCGACTTCTCGGTCGAGCTGGCCTTTGCAGAGTTGCGCGTGACCAAGACCGAGTTCGCGCCGGGCGAGATGATCGATGTCGCGTTTCTTGGCATGTTGGGCAGCGATCAGGATTATGTCGCCACCGTCGCGGCGGGGGCCTCACTGACGTCGTTTCTGGCCTATGCCTATACGGGCGGGCTGCGCGAGGGGCGATTGAGCCTGCCCGCCCCGACTGCGGCCGGGAGCTATGAGCTTCGCGCGTTCTTCAACGAGGATGAAACGGTCTTGCGGGCCAGCCTGGCCTTTACGGTGACAGGCAATGCGGGTGCGACCGCCACAACCACGACGACGACTGCGACGACAACTCCGGTGGGTCCGGACGACACTGCCCGTGCGACACTGGCGCTGGATGGGGCAAGCTATGCACCGGGTGCCGCGATTTCAGTGACTTATGGCGGGATGTCCGGCTCGGCCAGCGACTATGTCTCGACCGCAGCGGCAGGTGCGCCGAACAGCAGCTATCTGCAATATACCTATACCAATGGCGCGACCGAGGGTGTGGCCACATTGACCGCCCCAATCGAGCCGGGAGCCTATGAGGTGCGGGCGTTTTACCGCGAGGATGAAACCATCCTGCGCGGCAGCGTCCCTTTCGTGGTCGAAGGCAGCGCGCCGGTGGTCATCCCCGTGACCCCGACAATCCCGGACGACAGCGCGCGGGCGACACTGGCGCTGGATCGGGCAAGCTATGCGCCGGGCGCACCGATCACGGTCAGCTATGCCGGGATGTCGGGTTCGGCCAGCGACTATGTCTCGGTCGCGCCGGTGGGGTCGCCGAACAGCAGCTATCTGGAATATGCCTATACCAACGGCGCGCTGGAGGGGACGGCGACGCTGCATGCCCCGGTCGAGCGTGGAAGCTATGAGGTCCGCGCGTTCTTCCGCGAAGATGAAACCATTCTGCGCGGCAGCCTGGTCTTTACGGTCGAATAAAGTGTCAGCTGTCCCAGTCCTTTACGGCAAAGGAAGGACGCAGTTCGGGACCAGTTGGCAAGGCCTGCGCGACACCCAGTCGGGCAGTCAGTCTGGTTGGCGGGGCAGATGCCCCCTCTGGATGCTTCGGACAGCCAGAGTTTCGGGCCAAGGTGCCGACCCCGGATTGGGCAGGTCTCGCGATCGCTGGCACGGCGCGGATGAATTGCCGCGCGCAACGGACCGCCGGCAGCGGCGATCAAGGTCTGATGTGACTTTGTGCAAGTCTCCCAGGTCGTTTAGCGTGACGGATGCGCGCCTATTGCGACCTGTTTTAGGAACCTTGGCCGGCGACAATCGGAAAGAAAGCGAAATCAGGAGGATGTGATGAAGACGATCAAGGGGCCGGCGCTGTTTCTGGCGCAGTTCGCGGGGGATGCCGCACCATTCAACTCGTGGAAATCGATAACCGCATGGGCGGCAGATTGCGGCTATCGGGGCGTGCAGGTTCCCAGCTGGGACGGGCGGCTCTTTGATCTGGACAAGGCGGCCAGCTCGAAGGACTACTGCGACACCTTCAAGGGGCAGGCCGCCGAAAACGGGATCGAAGTGACCGAGATTTCGACCCACCTGCAGGGCCAGCTTGTTGCTGTCCACCCGGCCTATGACACGGCGTTTGACGGGTTCGCCGCCCCCGCTGTTCGCGGCAATCCGAAGGCCCGGCAAGCCTGGGCCGTGGATCAGGTCAAGAAGGCCCTGACCGCGTCCAAGAACCTTGGCCTTACCGCCCATGCCACGTTCTCGGGGGCGCTGGCCTGGCCCTATGTCTATCCGTGGCCGCAGCGCCCGGCAGGTCTGGTGGAAGAGGCGTTTGATGAACTTGCCCGTCGCTGGCTGCCGATCCTGAACCACGCCGACGAGTGCGGTGTCGATGTCTGCTATGAAATTCACCCCGGCGAAGACCTGCATGACGGGATCAGCTACGAGATGTTCCTTGACCGTGTGAAGGGTCACAATCGGGCGAACATGCTGTACGACCCCAGCCACTATGTCCTGCAACATCTTGATTATCTTGATAACATTGACATCTATCACGACCGTATCCGCATGTTCCACGTCAAGGATGCCGAATTGAACCCCACGGGGCGTCAGGGTGTCTATGGCGGGTTCCAATCCTGGGTGAACCGTGCAGGCCGTTTCCGCAGCCTGGGCGATGGCCAGGTCGATTTCGGCAGCATCTTCTCCAAGCTGACCCAATATGGCTATGAAGGTTGGGCCGTGGTCGAATGGGAATGCTGCATCAAGCATCCCGAAGACGGTGCCCGCGAAGGGGCGGCCTTTGTTGACGCCCATATCATCCGGGTGACTGAAAAGGCCTTTGACGACTTCGCCGATGCGGGCACCGACCACGCCGCCAACCGCCGCATGCTGGGACTGGAGTAAGCCATGCCGATCGATGCTGCCCATACCGCCCGCGAACCCCGACTGCGCCTTGGCATGGTCGGTGGCGGGCGTGACGCCTTTATCGGCGCGGTTCACCGGATTGCTGCCCGGATCGACGACCAGTACGACTTGGTGGCGGGTTGCTTTTCCTCAAGCCCGGAAAAGGCCATGGCTTCGGCTGCCGACCTTGGCGTTGCCCGCGCCTATGCCAGCTTTGCCGACATGGCCGCCCGCGAAGCCAGCCGCAAGGACGGGATCGACGTGGTCGCCATCGTGACCCCGAACCACATGCATGCCCCCGTGGCGCTGCAGTTCCTGAAGCGGGGCATCCACGTCATCTGCGACAAGCCGCTGACCGCAACCCTGCCCGAGGCGAAAAGGCTGGCCAAGGCGGCGAAGGCCAGCGGTGTCGTCTTTGCCTTGACCCACAACTACACCGGCTATCCGATGATCCGGCAAGCCAAGGCGATGGTTGCCGCAGGGGACCTGGGCGATCTGCGCGTGGTTCAGGTCGAATACGCCCAGGACTGGCTAAGCGAACCGCTGGAGGCGTCAGGCCAGAAGCAGGCCGACTGGCGCACCGATCCTGTCCGCACCGGGGCAGGCGGGTCGACTGGCGACATCGGAACCCATGCGTTCAATCTGGCGAACTTCGTCACCGGCCTGACGCTGGATACTTTGTCCGCCGACCTGACCGCCTTTGTCGCCGGCCGCCGGGTTGATGACAATGGTCACGTGATGTTGCGCTACAAGGGTGGGGCAAAGGGCATGCTTTGGTGCAGCCAGGTGGCCCCCGGCAACGAGAATGCGCTGCGCTTGCGCGTCTATGGCACCAAGGGCGGGCTGGAATGGGCGCAGGAAGACCCGAACTACCTTTGGTTCACCCCGCTTGGCCAGCCTAAGCGGCTGATCACCAGGGGTGGCGCTGGATCGGGCCCCGAGGCTGCACGGATGAGCCGCGTCCCTCCCGGCCATCCCGAAGGCTATCTTGAGGGGTTCGCCAATATCTACGCCGAAGCTGCCCGCGCCATCCGCGCCGCAAAGTCCGGGACCGCCTTGCCTGAAGGCACAACATTCCCCGGCCTCAAGGAAGGGCTGGAAGGTGTGGCGTTCGTCGATGCCTGCGTGCGCTCGTCGGCGCGAAACAGTGCCTGGGTGGGTTTGAACCTTTAGAGCGTATCGCATTGCAGCGGGGCGGCGTCCGGCCGCCGCCCCGTCTGGCAGTTGAAACCTCAAGGCGCGGCAGGGGCGATCAATCCTGTTTCACCAGGGACCCGGGGCGGGACACGCCCTGGATTTCTTCCCAAAGCATCTCGGATTCGGCAGCCCTGGATCGGGCGAACCCGGCAAACAGAAGATAGGCCACCGGGGTCACGTACAGCGTCGCCAAGGTGGCCAGCCCCAAACCCCCGACAATGATCCAGCCCAGAACCTCGCGGGCTTCGGCCCCGGCACCTTGGGCCAGCACCAGTGGAAGCCCCCCCAGCACTGTGGCAATCATCGTCATCATCACCGGGCGCAGGCGCACGATGGTGGCTTCTTCGATCGCCTCGCGGACGGTTCTCCCACGTTCGCGCAGTTGATCGGCGAATTCAACGATAAGAATGCCGTTCTTGGCCATGATCCCGACCAGAAGCACCAGCCCGATCTGCGAATAGACGTTCAGGCTGCCACCGGTAAGCAGCAGCGCATAGACCGCGCATGCCAGTCCAAGGGGCACCGTCGCCATCACGATTGCCGCAGAGACAAAGCTTTCGAACTGCGCCGACAGCACCAGAAAGACGACCGCAAGTGCGATGCCGAAGGTGATGGTCAGACCCGACGAGGTTTCGCCCAATGTCGCGGCTTCGGCCAACGGCACCAGACGCATGTCTTCGGCAAGAAGATCGTCGGCCAGGGCCTGCATCTCGGTCAGGGCGGTCCCAAGGTCGATCTCGGGTGTCAGGCCAGCCGTGATCGGCACCGACCGTCGCTGCGCTTCGCGGCCAAGCTCGGGGGCAACGGCCCGTTCCGACAGGGTGGCGAAAGACGAGACCGGAACCATTTGCCCGTCGTTGGACGGCACGAAGATGCGCTCAAGATCGCCCGGATCGTTTACCGGGTCCGAGGTCGATACAATGCGGATGTCAAAGCTGTCGTCGTCGACAAACAGCGTGCCGACAGTGCGACCGTCAAGCACCGCCTGGAATGCCTCGCCCAGACCGTCAATCTGGACGCCCAGGTCCTCGGCGCGGGAACGGTCGATTTCCACAAAAAGCTGCGGTTGCGTGGTGTTATAGCCAAGCCGCACTTGCCCGAAGCGCGGGTCGGCTTCCATCCGTTCGACTAGGACACGCGCGACCTCGGCCAACTTGCCATAGTCGTCGCCGACCAGCGCCATCGACAACCCCTGACCCGCGCCCCGGATGCCCAGCGAATTGGGCTGGATCGCAATGGTGCGCACGCCGATCACGCCTTGCAAACCGGCGCTGATCTCTGCCGCGATCTCTTGCTGGCTTCGGGTCCGGGCGGCCCAGTCCGCCAGCGTCACCACGACAAAGCCGCGGTTGGCCTGCCCGCCCATCCCGGCGATTGCAAAGACGCTTTTCACTTCTTTCGACGCGCGCAGCGGCTCGATCAGCGCCTCGATCTCGCGCATCTTGCCATTGGTATAGTCCAGCGACACGCCCTGCGGGGCCTGAACCGAAAGCAGCACGACTGCCCGATCCTCGGCAGGCGTAAGTTCCTGTCGCAGCGAGGAGGCGCTGGCCACGGCTAGTGCAGCAAAAAGCGCTGCCCCCGCCAGAGTGACGAAAGGCGCCGCAAGACAAAGCCGAAGCGAAGCGGCGTAGAAACGGGCAAAGCCCTCTCCAACTTTTGTCAGAAGGCCCCGGCGTTCGGCATGCGGTCTTAACATGCGGGCGGCAAGCACCGGGCACAGGGTAAGGGCAGTGATCGACGACAACAGGACAGCGATTGCCAGCGTGAACCCGAACTCGCGGAAAAGGCCGCCCGTCTGGCCGGGAAGGAAGGACAGGGGGACGAACACAGCCGCCAGCGTGGTGGTGGTGGCAAGGACGGCAAAGAAGACCTGTTGCGTCCCGAAGACCGCAGCCGCGCGGGCCCCCATCCCCTCGGATCGCCGACGCACGATGTTTTCCAGAACCACGATGGCATCGTCCACGACGATTCCAGTTGCAAGAACCAGGGCCAGCAAGGTCATGATGTTTATCGAGAACCCGACCAGCCAGATCGCCGCCAGCGTGCCGATCAGCGAAACTGGCATGGCAAGGATCGGGATCAGCGTCGCCCGCGCGTCCCGCAGGAACAGGTAGATCACTGCCGTGACGACCAGGACCGACAGCATAAGCGCAATCTCGACCTCGTGGATCGCGCCTTCGATGAAATCGGCACTGTCCGAGGTGATGTACATCTGGACATCTTCCGGCAGCAGGGGCTGAAGATCGGCCACCACTTGTCGCACCGCCTGCGAGATTGCCAGCGTGTTGCCATTGGCGGACCGGATGATCCCCAGCCCGATTCCCGTCTGGCCATTCGCCCGCAGCACCGACGCGCCCGGTTCCGGACCCAATGTCACCTGCGCCACGTCCCCAAGTTTCACATTGCCCGCAATTGTCAGCGCCTCGATCTGTTCGACTGTCCGCAGCGCTGCGGTGGTGCGTACCTGCAGGCTTTGCCGTTCCGAACCCAGCGCCCCGGCCGGACTGTCGAAGGCCGCATTGCCAAGGACCGCGCGCAGATCGGCCAGTGTCAGACCCCGCGCCGCCATCTGCATCAGGTCGACATCCACCCGGAAGGCCAGTTCCCGGTCTCCGAATATCTGGATGTCGGCCACGCCCGGGGCAGACAGCAGCCGACTTTCGGCAATGTCGCGCACCAAGGTTGTAAGCTCATCCGCCGTGTGTCGGGATGAGGTGACCGCGATGCGCAGGATTGCATCGGAATCCGCGTCCGACTTCACCACTCTTGGGGGATCAGCCTCGACTGGAAGCGCGTTTTCCACCCTTGCAACCGCGTCCCGCAGGTCGGTCGCCGCCACGTCCAGATCGACGTCGTCCCGAAACTCGATGGTCACCCGGCTGGACCCGAAGCGTGAGGTGGAGGAGATCGACTTGACCCCGGCAATCCGGCTGACCGCGCCTTCGATCACCGCAGTGACTTCGCGGTCGATCGTTTCGGGCGCGGCACCCGGATAGGACGTGCTGACCGAAACGACGGGCCGGTCGACATCCGGCAATTCGCGCACATCCGCGCCCATCAGCCCGGCCAGTCCGGCAATCACGATCAAGGCATTCAGAACAAAGGCCAGGATCGGCCGCCGAATGAAAAGCGCCGTGCCGTGTCCACCGGACATCTGGCCCGCCGCTTTGGGGCTGCGATCCATGGCTAGCTCCTTGGCGAAGTGACGGTGACTTCCACGCCGGGGCGCAGTGCCTGGACACCTTCGGTCACGACCAGGTCTGCGGGTTCGAACGCGGCCTCGATCAGGACCGCCTCTGCCGTGCGCTGAAGAATGATGATCGGCACGCGCTCGGCCCTGCCAGCGCGAACGACCCAGACAAACGCCCCTTCAGCCCCCCACTGGATGGCAAGCGGGTCGACGGAAGGATAGTCCGCCCCGGTGAAGACCAGATTGATCTGGAACGCCATTCCCGCCCGCAGCCGGTCGTCGGCGTTGCCGATGGTGGCCTGCACCCGCAAGGTGCGACTGCCTTCGTCAACGCGGTTGTCCACCGCCACGATGCGGCCCTCTATCACCTCTCCGGGGGTCGAGATGGCGGTGGCCTCGACTGGATGACCGACTGCGACAAGGGCGGCGACCCGCTCTGGAACCCGGAAGTCGACGATCAGGCTCGACCGGTCCTCGATCCGCGTGATCTTGGTCGCCGACGAGACCAGATCGCCGACCTGAGGCTCGACCAGACCGACATAACCTGCCACGGGTGCCAGCAGCTTGTGGTCGGAAAGATCACGTTCCGCCGATTGCAGCTCCAGCTTGGCCGTCTGCAAGGCAAGGTCGGCTTCCTGACGCTGCAACGCGGTTGTTGCGCCGGATTGAACCAGTTGTCCCAGACGGTCGACAGTCTTTTGCCGATCCTCCAGCACCAGTCGGGCCCGGTCGACGGCAAGCCGTGCCGCCCCGGCGTCCAGTTCGGCGATCACATCCCCGACGGCCACCCGGTCCCCCGGTGCCACAAGGATAGCATCAAGTCGCCCCGTCACTTCAAACGACAGATCGACAGCCTGAACGCCACGCCCGGACCCGATTGCCGTGATCACGTCCCGCAGTGTCTCGCTTTTCACGTCGCCAGCGATCACGGCAACGCTGTTCCCGGCAGAATTTGTCGTCCATGAAGTGCCTGCGTCGACCGCCGCCTGCTCGGGAACAATCCCCGCAACGGTCAGCGGTTGCAGCAGCCCGATCCGGTCCAGCCACGGTCTGGTGCCCGGAACAAGGCGTGCCGACATTGGAATGGTGACCACCGCAATCAGGGCGACGACGACGATCTGCGTAACTGTCCTCATGCGGACAACCTTCTTTCATTGCGGACGGCTTGATGTGCCCGGAGTTTGCAAAACGCCTTCTTCAGTTTGTGCCGCGAAGCTTCGAAGTCAACGGGCCAAAGCATGCCGTAGGTCATGTGCTTACGCTTCAGGATGAAGAACACCTCGATTCCTTCAAGTATATCGGGCGCGCATGACAGCGCGGATGGCGATGGTCGCCCAGCAAGGCTCTCGGGCGCTCGGGGCGACATGCCGCACTTGTGGCGAACATCCACAGGATACCAATAGTCGTCAGCAACCTGTCAGCCCAGTTTCCGGGCCCCTGCATTTTTCGTCCTATGTTTCGCGCAAAGCCTGACGGAAGTAGTCGGTGAAGGGTTTGAGAAGATAGGAAAGTGGGGTGCGATCCTCGGTTCGGATATAGCTTTCCACCGGCATGCCCGGAATGATCCCGGTGCCACTCAAGTCGGCAAGCGATTGAGCATCAATTGATATCTCGGCCCGATAGTAACTGATGCCGCTGCGTTCATCGATCAGGGCATCGGCCGAGATCAGGACAACCGTCCCGTGCAACTCAGGCGTTGTGCGTGACGGAAGCGACGAGAAGACCAGGCGCACGTCCTTTCCGACTTTCACTTCATCAATATGGGTAACCGGAACCCTCGCCGCGACCAGCAACGGGCGGTCCTGGGGCACGATGAACATAAGCGTATCCGCAGGCCGAACGACGGATTGGGGCGTGGTCACCGAAAGACCAAGGACCAGACCCGATGTCGGGGCGCGGATATCAAGCCGCGCGATCTTTTCGGCAAGTGCAAGCTGGCGCTGGTTCAACTCGGTCTCTTTGGCCACGATATCACGAAGCTCGCTTTCGGCCTTTTCGCGCTGCTGGGTCGCAAGACCGGAAATCTCGATTTCAAGCTCGGTGATCCGACCGGCTGCCTCGGCCCGACTTGCCGTCAATTCGCCCTTCTGGCCCTGCAACTGCGCGATCTCGCGTTCAAGGGCCGAAATTCGCGGCGCCTCGGTCAGGCCTTCCGACAAAAGGCCCTGCTGCGTTTCAAGGTCGGCCTGACTAAGCGCGATCTGCCGATCCAGCGCCTGTTCTTCAGCGTCCAGTCCGGAAATCTGGCTTTGAATCTGCTCGATGCGGGTCTTGCGCTGATCGGTGACCTGCCGAAGCGCTTCGACATGTGTCGCAAACAGGTTGATCTGTCCCTGGATAAGTTCAGCGATCTTCTCGTTCGATTGCGCCTGCGCAAGAAGGTCCGGTGGAAAGATGATCTCTTCCGCGCCATCGCGCTCGGACTCAAGGCGCGCACGCCTTGCCGCCAGTTCAAGCAACTGGTTCTGGGCGATCACCAGTTCCGAACGAAGCTGATCGCCGTCAAGCCTGATCAGGATTTCGCCAGAGTCGACCGCTTCCCCTTCTTTCACCAGGATTTCTGCAACGATACCACCGTCAGGATGCTGAACTGTCTGACGGCTTTGCGACACCTCGACCTGACCCTGGGCGACGATAGCCCCGGACAAGGTGGCCAGGACAGACCACGAGCCTAGGCCCCCGATCAGCAAGGCGAGAACAAGGTAACCCCAGAACAGAAGCCTGCCTGCGGATGGTGTGATGTCCTGATCGTTCATTTTTCCCCCGAAGGTGATGCGGTCTTCAGGATGTCGGTATTGTTCCGGACAAGCTCTCGCAGGACCTGATCACGCGGTCCGAAACCCTTGCGAACACCTTGATCAAGGACCAAAAGCAGATCGCATTCCTGAATGGCCGCCGGGCGGTGCGCCATGATCAGCACAGACTTCCCTTCGGCCTTCATGGCCTTGATCGCGGCGTTCACGGCCATCGATCCGTCGTTGTCGAGGTTCGAATTCGGCTCGTCCAGGATCAAGAGGACAGGGTTGCCGTATAGCGCACGGGCAAGACCGATCCGCTGTATCTGTCCGCCTGACAACCGCCCTCCGGCAGCGGAAATGCGGGTGTCATAGCCTTTGGGCAATTTGACGATCATGTCGTGCGCGTCGGCCCGCTTGGCGGCGGCCACGACGGCAGCGCTGTCAACTTGGGGATCAAAGCGGGCGATGTTGTCGGCGATGGTTCCGTCAAACAGGGTGATCCGCTGGGGCAAATACCCAAGCAGGCAGCCAAGAACGTCGGGATCATATTGATCCAGGGTTGCTCCATCCAACCGGATCTTTCCTGCCAGCGGACGCCAGACGCCCGTCAGCGCCTTGGCAAGGGTCGACTTGCCTGATCCTGACGGACCGATGACCCCCACCGCTTTGCCAGGCTCGACGCGAAAGCTGACCATGCTGAGGATGGTTTCCCTTTCCCCCGGAGCGCCGACCGTCAACGAGTCGACCTCAAGCAGCGCCGAAGGACGCGGCAAGGCGGTTCGGGGGGGCGACAGTGGCACCCTTGAAAGCAGAAGGGAAAGACGACGCGAGGCTTCAAGATAGCGTTGCGCGACCGACCATTGGCCCACAACCAGTTCGACCGGGGCCAATGCCCTGCCCATAAGTGTCGAACTTGCAACCATGGCTCCGGCGCTCAGCTGGCCCTGCAAGACCAGCCATGCCCCCAGACCCAGCATTGCCGATTGCAGGAACAATCGGAAGGTCTTGGTAATCGACCCGAACGCCCCGATCGTTCCGCCGGCCAATACCGCCTTGGAAAGCGCCTTTTGCCGGGACGTCTGCCAGCGGTCAAAGCCTGCGTTCGACATGCCAAGCGCCTGCAGCGTCTCGGCCTCGGTCTTCAGCTGATCGGAGAACCGCTCGGCCTCGGCAGATGCCCGACCGGCCTCTGCCTGCGCGCGCCGGGAAAGGACCTGGTTCAACCATGTGACAAACACAAGAAACGCGCCGCCGGCGACCGCCAGCCAGCCAAGCAGGGGGTGAAAGACGAAGACCGCCGCCATGAACAATGGGGTCCAGGGCATATCCATCAAGGCAAGCAAGACAGGAGATGCGATGAATGATCGGATCGCTTCCAGATCGCGCTGCGCGGTCGCGGCACCGGGGTCATTGGGGGCGACCGCAGCGACCTGCATCGCCGCACTGAACACCCGACGGTCAAGCTTCTCCTGTATCCGCGCCCCGACAATTCCCATGACCCTTACGCGGATGACGTCAAGCGCCCCCATGGCCAGGAAAAGGACAACCACCAGGATCGAAAGCGCCACCAGCGTTTCCTCTGATCCGCTGCCCAGTACCCGGCCATAGACCTGCAACATGTAAAGCGGTCCGGTCAGCATCAGTGCATTCACCACGACACTGAACAACGCGACGGACAGGATCAGACGGCGGGACTCTCGCCGTGCCGAACTCAGCTCCCGCGCTCCCAGAGAAGTGTTCAATTCGGTCAAGGTCGCTCACCATGCTTTCGTCTAAATGGCCCGGCGGTGCCGCGGACGCGGCTTCGGCAAGTCTGAAGGACCCGCTGCCTGCGCGGCTGTGTACTGGGTGCCCAGGATGGGGCGGCAGGCGCTGCGAACGGCCCCGTCATCGTGAAAGCTCCAGCTCGACGCCGACACAGGCCCCACCGAAGCGCGAGCTTTCGATCCACATCCGTCCGTCGTACAGATCGACAACGTCGCGCGCTATGGCAAGACCCAATCCCGAACCGGGTGCCGTCTCGTCCAGCCGCTCACCCGGCCGGAACGCGCGTTCATGCATGTCGGCAGGCATGCCGGGGCCGTCATCTTCGATCCGGATGATCAGGCTCCGCTCCAGGATTGTCACCGAAATCAGCACCTGTGTCCGCGCCCATTTCGCCGCGTTGTCGATCAGGTTCCCAAGCACCTCTTCCAGATCCTCGGGGCCGCAGGCGACCATGACGTCAGGGCCCGGCACGTCGATGCCGAATTCCAGCAGCCGGTTGTCAGGCAGGCGCCGGATCGCTGCCACAACCGACTCGATGGTCGGGCCGATCCTGGTCGCCGCATTGCCTCCCGCCCGCGATGCGGTCGCGCGGGCGCGCGCAAGCTGGTAGTCGATCTGACGGCGAATGATGTTGCAATGCTCCTGAATGATCGCGCCGCTTGGATCCTTGTCCGCAAGTCGGTCGGCTTCGATCTGAAGATGAGCAAGAGACGTCTTCAACGCATGCGCCAGATTCCCGGCCTGCAGTCGGGCGCGCTGGATCATGGCATCGTTCTGGTCCAGCAATCCATTCAAGTTGTCGATCAGCGGTCTGACTTCCGTAGGCAGGTCTTGCGGCATCCGCTTTGCGTGCCCCTGCTTGATTGCCTGCAGAGCGGTGTCGATCCGTGCTAGGGGGCGCAGTGCAAAGGTGATCTGCGCGACCGCAGCAAGGATCAGGCCACAGGCAAGGCAGGCCATGGCAATCGCAAGAGAGCCCTCCAACGCGCCGACATAGCCCGCGATCAGCCGCAGATCGATTGCAATCGCGACCCTTGCCAAAGGCCCCGAAGGCGTGCCGACAGGGACCATCCTTTCCAGCATCATCGCCTGACCAGACGGACCGGCGACTTCGGCCTCGCGGAAGGGCTGCCCGGCGTCCCCACTCAGGTCCAGCGGCAGGCGCGAACTGCCCAAGGATGCCGAAGCCAGCGTCGTCCCGTCTGACAGTGTCACCTGCCAGTAATATCCGGATCGGGCGTCGCTGAACCGGCTGTCACTTAACGGTGCACGCATGACGATGCCGTCAATCGGATCAATTTCGACAAGCTCGGCAAGTTCGGATGCGTGGTGGTCCAACTCGCTGGTGAATTCATGCAGGACACGAGAGCGCAAGAGCGATGAAAGCACAGCCCAACTGACAAGAAAGCCAAGCAATATCCACAGGACCGACCCAAGCAGAAGCCGCAGGCGAAAGCTGCTTAAGGACAGGGTCACACAGCACCCATTCGGTAGCCAAGGCCGCGCACAGTTCGAATGGCGTCATGCCCAAGCTTTGCCCGCAGCCGCGCGACAAAGACTTCGATGGTGTTCGACCCCGGCGCTTCCGGCCTTCCATAGGCTTGCTCTGCCAGCTCGGCCTGCGAGATCACATGTGAGGGGCGCTGCATCAGGCAGGCCAGAACCTTCCATTCGTGCGCCGTAAGGTCGACTTCCTGTCCGTCAAGGTAGGTGGCTTTGGCCACCAGACTGATGGCCACCCGCCCATGCCGAAGCACCCTTTCCTCACTGACTGGCACCCGTCTTGTGATGGCGTGAAGACGCGCGACGACCTCGGCCGCATGAAACGGCTTGGCCATATAGTCATCTGCGCCAAGGTTCAGCCCCTCGACCCGCTGGCTCCATTCCCCACGCGCCGAAAGGATGATCACCGGCATCGTGCGGTGCTCGGCACGCCATGTGCGCAGGACCTCAAGCCCCGTCATGCCAGGCAGACCCAGGTCAAGAATCACGGCGTCGTAGTCATTGGCCAAACCCAGCTCCAGTCCCGAGGGGCCGTCGAAGGCCGTGTCTGCGGCAAAACCGGCCGCAGTGACAGCCTCTACAAGGCCCTCGGCCAGGGCCATTTCGTCATCAATGATCAAAATTCGGATTTCGAAGCCCTCCGATCAACACGCAATTCCGGGATACAGTTCGGTAAACGCATTATGATCAGCAGGGCAATGCTGTCCAGATGGCAGCGCTTGTTCAGGTTGTATTCAGATTCAGTTAATGCGCAATTAAGGATGATAATTTTTGTTTATAAACAATGGATTAAAATGCCGCATCAGCGTAAGCGTATCTTATAACTTGGGTTTAGAAGCCAGTTTCTTGGCACTTACACCCTGAGTTGATTGTCGCCGCAACCGGCGCGTGGCTACCGGATGGTCAACCAACCACCCTTCCATCGCAGCTTTCAACTTACGGGACACGAAATGACCGCCATCACCGAAAACACCGGAACGTCGCAGAACTTGGCAAACGCACTGCTGGCGCCGAACTCCGGCATCGAGATCGTGCCGTCGTCGGTTGTCCTGAACGCCTCATCCGCTGCCGCGGTCGGAACCTACGACGGCTCCCTGGCACCTCTGGAAATCGGCGCGGGCATCGTGCTGACCACCGGGACAATGCCCGGCACGACGAACACCGACACCGGTTTTGGGCAGGACAACAACGCTGCCGGCAACGCCCTGATCGACCAGGCGATCACCCCGGTGTTCAACACCGCCTCCTATGACGCCACGACGCTGACCTTCAACTTCACCGTGACCGACCCAACGGCCACATCCGTAAGCTTCAACGTCGTCTTCGGATCAGACGAATATCCGGAATGGGTCGATGCCTTCGTCGATGCGGGCGTTGTCTATGTGAATGGCGTCAACTACGCGGTGTTCAACCACGACCCCAACAATCCGCTCAGCGTCATCAGCCCGAACACGCAGGCCGGATATTTTCAGGACAACGCCACCGGCACCTTGCCCATTGAGTATGATGGCGTCTCGAAGGTTCTGACCATCGTCGCGCCGATCATTCCGGGCGGACTCAATACGATCACGATCGGGGTCGCCGACTGTGGCGACCATATCCTTGACAGTGGTCTTTTCGTGTCAGGCCTGCAGGCGGGCACTCTGCCGGGGTCAGGCGTGGTGATCGGCAAGACGGATACCTCGACCAGCGGGAATGACACCGCCACGGGCTCCGACATGTCAGAGATGTTCGTCATGGGTGACGGTCTGGACCTGGTCTTCGCCGGAGGGGGTGATGACATTGTTTCGGGCGAGGCCGGGGATGACAGCCTTTTTGGCGGATCGGGCGACGATGCGTTGATGGGGGGTGACGGCAACGACGACCTGAACGGCGGGGCAGGGGACGACGTGGCGCAGTATGCCGGGGCAAGCACGGACTATTCGGTCAATTACGATGCAGCTTCCGGCACCTACGCCGTCGCGGCCACCGCAGCCCCGGTATCGGCGGAAGGAACGGATACGCTGACCGACATCGAGACTTTGACCTTCAGCGACGGGACCTTCTATCTGACGCAGACCGGCCTGACCAAGGTCGCTCCGGTTGCAACTGGGGGCAACGCAGCCGGTACGGCTGTCATCAGCGGCATCGCAGCCGAAGGCAATGTCCTGACAGTCAGCATTTCGGACGCTGACGGTGCCCCGGCCGACAGCGCGATTGCCTTCGACTGGCAGGTCTCGCTGGATAACGGGGTGACCTGGTCCTCGACCGGCGCTACGGGCAGCGGGTACACGGTGCAGGCAACCGATGCCGGGGCGATGTTCCGCGTCCTTGCCAGCTATACCGATGCAGCGGGCGGCGCCGAACTGGTGACCAGCCTGCCCAAGCTGGTTCCGGCCCCGGCGGTGAACACCCTGGTGGTCGACCTGATTGCCCTTGATGCTCCGGTCGGGTCCACCACCATGAACCCTTTGACCACCCTTGTCGCCAGAGCCGTCGAACTGGGCATGTCCCCCAATGCTGCCGAGGCGGCAATCAAGGCCGGTCTCGGCATCGATCCGGGCGTCAATCTGCTGTCCTTCGATGCCTATGCCGCCGTTGTCGCCAACCCGTCCGATGCTGTGGCGCTTGGGATTGAAACAATCACCGTGGAGGTTGCAGTCCTGACGTCGCTCAGCAACGACGACACGGGTGCAAAACTTGCGCTTGCCATCATCGAAGCCGCCGCCTCCGGCGTTGTGCTGGATCTGACCGATCCGGATGTCTTGTCGGCCTTGGTCGGCGTTCCGGCTGTCATTGACCCCGTGACCGGCAAATACCCGGAACCGATGGGCGAAATCTATGATCGCATCATAAATCTGTCCGAGGCGGCAAGCTTGGCCGACATCGAGAAGGAATGGCAGGATCTGCTGTCCATTCAGGACCAGATTTCGTCAACGTCGATCTCGGATCTTTCGGTGCATATCAATCAGGCCCCGACCGGTCTTCCGCTTGGCGCGTTGATCGGTGCGCAGGGTCAAGAGACGACGATTGCCGAGACGGACTTGCTGAACGGCCTGACCGACCCGGAAGGCGCGGCCCTGGCGGTGTCGGATATGGTCGCAGACCAACCCGGCACAGTCACCCACAATGCAGACGGCAGCTGGTCCTTTGTCGCCGCGCCGGGGTATTCCGGTCCAGTTGAGCTCAGCTATACCGTGGTTGACCCGCAGGGGGCGTCCCTGACGGTGACCAAGCTTCTGATCATCGAACCGGCGGCCATCGTGGTCAATACCGCACCGGTGGTCAGTGGCCCGGTCGAGGTGTCGCTGGCCGAAGGTGGCTATGTGCAGGTCGACCCGCTTGCCAACGCGACCGACGGCAACAACGATCCGCTTTCCGTGGTGCAGCCCGTCACGCTTACTGCGGGCTTTGCCTATGATGCCACCTCGGGCCAGATGATCTTTGATGCCGCTGATCCGGCCTTTGACTCGCTGGCCGAGGGCGAGACGCTGGTCGTCAGCCAGGACTATGAGGTGACTGATGGAACCCTCACAACTGCCGCGTCGATTGCCGTCACCATCACCGGCACCAATGATGCGGCGGTGATCGACGGGGCGAACACCGGCACCGTGACGGAAGACCGCGCCCTGGTTGCCAGCGGTGTGCTGACAGTCACCGACGTTGACGCAGGAGAAGCCGCGTTTGTCGCCGGGACCCTGGCGGGAACCTATGGCTCTGCCACCCTGGCCGCTGACGGGACCTGGACCTACACGCTGGATACCGGCGCCGCCGACTTGGCGACGCTCAACTCTGGTCAGACCCTGACAGATACCATTGTCGTGCAATCGCTTGACGGGACGACGGCCACCTTGTCGATCACGATCAACGGTCTGGACGAAGCCTTGGGTGGTCCTGCCATCTATGGCACCGTTGTCGGCGATGCCATCACCGGCACAACCGGCGCTGACGTGATCTTCGGGCTGGACGGCAAGGACACGATCTACGGGCTGGAAGGAAACGACATCATCGACGGCGGGGCCGGGGCCGATCTGATCGACGCAGGCGCTGGCGACGACACGATCTTCATCGGCAGCGGCCTGATCGAAAGCATGGCCGACATCTCGAAGAAGATTCAGTTCGAAAGCGTCATGGGCGGAACCGGCTATGATACGGTTGTCGTTGACGGCCCCAGCACCAACTATGTGATCACGACGATGATCGTTTCGCCGACGGTCGTGCAGCGGACCATCACCAACCTGACCTCGGGCAAGCACAGCACGATGACCGGTGTCGAGGCGTTCGAATTCTCGGACGGGGTGCGCGTCGAACTCGAGCCCGCCAACCAGGCCCCGACTGGCACGGCCACGGCCACCCTGACCGGAACTGAAGACAGCAGCCGTCTGATCACCCTGGCCGAACTGGTCGAGGGCTTCACGGACAGCAATGGCGACGTGCTGACCGTCTCGGGATTGACGACCAGCGCGGGTACGGTCGTCGACAATCTGGACGGCACCTGGACGTTTACCCCCGACGCCGATTTCAACGGCCCCGTGACGCTGACCTATCAGGTCGAAGACGGGAAGGGCGGCAGCATCGCAGGCACGAACACGTTGACCATCGCCGCAGTGAACGACGCCGCCAACATCGCCGGTCAGGCCACCGGCACGGTGACCGAAGATGGTGTCCTGCAGGCAAGCGGCACCTTGACGATCAGCGACGTTGATACCGGCGAAGCGGCCTTTGTCGCAGGTGTGCTGGTGGGCACCTACGGCTCTGCTACCCTTACCGCCGCCGGGGACTGGATCTATTCGCTCGACAATGCGTCGACGGCGGTGCAGGCCCTCGGGGGTGGGGTGGCAGTGCAGGATACCCTTACGGTCACCGCCCTGGACGGCACGACCTCGACTCTGGTGATCACGATCAACGGCGCGGCAGAAAGCGGTGTCGCCGGAACCACCTTGACCGGAACGGCCATCGCGAACTGGCTTGCGGGCGGCAACGGCAACGATACGCTTCTTGGCCTGGGCGGCAACGACACGCTGTTCGGCAACGGCGGTGATGACATCCTGCGGGGTGGTATCGGTGCCGACCGGATGACCGGCGGTACTGGCAACGACTCCTACTATGTCGACTCCAAGTACGACGTCGTTTCCGAAGCCGCGGGCGAGGGCACGGACACCGTGCTTACGACGCTTGTCAAATACACCTTGGGCAATGACGTTGAAAACCTGACCTATCTTGGTGCGCTGAAATTCACCGGCATCGGCAATGCGCTGGACAATCAGATTACCGGTGGCACGGGCGCAGACGTGCTTTTCGGCGGGGCAGGCAACGACAATCTGAACGGCGCGCAAGGACAGGATTCCCTGTACGGCGGGGCAGGAAGCGACATTTTGACCGGAGGTGCAGGCGCAGACTTCTTCATTTTCAAGACCTCCGCGGAATCGTCCGACACGATCACTGACTTTGAACACCTGAATGATCGTATCGACCTGCACCTTATCGATTCCGATGCGACCTGGGCGGGCAATCAGGCCTTCAATTTCATCGGTGACGCCGACTTTGGCATGAAAGCTGGCCAGTTGCGCTTTGATGTCGCATCGGACGGTGTCCATGTTCAGGGCGACACGAACGGCGATGGCGTTGCGGACTTTGACCTCTTCCTCGAAGGGGTTACGACACTCACCTCGGCAGACTTCATTCTGTAAAAGCTCGCTCTATGGCACCTGGGCTTTCCTGAGGCCCATTGAACCGGAATGCGCCGCCTTGGAGCTTCTTTCCAAGGCGGCGCAACAGCCTGCCGCACGTCGACGGGCCGCGCAAAATGCTCGGCTGAAAAAAACCCCGCCGAGGAAATCGCCGAGAGCGTTGCAATCGGAACTTGAGTTAACATTCCCCTAACGTCCACAACCAAGCCCTTGATTTCATGGGCCCAGAATCTCTGTCCCGCGTGGACACCCACCCGGCCAGCGCCCGAAGACGGCCCGAGGGCCGACCCCCATCCCCTTCCCGGCCCCGCTACCACCCCCGACACGGTCAAGCTGCGGAACTGGCTCGGGGCCAGGCAGGTGCTGACCTATCCCCCGCCCTCAAGACCCTTGACCTCGACGGCCCCACTGCCGAAGTCTATAGCCATGTGTCAGCAGACCAGTCCTTCAGCGAAGAGGTCCGGCCAATGGCCGAAACAGTTCTATCTCACGAAAAGCTCCGGGTTGTCTGCAGCCCGTCCGCTCTGCCGTTCGAGACGACCGCCGATCTTGCTCCTCTGGACGGACCGGCTGGGCAGGACATCGCTGTCGAGGCCATTCGACTGTCGGCAGAAATGCAGCACCCGCGCTTCAATCTTTTTGTCTTCGGACCCGAGGGGTCGGGGCGGCATTCGACCGTTCTGCGGATCCTGCAAGAGGTTGCCACCGCGCGCCAAGTTCCGAATGACTGGGTCTACGTCAACAACTTCGCTGAGCCGGACAAGCCCATGGCCATCTGCCTTCCGCCCGGCGAGGCGCCGAGGGTTCGCGATGTGGTTGCGGGCCTGATCGAGGATCTGGCCACCCGGATTCCGGCCGTCCTGGTATCGGAGGACTGCCAGACCCGCCGCACTGCCATCGAACAGGAATTCTCGATGCGACACGAGGCTGCCTTCAACGCCCTGGTTGACGGTGCGCGGCAGCGTCACGTGGCGATCATGCGGACGCCGATGGGGTTTTCCTTGGCGCCGATACAGGATGGCGAGGTTTTGAAGGCCGAGGTCATGGCCGCCATGCCCGAGGCCGACCGCGTCAGGATCGAAGCCGACATCGAGGCTATCCATGAGGAACTGGAGGATTTCCTGGGATCGCTGCCCGAACTGGGCCGCGAGCAGCGAGAGGCCATGGCAGCGCTGAACGCGCGCGTGGCAGAAAGCGCCGTGAAGTCGGCGATGTCGCGCATGAACCGGAGTTTCCGGCAGATCCCGGTGCTGCAACCGTTTTTCGAGGCATTGCGGAAGGATCTGATCCTGAACGCAGACCTGTTCCTGGCCTGGGAGAAAGCCAGCGCCGAGGGGCCTTTTCCCCGCGGGACCGCCGCCCTGCACGACGACCCCCGGTTTCACCGCTATGCCGTCAACGTCATGGTGACGCATCAGAACGGATCGGGCGCCCCGGTCATCGTCGAGACGATGCCGACGCTGGCCAATCTGACGGGCCGCATCGACTATATGTCGCAACAGGGGGCTCTGGTCACCGATTTCACCTTGCTGAAGGCGGGCGCACTGCATCGGGCGAACGGTGGGTTCCTGGTGCTGGATGCCAGACGCATCCTGACCGAGCCTTTCGCCTGGGATGCGCTCAAGCGCAGCCTGGAGACCAAGGCGATCCAGATCACCACGGCGGCCGACCGACTTGGCCTGATCGCAACCACGACGATGGAACCCCAGCCGATTCCGTTGGCGGTGCGGATCGTTCTGGTCGGCGACCAGGACCTGCTTTTGCTTCTGTCAGAGTTGGACCCCGATTTCGGCCAGTTCTTCCGCGTAGCTGCGGAATTCGCAGACGACATGACCCGCGATGCGGGCTCGATCGAACTGTTCGCCCGGGTTCTTGCGACGGTTGGCGCACAGGAAGGCCTGCGCCCGGTCGCGCGCGATGGCGTGGCCGCCCTGATCGATGCATCGTCCCGCGCGGCAGAGGACCAGCGCAAGCTGTGCCTGCGGACCGGCGAGGTGCTGGACCTGCTGCGCGAGGCCGATCACCGTGCCGCCAATGACGCATCAAGCGCCATCACCGGAGCGCATGTCGCCGCCGTCATTGCCGCGCGCGACCGCAGGCTGGGCCGGACCCGCGAACGCCTGATGGAGATGGTCCGGGACGACAGGATTCTTATTGCGACCACCGGCAGCGTGGTCGGGCAGATCAACGGTTTGACGGTGGCCGAGATCGGCGAACTGCGGTTCGGAATGCCGACCCGGATCACCGCAAGGGTCCGTATGGGGTCGGGTCGCGTCGTCGATATCGAACGCGAGACCAAACTGGGCGGGCCGATCCATTCCAAGGCGGTCCTTATCCTGTCGGGTTTCCTGAGCGCGCGATATGCGGCGGATGTGCCGCTGTCGCTTTGGGCGTCACTGGTCTTTGAACAGAGTTATGGTCGCGTCGAAGGGGATAGCGCGTCGCTGGCAGAGCTGTGCGCGCTGATGTCGGCGCTGGCCGAAGTGCCCATATCGCAGTCCTATGCGGTGACGGGGTCGGTCAACCAGATGGGCGATGTGCAGCCGGTCGGCGGCATCAACGAAAAGATCGAAGGGTTCTTCCGGATCTGTGCCGCGAAGGGCCTGACCGGCCGACAAGGCGTGCTGATCCCGCGTGCGAACCTGGCGAACCTGATGCTGCGGGACGACGTGGTTCAGGCAGTGGCCGCCGGCCAGTTCCAGATCCACGCCGTTTCGCATGTCGATGAGGCGATTGCCCAGCTGACGGGTCTGCCTGCAGGTCGGCGATCCGTGAACGGCGAGTTCGAGACGGGCTCGATCAACGCCAATATCGAGGTACGGTTGCTTGATTTCGCAGACGCGCGGTTCGGGCATGCCGATGGTCAATCTGACCCCGAGCAACCCGATGGCTGAACCTGGCCTCAGGCGGCGACTTGGGCTGGTTCAGGTCGTTCTTTACGGGCTGGGCGTCACGATCGGGGCGGGGATCTATGCCCTTGTCGGCAGCACGATTGCCCTTGCGGGCGTTCATGCGCCCATGGCCTTTGTCGTGGCGGCGCTGATCATGGTCTTTCCGGCGGCCTGCTTTGCCGAACTGACCGGGCGCTTTCCCTTTGCTGCGGCCGAGGCCCGTTTCGTGCGCGAAGGCTTTGGGTCGCGGGCCCTGTTCCTGGCCGTCGGTCTGGGCGTGGCACTGGTCGGGGTCGTTTCGGCCGCGGCCATCGCACATGGTGCGGTCGGCTACCTGTCGCGCGTGGTGGATCTGCCAGAGACCCTGCTGCTTTGTCTGGTGATCATCGGCTGTTTGCTGGTCGCGTCGCTGGGAATTCAATCCTCGGTCGGTATCGCTGGCACCCTGACGGTCGTTGAAATCGGCGGCCTGCTGTTGATCATCGGCGGTGGCTTCTGGGCGGGGCGGGATTTTGTCGGCCAGGTCTCGGTCGCAGTGCCCGCCACCCTGTCCTTGCCGGTGTGGACCGGGGTGATGGCCGCCAGCCTTCTGGCCTTCTTCGCCTTCATAGGTTTCGAGGACATCGACTCCATCGCCGAGGAAACCAGGAACCCGCAGAAGACCCTTGCGGCAGGGATATTCTTGACCCTCCTGATCACGACGGTCCTGTACATCGGGGTTGTTCTGACCGTTCTTGCCACCAACGATCTGGCCGAGATTGCATCCCACCCATCTGCGCTGACCCTCACCTTCACGCGCAACACGGGTCTGCCGGAAATCGTGCTGGTCGTGATCGCCTCTGTCGCCACGCTGAACGGTGTCATCGTCCAGATCCTGATGGCCGGTAGAGTCATCTTCGGCATGGCAAGGGACAAGGAGTTGCCGGGCGCACTGGCCCATCTGTCCCCCCGCACGTCAACGCCCGTTCGCGCTACCGCCCTTTGTGCCGGTCTGACCCTGGCGATGGCCCTGTTGCTGCCCATCGTCGAACTGGCGGAAGTGACCTCGGCAGTCACGCTTGGGGTGTTTGCCCTGGTGTGCCTTGCGCTTGCCCGCATCCATGCGCGGGGCGACCCGGCCCCCGAGGGGACATTCCTGGTGTATCGCTGGGTCCCTGCGACTGGCGCGGTTGCCTGCCTTGGTCTGCTTGCAGCCGGTCTCTTTTCGGGGATGTAGGGTCGGCATAGACGGCACGGGCGCGATGGAAGCGGTTATGCAGGGTCGGTGTGCGGGCTGCGACCCGGCATGACCTGCATCAAAGACCCCTGCGCAAGGGCGGTGCAATTTTCATGGATGAGTCCTTTCGGCACTGCCTGTCGCAGGCACCGGCGGGCAGGCAGATGATCCTCGCACAGGGAGGGGAAGATGCCCGACTTGATCGCAGCAACGGCAGCACGGGCGGGGGGTGCCGCTCCGCTGCCGACCGGATGGGCCGCGGCACGGGCGCGACTGGACGGATTGCCCGGAGGCGGGCTGAACATCGCGCATGAGGCGGTCGACCGGCACGTGACGGCGGGCCATGGCGCGCAGGCCGCGCTGATCTGGCTGGGGCGCGAGGGGCAGCGGCGGGTGCTGACTTACGGTGATCTGGCAGCCCAAGCTGCGCGCTTTGCCCATGTGCTGCAAGCCCACGGAATCGGTCCGGGCGCGCGGTTGTTTCTTCTGTCGGACCGCGTCCCCGAGTTGTACGCCGTCACCTTGGGCGCATTGAAGGCCGGCGTGGTTGTCAGCCCGCTCTTTGCCGCTTTCGGCCCCGACCCGGTGCGGGCGCGCATGGAGATCGGCGGGGCTTCCGTTCTGGTCACGACCGAAGCCCAGTACCGTCGCAAGATCGCAGCCTGGCGCGACCAGATGCCTGGGCTGAAGCTGGTCCTGATCATCGGCGACGGGGCAACCGAAGGCTGCGTGGCGCTTGGCCCGGCGATGGCGGCGGCCCCGGACACCTTCGACACCCACCCGACGCAAGCAGAGGACATGGCGCTTCTGCACTTCACCTCGGGCACCACCGGCCTGCCGAAGGGGGTCGTGCATGTGCACGAAGCGGTCGTCGCCCATGCCGAGACCGGGCGCCTTGCGTTGGACCTGCAGCCCGGCGACATCTACTGGTGCACCGCCGATCCCGGCTGGGTGACGGGGATGAGCTATGGCATCATCTCGCCGCTTTGCAACCGCGTGACCATGGTAGTGGATGAGGCCGAGTTCGACCTTGAACGTTGGTATTCGATCCTGGAACGCGAGAAGGTTCAGGTCTGGTATACCGCACCGACTGCGATCCGCATGATGATGCGCTCAGGCGATCAGGCGGCACAGGGGCACGACTTCGGCGCGTTGCGTTTCCTGGCCTCGGTGGGCGAGCCGTTGAATGCCGAATGCGTGCTTTGGGGGCAGCGCGTCATCGGACTGCCGTTCCATGACAACTGGTGGCAGTCGGAAACCGGCGGGATCATGATCGCCAACACCGCCGACATGGACATCAAGCCCGGTGCGATGGGCAAGCCCTTGCCGGGGATCGAGGCGGGGATCGTCACCCGCGAGGGGGATACGGTCACCGAACAGCCCGACGGCCAGATCGGCGAACTGGCGTTGCGGCCCGGTTGGCCCTCGATGATGCGGGCCTATCTGGGACAGCCGGAGCGGTATGCGAAGTGTTTCGCGGGCGGCTGGTATCTGACCGGCGACCTCGCGATGCGCGACAGCGACGGCTATTTCTGGTTCGTCGGGCGGGCGGATGACCTGATCAAGTCCTCGGGCCACCTGATCGGCCCGTTCGAGGTGGAAAGCGCGCTGATCGAACACCCCGCCGTGGCCGAGGCCGCAGTGATCGGCATCCCGGACGAAACGGCGGGCGAGGTGGTCAAGGCCTTTGTGACGCTCAAGGCCGGGTTCCAGGCGGATGAGGCGCTGGAGCGCGAGTTGCGCGGTCATGCGCGGAAACGCCTTGGTCCCGCCGTCGCCCCGCGTGAGATCGTGTTCCGTGATACCTTACCCCGGACGCGATCAGGCAAGATCATGCGGCGGCTTCTGCGTGCACGAGAGCTTGGGCTGCCGGAGGGCGACCTGTCCACGCTGGAAGGGGATTCGAGATGACCAAGGTCAAGCTGGACCACGCCCATGCCCGCGATCTTCTGCAAGGCATGATCCGCATCCGCCGGTTCGAGGAGAAGTGCTACGAGCTTTACACGCAGGAAAAGATCCGCGGCTTTCTGCATCTATACGACGGTGAGGAGGCGGTGGCCGTGGGGGTTTCCGCCGCGCTGGAACCGCGCGACCGGGTGGTATCGACCTACCGCGAGCATGGCCATGCGCTGGCGCGCGGCCTGTCCATGGAATCGGCGTTGGCCGAGATGTACGGCAAGGCCACCGGCTGCGCGGGCGGACGTGGCGGGTCGATGCACCTGTTCGACGCCGAGACCAACCTTTACGGCGGCAATGCCATCGTGGGTGGCGGGCTGCCCCTGGCCGTGGGTCTGGGCCTTGGTGACCGGATGCAGGGGCAGGACCGGGTGACGGTCTGCTTCTTCGGGGACGGCGCGCTGGCCGAGGGCGAGTTCCACGAGGCGATGAACCTTGCCGCGCTTTGGAAGCTGCCGGTCGTCTTCGTGCTGGAGAACAACCTGTACGCCATGGGATCGGCGGTGGCCCGGGTGCAGGCCAATACCGATTTCGTCCCCCGCGCCGCCAGCTACGGGATGCCTGCCGAAAGCGTGGACGGCAATGACGTGGTGGCGGTCGAGGCGGCGGCGCGGCGGCTGGTCGAGGCGGCGCGGGCGGGCGAGGGTCCGCAGTTCCTGGAATGCCGGACCTACCGCACGCGGCCGCATTCGATGTTCGACGCCGAGAAATACCGCGACAAGGCCGAGGTCGCGGAATGGCGCAAACGCTCGCCCATCGCCCGCTTCCAGTCCTGGCTTCTGGACAACGGGCTGATGCATCAGGCGGAAGTCGATGCCATCGAGGCCGAGGTCGAGGCGCAACTGAGAAACGCCGTCGCCGCCTGCGAACAGGCGCCATGGGAGCCGGTCGCGGACCTGACCCGCCACGTCGTGGCCGAGACGCGGCCCGTGCCGCCTGTGGTGCCCGCGCCCGACCGGATGCTGGACAGCACCTACCGCGACTGCTGCCGCGTGGCCATCACCGAGGCGATGCTGCGCGATCCCCGCGTCTTCATGATGGGCGAGGATATCGGAGCCTATGGCGGCTGCTATGCGGTGTCGATGGGGCTGTTGAAAGAGTTCGGCCCCGACCGCATCCGCGATACGCCGCTGTCGGAATCCGCCTTCACCGGCGCGGGGATCGGCGCGGCGCTGGTCGGCATGCGACCCATCGTCGAGATCATGACGGTCAACTTCTCGCTTCTGGCGCTGGACCAGATCCTGAATACCGCCGCCACGATCCGGCACATGTCCTCGGGCCAGTTCGGGGTGCCGCTGGTTATCCGCATGGCGACCGGCGCGGGTCGGCAACTGGCCGCGCAGCATTCCCATTCGCTTGAGGCGTTCTTTGCCCATATTCCGGGCATCCGCGTGCTGGCCCCCGCCACGCTGGAGGACGCGCGGGGGATGCTGGCCGTCGCGCTGGAGGACCCCGACCCGGTGATCATCCTTGAGCATGTCATGCTTTACAACATGACCGGGCAGATCGCCGCCAACGCGGGCGCGGTGGATATCGACCGTGCCGTGATCCGCCGTCCGGGCCGCGACGTGACGCTGGTGGCGTGGTCCTACTGCCTGTGGAAGGCGCTGGAGGCCGCCGAGGCGCTGGCCAAGGACGGGATCGAGGCCGAGGTGATCGACCTGCGCTCGCTTCGTCCGCTGGATGAGGCGACGCTGACGGCCTCGATCACCCGCACCCGCCGCGCGGTCGTGGTGGATGAGGGCTGGCGCACCGGCTCGCTGTCCGCCGAGATCGCCGCGCGCGTGCAGGAGGCCTGTTTCTGGCACCTGGATGCCCCGATAGCCCGCGTCTGTGCGGCAGAAGTGCCGGTCCCCTATCCGAAGCACCTTGAAACCGCCGCCCTGCCGCAGGTGGCCGATATTTTAGCCGCCGTGAAAGCCCTGCCGGGGATTGCGCGATGACGATCTTCCCCATGCCCTCGCTTGGCGCTGACATGGAAGCGGGCAAGCTGGTCGAGTGGCTGGTCAAGCCCGGCGACCGGGTGCAGAAGGGCGATGTCGTCGCGGTGGTCGAGACCCAGAAGGGCGCCATCGAGATCGAGATATTCGAGGCGGGCGAGATTGCCGAACTGATCGCCGAGGTCGGCCAGACCTTGCCCGTCGCTGCCCCCCTTGCTCGGCTGGGTGATGCGGCAGAGGCCACGGGGTCCATTAGGGCCACCACGCCCGCCCCAGAACCTGTGATCGCCCCCGTTCCACCTGTGATGCAAAAGCCCCTTGTGCAAGCGCCAACACCTGCCCGACCCGTAACCGACAACGTGCTTGCCTCGCCCGCAGCGCGGGCGCGGGCCAGCAAGCTTGGGGTGGCGCTTGCCGGGATCGTGGGTAGCGGCCCGGGCGGCGCGGTCCTGCTGGCGGATGTCGACCGCGTGGCGGCGGTCCTGCCTGCAACCGCACCAACGGCAGCAAAGGGTAGAACCGGCCTGGACATGGCCGAGATGCGCCGCGCCATTTCTGCCGCGATGACCCGGTCCAAACGCGAAATCCCGCATTACTACCTGACGCATGAGATCGACCTGCAAGCAGCGCAAGACCGGGTGACCGCCATCAACGCCACACGCATGCCGGACCAACGTATTCTGGTGGGGGCACTGCTGATCCGCGCTACGGTCCTGGCATTGGCAAAGGTGCCGGACCTGAACGGCCGGTTCGAGGCCGACACCTTCACGCCGTCCCCGGTCGTGCATTGCGGCCTCGCCATCGCCCTGCGTGGCGGTGGGCTGATCGCACCGGCGATCCTGAATACGCAAACCCTGAACGTCGACCAGATCATGGATGCGATGCGCGACCTCGTCGCCCGCACCCGCAGCGGGCGCCTTCGCAACAGCGAGATCACACAAGGCACGATCACCATCTCTTCCCTCGGCGAAACCGGCGTCGATGCCCTGACAGGCGTGATCTACCCGCCACAGTTGGCGCTGGTTGGTTTTGGCACCCCACGCCTCAAACCCGTGGTCCGGGACGGCGGCATCAAGGCCCGTGTTTGCGTGACCGCCACTCTGGCCGCCGACCACCGGGTCAGCGACGGCCGCCGCGGCGCGCAATTCCTGTCTGAAATCGCCCGCTTGCTAGAGGAGCCCGAGTCCCTATGACTGACCTACGCGCCGCTTTTCTGGAGGAACTGATGGCAGTCGCCCCTGATCTCGATGCCGCGACAATTGCAGATGACGACCATCTGCAGGAAGATCTGGGCTTGGACTCGATGGATTTCCTCAACCTCGTCGCAAGGCTCCACCGCCGCTTCGGCCTGCCGATCCCCGAAGCCGATTACCCGCGCCTTGCAACCGCCAGGAAAGCCGCGGCCTACCTTGCCGAGAAACTGGCCGATCAGTCGTGATCCTTCACGCGGTCGGCTGGTTCCAAGGCCAGCGCACGTACTACGCCCAGTATCGCCAAGGGCCTGCCGCCCCAAGGTGAGCCAAAGGCGTTTGGATGAAAAGGGGTTGGATCACTTCCGTATTGCTTGCGAATGGAATTCGAGAACGGTTATCCTTTGGAAGCTCAACGACGGACGTTGCTATGCGGATTGGGAGGCAGCAGGTGCCTTGTCATTTGTGGCTGTCGGCGAATAGTAGCTTGATGCATTTCGACCGCAATCGCAGTAGAGGCCAAACGGAACTCAGTGCTGAAGCTGTTCGGTATCGACGAATTATTGAATAGAAACATACGATTGCGACTCTGAACTAATAGAGGTCAAGTTGACGGCTCTGGAGAATGTCGGCCTTGAGAGACCGCTTCCGACCCTTCGGGCAGCAAGGCCAGTTCACAGCCGCACCCGCATAACCCCCCAAAACAACGAGAAAATCCGGCCGCAGCCGGATCGGGAGAACACTTTCGCTGGGGCAAGTGGCGGAGGAGGTGGCCGCCATGATGCCGATTTTTCCTTGTGCTATCATATGCATAAGGTGAGGCTAGCCCCTTGTTTGCAAGGCTATACCCCACATTGGGCCTATGCGACCTTGCGCAATCCAATGCATCCAGTTACCTTTCCTTTGTGGGGTAGTATGTAGGATAGACAGGATGCCAAGGGTTGCCGAGGAACTAACTGCGCTAGACGTAAAACGCTTGATCCATCCGGGCGGCAAGCGGAACGTGCTGTTTTCGGTCGGCGGGGTTCCTGGACTTCACTTGCAGGTCACCCCAAAGGACGGGCGGTCTTGGGTCCTGCGCACCACTGTTGGCAGCTTGCGCCGTGATATCGGCTTGGGCAGCTTTCCCGGCGTGACACTCTCTCAGGCACGCGACAAGGCCCGCGACGCCCGCGCCATGATCGAGGGCGGTATTGACCCGGTGGAGCAACGCAAGGCCGCCAAGGCGGCTCTGGTGGCCGCGCAGCGCCGTGGGATGACCTTTGCCAAGGCGGTGGAGAATTACCTTGGCGCAAAGCTGGACGCCTTCAAAAACGCCAAGCATCGCCAGCAATGGGAAAACACGCTTGCCGCCCATGCTATCCCTGATCTGGGAAAAATGCTGGTGCAGGATATCGCAACCCAAGACGTTTTGCGGGTTTTGCAACCGCTCTGGACCGACCGCACGGAAACCGCTTCCCGACTGCGCGGTCGGATTGAGGCGGTCCTTTCATGGGCCACGGTTGCAGGCCACCGGACAGGCGATAACCCGGCGCGCTGGGCGGGCAACCTGAAAGAATTGCTTCCTGCCCCGTCAAAGGTGGCGACAGAGGGCAATCACCCCGCCTTGGCCTTGGATGATGCGCCCCGCTGGTTTGCCGCCTTGCAGACCCGTGAAGGGTTCGGCGCGCGGGCGCTGGAGTTTCTGGCCCTGACTGCCACCCGGTCGCAAGAGGTTCGGGGGGCGCTTTGGGATGAAATTGATCTGGACAAGGCGCTTTGGATTATCCCCGGCGCGCGCATGAAGATGGGCAAGGAACATCGCATTCCCCTTTCCGCCCGCGCCGTGGCGTTGTTGAAGGCGCTTCCCCGGTTGAAGGATAACCCGCTGGTGTTTCCGGCAGCACGGGGCGGGATGCTTAGCGACATGACCCTTTCGGCCACCATGAAGCGGATGCACGAAAGCGCCGTCGCAGAAGGCGGGGCAGGGTTCATCGACCGCACGTCCAAGCGCCCCGCCGTGCCACACGGAATGAGAAGCTGTTTCAGGGATTGGGCGGCTGAAAAGACCAACTTCCCCGGCGAGATGGCAGAAGTCGCGCTGGCCCATCGTATTAGCAACGCGGTCGAGGCCAGCTATCGGCGCGGCGACCAGATCGAAAAGCGCCGTGCAATGATGGCGGCTTGGGCGGATTTCATGGCCGATTCGCGGGGCGGTCCGACTGTGATTTCATTGCGCCGAGGCTAAAGCGCCCGATCAATCGAAAGATTTCAGTGGATTAATTGTGGGCTAATTGTGGACAGGCTTGGGGATAGGCCCCCTTTTTCGGCTATATGATGCAAAGCCTTACAAAATATGGTGTCCCGCTCTCACTGTGGATCAAGCTGTGGTAGAATCGCTATTTGCAAGGATGATGCCGGGCCGGTATTGACGGTTGCATTCGTTTGCCCGTTACTACCCCGGACCAGACTCAATCGTGTTGATTGGTTGCCCCGCGCCGCTCTAGCAAGCGAACGCAGGGCGGGTGTCCTCGCAGACCCCTTTATTCAACACGGCCTACCGGGCAACGCAACGATTCTGTTGCGCCCCTCTCGCTTGAAAGGGCAAGCATGGCCGAAATCTATCTTTCGAACCGCCAAATTGGTGCGCGTTACGGGGTTCACCCCTTAACCCCGCGCAGATGGGTCAGGGATGACCCCACGTTTCCTCGCCCGGTCAAATTGACCCCCGGCTGCACTAGGTGGCGTCTTTCCGAGATTGAGACTTGGGAAGCGTCCAAAGCCAAGACCGTAGCTTAAGGAAACCGCCACCCGGCGGGGCGGCGGCCTATTTGTCTTGGCGATCTGTGAGGCCAAAACATTAGCACTCCCTGCCCGTGGCCGCAATTGCCAAGGGGCAAATCATGACCAAACAAGACCGCTGGTTTTCCGGCGAAACCCAAGTTTATTGGGCCTGCGATGCACTGATCAAGGGGCGCGAAATCTCCCACAAGACCGAAATCAGGGAAGCGAAAGGATGGCGTCTTGGCGCAATCATCCATCGCCTGAAGTCGGAATATCACTGGCCAATCATCGCCGAATACAAAGGGCCGGAGAATGTCGCGTACTATCGTTTGCGCCCCGGCACTGACCCGGCCCGCCTGATCTATCCGCCCAGCGCAAGCGGGCTTTCCGAGGGGGAAGCGTGATGCTGACCCTCTTGCTTTTGCTGGGCTACCAACCGGGCGAAGCGGTATTGCTGGCCACTGTTTTCTATTCCGGGCTTGTCCTGATTTTGTGGGGGGATGCATGATGGCAAATCGCGCCCAGCGCCACGAAAACACCCTGCCCGATGATTTCCGCAACGAGCTTGCCCGCCTTGTGCGGGCGGGCTTCCCCCTCTTGCCACTTGGCGGGGGGGCCGATGGCAAGGCCCCTCTGGTCGGGGGATGGGTTGGCCCCAAGATGACCTTGGCGCGCGTCCTAGGCCCGCTCTATCGGTCGGGGGTCCCATTCTTTGGCATTCGCCTAGACGGCCTTGCCGTGATCGATTGCGACACCGATGACCCCGAACTGGTCAAGGCCCTGGAGGCCCGCTTTGGCCCTTCCCCCGTGCATGTGAAAACGCCACGCGGGCGGCACCTCTACTATCGCGCGACCGACAAGGCCCCGAACCTGCGCGGCGAGGGTTTGCTGGTCGATATCAAGACTGGCGCGAGTGCCTATGTCGCTGGCCCGTGGTCTGTCCGGCCCGATGGGGGCTGCTACACGCCCGCCAAGGGGGTCTTAGGGGTCGATGCCCTGCCACCCCTGCGCGCGCCTGTTACGCCCGCCAGAAAGGCGCTGGGCCAGCCTATCCCGGTCGGTCATCGCCACGCGGCGCTGGTCAGAGAGGCAATGCAGATGCTTGAACTTGTGGACAGCGCCGAGGAACTGGCGGCGAACCTTGCGGGGGTCAGGGATGACCTTTGCGAAGGCCCGGCCACCATGCCCGACAGCGAGTTGCGCGGGATTGCCGAATGGGCTTGGAAAGCCCGACTGGAGAACCGGATTTACAGGGGTCGCGATAGCGCCTTTTCGGTTCACCGACTGGCCCTAGATGCCTTGCGCCGATGCGATAACGACAGCGACGCAATCGGGCTTTTCATCCTGTTGACCGACATGCACGGCCACGCCACCGGCAAGCGCTTTGCGCTGGACTTCAAGGCAATGAGGGAAGCGGGGTTGACCCGTCTTTCCATTCCCAAGCTGCGCGCGGCCCGTCGCACCTTGCAGGCGGTCGGGTTGCTGAAACTGGTGGGAAAGCATCGGGCGGGGTCGGTTCATCAGACTTTCGCCCTGACCCGCCTGCGCCCTGATCTGATTGACGCCCCGAACATCACCCGGTTGCCGCCAATCAAGGCCCCTAACCCTCCGGGGAAGAAAGGGGAGAGGGGCTAAGGTTACATATGAGGAACGAAATCGACTGCACAAATCCGCCACCGAAAGGCAAGAACGCAATGACTGACACCCCGCCCAAAGACATGACCCCGGCCCTTGATGCACTGGACAGCCTTCCCGATGCCCAGCGCACAAAGGTGACTGAAACCGCGAAAGCTGCGGCGGCGCTTGCACCTGCGCCGTCAATGCGCCTGACCTTGAAGGGCGACACGCTTGAAATCGGGTTTAAGGGCGTGCAACCGGAAGTCGCATCGGCTTTGCAGATGGCCGACATGGGAACTGCGGACAGCGATTTTCATCAGGGCTTGGTCAGGCAAATCGCCTGCTTGGGGTCGCAGAAGGTCAGTGTGGACAGTGCCGCTTCCAACTTTGTGATGGCTGTTATCCGGTCGGTTGCCCCGCGCGATGGCCTTGAGGCGATGCTTGCGACGCAAATGGGGGCGATCCATTCCGCGACCATGATGCTGGCAAGGCGGCTAAATCATGCGGACACCATCGCGCAACAGGATGCCGCCGAGAGGGCGCTAAACAAACTGAGCCGGACCTTTGCCATGCAGATGGAAGCCTTGAAGCGATACCGGACAGGCGGTCAGCAAAGGGTCACGGTCGAGCATGTGACGGTTAACGCGGGCGGGCAGGCGATTGTCGGGGCAGTCGAGACAGGGGGAGGGGGTAGGAAGTGAAATCGACCGTCAACCCGATGCGCCCCGCCCAGCGCCTTGCGGACGCGCCCCGCTGCAAGGCCACGGCCAAGACCACCCGTTGCCGCTGCAAAGGCCCCGCCGTGAAGGGCTGGTCGGTCTGCCGGATGCATGGTGCAAGAGGGGGCGCACCTTTCGGCCCCGCCAATGGCCGATGGCGTCACGGGAACCGGACAGGGGAAGTCGAGGCGATGCGCCGCGAGTTGTGCGAACTGATGGCAGATGCCCGATTGACCGCCAAGCGGTCTACTTCTGTGGGGTGAGAACTTAAGTGCAAAAGTTTGCCACGGAAGTGGCTGGACAGCCTTCCCGATGCCCAGCGCACAAAGGTGACTGAAACCGCGAAGGCGCTTGCTTCGACGCCGTCAATGCGTTTCAGTTTCAATGATGGCACCCCGCCCGATGCCAAAGCGCTGGTGGCAATTTTGACATTGGAGGGAATTTCATGAACCGGCTTATTCGTTCCGCAGCTTTCGCTCTGATGCTGATGCCCGCGATGGGTTCGGCGCAAGATTTTGACGTCGGGCTGGCCGCTGCCGAAGCGGGTGATTTTGCCACGGCGCTGCGCGAATGGACGCCCCTTGCCGAGCAGGGTGACATGGTGGCGCAATACAACCTCGGCATCATGTACAACAACGGCGACGGCGTGTTGGAGGACGACGCCGAAGCGGCCAAGTGGTACCGGCTGGCGGCAGAGCAGGGCTACGCGGACGCGCAATTCAACCTCGGCCTAATGTACGACAGCGGCATAGCAGTGCCGCAGGACTATGCCGAGGCGGTGAGGTTGTACCGGCAGGCGGCGGAGCAGGGCCAAGCGTCGGCGCAAACCAACCTTGGCGCCATGTACGAGAGCGGCCAAGGCGTGCCGCAGGACTATGCCGAGGCTGTCAAGTGGTACCGGCTGGCCGCCGACCAGGGCAAGGCTTTGGCGCAATCCAACCTCGGCCTGATGTACTTCAAAGGCGACGGCGTGCCGCAGGACTATGCCGAGGCAGTCAAGTGGTACCGGCTGGCCGCCGAGCAGGGCGACGCGTCGGGGCAGTCCGACCTCGGCGCCATGTACGCCCTCGGCATAGGCGTGCCGCAGGACTATGCCGAGGCGGTCAAGTGGTCCCGGCTGGCCGCCGAACAGGGCGACGCGTCGGCGCAATTCGGCCTCGGTATCCGTTACGAATTCGGCCAAGGCGTGCTGCAGGACTACGTGACGGCTCATATGTGGTACAACATTGGAGCTGCGAACGGCGATACCGATGGCGCAACCAGTCGGGACAGAGTTGCGGCGCAGATGTTACCCGCTGACATATCCGAAGCGCAACGGCGCGCCAAGGTCTGCATGGCTTCGGGGTATCAGGACTGCGATTGACTGGGACGCTGGTGGTCCCGTTGATCAGCAACAGCGGCCCTTCTGTCAAGGGTTGGAGCGTCTGCCGGATGCATGGGGCAAGAGGGGGCGCGCCGCTTGGCCCCGCCAATGGTCGGTGGCGACATGGCAACAGGACAAGGGAGGCCGAGGCGATGCGCCGTGTGTTGTCCGATCTGGTCAAGAATAGTCACGTCGTCGCAAAATTGATCATGGATTATTGAGGGTTCGGAGTTCAAGCATTGGCAAGGTTTCCGTCGGCGGTGCTATCTGGAAATGTCATGCTGATGACCAACCGAAACGAACGCAGACCAAAATGAGGTGTAGGATGAGGATGGCAGGGGTTTTTGCGTTTGGGTTGATGGTATGCGTGTTCTCTCCGCAGGCTTGGGGCGAAACAATCATTGAGTGTGACGGAGGTCAGGGGAAGGCATTCTACTATGACAACGACCCGGAGACTGGCGCACAAATAGGGTGGATTGATGATGGCATGACTGACGGAGCGATTGTCTTGGTCACCAACGGTGACAGTGCTGACATCATCATAAAGGACGCAATTGGCACCATTTCGGCTAGTGCCGAGGGAGCGACCGTAACGGTCTTGGACGTGCATGAACCATTCGTTGATGTCTTGGTAGCTTACCCTCAGGGTCCCAAGGAACTTTACACCTTCGATCTAGACTTGCGCCGAGTCGCATGGTCGCAGCACAAGTTTGGCGTAATGTTCGACAAGGCGCAGACATTCGTCGCTGACTGCAAGTGAAGTGCCACCGCCGGTGGATTGCCGGTCCGGCCAAGCGTTTTTTCTATGTGGGGTTCTTTGTGGGGTATTGATTCGAAAGCGCCATTTTTCGCAATGAAATCAAAGGCCATTGGCGGAGGAGGTGGGATTCGAACCCACGGTAGAGTTACCCCTACGTCGGTTTTCAAGACCGGTGCGATAGACCACTCCGCCACTCCTCCGACGGCACCCGAATAGGCTGACCGGAATGATTCTGAAAGGGAAGCTGTTGCCGTTTTCCGCTGATCGTGAGCGGGGTGATCTGCCTCGGCCCTTTCCACGAGCCCGCGAAGCCGATATGATGCATGCCAAGGCAGGAAGACCCGACGTGGAATGGGCAGAAAATGGCCCAGGTGAAAGCGCCGCCGGTTCGGGCGTAGTGGCAAGAAAGCGCGACGTGCAGATCGCGCAGGGATTGAGGGCAAAGCATGGCACGGATCATGGGTTGGCGCATCATTCTGGGCCTTGCAGCCTCAGGATTTCTTGCCGCATGCGTCGAGACTTCCGGCACAACCGAGGGCGGAACGGCAGGTGCGACTGGCGCAAGCACGAAGGTTCGCGCGGGTGCCGAGGTCGAAGCGCCCGAGGTCTTTCAGGCCACCGATAGCGCACTTTGGGATGGTCGCCCGTCACTGGGGGGAATCTGGGTGGCATCGCCTGATGCCGTCGATCCTGAACGGGTCGTGATGTACAACCCGGCGACTGGCAAGACGGTCAAGGGCGCGCTGTTCCGCCGTGAGCGCGACAATCCCGGTCCGCGCTTGCAGCTTTCTTCGGATGCGGCAGAGGCGTTGGGTGTGCTTGCCGGAATGCCGACCGAAATTCAGGTGACAGCCCTGCGCAAGCAGGAAGTGGTTGAAGAGACTGTGCCAGAGGCCGTCGCGCCGATCGAAGCCGATGCCGTTGCAGCCGAGGCTGAACCGGCTGCCGGTGCCGAAGCGGGCAAGGATGCGGCGGCTGTCGCTGCGGCCGCGCTGGATGCCGTGGATGCCGGAGCAGGGGCTGGGGCGGACGCTGTATCTGCCGCAGACCCGGCTGCTGCTGCGGTGACGGCGGAAGAACCGCCCAAGCGCAAGACCTGGAAGGAAAAGCGGGCCGAGGCCAAGGCCGCCCGTGAAGCGAAGAAGGCGGCGGCTGCCGCCGAGGCTGCCGCAGCGGCAGGGGAAGCGCCGGTTGCCGAGGGCGTTGAAGCTCCGACAGCCGAGACTGCGGGGGTGACTGCAATCGAGTCGGCCCCGCTTGACGCGCGCAAGCCCGAGGTCGCTGCAGGCAACGACCCCGATCCCAAGCCCGCGAAAGCCGAAGCTGCGGATGAGGCCGTCGCAGCCCCGGCGGAACCTGCGCCTGTCGAAGCCGGTGGCGCGACCCGCACGATCCAGATCGCGTCGTTCTCGAAGGATGACAACGCCAATCGCGCCGTCGAAGCGCTGTTGAAGATCGGGATTGCTGCGCGTGCGCAGAAGCTTGAAAAGGATGGCAAGGCCGTCTGGGGAGTTGTGGCCACGGGCGATCAGGCCATGCTGAACAAGATCAAGGACGCCGGGTTTGCCGACGCCTATTTCCTGAAGTAACGGACGGACCTTCATGCTTCGACATCTGCGCCAGCTTGTGTGCCTGACCTTGGTCGTTCTTGCAGCGTCGGTCCTCGCGCCTGCCGCGAGGGCTTTCGAGACGGCGGCCACGGCGGCATGGGTCTATGACATGACGACCGACACCGTGCTGATGGACAAGAACGCCGATCAGTCGCTGCCCCCGGCTTCGATGTCCAAGCTGATGACGATCAACATGCTGTTCGAGGCCTTGCGCGATGGGCGGGTCACGATGGACACGACCTTCGCTGTTTCGGACAATGCCGTGCAGATGACGCGCGACGGCGGATCGACCATGATGTTGCAGCATGATGATCGACCGACGGTTGAAGAACTGATCCACGGCATGATCATCAATTCGGGCAATGATGCCTGCGTCGTTGTGGCCGAGGGTCTGGCTGGTTCGGAAGCGGCCTTTGCCACACTGATGACCGAACGGGCGGCGGCGCTTGGGATGACGGCATCGACCTTTGCCAATGCATCGGGCTGGCCCGACCCAAATCACCGCATGTCGATGCGCGATCTGGGCATTCTGGCCAAACGGTTGATCACCGAATTCCCCGAATATTATCCGATCTTCGCGCAGACCGAATTCAGCTACAAGGGCCGGTCACCGGACAATCGGTTCAACCGCAACCCGCTGTTGAAGCTGGGAATTGGTGCGGACGGGCTGAAGACGGGCCACACGCAAGAGGCAGGCTATGGCCTGGTCGGTTCGGCGGTTCAGGGTGACCGGCGGATCATCTTTGCGATCACGGGCCTGCCATCCGAAAAGGCGCGCGCCGAAGAAGCTGAACGGATTGTCGGCTGGGCCTTCCGGCAGTTCTCGGAAAAGACGGTTGCCAAGGCGAATGTGCGGGTCGCCGAGGCGGACGTGCATCTGGGCGATGTCGAGACGGTGGGACTTGTCCCCGCCGTAGACGTGCGGCTTCTGGTGCCGTCACAGGTTCAGGATACCGTGACCGCGGAAGTCACGTACCGGGGCCCCCTGATGGCCCCGATCGCGAAGGGGACAGAAGTGGGAGAGCTCGTGATCCATGTTCCCGATCTGCCTGACCACCGCGTGCCACTGGTGACCGAGGGCGAGGTTGGCAAGGCCGGGTTCATCAAGCGGTTCTTGACGGCGACCGATACGCTTTATGCGCGCTATCTTGGATCTCCGGCCAGTTGAATGGCGGGGCTTTTCCTTAGTTTCGAAGGCATTGACGGCTCGGGCAAGTCGACGCAAGCACGCCTTTTGGCAGAAAGCTTGCGGGCTGTGGGGCATGCCGTCACCCTGACGCGCGAGCCCGGAGGAAGCGCCGGGGCCGAGGAAATTCGACGTCTGGTGCTGGAAGGGGCAACGGACCGCTGGTCTCCCGAGACGGAAATCCTGCTGTTCACCGCGGCGCGGCGCGATCATCTGGAAAAGACGATCCGACCGGCGCTGGCGCGGGGTGAGATCGTGATCACCGACCGGTTCGCCGATTCAACGCGGGTGTTTCAGGGCCTGACGCGGGGTGATCTGACGGCGACGGTCGACCAGTTGCACGTCTTGATGATTGGGGTCGAGCCGGACCTGACGCTTCTGTTCGACCTTGATCCCGCCAAGGGTCTGGCGCGGGCCGTGGCGCGCCCCGGCAAGGAGCTTCGGTTCGAGGATATGGGGCTGGCGTTTCAGGAACGCGCACGCGCGGGGTTCCTTGGCCTTGCGGCGCGCAACGACCGGTTCCGGGTGATCGACGCGGATGCCGATCCCGAAACCGTGGCATGCCGGGTCATGGCGGCGGTGGGCCCGCATCTGCCAAAGACCTAGGCACTTAGAACTGGCCTTTCGGTCCCAGCATCAGGATTTGCACATCGGCGACATTGGTGCCGGTCCCCCCGGTGATCAGCAGATCGCCTGCCATGGAAAGCGCAGGATTGCTGTCGTTGTCGGCAAGAAAGGCTTCAGGATCGCCGCCAGCCTTGCGGATGCGCAAGACGGTTCCCGCGTCCACCACCCCGCCAGCCGCCTCTGTCGGGCCGTCGCGGCCATCGGTGCCGCCCGACAGAAAGGCCCACTCGCGGCCAAGGTCTGGCATCGCCATGGCAACCCGCAGCGCCAGTTCCTGATTTCGCCCGCCTTGGCCCTTGCCGCGCAGGGTGACCGTGGTCTCGCCACCAAAGACAAGGCAGGCCGGGGCGGACTGGGCGCTGGTTGCCGCCGTGATGATTTCCGCGGCGGCCGCTTCGACATCGCCGACCAACTGGTCATTGCTGATCCTTGCGGTCGGGCCAAAGGCCTCTGTCATCGCAGCAAGGCTGACACGGTTCGAACCGATAAGGTAGTTATCGGCAGACGCTGACGGCAGGGCAGGCGGTTCAGCCGCCTCAAGATGTGCTTGGACCGGCGCGGGCAGATCGTCCCACAGGCCTCGCGCTTTCAGAAGGTCGCGAGCCTTGGCCCGCGTTCCCAGTGGCGCAACCGTCGGGCCTGAAGCGATGGTCCGCAAGTCGTCGCCGATCACGTCCGACAGGATGAAGCCGGTGACTGGGGCAGGGGCCGCAAGGCGCAACATGCCTCCCCCTTTGAGCCGGGAAAGCTGTTGCCGGATCAGGTTGATCTCGGTGATCTCGAAGCCGTTGGCCAGAAGCAGCCGGTTGACGGCGGCCTTGTCCTCCAGCGTCAGGCCGGGGGCGGGTGCGGGCAGAAGCGCCGAGCCACCGCCGGAAATCAGGGCAATGACCCGGTCACTTTTGCCCGCACTTTCAAGAAGATCGGCCACCGCCTGACCCGCC
>CAUJIP010000123.1 GCA_963205235.1 Pseudomonadota bacterium
TAGGGTTCCCCCTACGCTCAGTTAGCAACCGAGTGCTTTCGGCCTCTCAGCCACGCTTCCGACCCCTGTTATTTAGCTGCGCCTGCAGCAAGGGGCAAGAGCGAATGGCAAATTGTCGGCGGAAATGGCGTTCCGCCCTACAGGTCCAGCGCGCCCTGCTTGCCGGGGTCCTCCTCCCGCGCCGCGCGCTTGAAGCTGTCCTGCCGCAGCGCGGGCAGCCGCACCGCCCGGTCGCGAAGTTCCAACGCCTCTGCAATCGTCACGATCTGGATGCGCGGCACCGATCCGGCCAACCCCGGCAGCTCATACTGCCCCGCCCCCGCCGCTTCGGTGATCATCGGGCGGGATGGCACCGTTTCGGCACTTGCAAGCTGTGACACCACTATCTATCCTTCAACCCTGACCGGAGCCACAAAATGTTGAATGATCGCCTTCCTCAGTTTGTTCGCGATCACTACGAATGCCATGAATGGAAACATGCCAGCGCGATCCTGACGCAGGACTTTCCTTCGGAATGGGCCGACATTTTAGATGTGCTGACGACCTTCCGTCTTAGAAAATCGTGGATCACCAAGGGTGGAGGGAACAAGTCTCAGCTCTCGTCCTTTATTGACAGCTTCCTGTCGCAGCGAGGCTGGGTCGAGAAGCAGTTTCAAACAGCAATCGAAGTTGATGGGACACGCATCGACTCTCCCACTCACAAGATCGATTGCTTCAAGAACGGCGTGGCACTTGAGATCGAATGGAACAACAAGGATCCGTTCTACGACCGCGACCTTAACAACTTTCGTCTGCTATTTGACCTTCGTGCCGTTAGTGTGGGGATTGTCATAACCCGGACTGACGAACTGCAAGATATCTTTAACGATCTTGGGCGAGGCTCCTCGTACGGCAACTCAACGACCCATATGTCAAAGCTTCTGCCGAGAATTCTCGGGGGCGGCGGCGCTGGATGCCCTCTTCTGGTGTTCGGCATAACCAAGGCTCTCTTCGTGGAGGATGAAGAATGATCACTGCGGCAGATGACCTGCTTGCCAAGGCAGCCAAGACCAAGTTCCGAACCGTCCTTGCTGACCCACCGTGGCAGTTCCAGAACCGCACCGGAAAAATGGCGCCGGAACACAAGCGGTTGTCGCGCTACCCGACGATGACCCTTCGTGAAATTTGTGATCTGCCGGTTGAAGCCATCGTCGCTGATACTGCGCACCTTTACCTATGGGTCCCAAATGCGCTCCTGCCCGAAGGGCTGAAGGTGATGGAAAATTGGGGTTTTAGCTACAAAAGCAACATCATATGGTACAAGATTCGCAAGGATGGCGGGCCAGATCGTCGAGGGGTCGGCTTCTATTTTCGTAACGTGACTGAGGTGCTGCTGTTCGGGGTTCGAGGCAAGAACGCGCGCACGATGGAGCTTGGCCGCACGCAGGAAAACATCATCTCGACCCAGAAGCGCGAACACAGTCGAAAACCCGACGAGCAGTATCCGCTGATCGAAGGTTGCAGCCCCGGTCCGCGACTGGAAATGTTTGCTCGCGGTCCGCGTGTTGGGTGGACAGTCTGGGGAAATCAGTCGGAGGAATACACGCCGACTTGGGACACCTATTCAAATCATTCACAAGCGAATGTGGTGCCGCTGAAAAGGGCGGTCACATAGACCGCGTGAGATCCAGAAACGGCAGCCCGATTCCAGTGCCAGGTGTTGTCAAACGCCTCGATCTGCGCGGCGCTTTCCGCCCCCGCTAGCCCCTTGAACAACACGTTGTAGCTGGCGTTGGAATTGAACGGCGGGTCCAGGTAGATCAGATCGACGCTTTCATCCCGGATGCTGTCGCGCAGCACGGTCAGGTTGTCGCCGTAGTAAAGGCGGTTGCTCATGCCCGCCCTCGTAGGCCGGGCTTCAGACCGGCGTTCTGCCCCCACCTTGCCAACCGGCGGTTAAGACAAGGTTAGCCAAGCCAAAGCCACCCGGCAACAGCGTAGGTCGGGCTTCGTCCCGACTCTCCCAACCCTTGCGAAATCCTTAACGTCCACAACCAACCCATTGGAATCGCTTGCGATCCAGAAACTGTCCACCGTGGACAGATCAGCCGTTGAACAGGAAATGCAGGACATCGCCGTCCTTCACTTCATAGGTCTTTCCTTCGACCCGGAACTTGCCGGCTTCCTTGGCCCCCGCCTCGCCCTTCCCGGCGACATAGTCGTCGAAGGCCACGGTTTCGGCCCGGATGAAGCCCTTTTCAAAGTCCCCATGGATCACCCCCGCCGCCTGCGGGGCAAGGGTTCCCTTGGTGATCGTCCAGGCCCGGGCTTCCTTGGGTCCGACCGTGAAATAGGTCTGCAGGCCCAAGAGCGCGTAGCCCGCCTTGATCAGCCGATCCAGGCCCGCTTCATGCAGCCCCATCTCCTCCAGGAACATCGCGGCCTCATCTTCGGCCAGCTGGGAAATCTCTTCCTCGATCCGGGCAGAGATGACGACCGAAGCCGCCCCCTGTTTCGCCGCCATCTCCGCGACCCGCGCCGATTGCGAGTTGCCAGAGGCCGCCGAAGCCTCCTCGACGTTGCAGACATAAAGGACGGGTTTCGCGGTCAAAAGCTGCAGCATCCGCCATTGTTTGCGGTCGTCTTCGGCGATGGTCAGCGTCCGCGCGGGCTGACCCTTTTCCAGCGCAGCCAGTGCCGCCCGCAGCAGCCGGTCCTGATCCAGCGTGTCCTGATCCCCGCCCCGCAACTTCTTGCCCAGCGCGGTCAGGCGGCGCTCGACCGATTCCATGTCGGCCAGCATCAGTTCGGTCTCGATGGTTTCGGCGTCGGCGACCGGGTCGATCCGGCCTTCGACATGGGTGATGTCGCCGTCTTCAAAGCAGCGCAGCACATGGGCGATGGCGTCGCATTCGCGGATGTTGGCCAGGAACTGGTTGCCTAGCCCCTCACCCTTGGACGCGCCACGCACCAGTCCCGCGATGTCGACAAAGGTCATCCGGGTCGGGATGGTCTGCTTTGACCCGGCAATCGCGGCCAAAGTGTCCAGCCGCGCATCCGGCACCGCGACCTCACCCACGTTGGGCTCGATGGTGCAAAACGGGAAGTTCGCCGCCTGCGCCGCCGCCGTGCGGGTCAGCGCGTTGAAGAGGGTGGACTTGCCCACGTTCGGCAGCCCGACGATACCCATCTTGAAACCCATGATGCCCTCCATTGGCGACGGCTCGGGCTATAGGCGGGCACGGGCCGGGGATCAAGGTTCCGCGACCAGACTAAAGCGGGTATGATGGCCGAAATCCGGAGGTTTGCGATGAGCTTCGATCCCTACATCCACTTTCAGGGCAATTGCCGCGAGGCTATGACCGCCTATCAGACGATCTTCGGCGGCACGTTGCAGGTCACAGGCTATGCGGATGCGCCGGATGCGACGACGGAAGCCATGGCGTCAGATCTGGTGATGCATGCCGCACTGATGGTCGGGGGGCGGATGCTTCTGGCCTCGGACTTTCCACCGGGATTTGCCGGTGAAAGACAGCAGGCCGTCACCATCAGCCACATCGCCGCCTCGGGCAGCGAGGCGCAGCGGGTGTTCGACCTTCTGGCCGATGGTGGCGCGGTCATCATGCCCTATGCCCCGACCTTCTGGTCGGATGGGTTCGGGATGGTGAAAGACCGCTTTGGCACGCATTGGATGGTATCCTTGCCCTGGCGGGGCTAGGCCCCGATCACGCGGCGGTGCAATCAGCGCCTTGACCGACCTCCGGAGTTTCGGCCCAAAGCCGCTGGCCCAGCCGCGGATCGGCGACGATCATCGCGTCCAATCCTGCGATACCGAATTCTTCCACCAGCGTCGGGGCATCGGACAGAAGCGACCGGCCCAACCCTGCGGCTACCGGGGCGGTTGACCAACCCAGCCAGTCAAGCAGCGTCGGGAACACGTCCACCATGCTGCCCAACCGGTCGATCTGTCGGGGAGTGCTAGCGGTGTCACCCCAAAGAATGACGGTGTTGAACCCGGCATAGCCCGGCCCCCCGTCGGGCAGGGTTGGGCAGTGGTTCAGATGGTCCGACAGCAACACGACCCGCAGATCGCGCCCCATGGCCGCACTGGCAGCGCGGATGTCGGCCACAAATTCCATCACCTCGTCGATCAGGCATTCGACGGTGCGGCCAAAATCCTTGGTCGCCTCTGCCGTTCCGCTGGCCGAATTGCGGCGCGAGAGATAGCCCTTAGGTCCATGCGGCGCGATGGTTTCGATGATCAGTGCGAGCGGTTCAGGCCGCTGAACAAGGTCGCGATGCACCCGCCGGGCGGTATCCAGCACCATCTGGTCATCCAGAAACCATTCGATCCGTGCCGCCTTCACCTCGTCTGCCGGGAACATCTGCACCATGTAATCCATGCCGACCGTCTGCACGCCATGCGTCGCGTAAAGCGCTTTCAGCCCGCCGAACGCCGGGTCGCCACCAACGATGAACCGGCTGGAATAGGATTTCGTGGCCAGAATATCGCCCAGAAAGATCACGCCAGGCATAAAGCGCCGCAGATTGTCCAGCCCGGTCTGGAACTTCATCCCGCGCGTCGGCACCATCACCCCCGCCTGCGTCGCCGCCATGCCCGCCGTGCTCCATCCCGTGCCGACGATCTGACCGATGCGCGTGAAGGTGACCCCCTCGGCGGCGAAGGCGTCAAGCTTGCGGTAGATCGCCCCAAAGGCATCCGGGTCGGCAAAGCGCCGGTCGGTGCCCTCCAGATAGATCAGCACCAGATCGGGGGTCGCAACCGGCCCCGGCCGCAGGTCGGGCGCGACCAGTCGGTCGGGTAGAACCGTCTCGACTTTGCCAACCCAAAGCCGCCGCATCAGAAACCGCAGCACCGGGTTCGCGGCAAGAACCGCCAGCGCCATGGCACCGGTCAGACCCTGATTGGCCCCAATAAGCCCATCCAGCCGGATCGTCGCCATACCCAAAAGGACCACGGTAAGCAAAGCCGTCGCGATCTCGTTCTTCAACCCACGAATGTCGGCACCCTTGACGCCGAAATCGCGGTGAAAAAGAAGGGCCAGCATGTCCACCCGCCGAAATCCGCGGGTCATCGTCAGAGCGGGCAACAGGCACAGCAGCGAAAGACCCAATTCGACACCCGGCAAGGTGACTGTACCCAGCCCCCCTGCCCCGCCCAGACCCAGCGCAAGGCCAAGGGCAGCCACCGCAATCGCCCCCATGTGATCGGGTCGATGCGCGGGGCGCAGGATCACGAGAAAAGCACTCGATATGGTCAAAACCAGCAGACAGGCAACAACTGCAAAGGTCATGAATGTCTCGTCGTGGCAGGCGGGCAAAGCCTAACCAGTCGAAGGTCAAGGCGCAACGGCCCCATCCCCCGATTGCGCCCCATTGATTTCCCCTGCCCGGCCATGGCAGATGGGCCTTGAACTGCAGGGGGCGCCTCATGACACGGATCGATGACACTTTCGCACGGCTGCGGGCGCAAGGGAAAAAGGCCTTTGTCACCTATATCATGGGCGGCGACCCCGATCAGGCGACCTCGCTTGAGGTGATGAAGGGTTTGCCCACCGCTGGCGTTGACGTGATCGAGCTTGGCATGCCCTTTACCGATCCGATGGCCGACGGCCCGACGATCCAGGCCGCAGGCCAGCGCGCGCTGGAAATCGGCATGACGATGGACAAGGTCTTCGCCATGGTCCGCGACTTTCGCGCAACCGATCAGAAAACCCCCATCGTCCTGATGGGCTATTACAACCCGATCTATTCGCGCGGGGTCGACCGGTTCCTGAAGGACGCGAACGAGGCCGGAGTTGATGGCCTGATCGTCGTCGACCTTCCGCCCGAGGAAGACGCCGAACTGTGCATCCCCGCCCAAAAGGCCGGGCTGAACTTCATCCGGCTGGCCACCCCGACGACCGACGCCAAGCGCCTGCCGAAAGTGCTGCAGAACACCAGCGGTTTCGTCTATTACGTGTCGGTCACCGGAATCACCGGGGCTGCGGCTGCCGTGGCGACCGAGGTTGCCCCCGAAGTCGCGCGGATCAAGCGGTCGACTGACCTGCCGGTGATCGTGGGCTTTGGGATCAACACGCCCGAGGCGGCTAAAGGCATTGCCAGCGTGGCCGATGGCTGCGTCGTCGGCTCCGCCATCGTCAAGCGCATTGGCGAGGGGCAGTCGCCCGCCGAAGTGCTGGCCTTCGTCGCCTCGTTGGCTGCAGGCGCGCATTCGGCCTGACCGATGGGTCCTGACCGCGACCCCGCCTATGCCAGACTGCTGGCCGAAAGCTTTGCCCGCCTGACCGGCACGGCCCTTGGCGACCCCTGGACGCGGCCTGACCCCATCGTCAGCCACGGGGTTGAGGCAGACCCGATCTTTCGCTGGGCCAACCCTGCGGCGCTGGCGCTTTGGGAAATGGATTGGGACCAGTTCACCCGCCTCCCCTCGCGCCAGTCAGCCGCCGACACCGCCGAAGTCCAGGCCGACCGCAGCCGCCTTCTGGCAGAGGCGCGCGAAAAGGGCTGGGTCTCCGGCTATCGCGGCATCCGCGTTTCCGCCACGGGTCGGCGCTTTGCGATCGACGACACCGTCCTCTGGACGGTCCGCGATGCAGATGGCGTGATCCATGGCCAGGCCGCGCTGATCCGTCGGGTGGACCGGCTGGACTGACCCCGGTCTTTTCGGTCGCGCACCCGACACGCACCGCTCCCGCCTTTCACCTGTTCCCAAATATCCTCGGGGGGAAGGCGATGGTTTGCCTTCAAACCATCGCCATAGGGGGCGAAGCGCCCCCATGCCCGAGGAGGAGGCGAAGCCCGACGACGAGACAAGGGACTTCGCGCCCGTCAGGGCGCTCGATTTGGCAACCGTCCACACCGAAGATGGTTAACCCATTCTGACCGTCCACAACCAACTCATTGATCTTCCATGATTGTTCAAGCTCATCCAGCGTGGACAACAAAGCCCCTTGTCCCCGCGCCCGTCGTCTTGCAGGATCGGCCCAACCTTTCCCGACGAGGACCGGAATGCCCGTCATCACCTGCATCGAAGACCTGAAACGCCTGCATCAGAAGCGCACCCCCAGGATGTTCTGGGACTATTGCGAAAGCGGCAGCTACACTGAACAGACCTTCCGCGAGAATACGACCGATTTCCAGAAACTCCGCTTCCGCCAGCGGGTGGCCCGCGACCTGTCTGACCGCAAGCTGGCCTCAGAAATGATCGGACAGAAGGTCACGATGCCCGTCGGCCTCTGCCCCGTCGGATCGACAGGCATGCAGCATGCGGATGGCGAGATCCTCGCTGCCCGCGCCGCTGCCAGGTTCGGAGTGCCTTTCACCCTTTCCACCATGTCGATCTGTTCCATCGAGGACGTCGCCACCCACAGCCCCGACCCGTTCTGGTTCCAGCTTTACGTCATGCGAGACGAGGATTTCGTCGACAACGCCATCGAACGCGCCCGCAAGGCGGGATGTTCTGCGCTGGTCCTGACGCTTGATCTGCAGATCATGGGCCAGCGCCACAAGGACCTGAAGAACGGCCTTTCCAGCCCGCCCAAGCTGACCTTGCCGAACATCCTGAACATGATGACCAAGCCGCGCTGGTCGATGGGGATGCTGAAGACCCCGCGCCGCCAGTTCCGCAACATCGTCGGCCACGCGAAGAATGTCGGCACCCTGGCCGAGGTCACCACCTGGGCCAGCGAACAGTTCGACCCGCATCTCGACTGGTCAAAGATCGCCCGCATCCGCGACCAGTGGAAGGGCAAGTTCATCCTGAAAGGCATCCTCGACCCCGAAGATGCCAGGCTGGCCGCCGACGCCGGGGCCGATGCGGTGATCGTGTCGAACCATGGTGGGCGGCAACTTGACGGGGCGCTGTCCTCGATCCGGATGCTGCCCTCGATCTTCCGCGCGATTGGCGACCGGACCGAGGTCTGGCTGGATTCGGGCATCAGGTCGGGTCAGGACGTGCTGAAGGCCCTGTCCTTGGGCGCCAAGGGCACGATGATCGGGCGGGCCTATATCCACGGGCTGGGGGCGATGGGCGAAGCCGGGGTGACCAAAGCGCTGGAGGTCATCCGGAACGAGATCGACATTACCCTGGCCTTGTGCGGTGAAAAGGATGTCCGCGCGATGGGCCGTCACAATCTTCTGGTGCCCGAGGATTTCGAAGGCCGCTGGGCCGAGGCCTGAACCATCGCTCATCCCTTCCGTGCGGTCGGTCGTCGCTGACAGAAAGCGAAGACGCCTGTCAGGGCGGATGAGCGGCCCCTTGCAATTTGATCAAATTGCAGCGCATAAGAATGCAGCACATCGGGGGGCATCCATGGCAGACGAAATGATCGCCGGCATCCGCAAGGACCGCCTTGCCGCCTTCGCCACGCGCGAGGCTGCAACCTATGCCAAGGCACGCCCGAAATCGGCCAAGGCTCTGGCCAAGGGCGCGGGGCATTTCCTGAACGGCGTGCCGATGCACTGGATGGCCGACTGGCCGATGCCGCATCTGCCGTTGATCGCATCGGCGCATGGCGCCCGGATCGAGGATATCGACGGCCACGGGCTGGATGACTTTTGCCTCGGCGACACCGGGTCGATGTTCGGCCATTCCCCTGCCCCAGTGGCACGCGCGATCCGCGAACAGGCGCGGCGTGGTCTGACCTATATGCTGCCGACCGAGGCCGCACTGGAAGCTGGTCGCCTGCTGACCGAGCGCTTCGGCAATTTCCGCTGGCAGATCGCCACCACGGCGACCGATGCCAACCGATTTGCCCTGCGTGTTGCCCGCGAAATCACCGGGCGGCCCAAGGTCCTGGTCTTCAACGGCTGCTATCACGGCACGGTCGACGACACCTTTGTCAGGCTGGAGAATGGCAAGACCACCGCCTCCCCCGGCCTGATGGGGCAGGTGAACGACCTGACGCAAACCGCTGTCGCCTGCGAATTCAACGACTTGGCAGGGGTCGAAGCTGCTCTGAAGCAGGGCGATGTCGCGGCGATCCTGACCGAACCCGTGATGACCAATTCCTGCATGGTCCTGCCCGAGGCCGGGTTCCATGATGGCCTTCGCCAGCTTAGCCTGAAATACGGCGCGCTTCTGATCATGGACGAGACGCATACGATTTCCTCCGGCCTTGGCGGCTATACTGGCGTGCATTCGTTGCGCCCTGATATCTTTGTCGTCGGCAAATGCGTGGCAGGCGGGATGCCGACAGCGGTCTGGGGGTTAAGCCCTGCCACCGCCGACCGCTACAACGAAGCCGACGCCAAACGTGCGCCGGGGCGGACGGGGATGGGCACGACCCTTTCCGCCAACCCGATGCAATTCGCCTGTCTGGTCGCGAACCTGTCGCAGGTGATGACGGCGAAGAACTATGCCCATATGGAAAAGCTGGCCGCCCGGTTAAGCCACGGGCTTGCCCGCGTCATCGACCGGCACAAGGCCCCCTGGCATGTCGTGCGAGTGGGCGCGCGGGTTGAGTTCATCTGCGCGCCGGGGCCGTTGAAGAACGGGGCCGAGGCCGCCTTTGCGCATCAGCCCCAGGTCGAGGCGGCACTCCATACCGGGCTGATCAACCGGGGCACACTGATCGCGCCCTTCCACAACATGATGCTGATCAGCCCGGCAACGAAGAAGGCCCAGGTCGACCACCTGATCGCCAATTTCGATGCCATCATGACCGAACTTTTCAAGGCAGCCTGACATGACCCACAACAGCCCCTCCGGTTCAACCCCCGCCGAGGCCGAGGCCTTTCTGGCCGCCCATCCCGAGATTGAATCCTTCGATATCGTCTTGCATGATTCGAACGGAATTGGCCGGGGAAAGATCATCCGGCGCCATGAACTTTTGTCCATTTACAACAATGGACGGCATATGCCGATCTCGATCCTCGGCCTCGACATCTGCGGCGAGGATGTGCATGAGACTGGCCTGATCTGGGACGAAGGCGACGGCGACCGCCGGGCCTGGCCCATTCCCGGTACGCTGGTTCCCCTTGCCGGGACCAATCCGCCGCGCGGCGAAGTGTTCATGTCGCTGTACAATCTGGATGGCAGCCAGATGAGCTCGGACCCGCGCCATGCCTTGCAGCGGCAGGTCGATGCGCTGGCGGCTGAGGGGCTTTATCCGGCGGGGGCGTTCGAGCTGGAATTCTTCCTGCTTGAGAATGACCGCGACGCCAAGGGCAAGATGGTGCCCGCGCGCGACGTGCTGGACGGGCGGCGGAATTCAAAGACCGATGTCTATTCGGTCGACCAGTTGCACGGGATGCTGCCCCTGTTCAACGACATCTATGCCGGGGCCAAGGCGGCGGGGATCAAGGCGGAAACGCTGATCTCGGAATTCGCGCCGGGGCAATATGAACTGACTCTGCACTACCGCGAGAACGTGATGCAGGCGGCGGATGACCTGATGCGGCTGAAGCGGCTGGTCCGCATGCATGCGCGGCTGCACGGCCGGACCGCCTGTTTCATGGCCAAGCCGAATGAGGATTATGCGGGTTCGGGGATGCACTTCCACGTCTCGCTGCAGGATGGGAACGGCAAGAACACCTTTGTCGAAGCGGTCGAAGGCCAATGGAACGACCAGATCCGCCATGCGATCGGGGGCCTGCGCCAGACCATGGGCGAATCGATGCTGGTCTTTGCGCCACATGCGAATTCCTGGCGGCGGTTCGCGTCGCAAAGCTATGCGCCGGTTTCCCCGACCTGGGGCGTCAACAATCGCTCGGTCGCGCTGCGCATTCCGGCGGGCGATATCCGTGCCCGCAGGATCGAACATCGCCCGGCAGGGGTGGACGCGAACCCCTATCTGGTGGCGGCGACGGTACTGGCGGGCATCCGCCACGGGTTGAAGCACAAGATCGACCCCGGCCCGGAAGTGACCGGCAACGGCTATGACGCCAAGACCGACATCGTGATGCCCGACGACTGGCGGTCGGCGATCAAGCTGGCGACGGCGTCGGGCTTCCTGAAGGACGCCCTGGGCGAGGACATGCACCGCACCTTCACCGCCGTGAAGGCGTCGGAATATGCCCGCGTGATGCGCACGGTCAGCGAGGTCGACTTCGACCTTTACCTGCACACGGTCTGACAAACGCAAGGGCGGGCCGAAACCCGCCCTACAATCCCTGAAACTTCAGGTCAGATCGTCCCGGCCAGCTCTTCCATCTTGGCTTTCAACGTCAGGATCGGCGCGGGGTCGAAACCGACCGGAGCGGCGACATTCGGATCAGGCATCGACAGAATGACATCGTCCATCGCCATGCCCATTTCGGCCGCCCCGCCTGCGACATTGGGGTCAGAGTCGCCAAGCAGCAGGTCGATCTGCACCCGCGCCACCATCAGCATGGCCCAGGCGTCCTGATAATTGTTCACCTCGGTCGGACCGGAAACGTTGATCTCGGCGGCGATAGCCTCGGTCTGCGCGACGATCGAAAGGAGCAGGTCCCGGTTGGTCGGCTTCAGGCTGGACCTTGCCAGCATGATCCCGGTAATCACGGCCTGAAAATTCGCGGTAACCGTTGCCGCATCTCCGCCGCCTTCCAGCGTAAGCAGCAACGACTCCAGATCCGGCGCCCCGGCAGCGGCCAGCCCCGCCGCGATCCCCGGCAAGGTTTCGACGCGCGGGTGGGCGAAATGTGACCCGTCCGGGTTGGTCAGTCCGTCCTGCATGAACAGCATGCCCAGATTCAGATCGCTTTCGATCTTGGCCAGCGCGGCAAGGATACGGACGGTTTCCGGGTCGGTGGCCGCCGCCTGTGCCAGGATCAGGGCAGGTTCCACCTTGGGCTTCATCCGGTCGATCTGCGCGTGACCGGTTGTCGCCAGACCAAGGCCCAGACAGACCCCAAACGTCACCGCGTTCCGCGCCGCCCGACCTGCCCCGCCAAAGGTAATTTTCCGAAGGATCATTGCACTTCTCTATGCTTCGTCACGGGTCAGGGCCACTTGCCCCGGACAGGGCCAAAGGGCGACCGCCCGTGGGTTGGATTTACTGGACACCAGGCTGAAATGGCACAATCACCGGACGAGGCAAGCCAAGAGGGCCTTCCGTCTGGGTTGTGCAATATTGCCTGATCGCCTGCAGGGCAAGCCCCACCTGTGTCATGACAACGGCTGATCACCCAAGATGCCCGCAGGAATGGCCACTAGATGGTCCCTGCAAGCGCCTCCATCTTTTCCTTCAGGGCGTTGATCGGTGCCGGATCGAATTCGACCGGAGCCGCGACATTCGGGTCCGGCATCGACAGGATGACATCGTCCAGCGCCATCCCCATGTCAGTCGCCGCCTTCGCGATGGCCGGGTCGGAGTTGCCCATCAAAAGATCGACCTGCCCCCGTGCCACCATCAGCATAGCCCAAGCGTCCTGATAGTTGTTCACCTCGGTCGGGCCAGCGGCGTTGATCTCGCCGACCACGGCCTCGGCCTGCGCGACGATCGACAACAGAAAGTCGCGGTCTGTCGGCTTCAGGGTGGATCGCGCCATGGCCAGCGCGGTGATCACCGCCTGATAATTCGTTGTCACCGTCGCGGCATCGCCGCCGCCCTCAAGCGTGACCAGAAGCGGTTCGATATCGGCCACCCCGGCTGCGGCAAGCCCGTCCTTGATACCGGGAATCGTCTCGTTGCGCGGATGGGTGAAATGCGACCCTTCCGGGTTGGTCAGCCCATCGTGCATGAACAGCATGCCAAGTTGAAGGTCGCTTTCAACCTTGCCCAGCGCGGTCAGGAGGCGAACGGTTTCCGGATTTGTGGCGCTGGCCTCGGCAAGAATGACGACGGGTTGCACGGGGATCACGCTGCGCACCACTTGCGCGGACACCGGCGACGTCAGCGCAAAACTGGCACAAGCACCAATGGCTACGGCAATGTTCATCCCTTGAAAGAAGGAAACCGGGAACCAACGGCTACGGAAACTTGGCATCGACTTGTCCTTTCCTTGATATTCTCCGGCAACGCGCCAGTTGAATTGATCGCCTCATGGTTGCTCTTTTGATCATAAAAGAGGGATCAATGTGGCGACAGTAGGGACGGTTTGCGACGTCACTGCATCACTGGTTTCTGGACGGATTTGGCTGGATGGTCTGGGCAGCGGCGGAAGTTGGTGTCATCATGCTTGGCGCGGCGGCCAAGGGCTTTTGCCCGATCTACCGGCTGACGGGGATCAACACCTGCAGGATCTGAGGGCCACATGGAAACAGAGTTCACCCCCTGGGCGTCACTTGGGGGGGGCCTATTGATCGGCCTTGCCGCCACGCTTCTGATGGTGATGCACGGTCGCATCTTTGGCGCGACCGGCATTCTTGGCGGATTGCTGCGGTTCAACGATCCGGGCGACTGGGCGGTGCGCGCGGCCCTGATTGTCGGCATGGCCGGGGGACCGCTGGTCTTTTGGCTGGCAACGGGCGCGATGCCGGTGACCGACCTGCCGATCTCGAATCTGGCAGTGGCGGTTGGCGGGCTGATCGTTGGCGTCGGTGTCAGCTATGGCGGCGGCTGCACGTCGGGCCATGGCGTCTGCGGTCTGGCACGGGGATCTTGGCGGTCGATGGTGGCAACGGCGACCTTCATGGCCACGGCGATCCTGACCGTGACCGTCATTCGCCACGTTGTGGGGGCCTAGGATGCGCATCCTTTCCGCCATTGTCATTGGCCTGATCTTCGGGCTTGGCATCAGCATTTCGGGCATGGCAAACCCGGCCAAAGTCCTGAACTTCTTTGATATATTCGGAACCTGGGACCCAAGCCTTGCCTTTGTCATGGCCGGAGCCCTGGCCGTGAACATCCCCGGCTACCGGCTGGCCTTCCGCCGCCCCGCCCCGGTGATCGAGCCAAGATTCCAGCTTCCCGACAAGCGGGTGATCGACCGCCGCCTTGTGCTCGGCTCGGCCACGTTCGGCATCGGCTGGGGCATCGCGGGCTTTTGCCCCGGCGGGGCCTTGCCCGTCATCTCGACGCTGGAACCCGGCGTCCTGCTGTTTGTTGCCGCGCTGATCGTCGGGATGCTTGTGGCGCGGTTGCCAAGTACCTGGTTCCCATCCCGCGGCAAATCCTGAACCAACCGAGGTCACCATGCCCATCAGCACCGATCTTTCCGTCAAACCCGAAGTCACCGGCTTTTTCGACCCGGCGACCAACACGATCAGCTATGTCGTCAAGGACCCCGGTTCCACCGCTTGCGCCGTGGTCGATTCGGTCATGGACATCGACTATGCGGCGGGCCGGATCACCTATGACCACGCCGACCAGATCATCGCCCATATCAAGGCGCAGGGGCTGCGGCTAGAGTGGCTGATCGAAACCCATGTCCATGCAGACCACCTGTCCGGCGCACCCTATATCCAGAAAGCGCTTGGCGGCCAAATCGGCATCGGCCGCGGAATTACCGTGGTGCAGGACACGTTCGGCAAGGTCTTCAACGAGGGGACCGAGTTTCAGCGCGACGGGTCGCAGTTCGACCGGCTGTTTTCCGACGGCGACAGCTATCAGGTCGGCGGCATGACCTGTGTCGCGATGCACACCCCCGGCCACACGCCTGCCTGCATGACCCATGTGATGGGCGATGCCGCGTTTGTGGGCGATACGCTGTTCATGCCGGATGGCGGGTCCGCCCGCGCCGATTTCCCCGGCGGCGATGCGGGGCAGTTGTGGGACAGCATCCAGAAAGTCCTGGCCCTGCCCGACGAGATGCGGCTCTTCATGTGCCATGACTACGGCCCGAACGGGCGCGAGATCCGTTGGGAAACGTCCGTGGCGGAAGAGAAGGCCCACAACATCCACATCGCCGGGAAAAGCCGGGATGAGTTCGTCTCCCTGCGCACCGCGCGTGATGCGACGCTGGCGATGCCAAAGCTGATCATCCCGTCGCTGCAAGTGAACATGCGCGGCGGCGACCTGCCCCCGGCGGATGAGGACGGCAAGCGGTTCTTGAAAGTGCCGATCAACGGCCTTTGACTTTGGTCGGAAAACGCGCGGAGAGCCTGTAAGCCGGATTTTGTCCTGGGCCGAAACCCATGGATGACCATTCCTCTGCCAACCGTGTTGCCACGGCGGTCAAGCTGCCAACCCGGGCCTCTCGGGCGTTGGCGTCCCTGCGGGCGGTATCCTTTCGGACCGGCCCCCGCGCGAGGCCCCTATTTGGCATTGCTCCGGGTGGGGCTTGCCGTGCCGGTCCTGTTGCCAGTCCCGCGGTGGGCTCTTACCCCACCGTTTCACCATCGCCTTGCCCTAGCGAAGGCGAACCTTCGTTCGTGGCAAGGCAGTCTCTTCTCTGTGGCGCTTTCCCTGGGGTTGCCCCCGCCGGGGGTTACCCGGCACCCTTGCCAACTGGAGTCCGGACTTTCCTCGGGTGTTGCCACCCGCGGCCATCCAGCCCTCCGCGCGAGGGGTGAGTTAGGCGCGCAATGCCTCGCCGTCAACCGCAATCCGCCGCAACCCCGCCGCAAGCGCGCGGTCGGTATCATCCAGCGGCCCCTCCCCCCAAGGGCGAAACCGCAGGCGAAAGGCGGTCAGCAAGGTGTCGGTCGGGGCGTCAGGATAGCCAAAGGCGCGCAGGTCCGCCTGAAGGTCGCCGGGTTCAGCGGGCACCGGCCAGACCGTCAGCCCCTGCAAGGCCAGTCGCCGCCAGTCGAACCGCGCGCCGGGGTCGCCCTTGCGGTCAGGCGCCATGTCGCTGTGACCGATCACCGCCTTCGGTGACAAGGCGTGGCGGCCCAGAAGATCGGAGAGAAGCGCCTCAAGCGCCGCCATCTGCGGTTCGGCAAAGGGTTCGGACCCGGTATTCTGCAATTCGATCCCGATGGACCGGGAATTCACGTCGCCTTCACCGCCCCATTCGCCTGCCCCGGCATGCCAGGCGCGCATCGCCTCATCCACAAGGTGGAAGACGGTGCCATCCCGGTCGATCAGGTAATGCGCCGAAACCTCTGGGCCGGGGTCGCACAGCCGCGCCAGCGCCTCGGCGGCACTGGCCATGGCCGTATAGTGAAGGACGATCAGGTCTACCCGCTTGCCCCGCCGGTCCCCGAAATTCGGCGACGGGTGCGCCCGCATCGCTTCAGACCAACATCACTGCAGCGCGGTGCGGAACGGACGCGGGTCCCACGAGCAGGCAAAGCCGTCGCCATCGGGGTCGACGCCCAGCCGGTCACGATCGGGCCCGCCTTTGGCAAGGAAATCCTGCTGCGCCTTGTCGGGCGAGGCGTATTTGGCACAGGCCGAATCGGCGCTGCGCAGACCGATGCCGCTGCGCTTGTACATCTGGACCCCCGGCGCATGGGTGGTGGCCAGCGCGAACTCCACGATGTTCGGGCCAGTATCACCCGGACGGGCCGGCAGATCCTTCGGTTCCACGATAACATATTGCGACCGGTTGCGCGCAATGCGTTCAGCATCGCTTTCGATGGTTTCGCGCGATTTCACCGCTTCGAAATCCTGCTCGTCGGAAATGCCAAGGTTTGAAACCTCGCCACTTTCTTCCTTGATCCCGGCGGGCGCCCCCCCGCGCGGACGCGAGGAACTATCGGTCGCTTCGGGCAAGGCGGTGGGAAGTTCGGTTGGCAAAGGCCCGCTTGCAGGGACAGTCGAGCCATCGGCCCGGTCAATCGCCGCAGCGGCAGCGGCTGGATCGAAAGTGGCGGACGGCGGCGGAACCACCGCACCACCTGCCGGGGCAGGCTGCGCGCCCCTGATATAGGTGCCGTAATCGGTAAAGCCGACGCCCGATCCCGTACCGGTATTCGCGGCAGGGGTGCAGCCTGCAACAGCAAGCATCGCAAGCACCGCGCCAAGGGCGGAACCATGGTAGGAACGCATCATCACTGCCTCGACAGGGTTGTTTTGTGGCCCATTACCACCATTTTTCGGCTTTGGCCACAAAACCCGCGCGGTCCTCAAGAACATGTGCGCATTTCAGCAACTCTGCCTCGTCCCATGGCCGACCGATCAGTTGCAGGCCAAGCGGCAGACCCTGCGCATCCAGACCCACAGGGACCGAGATTCCGGGCAGGCCCGCAAGGTTCACCGTCACCGTGAAGACGTCGTTCAGATACATCTGAATCGGATCAGCATCCGACATTTCCCCCAGCCCAAAGGCCGCTGACGGCGTAGCCGGCGTCAGGATCGCATCGACACCCGCAGCGAAGGCCTGTTCGAAGTCGCGCTTGATCAGCGCCCGCACCTTCCGCGCCCGGTTGTAATAGGCGTCATAGAAGCCCGCCGACAGCACATAGGTCCCGACCATGATCCGGCGCTGCACTTCCGGCCCAAAGCCTTCGGCGCGGGTCTTCTCATACATCTCGGTGATGCCGTCGCCCGCCGTCAGCTTGGCGCGGTGGCCATAACGGACGCCATCATAGCGGGCGAGGTTCGACGACGCTTCCGCCGGGGCGATCACGTAATAGGCCGGAAGCGCGTATTTCGTATGCGGAAGGCTGATGTCCCGCACTTCCGCGCCCGCATCGCGCATAATCGCGATGCCGTTCTGCCACAGCGCCTCGATCTCGGCGGGCATCCCGTCCATCCGGTATTCCTTGGGAATGCCGATGACCTTGCCGCGAATGTCGCCGGTCAAGGCCGCCTCGAAATCCGGCACCGGAATATCGGCGCTGGTCGAATCCTTCGGATCATGCCCGCACATCGTCTGCAGCATGATCGCCGCGTCGCGCACCGATTTCGTCATCGGTCCGGCCTGATCAAGGCTTGAGGCGAAGGCCACGATCCCCCAGCGGGAAACCCGCCCGTAGGTCGGCTTGATCCCCACGATCCCGGTAAAAGCCGCAGGCTGGCGGATCGACCCGCCGGTGTCCGTCCCCGTCGCCGCAAGGCACAGGTCCGCCGCCACTGCAGCCGCAGAGCCGCCCGAGGACCCCCCTGGTGTCAGCTGCACGTTCGACCCTTTGCGCCGCCACGGGCTGATGACATTGCCGTAGCAAGCTGTCTCATTCGACGAGCCCATGGCGAATTCGTCCATGTTCAACTTGCCCAGCATCACCGCACCCGCGCCGAACAGCTTGGTCGTGACGGTCGATTCGTATTCGGGCTTGAACCCCTTCAGGATGTTCGAGGCCGCCTGCGACGGCACCCCTTTGGTGCAGAACAGGTCCTTGATCCCCAACGGAATCCCGCACATCGACGGCGCATCGCCAGCCTTGATCCGCGAATCCGCCGCCCGCGCCTGCTCCAGCGCGATTTCCGGGGTCTTGTGGACGAAGGCGTTCAGATCGTCGCCCGCATCAATCGCCGTCAGGCAGGACATGGTCAGGTCGACCGCCGAAATCTCGCCCTTGCGCAGCGCATCCCGCGCCGCCGCGATGGTCCAGGTATTGCTCATTCCACCACCTTCGGCACTGCAAAGAAGCCTTCCCGCGCATCGGGAGCGTTCTTCAACACTTGGGCCTGGATGTTCCCATCCGTCACTTCATCAACCCGCCGCTTCAGACGCATCGGCGTGACCGAAGTCATCGGTTCGACCCCCGTCACATCGACTTCGTTCAACTGCTCCATGAAGCCAAGGATGCCCGAAAGCTGGCCAGCGAGCTTGGGCAGATCGGCCTCCTCGACCCTTATCCGGGCCAGCTTTGCCACCTTGCGGGCAGTGTCGATGTCGATGGCCATGGGCCCCTCCGTTCCGGGAATGACGCCGTTTAGCGCCCCGTCCCGTCCTTCGCAAGCGCGCGGGCGGGCAAGGTGGCATGGCGGGCCAGTGCCGCCAGCAAAAGCGCCGCCGAAGTCGCATTCACCAGATGCCAGACGCCATGCGTGCCCAGCGGCCAGACCGCACAAAGCCCACCGTCCAGAAAGCGGAACGGCAGGCCCAAAGCCAACACCGCCCCGGCCAAAGCAATCCGCCCGGCGGTGGCCGGATGCCGCGCCCGCAGGCCAAGTGCTGTGCCGATCAGGACCAGCATCAAGAGAAAGAACGTGTCTGACGGCCGTCCAAGCACCTGCTGGACCGCCGGATTGCCCCCAACCACATGGGTCAGAGCAACAACAGCCACCCCTCCGGCCAAGGCGCTGACAAAGCCCGCACCGGCCAGACGCCGCAGCATCAGTGCGCCCAGAAGCGTCAGGTAAAGCAGGTTCGCCCCCAGATCGATCCTTACCGTCACCCCCAAGGCAAACCCGTGCTGCACCGCCGAGGCCAGCCCGACCAGCCCCAGCGCCGCCGCCGCCAGCCGATCCGCCAATGCAGGCGCGCGACGAAAGGCGAACAGACCCACCGCAAGAAAGGCCAGCCCGGTCAGCATGTTGAACGGCTCGCCTCCAAAGCCGGGGACCAGCCGCTCACAATAGGCATCTACCGCGTCAAACCAGCCCATTCCGCCCCTCCTGCTGCGCCCGGTCTATCCGCCCAGCTCCCTGCCAGCAAGAACTGGACAAGGGGCCTACCGGCGATGCGGGTTCCAGGGGTCAAAGCCTGTCAGCGGCTGCAAGCCGATATCGCGCCGGATATGGTTGCTGATCGGCGGGTCGGCCATTGCAGACCGGTGCCGCAGCAAACCGCGCGCCAGAACCGTGCGCAACACCGGCCAAAGCCCGTGCGTATGAATGATCTCGTCCAACGCAGCGCGCAGCACCGGTTTGTCGAAAGAATGTGTCGGGGTCATGATGTTCTCCGGCCCCAGATTCGGTGGCCGGTCCCTGTCTGGATGAAAGATGAAACCGACCCGAAGTGGCGGAACAGAGTCCGGCCCTATGGGGTCAGGAATGGCGATGCTGGGTGTGCCCGTCGGCCTGATGCCGCCCGGTCAAAGGTGTCAGCAGGGACCGGTGGTCCAGCCTGACATCCGATACGCGGCGCAATAGGCCCCAAGGGCAAAGCCTGGGCGTGCAGTGTTCAACATCATGACGCCTCCCTTGGTTGCGCGGATCGTTGTCGGTTCCATAGTGCAATCCGGTGCTTCTGGCACCAGAAATCTGGCGCAGCGCTGGAAATTTGCCGAACCTGTGGCGATCAGGCAACATTCGGCGCAGGACAGCGGCAGAGTTCGCCCGTTGCGCAGCGTTTCGCCCCGCTCGACGATTGTCATGCTTACAATGGGCCCGAAGCACCCCGACCTTGCCCGTAAGGACCCCTTCATGCGCATCACCTGGCTTGGCCATTCCGGCTTTCGGATCCAGATCGAACAGGCCGTCCTTCTGGTCGACCCCTGGCTCACCGGCAACCCGCTTTTCCCGGCCGGGCGCGAAGATGAGGCGACGTCAGGCGCGACCCATATCCTTCTGACCCACGCCCATGGCGACCACGCCGCCGATGCGGCCCGCCTGGCCCGGAAGCTTGGGATCAAGGTACATTGCATTCATGAATTGTCCGAATGGATGGGTGCCAACGACCTCTGCGAAACCCTCGGCTTCGGCAAAGGCGGCACGCTGAATTTGAACGGCGCAAAGGTCACCATGGTCAACGCCGTCCATTCCTCCAGCATCGACTTTACCGGCAAGGGCCTTCTGCCCGCAGGCGACGCCGCGGGCTTCATGATCGCAGGCGAAGGTCACACGATCTACGTCTCGGGCGATACCGACTTGATGGCCGACATGGCCTGGATGGGCGAATACCACCAGCCCGACATCGGCATCCTTGCCTGCGGCGGGCATTACACGATGGACATGGAACGCGCCGCCTGGGCCGCGCGAAAATGGTTCAACTTCCGCTGGGTGATCCCCTGCCACTACCGGACTTTCGGCCTTCTGGCGCAGGACGCGAGCGTGCTGAAGGCAGGCCTGCCCGGTATCGAGGTAATCGAACCCGAAGTTCTGGACCCGATCCATATCTGAAGAAACCCGCGGCGATGGCCAGCAGGCCCGACCCGAACATCTTTCTCTTCGCCAAATATTCCCGCCGGAGGCACCCGACATTCCCACCCGCGCGCCCCGTCGGGCACCGGGCGCCCAAAATTCTTTCTGCAAGAATTTTCCTTGCTGAAGGGCGCCGCTACCCCCGCCGGTCCGCGAAGAAGGCCTTCAACAGCGCTTCCGCCTCGTCCCCGCCGATCCCGTCATAGACCTCGGGCACATGGTGGCACTGCGGATGCGAAAACACCCGTGCCCCCACAGAAACACCCCCCGATTTCGGGTCCGCCGCGCCATAGTACAGCCGCCCGATCCGTGCCGCCGAAATCGCCGCCGCGCACATCGGGCACGGCTCCAGCGTCACGTAAAGGTCATGCCCGCCCAACCGTTCGGACCCGGCCAGCCGACAGGCCTCGCGGATCACCAGCATCTCGGCATGGGCCGTCGGGTCCGCCAGTTCCCGCGTCCGGTTGCCCGCCCGCGCCACCACCTCGCCGCCCCGCACGATCACCGCGCCCACCGGAACCTCGCCCCGCGCCGCCGCCGCCCGCGCCTCGTCCAGCGCCAGCGCCATGAACGACCGGAACCCTTCGCGTTGCTCTTTCATCTGTCCTCAAGTATCCCACGGGGGTCCGGGGATGTGAAACCCCCGGGGCTGGCCACGCAATCCCTGGCCAAAGGATGAAGCCCATGGCCGGAAAAGAAAAGACCAAAGCCCCCGCAAAGACCCCGGCAACGGACGCACCTGAAGGCGACCGCATCGCCAAGGTCCTCTCGCGCGCTGGCGTCGCGTCCCGGCGTGAGGCGGAACGGCTGATCGAAATGGGCGAAGTCAGCGTCAACGGCAAGGTCATCACCTCTCCGGCCCTGAACGTGACCTCCCGCGACAAGATCACCGTCCGGGGCGAACCCGTGGGCCAGCCCGAACCCCCGCGCCTGTGGCTTTACTACAAGCCCGAGGGCCTTGTGACCTCGGCCTCCGACGAAAAGGGCCGCGACACCGTTTTCGACCACCTGCCCGAAGACATGCCCCGCGTGATGTCCGTCGGACGGCTTGACCTCAACTCCGAGGGCCTTCTCCTTCTGACCAATGACGGCGAACTGAAACGCCGCCTTGAACTTCCCTCGACCGGCTGGCTGCGCAAGTACCGCGTCCGGGTGAACGGCAACCCGACCGAGCCCGAGATCGAACCCCTGCGCAAGGGCATCACGATTGAAGGCGAGAAATTCCAGCCGATGGAGGTCAAGATCGACCGCCACCAGGGTGCCAATGCCTGGCTGACGATCGGCCTGCGCGAAGGCAAGAACCGCGAAATCCGCCGTGCGATGGCCCATATCGGCATGACGGTGAACCGGCTGATCCGCACCTCTTACGGCCCCTTCCGCCTGAACGAGATGAAACCGGGCGAGGTTGAAGAGATCAAGCCGAAGATCCTGCGCGAACAATTGGGCATGACCGAGGCCGATATCCCCACCCCGCCGCGTCCAAGCCGTTTTCCCGATGCAAGACCGGCGGCAAAACCCGCCAGCCGGACCCGCCGCGACAGTGACGACGACGCAGCAAAGACCAGCGCCAAACCGGTCGCCAAAAGGCCGCTCAAACCCGGCGAGGGGCTGAAACAGCTGTCCGAGGCATGGAAGACCGCGACCCGGCCCGCATCCGGCGGCGCAAAAACCGGCCCTGCCCATCCGCGCAGCCCTGCACGCCCTGCGTCAAAACCCGCCCCAAAACCCGGCGGGCCAAAGCGCGGCTGATCCGCAGCCCACGGCCAAGGGGGGAAGAATGCCGCCGATTTCCCCCCTGCCTGACTGGCAAGCGTGATCCGGTTCGGCTATCGTCCCCGCAAGTGCCATTTTCAGGGGTGTCGGGATGTCGGGAAGCGGGTTGCGGACCTTGTCACTGGGCCTTCTTGTCGCGCTGATCGCCTATGTCGCATGGACCGGGGGCGTGTGATGGCAGAACGTTTCGGCGGCAAATATTCACCACAAGGCAGCCAGTCCGGCCATACTCCGATGCAAAGCCCGTTTCGGGCGCAAGGGTCGGATGGCCAATGGCGGACGACGGTCCTGTTCCTGTCGGCCTTCCTGTTCCTGTTTCCCGCCTTCGGCGACGGCCCACGCGACCTGCTGTTCGGCCTGTTGGCCGGGGGCGCGCTGATTCTGGCGGCCTGGCTGACCCGCGAAGGGATCAAGGCCGAAGCGGAATACAACACCCGCACGCTGGCCCGCCGCCCGGCCCTGCCGCGCAAGCTTTTTGGTGCCGCGATCACCGGCATCGCCCTGTTCCTTGGCGGCATGACTGCGGGGATCGGACTGATCTACCCAGCGCTTTTCGCCCTTGTCGGCGCGGGCCTGCATCTGGGGGCTTTCGGCCTTGATCCGATGCGCGACAAGGGGATGGAGGGGATCGACGCCTTCCAGACCGGCCGTGTCGCCCATGCGGTCGAAGAGGGCGAGGGCTATCTTGCCGGGATGACCGATGCCATCCTGCGCGCAGGCGACCGAAGCCTTGAAAAGCGGGTTGACCAGTTCACCGCCCAGGCCCGCAAGCTTTTCCGCACGATCGAGGCCGATCCCGGCGATCTGACCGCCGCGCGCAAGTACATGTCGGTCTATCTGATGGGTGCCCGTGACGCGACGATCAAGTTCGCCGACCACTATGCCCAGACCCGCGATGCCAGCGCCCGTGCAGACTATGAGGCGCTGCTGACCGACCTTGAAACCACCTTCGCCGAAAAATCCACCGCTTTCCTGTCGAACAACCGGACCGATCTAGATGTCGAGATTTCCGTGCTGCGCGACCGTCTCAAGTTTGACCATTGACCCAAGGGGAACGTCCCATGTCCGAAACCATTCAATCCAGCGCCGCCGCTTTGTTAAGCGAAGTCGAGAAGGTCACCGCAACCATCCTGCCGGAACCGATGGCCGAAGTCGTGCCGCTGGAATCCGCCCCCGCCCCGCAGGCCGAGGCGATCAAGAAACGGATGGCCGAGGTTGACCTGACCAACACCCAGTCGATCATCGGCTTCGGGTCGGCAGCGCAGTCCGAATTGCAGGTGATCAGCCAGGCCATGCTGCAGGACGTGAAGAACAAGGACGTCGGCCCCGCAGGCGACAGCTTGCGTAACATCGTCACCACGATCCGTGGCTTTTCGGTCGATGAAATGGACCTGCGCCGCGATGTCAGCTGGTGGGAAAAGCTTCTGGGCCGCGCCGCTCCTTTCGCCAAGTTCGTCGCGAAATATGAAGACGTGCAAACCCAGATCGACAAGATCACCACCGATCTTCTGACCCATGAAAACACGCTGCTGAAGGATATCAAAAGCCTTGATATCCTTTATGAAAAGACGCTCGACTTCTACAATGAACTGGCCCTCTACATTGCTGCGGGCGAGGCGAAGCTGGCCGAAGTCGACGCCAAGGACATCCCCGCCAAAGAGGCCGAGGTTGCCAAGGCCCCCGAGGCCGATCAGGTGATGAAGGCGCAGGAACTGCGCGACCTGCGCTCGGCCCGCGACGATCTGGAACGCCGGGTCCATGACCTGCGGCTGACCCGTCAGGTGACGATGCAATCGCTGCCATCGATCCGGCTGGTGCAGGAAAACGACAAGTCGCTGGTCACCAAGATCAACTCGACCCTCGTGAATACCGTGCCCCTGTGGGAAACCCAACTCGCGCAGGCCGTGACCATCCAGCGCAGCCGCGAGGCGGCAGAAGCCGTGCGCGACGCCAATGACCTGACCAACGAACTTCTGAAGTCGAACGCTGAAAACCTGCAACAGGCCAACAAGGTCGTGCGCGAGGAAATGGAACGCGGCGTCTTCGACATCGAAACCGTCAAGGCCGCCAATGCCACACTGATCGCCACGATCAACGAAAGCCTTGCCATCGCCGACGAAGGCAAATCCCGCCGGGCAGCCGCCGAGCTCGAGCTGGTGAAGATGGAGGCCGAGTTGCGCGATACACTCGCCGCCGCCAAGGCGCGCAAGCCTGTGCCCGCGACTTCGGCCTGACACGGACGACCGGGGCATGAAAGCATATTTCAGGCTGAAGGCAGGTGTGGCAGGGATCGCCTGCCTTGCGCTTGCGGCCTGCGACTATGCCGGATTTGGCCCCGGCCCCCGCGCCTCGCCCCCCCCAGCGCTGGACATTCCCGCTGTGCCGACGCCGAAAAGTGCTGCGGCAATGGCGTATTACGCGCAAGTGCAGGCAACCCTTCTGCGCGAAGGCCTGCTGCGCAGCGACCCCGGCAGTGAAATTCCCGTGACGCCAGAGGTGCTGGCGCAGAATTTCCTGAAGGTCGCGCTTTTCGACGAATACCGCCGCGATGCGACCGGCTTTGTGCCCGAGGAAACCGAAAGCCGCCTGCGCCGCTGGGTCGTGCCGATCCGAGTGTCGGTGCGTTTCGGCCCCAGCGTCCCCGCCGACCGGCAAGGCACCGATCGCGCCCGGATTGCCAGCCTGATCGACCGGCTGTCGCGGGTCACCGGGCATCCGATGACCATGGACGAGGGAAACCCGAACTTCTTCATCCAGATCGTGTCGGAAGACGAACGCGAGGCGCTGGAGCCGACGATCCGCTCGGTCCTGCCCGGACTTTCGGCCGGCGACGTCGCGGGGATCACCCGGATGCCGAAATCGACCTATTGCATGGTCTATGCCCTGTCCGAGGGCAACACTGGCGGCTATACCCGCGCCTTCGCGGTGATCCGGGCCGAGCACCCCGACCTGCTGCGCCTGTCCTGCATGCATGAAGAACTGGCCCAGGGTCTTGGCCTGCCGAACGACAGCCACGAAGCCCGCCCCTCGATCTTCAACGATGACGAGGAATTCGCCCTCTTGACCGATCAGGACGAACTTATGCTGCGGATGCTTTACAGCCCCGAGCTTCACCCCGGAATGTCCGTGACCGAAGCCCGCCCCCTTCTGTTGCCTCTTGCGCGTCGCCTCTTGGGCGGCGAAACTTGATCAGCCCGGAACGGGCCCTGTACGGAGTTAGCCCATGGTCTTCGATTTTCTCAAAGGCGAATTCATCGACGTCATCTCTTGGCTGGATGACACGCGTGATACGATGGTCTGGCGCTTTGACCGGCGCGGGCAGGCGATCAAGATGGGTGCCAAGCTGACCGTTCGCGAAGGCCAGGCCGCCGTCTTCATCCACGAAGGCCAACTGGCGGATGTCTTCACCCCCGGTCTCTATCAGCTTGAGACCAACAACATGCCGATCATGACCACGTTGCAGCACTGGTCCCACGGCTTCCAAAGCCCGTTCAAGTCCGAGGTCTATTTCGTCTCGACCACCCGGTTCAATGACCAGAAATGGGGCACCAAGAACCCGATCATGGCGCGTGACCCCGAATTCGGCCCGGTCCGCATCCGCGCTTTCGGCACCTATTCGATGCGGGTGACCGACCCCGGCAAGTTCATGACCGAAATCGTCGGCACCGACGGCGAATTCACCACCGACGAGGTGACGAACCAGATCCGTAATCAGATCGTGCAGTCCGCCAGCCAGGCCTTGGCGGCTTCGGGCATTCCCGTCCTGGACATGGCCGCGAACCTGGAGGACCTGGGCAAGATCATCGCCGAAAAGATCACCCCCAAGGTCGGCGAATACGGGCTGTCGATCCCGGAATTCTACATTGAAAACATCAGCCTGCCCGAAGAGGTGGAAAAGGCGATGGACAAGCGCAGCTCCATCGGCGTTGTCGGGGACCTGAACAAATACATGCAGTTCAACGCCGCCGAGGCGCTGAACCAGCCGGGCGGCGCGATGGGCGCGGCCATGGGCACCGGTCTTGGCGCGGGCATCGGTTTCAACATGGCGGCGCAGGCCGCTGGCCCTTGGGGCGCGGCCCAGCCGCCCGCTGCCCCGGCCGCCGCAGCCCCGCCACCGCCGCCCCCGCCGCCTGCGGGCAAGCAGTGGCACCTTGCCGAAAACGGCGCGACCCAGGGCCCCTTTGGCGACGCCGACCTGCGCCGTCTGGCCATGGAAGGCCGCTTTACCCGCGCCACGATGGTCTGGAGCCAAGGCCAGGATGGCTGGAAGATGGCCGCCGAGACTGAACTGGCCGCTCTTCTGGACAGCCTGCCCCCGCCGCCCCCCAAACCCTGAGTGACTGAATGGCCGCCGAAGAAGAAGAACACCGCTGGCCCTGCTCGCAATGCGGTGCCAAACTCCGCTACTCTCCAGGCCAGAAAAGCCTGACCTGCGATCATTGCGGCCATGAACAGGCGATCCCTGAAGCTGTCGATGGCGCCAAGACCCGCGCTTTCAGGGAACTTGACCTTGCGCGGGGCCTGGCCGACGACCTGCCCACCGGCACGGTCGAGGATGTCCGCACCACCTCTTGCCCCTCTTGCGGTGCCCAGATCGAAGTTACGGGGGCCACCCATGCCACCGAATGCCCGTTCTGCGCCACGCCCGTGGTGCTGGACACCGGCACCCACCGCCTGATCAAGCCGCAGGCCGTCTTGCCCTTCAAACTTTCGGAACCCGAAGCCCGCAAGCAGATGATCGACTGGATGGGCAAGCTCTGGTTCGCGCCGAACGGGCTTTTGGAATATTCCCGCAAGGGCCGCGCGATGAACGGGGTCTATGTGCCCTATTGGACCTTCGACGCCGATACCGCGTCTGACTATACCGGCCAGCGCGGCGAACATTACTGGGAAACCGAACATTATACGGTCACCGTCAACGGCAAGTCCGAATCCCGCACCCGACAGGTGCAGAAGACCCGCTGGTATTCCGCCTCGGGCCATGTGGCGCGCGATTTCGACGATGTCCTCGTCATCGCCTCGCACGCCCTGCCAAAAACGCTGGCCGACAATCTGGAGCCCTGGACTCTGGGCGAACTTGCGCCCTACAGCCCCGAATACCTCGCCGGGTTTCAGGCCGAGGGCTATACCGTCAGTCTTGCCGATGGCCATGTCGAAGGCCGCCAGCGCATGTCCCGGGTGATCCATGACGACGTCTGCCGCGACATCGGCGGGGATGAACAACGGGTTCATTCGGTGAATACCGCCTGGTCCGATGAAACCTTCAAACATGTGCTCTTGCCGGTCTGGATGGCTGCCTACAAGTACAACGCCAAAAGCTACCGTTTCCTGGTGAACGGCCAGACGGGCGAGGTGCAGGGCGAACGGCCATGGTCGATCTGGAAGATCGGCTTTGCCGTTGCGGGCGTCGTGGCCGTCATTGCCGCCGCGATCTACCTGATCGGCCCGGAAAAGCTTGGCTTTGTGGCGGAAAGTGTGGGGGGCCGCATCCCCTATATCAACCTTGAAGGAACAGAGTGACGACCGCCGGAACAGGGCCTGACAATTTTCCTGCAGGCACCACCGATCCATGCCATGCTGGCCAAACGGAGGACCGCACATGCCCAGCATTTCCAAGGATTTCCACGGCCAGACCGTGATCACTACCTTCGAGACCACCCCCGCCATGGCCTTCGATCTGGTCGAGGCGCTGGAAGCCGCCTATCGCGACTGCATCCGGCACCAGCCGGGCTATATCGCGGCGGGTCTGCACATGAACGACGCCCGCACGCGGATCTGCAACTATTCGCAATGGCAACGGCGCGAGGATTACCAGGCGATGCTCCGCACCCCCGAAATGCGCGAGAGGAACCGCAAGATCAACGAACTCTGCAAAGGCTTCGAACCGGTGATGTACGAAGTCGTCGGCGTCTTCTGACCCCACCCCGGAACGCCAGCCTTGCCGCGATGGTCCGGACGGATTGATCCGGCCAGATGGTCTTGCAGACTGCGTCGGCGCACATCTTCCGGTTGCGGCGCAGGCCCGATCTGGCCTAGGCATTGGGCCAATCCGCACCAACGCGCCCATCCTGATCGGAGCCCCGATGCAGCTTGTCCACCTCGTCGCGATCCTTGCGGTCCTGCAATATATCTTCTTCGGCAAGCTGACAGGCGAGGCCCGTGCGAAGTCCGGCCTGAAGGCCCCGGCGATGACCGGGGATGAAGGGTTCGAGAGGATGCACCGGGTGCATATGAACACGTTGGAAACGCTGGTCGCCTTCCTGCCGTCGCTGTTCCTTGCGGCGGCCTATTGGTCCAGCCTTTTGGTCGCGGCGCTTGGCGCGGTCTATCTTGTCGGACGGTTCGTCTATTGGCGCGCCTATGTCGCCAACCCGTCCCGGCGCTTTGTCGGCTTCATGCTGTCGGTGGGCCCGACAATCCTGCTGGCGGTCATGGCGCTGGTCGGGAACCTTCTTACCCTTGTCGGCCTTTGGGGCTGATCCCTTCGGCGAACCAACTGGCCCCGGCGCGCTGACATCTGCACAAGCGCTGCACGGATCACGCAAGCGATCTGCGCAGGGGCGCGCGCAGTCTTTCGGCAGGACAAGCCGAGAGGGGCAGAACATGGCGGAATGGGTATTGCGCGGGGTGCCGGGGGCACTGGCGATGGATGCGTGGTGGTTGGGTGACACGACCCCCGCACCACAGGCGGATGGATCACAGGCCAAGCTGGCCCCGGCGCGGGGCGTGCTGACCCTGCTGGCGCTGGTCGGGATCGGGGATGTCCTGTTCTTCCGTCAGGCCGTTGGGCTGTCACTGGCGATCTTTGCCGGGGCGGTGTTTCTGGCGGTGCTTGCCACCCTGCCGACCCGGGCGCAGCTTTACCCGTCGCTTCTGATGCTTTTGTCGGTCCTTCCCGTCATCGACTATGTGCAAGCCCTGTCGCTGGCCTTTCTGGCTGTCGGGCTGACGGCAAGCCTGCTTTGGGCGCGCGGCGGAACGACGGCGCTGATGCAGCGGGGTCTGGCACTTTGGGCGACCCTGCCGTGGCGCGGGATCGGGGATGGGTATCGCCAGACCACCACGGTGATGCAAAGCGACGCCCTGCGCGGCCAATGGCGCGCGGCGCGCAGCTGGGCCTTTCCGGCGGGCGGGGCACTGGTTCTGGTCGGACTCTTGTTGCTGGCCAACCCGCTGTTGGTCCGAATGCTGTCCGATCTTTTCGCCATTCAGGGCGAGGGGATCGTGACCCTTGGCCGCCTGTCGCTGTGGCTGGGCCTTGCACTGGCCCTTTGGCCCCTGCTTGCCCCGCCGCCACCGGCCTTGGCGATCCCCCTTCCCGCAGTTCCCGCCCGCTTTCGCCCCGGCGCGCAATCGGTCGCGCGGGGTCTTCTGGTGTTCAACGTGATCCTTGGAGTGCAGACCCTGATGGACGCCGCCTATCTTTGGGGCGGGGCCGTCCTGCCCGAAGGCATGAGTGCCGCCGAATACGCCCATCGCGGCGCTTATCCCCTGCTGGTGACTGCCCTTCTGGCCGGGGCCTTCGCCCTTGCCGCCCGCCCCTTCGCGCGTGAGGATCGGCACCTGCGCTGGCTTCTCCTCCTGTGGCTCGCGCAGAACGTGGCCCTTGTCCTGTCGTCGCTCCTGCGGCTGGAACTGTACGTCGAAGCCTTCGGCCTGACCTATCTGCGCCTGCATTCCGCGATCTGGATGGGGCTGGTCGCCGCAGGCCTTGGCCTGACCGCTTGGCAAGTCTGGCGGGACCGGTCGAACCTTTGGCTGCTGACCCGAACCGCCGCCATGACACTGGCCACGCTTTACGCCTGCTGTTTCGTGAACTTTGCCGCGATCATCGCGACCGAAAACCTGTCGCGAGAGCGGTTCGACGGTACCTATGTCTGTTCGCTTGGCCCGACTGCGGCGGCGGCAATTGTCGCCTCCGGGAACGTCCCGGTCCACTGGGCGCCCTGCGATCTTGCAGGACCCCATATCGAAGGCTGGCGCGATTGGGGCTTCCGTAATTGGCGCGTCAGCCGTTATCTGGACCAGATGCCGGTCATGGAGAGGCCATGAAAATCCTTGTCGTCGATGACGACCCGCAGTTGCGGTCACTGGTGGGGCTTGCGCTGGACCGCGCGGGCTTTGCCGTCGTCACCGCCGCCGATGGCCAATCCGCGCTGATGCAGGCCGCACGCGAACTGCCCGATCTGATCGTCCTGGATCAGGGCCTGCCCGAACTTGACGGGCTGGAAGTATGCCGCCGCATCCGCGCCAAGTCCGAAGTGCCGATTGTCTTTTTGACCGCGCGGGATGATGAACTTGACCGCGTGCTTGGCCTTGAACTGGGCGCCGACGACTATGTGACCAAACCCTTCAGCCCCCGCGAACTGGTCGCCCGGATCAAGGCGATCCTGAAACGGGCACGGGGTGGTGCTGCCTCCCCCGTCCTGCGCCACGGTCAGGTGACGGTCGAACCCGCCCGGCATTTCTGCAAGGTCGGCGAAGCCGAGATTCCCTTGACCGGCACCGAACTTGCCATCCTGAAATGCCTGATCCAATCGCCCGAACGGGTCACGACACGGCCTGCGCTGGTCGATCAGGTCTGGGGCGCGGGCAGCCCGGTTTCTGACCGCACCCTTGACAGCCACCTGCGCAACCTGCGCGCCAAACTGGCCGAGGCCGGTTGCCCGGATGCCATTGACACGCTGCACGGTGTAGGCCTGCGGATGGGCCCATGCCAGGCATAAGGCGCAAATGGCGGCCGACGCTTTGGCAGGTCTTGGGTGGCGCGCTTCTTGGCACGCTTGGCCTGTCGTTCCTTGGCCTTGTCACCCTGCGCCTGATCGGACCACTGATCGGCTATCGCTGGGGCGTCGTGCTGGTGGGCGGCGCGATTCTGCTGGCCACGATGCTCCTTGGGGCTTTGCTGGCACGGCTTCTGCTTCGCCCGATCTCGGCCCTGGCCGAACGCGCAGGGGACTTGCGGCAGGACCCGATGGCGCGGGCCGAACCCTTGGCGCATTACGGCACCCGCGAATTGCGCGATCTGGGCGAAAGCGTCCTTGCCATGGCAGGCCGATTGCAAGCGCGTGAGGCGACGATCCGCAGCTTTACCGACCATGTCACACATGAGATGAAGACCCCCCTTTCCGCGATCCGCGCGGCGGTGGAACTGCTGGAGGATGCGGCCCTGCAGGGCGAGGACAAGGCTCTTGTCGCCAGCATCGCCACGGCTGGGGCACAAATGGAACGCCAGTTGCAGGCCTTGCGGCAGGCCGCAGCGGCGCGCGAACCGGGGCATCACGGCACCGGGCGGCTGGACGAGGTTCTGTCCGCTCTGCAAGCCGCGCATCCGGGCCTTTCGCTGGACGTAACGGGGGCAAACCAGCCCCTGCCGCTTGCCGCCGGGGGGCTGACGGTGATCTTGCAGCAGCTTTTGTCCAATGCGGCGGCAGCCGGGGCGACAGAGGTGGCGATTGCAGCGGAACCCGGTCGCCTGACGATCCATGACAACGGCAGCGGCATTTCCCCCGGCAACCGTGCCCGTGTGTTCGACCCCTTCTTCACCACCCGTCGCGACACCGGCGGCACTGGCATGGGCCTGACCATCACCGCCAACCTTCTGGCGGCGCATGGGGCCGAGATCAGGCTTCTGTCCCCCGACCAAGGCGCGGGGTTCGAGATCACCTTCGACTCCGACCGTGGCTGATCCGGGGGCCTACACCGGGAAATGCTGGAGGATCGCGTCGGCAAAAGCCTTTGCCAACGGCGCATTCGCTTCGGGGCCGTAATGGATGCCGTCAATCGGCGAAACCTTGACCACCTGCCCCGCGTCCAGAAACGGCACCCCGGACCGGCGGGCCGCAGCCGCAACCTCTGCCGCCAAGGCCTGCGACTTTGCAGCACCCCCGGCGAACATGTTGGCAAGACAGCCGACCTCGACAATCGGCGGCGGGGCGACCAGCAAGACCCCCGGCGCCACCCCGCCCGGCCCGGCCCCCGAGGCGCGAATCACCCGGACCAACCGCTCCAGCGACAGTGCGATGTCGCCTGCATTGACGCTGAAGCGTTCCTTCAGGTCATTGGTCCCCAGCATGATCAGCACCACGTCGATGGGCTGATGACTTTCCAACAGCGACGGCAGCACTGTCAGCCCGTTGCGATGCGGGCCTTCGATCGGATCGTCATGCACGGTGGTCCGTCCGGGGTGACCTTCGGCGATCACCTCCCAGTCAGGCAAAAGCTTGGCCAGGCGCGTGGCCCAGCGCTCATCCCGCGGGAAGCGGTCCGATGCCCCAAGGTCCGGCACCGGCATCGTGCCGTGGGTGTTGCTGTCGCCGAACAAAAGCACTGTACGCATTGAACATTCCTTGCCTGATTCTGGGGCCATTCCGCCCGCTTCCTTGCACTTTTCCGACAAAGCTTAGGGGATGATCTCGAACCGGTCCACGTCGACCATCCCCATGTCGGTGATCTTCAGGTGCGGGATCACCGGCAGGGCAAGGAAGGCAAGCTGCAGGAAAGGTTCCTCTAGCACCACCTCCAGCGACCGGGCAGCGGCGCGCAGGGCGACCAGTTTTTCCCGCACTTCCTCGAACGACAAAAGGCTCATCAGCCCCGCCACCGGCAGCGCCAGTTCGGCCAGCACGCGGCCACCTTCCACCACGACAAAGCCGCCCTCGATCTGCCCCAGTCGGTTTGCCGCCAGCGCCATGTCATCGTAATCCGCCCCCACCACCGCGATGTTGTGATGGTCGTGGCAGACGGTCGAGCCAATCGCCCCGCGCTTCAGCCCGAAGCCCTTTACAAACCCCGTCGCGCGGTTGCCGTTCACCCCGTGCCGCTCCACCACGGCGATCTTGACCAGATCCCGCGCCAGATCGGGACGCTTGTCGCCATCTTCCGGCGCGATGTCGAAGTTCAGGTGTTCGGTGATGATCTTCCCCGGCAGGATGCCGATCACCGGCGTTTCCACCCGGTTGCCGCCGGTGCGGAAATCCCGCGCCGAAACGGGCGGTGCCTTGACCGAATGCCGGGCAACCGGTTCGGTCACCCCCCGCGCGGCATAGGCCTCGTCCCCCGCGACCACACCCCCCGCCAGCACCAGCGAGGCATTGCAGCCTTCCAGTGTGTCGATCACCGCGATATCGGCGCGCTTTCCCGGCGCGATCAGGCCCCGGTCTTTCAGCCCGAAGGCCTCGGCAGCACTCAACGACGCCGCGCGATAGACGGCCAAGGGCGGCGCGCCCAAGGCAATCGCCGTGCGGATCATGTAATCCAGATGCCCGTGTTCGCCGATGTCCAAGGGGTTCCGGTCATCGGTGCAGAAGGCCAGATAGGGTGCCTGCCGTTCGGTCAGCAGCCCGACCAGCGCGTGCAGGTCCTTTGACACCGACCCTTCGCGGATCAGGACGCGCATCCCCTTGCGCAGCTTTTCCAGCCCCTCGTCATAGCTGGTCGCCTCATGCTCTGTCCGGATGCCCGCGCTGATATAGCCGTTCAGGTCATTCCCGCGCAAAAGCGGCGCGTGGCCGTCGATATGGCGGCCCTGAAACGCCTCAAGCTTTTCCATGCAGCCGGGGTCTTTGAACAGCACGCCGGGGTAATTCATGAATTCGGCCAGCCCGATCACCTTGGGATGGTCCATCAAGGGCACAAGATCGGCCGCTGAAAGCCGCGCGCCTGTCGTCTCCATATGGGTCGAGGGCACGCAGGAGGACAGGTTGACCCGCAGGTCCATCACCAGCTGCGCCGCACTGTCCAGAAAGAACCGGATGCCGGGAATGCCGCAGACATTGGCAATCTCATGCGGGTCGCAGATCGCGGTGGTGACGCCGCGAGGGCCCACACAGCGGTCAAACTCATGCGGCGTGACAAGTGAGCTTTCCACATGCAGGTGCGTGTCGATGAACCCCGGCACCAGCACCCGACCCGACACATCGATTTCGCGCTTGCCAGAATAGTGCCCGAACACCCCCACAATCGTATCGCCACAGATCGCGACATCCGTTTCCACCAGATCGCCGGTGATCAGGTCGAACACCCGCCCGCCCTTCAGCACCAGATCGGCGGGCACGATCCCCCGGCCCTGATCAATTCTGTCAGCAAGTGGCGCTTTCGGCATGGCATTCTCCCTTTCCATCATGGAAAACCAAAGGGGGGCCGCCGTCCATAGGCTTCCTCGTGAAACTCCTTTCGGAAAGTCCTGATGCGCCCTCTGCGTGGCATCGCCATGAAGCTGGTCTCGGTCCTTGTGTTCATCGTCATGTCGGCGGTGATCAAGGCAACCGATGGCCGCGTGCCGGTGGGCGAGGTGGTGTTCTTCCGGTCGCTTTTTGCAATCCCGGTGATCTTGGGCTGGCTGGCGTGGCGGGGGGAACTCGCGCAGGGGTTAAAGGCGCAAGATCCGCTGGGCCATGTCTGGCGCGGCTTTGCCGGAACCACGGCGATGGGCCTTGGCTTTGCGGGCCTGACCTTCCTGCCCCTGCCCGAGGTGACGGCGCTTGGCTATGCAGCACCCCTGCTGACCGTGGTCTTCGCCGCCATGTTTCTGGGCGAAGAGGTCCGCGCCTTTCGCATCGGCTGCGTCGTGCTTGGCATGGTCGGCGTGATGATCGTGCTGGCCCCGCGCCTGACGCTGGGGGCCGATGCAGCAGGCAGCGCTGCGGCCTTTGGCGCGCTTTTGGTCCTGTGTGGAGCAGTCTTTTCAGCGCTGGCGCAGGTCTTTGTCCGCAAGCTGGTGATGAGCGAGACAACCTCCTCGATCGTCTTCCGCTTTTCCCTGACATCGACCGTCCTTGCGCTGACGACATTGCCCTTCGGCTGGGTCTGGCCCACGCCGGGGGATGCGGCGATGCTGGTCGGGGCAGGGTTGATGGGCGGGGTCGGGCAGATTTTCCTGACCTCCAGCTACCGCGACGCCGATGCCTCGCTGGTGGCACCGTTCGAATATGCGTCCATGCTGTTTTCGCTGGCCATCGGCTATCTGGTCTTTGCCGAAGTGCCCAGCCGCGCGATGCTGATCGGGGCGACGCTGATCGTGACGGCGGGGGTTCTGATCATCTGGCGCGAACGGCGGTTGGGGCTGGAACGCACAAGGCAACGCGGCGCGATGACACCGCAAGGCTAAGGTAAGTGCTTGACGAAGCGCCGCTGACACCCGACATCTTCTCGTAAGCTGTCCAAGATAACGAAGGATCCCCGTCCGCATGTCACTTGTCCTGATTGCGGCCCTTCCCTTTCTTGGCGCCGTCTTGCCCGGACTTCTGATCCGGCTTGGTCGCACTGCCGCCGCGCTGGCCGCAGGGGCGGTGACGCTGACCGCCCTGATCCTGCTGGCAATCGAAGCCCCTGCGGTTCTGGCGGGTGGGGTCGTCAAGGCGCAGATCGACTGGTTGCCTGGGCTTGGCCTGAACGCGAACTTCTTTCTGGACGGGCTGTCGCTGTTCTTTGCCGGGTTGATCCTGGCCATGGGCCTTCTGGTCGTGCTTTACGCCCGGTTCTACCTGTCCGACCGCGATCCCTTGGGGCGGTTCTACGCCTTCCTTCTGATGTTTCAGGGCGCGATGCTGGGGATCGTGCTTTCGGACAACATCCTGCTTCTGCTGGTCTTCTGGGAACTGACCTCGCTGACCTCGTTCTTGCTGATCGGTTTCTGGAAAGACCGGGCCGAAAGCCGTCAGGGTGCGCGGATGGCATTGGCGGTCACCGGGGGCGGCGGGCTTTGCCTGATTGCCGGGATGTTGATCCTTGGCCACGCCGCAGGTGGCCACGACCTGACCACGATCCTGACCGCCAAGACCGCGATCTGGAGCTCGGGCCTTTACCTGCCTGCGCTGGTCCTGATCCTGATCGGGGCTTTCGCGAAATCGGCGCAGTTTCCGTTCCACTTCTGGCTGCCGCACGCCATGGCGGCCCCGACGCCGGTGTCGGCCTATCTGCATTCGGCAACCATGGTGAAGGCCGGGATCTATCTGATGATCCGGCTTTGGCCGGTGATGTCGGGCACGTTCGAATGGTTCGTGCTGCTGGTCGGGACCGGGCTTTTCACCCTGCTTCTGGGGGCATGGGTTGCGCTGTGGAAGGATGATCTGAAGGCGATCCTGGCCTATTCGACGATCAGCCATCTGGGCCTGATCACCCTGCTGATCGGCCTTGGCAGCGAAAGCGCCCTTGTCGCGGCGCTGTTCCATATCCTGTGCCACGCGACCTTCAAGGCGGCGCTGTTCCTGTCGGCGGGGATCATCGACCATGAAACCGGCACCCGCGACATCACCCGGCTGGGCGGGCTGCGACGGCTGATGCCGATCAGCTTTGGCATCACGGCAATTGCTGGCCTCTCGATGGCGGGCTTTCCCCCGCTGAACGGGTTCCTGTCGAAGGAACTGTTCCTCGCCGAAACGACCGAAGTGATCTGGCCCAACCCCTGGATCGTGGCCGTGCTGGCAACTCTTGGCGCGGCCCTGTCCGTCGGCTACGCGCTGCGGCTTTTGGTCAAGGGCTTCCTTGGCCAGGTGCGCGCCGATTACCCGCACCCACCGCATGATCCATCCCCCGGCCTGTGGGCGGCCCCAGCCCTGCTGGCCAGTCTGGTCGTCCTGATCGGCCTTTTTCCGAACCTGACAACCCGCTGGCTTTTGCATCCCGCAGCTTCCTCGGCCTCGCGACGCGATGTCTTTCCCAACATCGCCCTTTGGCACGGGCTTGACGTGCCCGAGCTTTGGATGTCGCTGGCCGGGATCGGCGGCGGTCTGATGCTTTTGGGCGCCTATCCCGCCTTGCGCGCCCTGCGCGACCGGATGCCCCGGCTGGACGCCAAGCGGATGTTCGATGCGGTGGTCGATCCCATGGCCGCCGATGCCCGCAAGGTGACCAAAGCGCTGCACAACGGCAGCTTCACCCGGATGCTGGTGCTGGCGCTTTTGGTCATTCTGGCCGCCACCGGCTTTGCCTGGGTCAGCGGTACGCATGACATCGGCACCCGTCCCGGCCTGGCCATGCAGCCCCTCATGGCGACGATCTGTGGCATTCTGGCGCTGGCATCCCTTGCCACCGCAGCCCTGCACCGAAACCGGCTTTTGGCCTTGATCCTGACCGGAGTCGTCGGTCTGCTGATTGCCCCGATCTTCGCGATCTTCTCGGCCCCCGACCTTGCCCTGACCCAAGTCGCGGTCGAGGTGGTGACCGTGCTTCTGATGCTATTGGCGCTGCGCTTCCTGCCAAAGGCGACCCCCGCCGAAACCCAACTGCCGCGCCGCCTGTTCGACGTGATCCTTGCCGCAACCGCCGGCCTTGGCATGGCAGCCCTTGCCTATGCGATGCTGACCCGCGCGCCTGCTTTCCCGTCGATCTCTCAGTTCCATCTTGAGCAGTCAAAACCCGGCGCAGGCGGCACGAATGCCGTGAATACGATCATCGTCGACTTCCGCGGTTTTGATACCTTTGGCGAGATCATCGTGCTGGGCATCGCCGCGCTGATCATCTTTGCCCTGTCGCAGACGCTGCTGAAGTCCCCCGAGGTCCACCGCAAGCTGGCCGCCCTGCCGCCCCCCGCCGCTGGCGACCCGCATCCGATGATGCTGGTCTCGGGCGTGCGCGTCCTGTTGCCGATGGCGCTTTTGTTCGCGGCCTATCTGTTCCTGCGCGGCCACAACCTGCCCGGCGGCGGCTTTGTCGCGGGACTTGTCGTCGCGGCAGCGCTTTTGCTGCAATACCTTGGGTCGGGTTACGACTTCAGCCAGTCCCGCCAGCGGCGCGACCATCATGTCGTGATCGCGGCAGGGGTACTTGTCGCGCTTCTGGCCGGGGTCGGGCCATGGGTCATGGGCCTGCCCTTCCTGACCTCGGGCTTCACCTATATCGACCTCCCACCGCTGGAGAAGTTCGAGCTGGCATCCGCGATGATCTTTGACCTTGGCGTCTTTCTTTGCGTGCTGGGGGCCGTGCTGCTGGCGCTCGACTCGCTGGCAGGGCTGGCGCGGGTCGACCGGCCCGGCCCCCGGCCGAAGAAAGGCAGGAAACGCTGATGGAGCTTCTTGTCGCGCTGACCATTGGCGTTCTGACCGCTGTCGGCATCTATCTGATGCTGCGCCAACGCAGCTTTCCGGTGATCCTGGGGCTGACGTTCCTAAGTTACGCGGTGAACCTGTTCCTGTTCGCCTCTGGCCGTCTGGCACTGAACGCCGCCCCGATCATCGGCACGACCGACACGCCGACCGACCCCCTGCCGCAGGCGCTTGTCCTGACTGCCATCGTGATTTCCTTCGGCATGACCGCCGTCATCCTGATCATGGCCATCGGCGGAAATCTTGCCGCCGGGCATGACCGGATCGACCTTGGCCAAGACCCGAGGGACGACGCATGACCCATTGGATCATCGCCCCCATCGTCCTGCCCGCGCTGGCCGCCGCACTGATGCTTTTGGCCCTGCGCGGCAGTCTGGCCTTGCAGCGCCTGCTGTCGGTCGCCGCGATCCTTGGCCTTTGCGCCATTGCGGCGGCATTGCTGATGTTGGTCACCAAGACCGGACCCGAGGCCTATTTCCTTGGCGACTGGCCCGCGCCCTTCGGGATCGTTCTGGTGCTGGACCGGCTGTCCGCGCTGATGCTGGCGCTGCTGGCGGGGCTTGCGCTTCCAGTCGTGATCTATGCCATCGGGTCCGACTGGGATGCGCGGGGCGCGCATTTCCACCCGCTTCTGCAGTTCCTGCTGATGGGGATCGGCGGGGCCTTCCTGACCGGCGACGCCTTCAATCTGTTCGTGTTTTTCGAGGTGATGCTGATCGCCTCCTATGGCCTGATGGTGCATGGCGGCGGGGCGGGGCGCACGCGGGCGGGGCTGCAATATGTCGCGTTCAACCTTGTCGGATCATCGCTGTTTCTGGTGGCGCTTGGGCTTTTGTATTCCGTCACCGGCACGCTGAACCTTGCCGATCTGGCCGAAAAGCTGCCGCATCTTCCAGACGGGGACACTGCCCTTTTGCGGGTGGCGGCGGTGATGCTGATCATGGTCTTCGCCATCAAGGCCGCACTGGTGCCGCTGCAATTCTGGCTGCCCGGCACCTATGCCGCCGCACCGGGAGTTGTTGCCGCCATCTTCGCCGTGATGACCAAGGTCGGGGTCTATGCCACCTTGCGCTTTGCGACACTGGTCTTCCCGCCTGCGCTGCATGCAACCGACCTGCTGATCGCGGCCTTCCTTCTGCCTGCGGGCCTTGCCACGCTTGGCCTTGGCGCGGTTGGTGTGCTGGGAGCCTCCACCCTGCCCCGGCTTGCCGCCTTTGCCGGGATCGCGTCGACCGGGACGATCATCATCGCCATCGCGCACCTGACCCCCGAAGGCACGGCTGCCGCACTGTACTACACCCTGCATTCCACCCTTGCGACGGCGCTGATCTTCCTGCTGGCCGACCTGATCGACCGCCGCCGCGCCGATCTGAGGCTGGATCACCCCGCCCCCGTCGCGAACCCCGGCCTGATGGGCGCGCTGTTCCTGATCGCCGCGCTGGCGCTGGCCGGAATGCCGCCCCTGTCGGGCTTTGTCGGCAAGCTTCTGATCCTGGACGCCTGGCAGGATCACATGCTGCAAGTCTGGGCTGCTGTGCTTGTCACCTCGTTCCTGATGATCCTTGGCTTTGCCCGCGCCGGGTCGCTGCTGTTCTGGAAACCCACCGAAGCCGCCCCGCCCATCCGGCCCGAGCCGGTGGCGCTGCTGGCGCCCTTCGTCCTTCTGGCCGGATTGGTCGCGCTGACCGTGCTGGCCGGGCCGATCCACGATTGGCTGCGTGTCGCCGCTGATGACCTGCACTATCCCAAGGCCTATATCGACGCGAACCATCTGGCGAAGGGGGACTAGGTCATGCTGCGCCGCCTGTTCCCGCATCCCTACCTGTCGCTGACACTGGCCCTGTGCTGGGTCCTTCTGTCGAACTCCGTGTCGCTTGGCACCCTGGTCCTGGCCCTGATCCTTGCCACCGCGATCCCGCTGTTCACCAGCCCCTGGTGGCCGGGCCGTCCGCGGATCAAACGGCCCTTCGCCTTTGCCGCCTATGCCGCGCTGGTGTTGTGGGACGTGATCGTCGCCAACTTTCACGTCGCGCGGATCATCCTGTTCATGCCGCGCGACAAGATCCGCTCGGCCTGGGTCACCGTGCCGCTTGACCTGAAATCGCCCGAGGCGATCAGCCTTCTGGCCGGAACCATCACGATGACCCCCGGCACCCTGACGGCGGATTTTTCCGCCGATGGCCGCGCCCTTCTGGTCCATGCGTTGCACGCCCCGGACCCCAAGGCGCTGTGTGCCGAGATCAAGTCCCGCTACGAATCTCGCCTGAAAAGGATCATGGAATGATCACCGCCTATGCGCTGGATATCGCCCTTGGCTGCTTTGGCCTGGCCCTGATCCTGAACCTGATCCGGCTGGCCACCGCCCCCAGCCTGACCGACCGCATCCTTGCCGTCGACACGATGACCGTGAACATCATCGCGATCATCGTCCTGACAGGCCTTGGCAGCGGATCGGTCCTGAACCTTGACGCCGCGATCCTGTTCGCCCTGACCGGTTTCGTCTCGACCGTCGCCTTCTGCAAATACCTTCTGCGGGGAAGCATCATCGAATGACCCTTCTTGCCGACTATGCCATCGCAGCGCTTCTGGTCCTTGGCGGGGCCTTTGGCCTGATCGGAAGCTTTGGCCTGTTGAAACTGAAAGACCCGATGCAACGGCTGCACGCGCCCACCAAGGCCACGACCATCGGAGTCGGTGCAGCCCTTGTCGCCTCGGCGCTTGACCTTGTGATGCTTGGCCAAGGCGTCACCTGGCAGGGGGTGCTGGTCGCCGTCTTCCTGTTCCTGACGGCCCCGCTTTCGGCGCTTTACCTTGCCAAGACCAACCTTGCCCGCAACATCGACCGCAAATCCCTGCCCCCGACCGGAACCAAAGCCGATTGGGCGACGTTCAAGACAGCCGCCAAATAGGACGGGCCCCTTAAAACCAGGCGGCGTTGACCACCAGATGCGCCGCAATCGCCGCGACATAGCCCAGCGCAATCGCCCAGGCCCATTTCAGATGCGCGCTGAACGTATAGACCCCCTTGGCCTGCCCCATCAGCGCCACCCCGGCCGCCGACCCGATCGACAGCATCGACCCGCCGGTTCCCGCCGTCAGCGTGATCAGCAGCCACTGCCCATCCGACATCTGCGGGTCCATCGTCAGGACGGCAAACATCAGCGGGATATTGTCGACAATCGCCGACAGCGCCCCGATGATCACATTGGCCGGGGTTGACCCAAGATCGGTGTAGAGAAGCTCGGATGCCAGCCCCAGATAGCCCAGCACCCCAAGCCCGCCCACCGCAAAGATGATGCCGAAAAAGAACAACAGCGTGTCCCATTCCACCCGCTGCACCTCTTTGAAGCTGTCCAGCACCATATCCGCATCACCCCGCCGGTGGCCGGTGATCTGCAGGTAATAGGACCACATCTGCAGATAGCCCAACCCCAGCATCATCCCCATCGCAGGCGGCAGGCTCAGAAAGTTCTTGAACGACACCGCCGTCGCAATGGTCAGCCCAAACAGAACCGCGACCCCGATCATCCCCGGCTTGCCCCTGACCCTTTCGGCCTGCGTCGCAGGCCTTTCATTCGGCACGGCGGTAAACATCAATGCGGCAGGCACCAGCCAGTTCACCAGCGACGGCAAAAACAGCGCGAAGAACTCAAAGAACTCCAGCTTGCCCTTCTGCCAGACCATCAGCGTGGTGATGTCGCCAAACGGGGAAAACGCTCCGCCCGCATTCGAAGCTACCACCAACGAAACGCAGCTTAGAACCACAAACCGCGGATTGTCCCGACCCAGCGCCATCACCACCGCCCCCATGATCAGGGCCGTCGTCATGTTGTCCAGAACCGCCGACAGGAAGAACGACAGGATCCCGGTCAACAGGAACAATTGGCGATAGCCAAGCCCAAGCCCGACCAGTTTCATCCGCAAGACGTCAAAGGCCCGCCGCTCCTCCAGCGTGTTGACATAGGTGATCGCCACGATCAGGAACAGGAACAACTCTCCATATTCCTCAATGATCTCAAGCGCATGGAAATGTGCCACCTCGGGCTGGCCCGCCTGCGAAAAGGCGATTCCGATCAGCGCCCAGATCAGCCCCGCCGCCAGCATCACCGGCTTGGACTTGCGCATGTGGGTGGTTTCCTCGAACACCACCAGCACATAGGCCAGCACGAAGATGATCAGCGACAGGAAGCCTGCCCAATGGCCCGTCAGGCTCAGGTCCTGCATGTGCCAGATCCTCCTTGGCAATTTCGACGCAAAAGGCACCGTTCCGGTGCAAAGGTCAACAGCCGCGCCATGGCCAAAGTTGACCATTTAGTCAACTTTACCCCCCGAAACCCTTGCGACATCGGGCATGGCATGGCATCGTCGCGGCATCTGGCACCCGCTTGGGGACGTTCATGAACACGCTGTCACTGGCCCAACCCGGCCTCCTTCCCCAGGTCACCCATGCCCGGAACCCCGGCATGGCCTTGGACCTTGACTGGGTCGCGAGCGTTCAGGCCAACACCTCCGCCATCGAACGCCGCGCCGCCACGCTGCCGGGCCGCCGCAGCGTGAAGAAGGAGTATCAGGCCGCCTGGCTCCTCAAAGCGATCTCCCTCATCGACCTCACGACCCTAAGCGGAGACGACACCGCCGGCCGCGTCCAGCGCCTTTGCGCCAAGGCCCGCCAGCCGGTTGCCCCGTGGATGCTGGAAAAGCTGGGGATGCAGGGCCTGACCGTCGGCGCCGTCTGCGTCTACCACGAGATGGTTGAACCCGCCGTCCGCGCGCTTGAAGGCACGCAGATCCCCGTCGCCGCCGTCTCCACCGGCTTCCCCGCAGGGCTTTCCCCCTACAAGCTCCGCATCGCGGAAATCGGCGAAAGCGTCCGCGCCGGGGCGAAGGAAATCGACATCGTCATCTCCCGCCGCCATGTCCTCACGCAAAACTGGCAAGCCCTCTACGACGAAATGCGCGACATGCGCGAAGCCTGCGGCGACGCCCACGTCAAGGCGATCCTTGCCACCGGCGAACTTGGCACCCTAAGAAACGTCGCCCGCGCCAGCCTCATCTGCATGATGGCCGGGGCCGATTTCATCAAGACCTCCACCGGCAAGGAAACCGTCAACGCCACGCTGCCGGTAAGCCTCACCATGATCCGCTGCATCCGCGACTATCAGGAGCGTACCGGCTTCAAGGTCGGCTACAAACCCGCCGGCGGCATCTCCAAGGCCAAGGACGCCCTCGTCTACCTGAGCCTCATGAAAGACGAACTCGGCCACCCCTGGCTTCAACCCGACCTCTTCCGCTTCGGCGCGTCCAGCCTCCTCGGCGACATCGAACGCCAGCTCGAACACCACCTCACCGGCCACTACTCCGCCGGCTTCCGCCACGCGATGGGCTGACATGCCCACCGCCCGCGTTTTCATCTTTGCCCAAATATCCCAGCCGGAGGCGCAGGCCAGCCACAAGCCCGCCGCCACGCAGTCAAGGACCCTCCCATGACCATCAAGGAAATCTTCGACAGCATGGCCTACGGCCCCGCCCCCGAAAGCGCCAGCGAAGCCCTCGCCTGGATTGCCAAGCACAATGGCACCTTCGGCCATTACATCGACGGCAGCTTCACCGCGCCCGGTGAGACCTTCGCCACCCACAACCCCGCCACCGGCAAACCCCTCGCCCATGTCACCCAAGGCACCGCCGAGGACGTCACCAAAGCCGTCCAAGCCGCCCGCCGCGCCCAGCCGAAATGGGCCGCTCTCCCCGCCCACAAACGCGCGCAATACCTCTACGCCCTCGCCCGCCTCACCCAGAAACACTCCCGCCTCCTCGCCACCCTGGAAACCCTCGACAACGGCAAACCGATCCGCGAATCCCGCGACATCGACATCCCCCTCGTCGCCCGCCACTTCTCCTACCACGCGGGCCTCGCCCAACTCCTCCCGGCCGAACACCCCGACCTCCAACCCCTCGGCGTCTGCGGCGCAATCATCCCCTGGAACTTCCCCCTCCTGATGCTCGCCTGGAAGGTCGCCCCCGCGCTCGCCGCCGGGAACACCGTCGTCCTCAAACCCGCCGAATACACCCCCCTCACCGCCCTCCTCTTCGCCGAAATCAGCAAAGAAGCAGGCCTCCCCAAGGGCGTGCTCAACATCGTCACCGGCGACGGCACCACCGGCGCAGCCCTCGTAGACAGCCCGGTTGACAAGATCGCCTTCACCGGCTCCACCTCCGTCGGCAAACGTATCCGCGAAGCCACCGCAGGCACCGGCAAGGCCCTCACCCTCGAACTCGGCGGCAAATCCCCCTACATCGTCTTCGACGACGCCGACCTTGACAGCGCCATCGAAGGCCTCGTCGACGCCATCTGGTTCAACCAGGGCCAGGTCTGCTGCGCCGGCTCCCGCCTCCTCGTCCAGGAAGGCATCGCCCCCCGCTTCTACGACAAACTCAAACGCCGGATGGACGGCCTCCGGGTCGGCGACCCCCTCGACAAGGCCATCGACATCGGCGCCATCGTCGACCCGATCCAACTCCGCACCATCACCGACCTCGTCGCCAAAAACCCCGAGGGCGACCACTACCAGGCCCCCTGCCCCCTCCCGAGCCTTGGCTCCTTCTACCCCCCCACCCTCATCACCGGCCTCGGCACCGCCTCCCCCCTCATGCAGGAAGAAATCTTCGGCCCCGTCCTCGTCGCCATGACCTTTCGCACGCCCGAAGAAGCCGTCGCATTGGCCAACAACACCCGCTACGGCCTCGCCGCCACCGTCTGGACCGAGAACATCAACCTCGCCCTCGACATCGCCCCCAAACTCAAGGCCGGGGTCGTCTGGGTCAACGCCACCAACCTCTTCGACGCCGCTGCAGGCTTCGGGGGCGTCCGCGAATCCGGCTTCGGGCGTGAGGGCGGGTGGGAGGGCCTGATGGCCTACCTCAAACCCGCCGCCAAACCCGCCGCCCTGAAACCCGTCACCACCCCGGCAGTCCCCACGGACCCCCAAGTCGACACCCTAGACCGCACCGCCAAGATGTACATCGGCGGCAAACAGGCCCGCCCCGACTCTGGCTACTCGCAACCCGTCTACAGCCCCAAAGGCCACCTCCTCGGCCACGTCGGCATCGGCAACCGCAAGGACATCCGCAACGCGGTCGAGGCCGCCCACGCCGCCAAAGGCTGGGCCAAAACAACGGCCTACAACCGCGCCCAGGTCCTCTACTTCATCGCCGAAAACCTCTCCGCCCGCGCGACGGAGTTCGCCCAGCGCATCCAGGACCTCACCGGCAAACCAGGGCTTGCCGAGGTCGAAGCCTCCATCCAACGCCTCTTCACCTACGCCGCCTGGGCCGACAAATACGACGGGTCCGCCAAATCCGTCCCGATCCGCGGCATCGCCCTTGCGATGAACGAACCCGTCGGCGTGATCGGCATCCTCGCCCCCAACGAATGCCCCCTCCTCGGCCCCATCTCCACCCTCGCCCCCGCCATCGCGATGGGCAACACGGTCGTCCTCGTCCCCGGAGCCTCCCCCCTCGCCGCCACCGACTTCTACCAGGTCCTCGACACCTCTGACCTCCCCGCCGGAGTCGTCAACATCGTCACCGGTCCCGCCCCCGACCTCGCGAAATCCCTTGCCGGCCACATGGACGTGGACGCGGTGTGGAGCTTCTCCTCCCACCCCCTCTCCGCCCTGATCGAGGCCGAGGGAGCCTCCAACCTCAAACGCACCTGGGTCAACCACGGTCGCGCGAGAGACTGGCTCTCCCCCACCTCCGAAGGCCGGCCGTTCCTGGCCCAGGCGACCGAGATCAAGACGGTCTGGGTGCCGTATGGGGAGTGACGCCCTCAACGGCGTAGTTGTAGGGTGGGTGCCAACCCACCGTCGCCGGGAAGGGGGGTTGGCACCCACCCAACAACTCGCTGCGAGGATGTGAATGGCGCGACCGGTTGACGAGTGGTTGCTTTCTTTTGGATTCACGCTTCGTCCGCCATTCTTGCGCCGCATGCGATCGCAACGACAGACCCTGTCCGAAAGACTCGCTCTGGTCACCTTTTTCGGAAGCTCTGGGGCTCCAAAGCGGCACATGATCTCGAAGATCGGCGGTCGAGAAGACAGGCTTGCTTACAGCGACACAGCCCCATTCATCTGGTTCTGGACCCCCAAACCGTCCTTCCGGAAAACACTCAAGCCCGGTGGACCGCGGCATATTGGGGGCCTGCTACGTGGTTTTGGACCCGCGATCTTTCAACTTTGCTCGCTCTTGATGACATGGAGTTTCACATCAGGCCTGACGAGGCTGAAGCGCTGGAGACGGCGCTGTTTGACAACAGACAGCCGTAGGGTGAGTGCCAACCCACCTCCCCATCGGCCGACCCTCGCAAACGGTGGGTTCCACCCACCCTACTCCCCGAACACACCTTCGATGCTTGCGCCTGACCATTCCGGCTCGATCATGCCCAAACGGATCTCCCGGTGGATCGACGAGTATGGCCACTCCACCGGCTTCTCGACTAGCCCATGCTTCACCGGGTTCCACCAGCAATACCGCAAATGCGTCGTGAAATCGCGCTCATCGCGGATGTGATGATCCCAGAACCGCCGCTGCCACAGCCCGCTCTCGCCTTTCGCGACTTTCGATGCGCTCCGATGGCCGATCAGTCCGACGGCCTTGGTGAACCGGGCTTTGATCTTCTTCCACCTTGTCGAGTAGTCCGCATCACCTTCCGGCAATGTCCAGACGCAATGCAAATGGTCGGGCAAAACGATCCATGCGTCGATGAAAACCGGATAGTCCGAGAGAGTTGCGCCAACGGCACGACGAAGGGCATCAATCTCCTGCACGAGCAAGTCTGACCGACGGTCGGCTAACGCTACGGTGAAGAATACCGATGCGCCTGCAACCTTCGGTCTGATGTATCTGGACATTCATCCGGTCTATCCGAACAATGTTAACCGAACCTTTCCGACCCTCGCAGGGTGGGTGCCAACCCACCACCCCCGTCACCCCCCCATGGTTAACACCCCCTCCGTCTCCCCAAGGGCAAGACGGAAGGAAGACAAAAGCAAGACGTTTGGAAGACGCTTAACCTTCCCGAAACCTGTCGGATTAAGCCTGCGGTCTCAGGCCCTTACTGCCCCCGCCCGAACCGCCGCAGCCGCAGGGCGTTGCCGATCACGAAGACCGACGACAACGACATCGCCCCGGCCCCCAGCGCGGGGGACAGGAGGAGGCCGTAGGCAGGCCACAGCGCCCCCGCCGCGACCGGGATCAGGACGGCGTTATAGGCGAAGGCCCAGAACAGGTTCTGCTTGATATTGCGCATCACCGCGCGGGACAACGCTATGGCTTGGGGGACCGATGGCAGGCGACCCGCCACCAGAACCACCTCGGCCGCCTCGATGGCGACCTCGGTGCCGGTTCCCATCGCGATGCCCACATCCGCCTCGGCCAAGGCGGGGGCGTCGTTGATGCCGTCGCCGACAAAGGCCAATGGACCCAAGGCCTTGAGGCCGCGCAGCACCTGAACCTTGCCTGCGGGCAGAACCTCGGCATGAACCTCGTCGATGCCCAACCCACGGGCAATTGCCTCGGCCGTGCGACGGTTGTCGCCGCTGATCAGCACGACCCGAAGACCCAATGATTTCAAAGCGGTAATGGCGGCAGGGGTCGTCGGCTTGACCGGATCGGCCACCGCCAGAACCGCCGCCAGCTTGCCATCCAAGGCGGCATAAAGCGGCGTCTTCCCCTCATCCCCCAACCGCGCGGCATCGGCGACAAAGGGTCCAAGGTCCAGACCCAACTTGGCCATGTACCGGTCAGCCCCCGAGGCCACCTCGACACCGCCAACACGAGCACGGACACCCAACCCGGTAAGCGTTTGAAATTCCGTGATTTCCGGCAGGGAAAGCCCCTCATCCCCCGCCGCCTTGACCACCGCTTGGGCGATGGGATGTTCAGACTTCGCCTCCACCGCCGCCAGTCGGGCCAGCACGTCGGACCGCTCAAATCCCGGCGCAAGGATCAGGTCGGTCAACGCCGGACGCCCCTCAGTGAGGGTGCCGGTCTTGTCCAAAGCCACCGTCCTGACCCCCTGCAAGGCCTGCAAGGCATCGCCCTTGCGAAACAGGATCCCCAGTTCCGCCCCCCGCCCGGTGCCGACAAGGATCGAGGTCGGGGTGGCAAGCCCCATGGCACAGGGGCAGGCGATGATCAGGACAGTCACCGCATTGACCAAGGCAAGGCCCAGGGCGGGGCTGGGGCCGAAGACCATCCAGGTCAGAAAGGTCAGCAAAGACAAGGCCATGACCACCGGCACGAACCAGAGCGTGACCTTGTCGACCAGGGCCTGCACCGGCAGCTTGCCGCCCTGCGCGGCTTCGACCATGCGGATGATCTGCGACAGCAGGGTGGCCGCGCCCACCTCGGTCGCGCGGAATTGCAGGTGGCCCGCCTGGTTCACCGTGCCACCTGTGACCCGCGCGCCGATGGTCTTTTCCTGCGGCAGCGGTTCCCCGGTGATCATGCTTTCGTCGATCCAGCTTTGACCTTCGGTCACCTCGCCATCGGTGGGCACGCGGTCCCCCGGACGCAGGTCGATCAGATCGCCGGGGACAAGGTCCGCCACCGGAATTTCCAGCACTTGGCCGTCGCGGAGCACGGTTGCGGTTCGGGGTTGCAGTCCCACAAGCCGTTGAATGGCCGCCGAACTTTGGCCCTTGGCCCGCGCCTCAAGGAAGCGGCCCAGGAGCACCAGACCGACGATGACGGCGGCAGCTTCAAAATAGACATTCGCCGTGCCTTCGGGCAGCAAGGAGGGGGCAAAAGTGGCGACGACCGAAAACCCATAGGCGGCCAACGTGCCGACGGCGACAAGGCTGTTCATGTCGGGGGCGGCCCGCAAAAGCGCAGGAATGCCAAGGCGATAGAAGCCGCGCCCCGGCCCGATCAGAACCAGCGTTGTCAGCACGAACTGGACCAGACGGCTGCCCTGCATGCCCAGCGTAGACATCACCAAGTGATGGACGGAGTCGAAAAGATGCGCGCCCATCTCTAGCGTGAAGATCGGCAGGATCAGGATCGCGGCCAACAGCAGGTTCCGTTTCTGCGCCGCCGCTTCGGTCTCAATTCGGGCCGTCGTGGTCGCCTCATCCTCGCGCACGGAAGAGACCGTACGCGCCGTATAGCCTGCCGCCTCGACCGCCGACAGCAGGGCCTTGGGGTCGGCGTTGCCGGTGACGCTGGCCCGTTCGGTGGCAAGGTTCACACTGGCCGACTGCACCCCCGGAACGCGGGTCAGGGCCCGTTCCACCCGCGCGACGCAGGAGGCGCAGGTCATCCCCTCGACCCCAAGGTCGACGGTGGTGACCGCGATATCATAGCCGGCATCCTCGACCGCCTTTACCAGACCCGCCCGGTCAAGGTTTGCCCCCGTGACCTCAGCCCGTCCGGTCAGCAGGTTCACGGCGGCGGTTTCAACACCCGGCACCTTGGTCAGCGCCCGTTCGACCCTTGCCGAACAGGCGGCGCAGGTCATGCCGTCGACTTTCAACTCAATCTGGCGGGAGGGGTCGGGGTGGGTCTGGGCCTTGGTCATGGCAGGACTCCTTCTGGCCGAGATAGGGCTTGCCCTTCCCCGCACTCAAGAGGAGAATTGGTCCCGCACGCGACGGAACGCAAGGGGTGGCAGATGCAGTTTCACATCGAGAACATGACCTGCGGTGGCTGCGTCAAGGGGGTCACGCGGGCGATCCAGTCGCAGGACCCCGCAGCCGAAGTCAGCGCGGACCTGGAGAGCCATCAGGTTCAGGTCACCACCTCTGCCCCGCGGGAAAAACTGGTTTCCGCCTTGGCTGAGGCTGGGTTCACGGCGGTCTGACGGGTCCGGGGTCCGGAGTGGGCTTTGGGGTGCCCGCGCGCGGACAGCTTTGTGATCCGTTTGATGTCAATGGCTTTGCTGCGGGCGTTAGGGATTTGGCAAGGTTTCCGGATGTGGGGAATTGGCGAGTCGGTCTGAAGCCCGACCTACGGTTGATTTTTGTACAGATGTGACATATCTTGTGTTTCTGACGTTTTGTACAAACTGGACACACCATGATCGAAGTCACCGTATCGGAAGCGCGGGAGCGGCTGGCGGACCTGTTGGGCAAGGTCCAGCACGGCGGCGAGGATGTGACCATCAAGAAGCACGGGAAGCCGGTGGCGGTGATGATCTCGGCCGAGGCGATGGAATACTATGAGCGGCTGGAGAATGAGGAACTGGCGCGCGAAGGGGCCAGGGCCTATGCGGAGTATCTGGCGGACCCGTCGCAGGCGGTGACGCTGGAACAGTATCTGGCGGAAACGGCGGCTGAACGCGCTGCGGAATGACCTACCAGATCGAACTGTCGCCCGAAGCGAAGAAGAACCTGCGGCGGATCAGGGACCAGCGGCTGCACGAAAGGCTGATCGCAGCGATTGCTGACCTGGCGAGTGACCCCCGCCCGCCGGGCTGTCTGAAACTGGTGGGCGAGGTCAACCAGTGGCGGGTCCGGGTTGGGGATTGGCGGGTGGTCTATGTGATCGAGGACGGGCGGTTGATGGTGCTGGTGGTTCGGGTCGCGCCGAGGAGTGGGGTGTATGGGTAGGGGAGTCGGGGTGAACCCCGACCTACATTGGCTTAATATGATCATCACGTGTCGACTTAATGAACTCGATTGAGCACAACCGCACAGCTTGTTGGCGATCTCTTATTTGAAGCGCCCTCCAGCGATCACTCCAAATCAACTCCAACGATTCAATAAGGATATTATAGCCGGAAATACTGTTGATGTGTGCAATGTCAACATTCGGCTGGCCGAGCACTTGTGAAAAATAGGCTCTTCAAAGCTCAGATGCCGAGTCGATCTTATATTCAGACATCTGGGAGAGAGCCAAAACGTTAGGATGCGCTCCCATGTCAATGAGCGCCTCGTAAGTTGAGCGGATTCCAGACGCGAGATTCACGCTCTTCTCTTCAATGATGGCAAGAGCCCTTGACCAGCCTTGCCTCTTAAATTTCTGGGCAAGGGATTCATCGCGATGACGTGCCTTCCAAGCCTCGTGGAACTCCCCATCAAACCTAAAAAGTAATGCATAACCAACGCTTTAAATTGCCTGCCTTTGCACAGGAGGCGCTTGAATTACAAGGCCCATTCGGGCGAGCAATGTCGCAACTCTAAGACTTCCCCAAGCTAGTGCGATCATTTTCAGCGACGAAACGTTGCTGGCCTGCTCCCAATCAGTAAAGAACAGTCGAAGCAGCTCATCCGCTTGTCCAATACAAATTGGATGTGGAGCACCTGCATTGCTTAGAGCAGCATCGAGAAAGGTCGACGCAGAGAGGTCTCCGATAATCTCTCTCGCTTCCTCACCCATCCATCTTCAACGCCGCAATGAACGCTTCCTGCGGGATCTCGACCTTGCCGAACTGGCGCATCTTCTTCTTGCCGGCTTTCTGCTTTTCCAGCAGCTTCTTCTTCCGGGTCGCGTCGCCGCCGTAGCATTTGGCGGTCACGTCCTTGCGCATGGCGGACAGGGTCTCGCGGGCGATCACCCTGCCCCCAATCGCGGCCTGGATCGGGATCTTGAACATGTGGCGGGGGATCAGGTCTTTCAGTTTCTCGACCATGGAACGACCCCGAGCCTCGGCCCGGTCGCGGTGGACCATCATCGACAGGGCGTCGACGGGCTCGTCGTTCACCAGGATCGACATCTTGACCAGATTGTCCTCACGATATTCCGAGATGGAATAGTCGAAGGAGGCATAGCCTTTGGTCACCGATTTCAGGCGGTCGTAGAAGTCGAACACCACTTCGGCGAGTGGCAGGTCGTATTCGACCATGGCTCGGGTCCCGGCGTAGGTGAGGTTCGACTGGATGCCGCGGCGGTCCTGGCAGAGTTTCAGGATGTCGCCCAGGTATTCGTCGGGCACCATGATCGTGGCCTTGATCCGCGGCTCCTCGATATGGTCGACGTAGGTGAGGTCGGGCATGTCGGCGGGGTTGTGAAGATCGCGAACCTCACCATCCTTCATGTAGAGCTTGAAGACCACGGACGGCGCGGTGGTGATGAGGTCGAGGTCATATTCGCGTTCAAGGCGGTCGCGGATGACTTCGAGGTGCAGAAGGCCAAGGAAGCCGCAGCGGAAGCCGAAGCCAAGTGCGGCGGAGGTTTCCATTTCGGTGGAGAAGGAGGCGTCGTTGAGCGAGAGCTTTTCGATGGCGTCGCGCAGGGCCTCGAAATCATTGGCGTCGACGGGGAAGAGGCCGCAGAACACCACGGGGACCGAGGGTTTGAAGCCGGGGAGCGCCTCGGCGCAGGGTTTGCGTTCGTGGGTGATGGTGTCGCCGACCTTGGTGTCGCGGACCTGCTTGATACTGGCGGTGAAGACGCCGATTTCGCCGGGGCCAAGTTCGTCGATGTCGACCATCTGGGGCTTCAGGACAGCCAGCTTGTCGATGCCGTACAGCGCGTTGGTGGCGATCATGCGGATGCGGTCGCCTTTTTTCATCACGCCGTCCATGATGCGGACCATGACGACGACGCCAAGGTAGGCGTCATACCAGCTGTCGACGAGCATCGCCTTCAACGGCGCGTTGCGGTCGCCTTTGGGGGCGGGCAGGCGGGTGACGATGGCTTCCAGCACGTCGGGGATGCCAAGGCCGGTCTTTGCGCTGATCGCGATGGCGTCGGAGGCGTCGAGGCCGATCACATCCTCAATGTTCTGCTTGACCCGGTCGGGTTCGGCGGCGGGGAGGTCGATCTTGTTCAGGACCGGGACGATGTCGTGCCCTGCGTCCAGCGCCTGGTAGACGTTGGCGAGGGTCTGGGCTTCCACGCCTTGGCTGGCGTCCACCACCAGAAGCGAGCCTTCCACGGCGCGCATCGACCGGCTGACTTCATAGGCAAAGTCGACGTGGCCGGGGGTGTCGATCAGGTTCAGCACATAAGTCTTGCCGTCCTTCGCCCGGTAATCGATGCGGACGGTGTTGGCCTTGATGGTGATGCCGCGTTCGCGTTCGATATCCATCGAGTCCAGCATCTGGGCCTTCATGTCGCGGTCGGCGACAGTGCCCGTCGACTGGATCAACCGGTCAGCGAGGGTGGATTTACCGTGGTCGATATGGGCCACGATGGAGAAGTTGCGGATCTGGGAAAGCTCGGTCATGGGCGTGCGTATAGCGTGAAGGGGAAGGTCGGGAAAGGGGGGGATGCGCGGCGGAAACCGGCAGATTGGCGCGGGTTGCGAGATTCTTGATCGGGCGGCGGATGTGGGCCAGTCTGACGGTTAAAGGCGGGGGTTCGGATGCTGCAGGACAAGGACTATGGAACCGAGGACGCGCGGGGGAATTGGGCACCTGCCAAGCCGATTTCCTATGGGCCGGCGGTTGACTGGCCACCCGACCCGAAACGGCTGGTGAAGTGGCTGTTCGGGTTTCCGGGCTATTTCCTGCCGTGGAATGTCTTCTATGCCGCGATGGCGCTGGTCTTGTGGACCTGGTTTTCGCCGGGGCTGGAGGTGACGAAGGATCTTGCGCCCGGCTGGATCGGGTATCTGTTGATCCGCAACGAGATCTTGGCGGTGCTGGTCTATGGGGCCTGGCATCTGTGGCTTTACCGCTGGAAGCGGCAGGGGACGGCGTTCAAGTACAACCGGCAATTCCCGCGCGAAAAGGCACCGGGGTTTCTGTTCGGCAATCAGACCTGGGACAACATGTTTCACACGCTGGTCAGCGGGGTGCCAATCTGGACGGCGTATGAAGTGCTGCTTTTGTGGGCCTATGGCAATGGCTGGGCCCCAATGATCACGTTTGCCAGCAACCCGGTCTGGTACGTCGCGGTGTTCTTTCTGGTGCCACTGATCCATGAGGTGGGGTTCTATTTCTGCCACCGGCTGCTGCATTTCAGCCCGCTCTATGAGTTTGCGCACAAGTTGCATCACCGCAACATCAACCCCGGCCCGTGGTCGGGGCTGTCGATGCATCCGGTGGAACATCTGGTCTATTTCTCGACAGTGCTGTTGTTCTTCGTGATCCCCAGCCATCCGGTTCACATGATCAACCTGGCCGCGCGGTTGGGTGTCGCACCGGCCCAGGGGCATACCGGGTTTGACCGGGTGGTGTTGGGTGAGGAGACGAGTTTCGAGGCGAGCTATTACGCGCATTACCTGCATCACAAGTATTTCGAGGTGAACTATGCCGATGGGATGGTGCCTTTGGATCGCTGGTTCGGGTCGTTCCATGACGGCACAGCCGAAGCACATGAGGCGATGAAGGCGCGGCGGCTGCGGCGGACTGCCTGACGGGTTCGGGCGGTTTTCAGATTGAGCGCGTACCGCGCAGTTCTTTTGTCTCGCCGCATCGCTGAAGAACACGATGCGGCTCGGGGTGCCTTTGGCAAGGATATTTGGGCAAAGATGAAAGGCGAAGGTCAGCCGATCCGGTAATTGCGCGCATGGTCCGGCAGGGTCAGGCCGGGGGCAAGGTCGGGGGCGGGTTCGGGGGGGCCCATGGTCAGGCGGATCGGCAGGACACCGGCCCAGACCGGCCAGGCCACGTCTTCGGGCGGGTCAAGCGGCGGACCGGCGGATATCTTGGCTGAGGCTTCAGTGAGCGGGAGCGACAGGATACGGGTGGCCTTGAGTTCCTGCGCGGTGATCGGGCGAAGCTGATCCCAGCGGCCGGGAAAAAGCTGCTCCATCATCTCTTTGAGATGCGCTTCCTTCGCGGCGGTCCCTTCGACCAGTTCGGCGGTGCCGAAGACCATGACGCAGCGGTAATTGACCGAATGTTCAAGGCCGGAGCGTGCAAGAAGCATGCCGTCGGTCAGGGTGACCGTGACGCAGACCTGTTCGCCTGCCGCGCGTTTCTGCATCCGGCTGGCGGATGAGCCGTGCCAGTAGATCCGGTCGCCTTCCCGCCATTGCAGGGTAGGGGTGACAACGGGGAAGCCGTCGACGATATGGCCGACATGGGCGACGGGCATCGCATCAAGGATGGCGTCGATCACCGCGCGGTCATAGGCGGCCTTTTCGTGCAGGCGGCGCACGCGGGTGCGGGGCGAGGGCGCGGTGTCGGGCATGGGTCACATTCCGGTGTAGTGGGGTGGCCTTGCAAGGCTTTCGTCGAGGGATGCTACTGCATCTGGTAGGATAAGGGCGAGCCTGCCGCGAGTGATTGCGCATTTCGGCAAAAAGCAGCCTAAGTCGCGCCAAGGATTGAAAATTTTTCTTGGAATCGGCATTATCCGTGGCAGAAAACGACCGGTGAGGGAGGGAGCAACCAGCGCCCCCCGGCCCGGCAACGAGGCAGAAGACGATGAAATCCTTCAGACTTGCGGCTGCATTTGCAGTCATTCTTCCGGCAGTTTCGGGCGCAGCGGTTGCGGGTCCGATCCAGAAGGCCTGCATGGCCTCGGACCGGGGCGGCGACCGGACCCTGTGCAGTTGCATCCAGCAGGCGGCGGACATGACCCTGTCCGGGTCGGACCAGCGCCGGGCGGCGAAATTCTTCAAGGACCCCGAAGCGGCGCATGTGACCTGGGTGTCGCAGAAGGCGTCGGATGATGCGTTCTGGGAGCGGTACAAGAGCTTTGGCCAGACCGCCGAGGCCTATTGCGCCGGGTGATCCTTCGGGGGTGATCGGAAGGTGGGCATTAGTGCCCATCCTACCTGACGGCCCGAATACCTGCCCGAATACCTGATCGAGACAACAGAAAAAGCCCCGCCTTCGTCGCGAAGGCGGGGCTTTTCGATGACTGCCAGCCGGATCAGGCCGAGGCTTGCGCCTTGGCGATATCCTTCTTGACCTTCAGCGCGGCGGCCGAAAGCTCTTCGTCCCTGGCTTTGGCCAGATAGGCGTCAAGCCCGCCACGATGGTCGACCGAGCGCAGGGCGGCCGCGGTCACGCGGAATTTGAAGGACTGGCCAAGCACGTCCGAGATCATGGTGACCTCGTTCAGGTTCGGGAGGAACCGACGACGGGTTTTGTTGTTGGCATGGCTGATGGTGTTGCCGGACATCGGCCCCTTGCCGGTAAGTTCGCAGACGCGCGACATTGTGGTGTTCCTTCAGTTCGTCAAAGCGGGAAAGGGCGGAATCCCCGGCCCTTGAATTCGATTTTGGGCGTGTAAGGGGAATCCCGGCGAAGGTCAAGCGGCGCTGAGGGTGTCTTTCGTGGTTGATGCCCGGATTTCCAGGAGCGCCGACCATCACCGCCTACACAGGCTTGCAGCTTTCGCAGTCGCATGCAACCTGCCGGGGCAACGGAGCAGACATGGCCTTTCCAATCCACGAACTTGCAGCGCTTGGCACCGCGACCTGCTGGGCGACGACGGGAATCATCGCCTCGGATGCGATCCGGGTGCTGGGGGCGTTTCACTTCAATCTGCTACGGCAGGGGTTTGTGACGCTGATTCTGGCGGGGATCGTGCTGGCTACGGGCAATTTGGACCTGCCGGGGATTGAAGGGGTGGCGTTGTTGGCGCTGTCGGGGCTGGTCGGAATCCTGTTGGGCGACACGTTCAACTTTGCGGCTGTCGGACGATTGGGGCCAAGGCGGGCTGGGGCTGTCTTTGCGCTGAATGCGCCGATGGCTGCGATGTTGGGCTGGCTGGTGCTGGGCGAAGGGCTGGGGGGCCAGGCTGTCCTTGGGATCGGGGTGACGATTGCGGGGGTCGCGCTGGCGATCCTGGGGCGGCCGGGGGAAGGCGCGCATCGGTTCGAGCAGGTGCGCGGGCAGTTCCGCACCGGGCTTGCCTTCGGGCTTTGTGCGGCGTTGGGTCAGGCGATCGGGGCGCTGATTGCCCGGCCTTACATGGCGGGGGGATTGGACCCCTATCTTGGCTCACTATTGCGGGTCGGAGCGTCGGGGATTGCGATGGGTCTGGTCGCGACGCTGCCTTTTGCGCCGAAGGCTCCGACGGTTTGGTCGGGCAAGGTGCTGATCCTGACCGCAGCGACGGCGGTGATCGGGTTGCTGCTGGGAATGACGCTGTTCCTTTACGCGCTGCAGGGGTCGCAGACCGGGATCATCGCGACACTTTCGGCAACCTCGCCCGTGATCATCCTGCCGCTATTGTGGTTGCGCACGGGGCAAAGGCCCAGCGCCAAGAGTTGGGCAGGGGCGGGGCTTGCCGTCATCGGGTTGGCGCTGATCTTCACGCGGTAGGCTGTCGCTTCTGGCTGCGTCCCGTTTTCGTGCGTTGGTCATGATCCTCGACAGCCGTGTCTGACACCATCATGCGCATGGACGCTTAACGGGTGTATAAACCATGGGTTGCATTTGCCTTTCCTTTCCATATGTTAGCGCCACAAGAAGGAGAATTCGCCTCAATTTCGCCGTATCTGGCCGGGACAGTTGAGTTGTCTTGCGGCTTGGTCCGTACCCCGGCCGCACACCGCAAGGGGAACAAGAAATGGCGCGATTCGTTTTGCGAAGCGCCGCCCTGTGGGCACTGGCAGTTGCCTTTTGCCCTATCGGCAGCGTGTCGGCCCAGGAAGCCTGTTCGACTTATGTGGTAAAAGAAGGTGATACGCTCGGCTCCATCTCGTTGGCTGCCTATGGCCAGCTTGACTATCAGCTGATCTTCAACGCCAACGCCGATGTCCTGCGGGATGGCGGCGCAAGCGTCGCGGCGGGAACCGAGCTGAAGATTCCCTGCGCGGATGGTCGCCTGACCAAGGAATCGGCGATTGCGCCGATTGAAGAGGCCACCGCAACCGCCCCGGCGGCCGGAAACAGCAGTGGCAAGTATCTGCCAGCGATCCGGATCGCGACCGGGGGCGACTGGTATCCATTCGCGGACGAGGGCCTGTCGGGCGGCGGGTTCCTGATCCGGCTGACATCGACGGCGTTCATCCGGTCGGGCACGGAATATCCGTTCAAGATCGACTGGGTCGACGACTGGGATTCGCATCTGACAACGCTGCTGCCCGCCGATGCCTTTGACCTGTCGGTCGCCTGGTACCAGCCGGATTGCACCAACCTTGATCAGGTGTCCGAATTCACCCGGAACCTGTGCCTGAACTACCTGTTCTCGGATTCGCTTTATGACGCGGTTTTCGGGTTCTTTGCGCAGAAGGACAATCCCTATGCCGAGGCCAAGACCTTTGCCGACCTGAAGGGCTCGCGCATCTGTCGGCCCGAGGGCTATTCCTATCATGATCTGGATGCCGAAGGGCTGATGGAGCCGGTGATCACCCTGTCGATTCCAGCATTTACCGAGGACTGCTTCCAGGGGCTGATCGATGGCACCTATGACATCGTCAGCATTGAATCTCAGGCCGCTGCGGTTGTCATACAAACCATGGGCATCGGCGATCAGGTGGTTGAAAACCCCCGCATCACCTCGATCCAGGCGATTGCGGCGATGGCGTGGAAGGCCAACCCCCGCTCGTTGGAGTATCTGACCTATCTGAACCGGGGTCTGGCCGTGATGCGCGACAGCGGCGAATGGAACGACATCGTGTCAAGCTCGCTGCAGGAAGCGAACGAGAAGCTGGCGGCTGAGACAGAGTAGGCGGCCCGTTCGCTGGGTGTGCAAAGGGGACGGTAAAATGGTTGCAAGGAGGTTTGCGCTGGTCCTGGGCCAGGTTCTTGGCCTTGCATCAGGCGTTTCGGCGCAGGAGGCCTGTTCGACCTATGTCGTGCAGGACGGAGACACACTGGGCACGATCTCGATGACCGCCTATGGCGTGCTGGACTACCAGACACTGTTCAACGCCAATGCCGACCTGTTGCGCGACGACCCGACCGCGCTGGCTGCGGGGACCGAAATCCGCATCCCTTGCGCGGACGGGCGGCTGACTGTGACCGAGGTGATCCAGCCCATCGCCGAGGCCGTGGCCGAGGAGGTCGCGGCAGCCGAGTCCGACACCGGAGAATATCGCCAGAAGATCCGCATCCTGACCGGTGGCGACTGGTTCCCCTTTGTCGATGAATCCCTTTCTGGCGGCGGCGCGATGGTGCGGGTTGCGACGACAGCGCTGGTCCGGGGCGGCAATGACTATGCCTATTCCATCGGCTGGATCGACGACTGGGAATCGCATCTGAACGTCTTGTTGCCGAACGGCAGTTTTGATCTGTCGGTTGCCTGGTATGTGCCCGATTGCAGCACCCTGGATCAGGCGTCGGACCTGACCCGCTATACCTGTCTGAACTTTGCCTTTTCCGACCCTCTGTATGATTCCGTCTTTGGTTTCTTTGCCCAGAAGGACAATCCTTTTGCCGGGGCCAAGACCTTTGAAGACCTGATGGGGGCCCGGATCTGCCGACCCGAAAGCTATTCCTTCCATGACCTTGAGGCCGAGGGTCTGATGGAGCCGGCGATCACCCTGTCGGTGCCGGAATGGGCCGAGGATTGTTTTCAGGGCCTGGTCGACGGCACCTATGACGTCGCGACGATCGAGTCCCAACTGTCGAACATCACCATTGAGGACATGGGGTTGGCGGACCAGATCGTCGAGAACCCGCGCCTCTCGTCGATCCAGTCGGCGGCGGTGATGGCCTGGAAGGACAATCCCAAGGCGCGGGCATACCTGGACATCATCAACCGGGGTCTGGCCGAGATGCGGCAATCGGGGGAATGGAACTCGATCGTCTCGGGGTCGCTGAAAGAGGCCTTCGACCAATCGGCAGAGTAGGGGTCAGCCGGAACCCCTGGCCAGCAGCGCCAGAACCTGCGCGGCGGCGGTGGACGGCGACATGCCCTGCGCGACCTGATCGCCCAGGGCCTGCATCCGGGCGCGGATCGCGGGGTCGGCGGACAGGCGCGCCAGAAGGCCCTGACGCACCTCTTCCTCGAACCAGTGGCGCGCTTGTTCGGCGCGGCGGCGGTCGTGGTGGCCCGTTTCGTGCCGCCAACCGGCCAGCGCGGTGATTTCGGCCCAGACCTCGGTCATGCCGCTGCCTTCTGCGGCGGATACCATCAGCGCCTTGGGAAACCCTGTGGGGTCCTGAGGGCGGCGGCGAAGCAGTTGCAGCGCGCCAGAGTAGTCGGCGCAGGTGCGGCGGGCGGTGGGCAAAAGCTCGCCATCCGCCTTGTTCACCAGGATCAGGTCGGCCATCTCCATGATGCCGCGTTTGACGCCCTGCAATTCATCCCCGCCCGCGGGCGCGAGGAGGAGGAGGAAGATGTCGGTCATCTCGGCGACCATGGTCTCGGACTGGCCGACGCCCACGGTTTCGATCAGGACCACGTCAAAACCGGCGGCTTCACACAGCGCCACCGCCTCGCGCGTGCGGCGGGCGACGCCGCCAAGCTGCGTCTGGCTGGGCGACGGTCGGATAAAGGCGTTCGGATCGCGGGAAAGCCGTTCCATCCGGGTCTTGTCGCCCAGGATCGAGCCACCGGACCGGGAGGAGGAGGGATCGACGGCCAGCACCGCGACTTTCAGGCCAAGGCCGGTCAGCATCAGGCCGAAAGCCTCGATGAAGGTCGATTTGCCCACCCCCGGCGTGCCGGACAGGCCGATCCGCAGCGCCTGCCGCGAAGGGTCGCGCAGCGCGTCCAGAAGGGCCAGCGCCTGTTCCCGGTGATCGGCGCGGCCGCTTTCGACCAGCGTGATCGCGCGGGCCAAAGCGCGGCGGTCGCCAGCGCGGATCAGTCGGGCGCGGGTTTCGGTTTCCATGCAATCGTCCCTTCACGGTCTTTCTGCCGGATGCAGGCGGGCTTGGCGAGAGGTCTTCGGCGGAAATCTTGGGGCTTCCCTTGACGCGGGCACGCACGCCATAAGCGGGGCATGATCGACCTGCCCGTCAGCGCCATCCTGCCCGACCTTGCCGATGCCTTGCAGGCGCGCGGGCTGGCGGTGTTGCAGGCGCCCCCCGGCGCGGGCAAGACGACGCTGGTGCCGTTGCATCTGCTGACAACCACACCGGGCCGCATCCTGATGCTGGAACCCCGGCGTCTGGCGGCTCGGGGCGCGGCGGAACGGATGGCCGAGACGCTGGGCGAAGCGGTCGGCCAGACGGTCGGCTATCGCATCCGAGGCGAGGCGAAGGTTTCGGCGACCACCCGGATCGAAGTGGTGACCGAAGGCATCCTGACCCGGATGATCCAGACCGACCCCGAACTTCAGGGCGTGGGGCTGGTGATCTTTGACGAATTCCACGAACGCAGCCTGAATGCCGATCTGGGGCTGGCCTTGTGCCTTGAGGTGCGGGGTGCATTGCGGCCCGACCTGCGGCTTCTGGTAATGTCGGCGACGCTGGACGCGGCCCCGGTTGCCGCGCTGATGGGCGATGCGCCGGTCATCACCTCGGAAGGCCGCGCCTTTCCGGTTGAGACGCGCTGGCTACCCCGCCCACCCGATGCAAGCCTGCGGCTGGAGGCAGTGGTGGCGGGGGCCGTCCGGCAAGCGCTGGAGGAAACCGAAGGTGGGGTGCTGGCCTTTCTACCGGGCGAAGGCGAAATCCGGCGGGTTGAGGGTCTGTTGTCCGGCTTGGCGGGGGTGACTGTGCGGCCCCTGTTCGGCGCGATGGACTTTGCCGCCCAACGCGCCGCACTTGCCCCGGTTCCGGGGCGCAAGGTGGTGCTGGCGACATCGATCGCGGAAACCTCGCTGACGCTGCCCGACATCCGGGTGGTGGTGGATGCGGGCCGGGCGCGGCGGGCGCGGTTCGACCCGAACTCGGGCATGTCGCGGCTGGTGACGGAACGGGTGACCCGGGCCGAGGCCGATCAGCGCCGGGGTCGGGCGGGGCGCGTGGCAGAAGGGGTCTGCTATCGGCTGTGGACCAAGGGCGAGGAAGGCGGGCTTGCCGCCTTTCCCCCGGCTGAAATCGAGGTGGCCGACCTGTCCGGCCTTGCACTGGAACTGGCGCTTTGGGGCGGGGCGGACCTGCCGTTCCTGACCCCACCGCCACCCGGCCCGCTGGCCGAGGCGAAGGCGCTGTTGCAAGGCTTGGGCGCGCTGGATGGCAAGGGTCACATCACCGCCCATGGCCGCCAACTGGCCGCCCTGCCCCTGCATCCCCGCTTGGCGCATATGCTGGCGGTCGCGGGACCCGAAGCGGCCACGCTGGCCGCCCTTCTGGCCGAGCGCGACCCGTTGCGCGGTGCCCCGCCCGATCTGGCCCTGCGGATGCAGGCGCTGGCACGACCGGGACCGGACGTGCATCGCCCGACCGTGGAACGCATCAGGGACGAGGCGCGGCGGCTGGCTGCCAGCTTCAAGGGGGCGGGTGGCAGGACCAAGGGCCTTACGCTGGCTCAGATGGCCGCGCTGGCCTATCCCGACCGGATCGGGCTGCGGCGCAAGGGGGATGCTCCCCGGTGGGTGCTGTCGGGTGGCAAGGGCGCGGCGATGGCGGCGGGATTGCCGCTGTCGGGTGCCCGGTTGATCGTGGCGACCGATCTGGACGGCGACACGCGCGAGGCGACGGTGCGACAGGCCGTGGCGATTTCCGAGGCCGAGGTCCGGGCGCTTTACGCCGACCGGATCGGCTGGGAGGACGTCTGCGACTGGTCACGCCGGGAAGGTCGGGTGCTATCGCGTCGGCAGGAACGGTTGGGGGCGCTGGTGCTGGACGACCGGCATTGGGATGCCCCGCCCGACCGGGTGGCCTTGGCCGCGCTGGAGGGGGTACGTCAGCTTGGCCTGCCATGGTCGGCGGCGGCGCGACGGCTGAGGGCACGGGCGCGACTGGCGCGGCGCGAGGGCTGGCCCGAGGTCGAGGACCCTGCCCTGCTGGCCAGCGCCGGGGATTGGCTTTTGCCGCATCTGTCCGGGCTGAAGACCGAGGCTGACTTGCGGAACCTGGACCTTGTGCCAGCGCTTCAGGCCCATCTGGGCTGGGACCGGCTGGCCGAGATGGACCGGCTGGTGCCGGGCAGCTTTGAAACCCCGCTGGGGCGCAAGATCCCGATCGACTATGACAGCGAGGTGCCGTCCATCGAGGTGCGCCTGCAAGAGATGTTCGGGGTGACCGTGCATCCGGTGATCGGGGCCGACCGCCTGCCCCTGCGCATCACCCTTCTGTCGCCTGCCCGCGCCCCGGTGCAGGTGACGACCGACCTGCCGCGGTTCTGGGCCACGTCCTATGCCGATGTCCGAAAGGACATGCGCGGGGCCTATCCGCGCCATCCCTGGCCGGAAGACCCGACCGAAGCCGAACCGACCTTGCGGGCGAAACCGCGCGGGACGTGAACCGCAAATTCCCTCTTTCGAAATTTGCCCCGTCTTACAGACCTGCAACAAGGATTGACCGCCCCGCCCCTTTCCCCTTGGCGGCCTCCGGCCTATGACACGCGCTAACATCACAGGGGACGCCATGCATTCGGACAGACAAGCGCAACGGGCCCGGTGGGCGGTTGCAGGAATGTTTCTTGCCAACGGGTTCACCATGGGGGCCTGGGCACCGCAGATCCCGCTTTTGATGCCGCGCCATCAGGTCACCGAATCGACCCTTGGCCTGCTGATCCTGGTCCTTGGGATCGGAGCGGTTTCGGCGATGCTCTTCGCCGGGCGGCTGATCAGCCTTTACGGCGGGCGGAAAGTTCTGTCGGTCTTTTCCATGGCCCTGATCCCGGTTCTGCCGATGGTGGTCTTTTCGCCCAACCTTTGGCTTCTGGCACTGTTCATGGCGGCTTTCGGGGCCATGGCGGGCTGCATGGATGTGGCGATGAACGCGCAGGCCGTCGAGGTCGAGCAGCGCCTTGACCGGGCGATCATGTCGTCGTCGCATGGGTTCTGGAGCCTTGGCGGTTTCATCGGCGGTGTGACCGGCAGCTATGCCATTGCCGCTTGGGGCCCCGAGGTGCAGTCGCTGGCCACTGCCGCAATTGTCGCGGCGATTGTGCTGGTGGCGATGCCTTTCCTGCTGCCATCGGTCCAGCATCCCCAGACCGAGGCCGCAAGCCCTGCCCCAAGGACCCGGCTTTTCCCGAAGGATTTCCATATCTGGCTGCTTGGGTTCCTGACCCTGGCCTCGATGATCCCCGAAGGGGCGGTTCTGGACTGGGCGGCGATCTATCTGCAAAAGGAGCTTGGTGCGTCAACGGTCATTTCCGGCATGGGTTTCGCCTTTTTTGCGGGGGCAATGGCCATCATGCGCTTTGCCGGGGACAGCCTGCGCAACCGTTTCGGGGCGGTCCGCACGTTGCGGGTTTCGGGATTTCTGGGGGCAGCCGGGTTGATGGGCGGTGCGGTTGCGCCGGTCGACTGGGTGGCCATCGCCAGCTTTGCGGTTGCCGGATTTGGCGTGGCGAACATGGTCCCGGTGATGTTTTCGGCCGCCGGAAACCACCCCCGCCTGCCCGCAGCCTCGGCGATCTCGATTGCGACGATGGTCGGCTATTGCGGCATTCTGGTCGCGCCTTCGTCCATCGGGTTTCTGGCAGAACATATGGGATTTCGCCCGACCTATGCCGCGCTGTCGCTGCTTTTGGTCGTCGTAGCCCTGCTTGCCGGTCGTGCCGCAGATGCTGACCGCGTCCGAAGGCTGCCCCCGGTGGGTGTCGCAGCCCGGTCCCCTGACCCCGCGATCTGAAAAGGAGGCGGGTCAGGCAACTGAATGCGGCAATTGCCGGATTTCGCTGTTGACTCTGCCGGTCCGCTGGCTAAAAGGCGGGCTTCAAGGATTTTACCGGGGAACCACACGTTCCCTGATGCAGAGGAAACGACCATGGCAAAGCCCGCCACCATCAAGATCCGCCTGAACTCGACCGCGGGCACCGGCCACTTTTATGTGACCAAGAAAAATGCCCGTACGATGACCGAAAAGATGGTCGTCAAGAAGTACGACCCCGTAAAGCGGGAGCATGTCGAATACAAAGAAGGCAAGATCAAGTAAGTCTTGCATCTCTGAAGACCGGGCCGCGCCTTCGGGTCGCGGCCTTTTTCATTTCCGGGGGGAAATGCAGAAGATCGCAATCCTTGGCGGGCCGGGGGCCGGGAAGTCGACCTTTGCCGTGGCCCTGGGTCAGGCACTCGGGCACAAGGTCACGCACCTGGACATCCTGTTCCTGACGCCAGAGGTGCGCCGCCTGCAGCGTGAGGAATGCGACCGACGCCTAGCGCTGGCCCTGCAGCAGGACAGCTGGATCATCGACGGCGGTTACCCGTGGGCCTATCCTCCGATCATCCAGCAGTGCGACACGCTGATCTGGCTGGACACCAACCGCTATCTGCGGCTTCTGAACCAGATGAAGCGGCATTGGCTTCGGGAAGTGCGGGTGGGGCAATACCAGCCGGACGACACCGCACGCCCCCGGATGACACGCTATCACACCTTAAGCCATGCCGCCCGCCAGCAGCGCGAGAACGCCAGCATCCTGAAACCGATCTTCGAACAGGGTCCGGCCGGAAAGCAGCTGATCCGGCTGCGCAGTCGTGGCGCGGCGCGGCGCTTTCTGGACAATCTGCCAAAATGAAAAGGGCCGGTCAGACGACCGGCCCTTTCGCGTTCTGTCCGCCTGATTATTCGCGGTTACCCAGGAACTGCAGCAGGAACATGAACAGGTTGATGAAGTCGAGATACAGGTTCAAGGCACCCATGATCGCGGCCTTGCCCAGCCATTCCTGGTCCATCGCCATGGCATGCTGCACATAGGTGTTCTTGATCGTCTGGGTGTCATAGGCGGTCAGAGCCGCGAACAAGAGCACGCCGATGAAGGAAATGGCAAAGCCCAGCGCGCCCGACGGCCAGATCATGTTGACGATCATCGCGACGAACAGACCGACCAGACCCATCATCAGGAAGGTGCCCATCCCGCTAAGGTCACGCTTGGTGACATAGCCATAGATCGACAGGCTGGCGAACGAGATCGCCGTGACAAGGAAGGTCGATGCGATCGACGCCCCGGTGAACACCAGGAAGATCGAGCTGAGCGAGATGCCGATCAGGGCCGCATAAACATAGAAGTAAAGCTGCGCGCCAGCGGCGGAAATCCGGTTCAGCACCGCGCCGAACAGGAACACCATGGCCAGCGGGGCCAGGATCACCACCCATTTCAGCGGACCGGCATAGATCGCGGCCCCAAAGCTGTTGACCAGCGTGCCGTTCGACAGCTGGAACACAGCCTCAGCCGGGTTGGTCGTGGTCGAAAGCCCGGCAATCGCCCAAGCGGCGGCTCCGGTGATCAGCATTGCCACGGACATCAGCCCGTAGACCTTGTTCATGTGGGCGCGAAGCCCCTGGTCGATCTGGGCACGGGCGCCTACGCCCACGCTCTGGATCGTCTGGTACTCAGCCATTGTTGCCTCCTTTGTTGTCCCTAAGGGCAACGCCGGGGGACCGGCGCGACCTCATGCGCAGAATATTGTGTGTGCGGTCCGGCTTTTCAAGCATTGCATGGCCTTTCCCCCGACGAAGCCAAAGAAATCACCGAATCCAGTAGTCCGGGGCGTCCCAACCCTTGCGCTCGGCCTCGCGCAGGGCGGCTTCGCGGGTGATGCCGATGTCACGCAAGAGGTGATCATCCAGCACGGCCAGCCGTCTGCGGTCGCGACGATGGACCAGCAGCAGGTGAAGTTTGCGGACGATATCGCCGAAGGAACGGTGTTTTGCGCCAAGGCGCGGCAGGATGCGGGCGGGCATTTGATTTGATCCTTTCATCTAGGTTCATGATGGTATCCAGCAGTCCCATCATTCTTGTTGAAGGATGCGCCAAGATTTGACATTATGGAAACGAATGATTGTGACCATCAACATCAGGATTCGTGATATGGCGCGCAACCTCGACCTTTCTGCCCTGCGATCCTTTGTGACCGTTGCCGATGTCGGCGGCGTGACCCGCGCGGCCGGATTTCTGAACCTGACGCAGTCGGCGGTGTCGATGCAGATCAAGCGGCTGGAGGAATCACTTGGCCTGACGCTGTTCCTGCGCGCCGCGCGCAAACTGGCGCTGTCGCCCGAGGGCGAGCATCTATTGACCTATGGCCGCAAGATGCTGGCCCTGAATGACGAGGCGCTGTCGCAACTGTCTTCCGCCTCATGCGCGGGTGAAATCCGGCTGGGCGTGCCGCATGACGTGGTCTACCCGGCGATCCCCGGCATCCTCAAGCGGATGGCGCAGGCCTACCCCAGGGTGCGGATCAATCTGGTGTCATCCTTCACGATCCTGATGAAGCAGGACTTTGGCCGCGGGCATTTCGACGTGATGCTGACGACCGAGGAAAACCCCGATCCCGGGGCCGAGGTGCTGTCGTCGCGGGCCTTGGTCTGGGTGGGCGCGCATGACGGCAACGCCTGGCAGCGCCGCCCGCTGCGGTTGGGGTTCAAGGATACCTGCATCTTCCGCCCCCGCGCGCAGGCCGTGCTGGCCGAGGCGGGCATCCCTTGGGAAATGGCGACGGGCGGCGAAAGCGAACAGGCAGTCGAGGCGACCGTTGCCGCCGATCTGGCGGTATCGGTGCGGATGCAGGGCAGCATTCCCGAAGGCATGGGGCCGATTGCGGGCGAAAACCAGTTGCCCCCGGTCGGCGAGATGAAGCTGGCGCTGTATCGTGCCAATCGTCGCAGCGACGAGGCGGTTGATCTTCTGATGTCCGAACTGCGCTGCGCCTACGGGGCTAACTGACCCGGATCACGACCTTGCCCGTCGCCTTGCGGTCGCGCAGCAGGGCCAGCCCTTCGGGAAAAGCCTCGAACGGCAAGACATGGCTGACATTCGGCCGGATCCGACCCGCAGCCCGCAGCGCCAGAAGCTGGGCCATCGAGGCGGCGACAAGGTCCGGTGCATGGGTCTGATAGCCACCAAACCAAAGGCCGGAAACTGTCAGGTTCTTCACCAGCAGAAGGTTGGCCGGGACCTGCGGCACCTGACCTGAGGCAAAGCCGATCGCCAGAAGCCGCCCATCGGGCCGGGTCGCGCGCAGCGCTTCGTCAAAAGCAGGACCACCCACGACATCATAGACCACATCGACCCCGCCCTGGGCGCGCAACGCCTCTTTCAGGCCGGGGGCATCGCTGTCGATCAGCACATCCGCCCCCGCAGCCCCCGCGACGGCCAGACGATCCGCCCCGCGGGCCGAGGCGATGACCCTGGCCCCCAGAACCTTGCCAAGCTCGACCGCCGTCAGACCGACACCCCCGGCAGCACCGGTGACGAACAGCGTCTCGCCGGGTTGAAGGCGGGCCTTGTGCGTGAGCGCCAGATGAGAGGTGCCATAGGCGATGGGGAAACCGGCGGCTTCTTCAAGGCTCATCCCATCGGGAATGGGCGAAAGGCCTGTGGCGGGCACGCAAATCCTTTCGGCAAGCGCGCCGGAAACGCAGGTCCCAAGGACGCGGGTTCCGGGGGCCGGGCCAGCGGTCTTTGGCCCAAGGCTTTCGACGATCCCGGCGAATTCCATGCCGGGAACATAGGGCATCGGCGGACGGACCTGATATTTCCCCTCGATCATCAGCAGATCGGCGAAGTTCAGACCAACTGCCGCGACCCGCACCACTGATTCGCCTTTTGCGGGAACGGGGTCCGCGCCCAGGGCCAGTTTCGGCTTTGCCGCCGTCGCTTCGATTGACCAGATTTTCATGCGCCACCTTTCTGAAGCACTGATTGTATCCGCGCCGTCGTTAACGACAACGCGAATGGGTCCGGCCCCTTGCACGTCAGGCGTTTATTCTTGCCCATTTCGCGAAGTCCTTCTGACGATTTTGCATTTTGCAACGCATCTTGCGAAATCCTCTGCTTTGGTCCCGGATTCATCCACAGAGTCTTTCGTATCAAACTGGAAACAACCATGCCGTGTCTTCAGCGTTTGTATAACTTGTTCAGCGGAAACAGACGTGATTGCGCTCACAGCCAAGTTTTTTCTCGACCTCTTTGTGGCACGCCGATCTTGGCACGAAACTTGCTTGAACATCGGTGGGGAACTGTCACGTAACTGGAGTATTGAGATGAAGCATCCTGTAGACGCACATGTAGGCAAGCGCATTCGCCACCGCCGCTGGATGGTGGGAATGACGCAGCAACAGCTGGCCGACAAAGTTGGGGTAAAATTCCAGCAAATCCAGAAGTACGAAACCGGCATGAACCGCGTCAGCGCGTCGCGTCTTTGGGACGTGGCCGATGCGATGGGCGTGTCGATCGCGTTCTTCTTCGAAGGGCTTGCCGAAGCTGACGCTGCGGCATTCGAAGCGCAAGGCGACATGATGGCGGACAAGGAAGCACTGGATCTGGTGCGTTCCTACTATGCCATCCCGGAAGCCCAGCGTCGGCGGCTTTTCGACCTTGCCCGCGTCCTGTCGGACGCTGCCTGAGCTTGACCTTTGCCCCGCGTGCGATTAGCGCGCGGGGCAATGTCGGGCCTCCTGGTCCGGGTGGATTGTGGGGGACCGAATGCGGATTTCCGAAACCCTTGCTGTTGAACTGGTGGCAACGGCGCATGACCTGGCGGATGCCGCCCGAGTTGCGACCCTGTCGCACTTTCGCAGCCGCGATCTTGCCGCCGACACCAAGGAAACCACACGCTTTGACCCGGTCACCGCCGCTGACCGCCTGTCGGAAGAGCGTATGCGCGAAATCCTGGCCCGCCGTCGCCCTGGCGATGGCATTCTGGGCGAAGAATTCGGCATTCAGGATGGAACATCTGGCCTGACCTGGGTGCTTGACCCGATTGACGGCACCCGCAGCTATATGTCGGGCACGCCGACCTGGGGTGTCTTGATCTCGGTCCGTGACGATCAAGGGCCGCTTTATGGCATCATCGACCAACCCTATATCGGCGAACGCTTTGAGGGTGGGCTTGGTCGGGCCGAGGTGAACGGGCCGATGGGCAAGGCCGCGCTTGGCGTCCGCAGCCCCCGTCCGCTGGCGCAGGCCACGCTGTTCACGACGTTCCCCGAGGTCGGCACGCCCGAAGAAGGCGCCGCCTTCCGCCGGGTCGCCCCCAAGGCACGCCTCGTCCGTTATGGCACCGATTGCTATGCCTATGCGCTGATAGCTGCGGGTCAGATCGACCTGGTGATCGAGGCGGGTCTAAAAGCCTATGACGTGCAGGCCCCGATTGCCGTGATCGAGGCGGCTGGCGGGATCGTCACCGACTGGCAGGGCAATCCGGTCTGGGACGGCGGTCAGGTGCTTGCCGCTGCCAGCCGGGACCTGCACGCCGAGGCGCTGGCGCTGTTGAACGGCTGAGGTCCGAGCGGCTGACGGAGTCCAAATTTCTTGCTTAAGGAATTTGGACATTCGGCATTGCGATAGGCCTTCCGGCTTTGTTACACCTTGTTGGCGCGCCGTGTCCTTCTCCCTTCTGACGGTCCGTACTGGTTTCCCGATGAAACCGAAGGGTGTGCAAGGAATGCACCCATGACCGAGATTCTGATCCGCAATGCCGATGTCGTGGTGACGATGAACGCCACCCGGCAGGAACTGACCACAACCGACCTGCATCTGAAGGACGGCTTTGTCCACTGCATTGGAAACGGCCTGTCCGCCCCCAATGCGCAAGTGATCGAGGCGCGGGGTTGTGTCGTGACGCCGGGCCTCGTGAACACGCACCATCACCTTTACCAGACCCTGACCCGCGCCGTGCCGGGGGGGCAGGACGCGCTTTTGTTCGGTTGGCTCAAGACGCTGTATCCGATCTGGTCGCGGTTCGGACCGGACGAGATGTTTACCTCGGCCCAGGTCGGGCTTGCGGAACTGGCGTTGTCGGGCTGCACGATGACCTCGGATCACCTGTATCTTTACCCCAACGGGTCGCGGCTGGATGACACCATCGCGGCGGCTGGCGACGTTGGCCTGCGGTTCCACCCGACACGCGGGGCAATGTCGATCGGCGAAAGTTCGGGGGGGTTGCCGCCCGACAGTCTGGTGGAAAAGGAACGCGCGATCCTGGACGACATGATCCGGGTGGTGGACCGGTTCCACGACCCCCGGCCCGGCGCGATGGTCCGGGTGGGGCTGGCCCCCTGTTCGCCCTTCTCGGTCAGCCGCGAGCTGATGCGGGATGCGGCTCTTCTGGCGCGCGACAAGGGCGTGATGCTGCACACCCATCTGGCCGAGAACGACGAGGACATCGCTTATTCCCTGGCCCAGTTCGGCTGCCGCCCCGGCCAGTATGCGGAAGACTTGGGCTGGACCGGCGCTGACGTCTGGCATGCCCATTGTGTAAAGCTGGATGGTTCGGAAATTGATCTTTTCGCCCGGTCAGGGACCGGAGTCGCGCATTGCCCGTGTTCGAATTGTCGACTTGGGTCGGGGATCGCGCCGGTCAGGGCGATGCGGGACAGGGGGGTGAAGGTCGCGTTGGGGGTGGATGGATCAGCCTCGAACGACGCGGGCAACCTGATCGCCGAGGTGCGGATGGCGATGCTGTTGCAACGGGTGGCAAAGGGGGCGGATGCGATGTCGGCGCGCGAGGTGCTGGAAATCGCGACGCTGGGCGGAGCGCAGGTGCTGGGGCGCGGCGATCTGGGGTCGCTGGAACCCGGCAAGCGGGCGGATCTGGCGATCTGGGACATGTCGGGCATCGAGGCGGCGGGGTCATGGGACCCGGTGGCGGCGCTGGTCCTGTGTGGGCCGACGCGGGTGAAGGGCTTGGTCGTCGAGGGGCGTGAGGTGGTGCGGGACGGCCAGATGGTGACGCTGGACCTGCCGCGCGTGCTGGAACGGCAGCGCCAGCTTGCCGGGCGGTTGGCGGGCGGATGAGGAATTCCAGCCCTTGTTTCGACTTGGGACTTGCACATTCTGGCGGCGTGCAATCTGGAGAAGTTTCATGCTGAGAACTGTCACCGTCGCCCTGCTATTCTCCTTGGCCGTTCCCGCTGAAGCAGAGACACTTCTGTCGGAAGCCAGCGGCAACTGGGCAGGGGCGTCGAACCGGGGGTTCTATTTCCTTGCCCGCCTGACCCAGAACGAAGACGCGGCGCGGCTGGTGATCTGGGGCGGCGCGATGGATGGGGTGCCGTCGGGCGAGGGCGAGCCGGAGTTCGACAATCCCGAGATCGCGCTGGGGGCCTTTGCGACACGGCAGGAACTTGAGGTGATCGACACCAGCGCGGGCAGCATCCTGCAGATCGTGACCGAATATGCCGACGAAGAGTCCGAGGGCCGGTCGGTGTTGCAGATCCAGTATCTGGACACCCAGTATACGGTCGTGGGGTATTTTCATGCCGATGACGGGGTCGGCGGGCATTATGAATGCGACATCGATTTCCTTCGCGGGGTCGCGACCCAGGACGGGGTGGAACGGCAGCTCTCGGAGATGGCCGTTGATGAATTGAACGCGTCGGACTGGACGTTCAACGCAGCATTCGACCGGGGCTACTGTTCCTGAGACTGGCGGGCCTGTGGGTTTTAGGGGTAGAAGATCGGGCAAGGAGATCCCATGGACCACAACTTCGAAACCCAGCGTCGCGAGACCTATGATACCTTCAAACAGTCGAAGGGGGTCAGCCTGCCGAAGACGGCGGTCGTCGAATATGCTTTCTTCATCGAGGAGCTGGATGCCTCGTGGCCAGCCCTTGAACGGGCCTTGCGGCTGGAAGGGTTCGGCACGCGGCGGGAGAAGGATGGCGAGACCTTGACCGCCTGGATCGGGCCGATCCCGGTCACGCCCGAGGATATCTGGCACTGGGAGAGGATCGCAACCTCGATCGCCCTGAAGCATGACTTCTACCCCGACGGCTGGGAGCTGGCGGAGTAGCTGTCCACGCTGGACAGATTCTCGGCCCCTTTGAAATCAAGGGGTTCGCTGTGGACATTCAGCAGCGGTTAACCATAGTCCGCTTCCGCTGGGGCGAGTTTCAGGCGGAGCGCCCCTTTCAGGGTCGCAAAGTTTCTGTCTCGTCGTCGGGACTTCGCCCTCCTCCTCGGGCATGGGGGCGCTTCGCCCCCCACGTCGATGGTTTCAAGGAAACCATCTCCTTCCCCCAGAGGATATTTGGCGAAGGGAAAGACATGGGCGTAGGACCTTAGGCCAAGGTCTGCCGTTTGCCGCCAAGCCAGACCTCACTCACGGCGCGGTCGTCGCCCATCATGATCGTCGGGAAAAGCTGCTGCCAAAGGTCGGTCGCGCGGCGGGTGGCCTGTTCGATGGCGGGAGTCGAGGCGAGGTCGATCACGACGAGGTCAGCCTCCATCCCCGGCGCGAGGTTGCCGATCTTGTCCTCACACCGCAGGGCACGGGCGGAGCCTTGGGTGGCAAGCCACCAAAGCTGCGACGGATGCAGGGACTGGCCGCGCAGCTGGGCCACCTCATAGGCGGCAGCCATGGTGTGGAGCATCGAGAAGTTCGACCCGCCGCCGGTATCGGTGGCAAGGCCGACGCGCAGCTGTTGGGCGAGGGTCATGTCGAAGAGGCCCGAGCCGATGAAGGTGTTCGAGGTCGGGCAGTGGACAAGGCTTGCCCCTGCCTCGACCAGGCGCGCCTTTTCGCGGGCGGTCAGGTGGATCGCATGGCCATAGACCGCGCCTTCGCGCAGCAGACCCTGCGCTTCGTAGGTATCCAGATAGTCGCGCGATTGCGGGAACAGGTCCTTGACCCAGGCGATTTCATCCGTCTGTTCGGAAAGATGGGTCTGCATCAGGCAATCGGGATATTCGCGCCAGAGCGCCCCCATCGCGGCCAGTTGTTCGGGGGTGGAGGTCGGCGAAAAGCGCGGGGTGATGACATAGGACAGCCGGTCAACCCCATGCCATTTCTGCAAGAGCCGCTTTGAATCGTCATAGGCGGTCTGTGGCGTATCGCGCAGGCCGTCGGGGGCATTGCGGTCCATGCAGGTCTTGCCGGCAAAGACCCGCATGCCGCGCGATTGGGCGGCGGTAAAGATCGCGTCCACGCTTTCGGGATGGATCGTGGCGTAAGAGCAGACGGTGGTCGTGCCGCGTGCCAGCACAAGGTCAAGGTAGCGGTTCGCGATGTCATCGGCATAGGCGCGGTCGGCAAAGCGCATTTCTTCGGGGAAGGTATAGGTGTTCAGCCAGTCGATCAGGCGCTTGCCCCAAGAAGCGATGATCGCGGTTTGCGGGTAATGCACATGGGCATCGACGAAACCGGCTGAAATCAGCTTTTGGCCGTGGTCATGCAGGCGGGCCTGAGGGTAGCGGGCGCGCAGGGCCGTGGCTTCACCAACAGCGGCGATGCGGCCGCCTTCAACGGCGACTGCACCTTGGGCAATGTGCTTTGCAGCCGCGATCCCTTGTTGAAAGGGGTCGTCTGTGTAGTAAAGCACTTGGCCCAGGATCAGATCGGTCATGCGGTTCGCCCCTTGTTGGGCAGAAGAGTAGAGCCTTTCCCATCACCGGTAAATTTTCGTTGCATGGGGATGGGGTTGAAACTGTTTCGCAAAAGAGCGAAGTCCGTCGGGCAAGGTGGCGGCAGAGGCCAGGCTTGGGCAGCGACGCTTTGACCTTGGGGAAAAAGCGCCTAAGCTTTGGCAAAGCGGCGGGGGTAGCATGGCGGAAACGACGGCAAAGACGGCGCCTGACCCCACGGAAGCCGAGCTTCTGGAAGCGACATTTGACGCCGCCATTGATGCGGCGCGGGCGGGCGATGCGGCACGGGTCGAAGAGCTGTTGGACCCCGTCCACCCTGCCGACGTGGCCGACCTTCTGGAACAGGCATCGGCCGATGACCGTGGCGCGCTTCTGGCGATGGGGTCTGCGGTCATCGACGGCGACGTGCTGTCGGAAATCAGCGACGCAATCCGCGAAGACGTGCTGGATGCGTTGTCGGACGAAGTGGTGGCCGAGGCGCTGCGCGATCTTGATTCCGACGATCTTGTCGACATCGTCGAGGATCTGGAGGCCAAGGATCAGGGCCGCCTTCTGGGCGCGATGGATGCGGCGGACCGGGTGGCGGTGGAACAGGCGCTGGCCTGGCCCGAGGGCTCTGCCGGGCGTCTGATGCAGCGCGAATTGGTGGTGGCCCCAGATCACTGGACCGTGGGCGAGGCCATCGATTTCCTGCGAGGAGCGGATCACCTGCCCGACCAGTTCTATCATGTGATCCTGGTCGATCCGCGGATGACACCGGTTGGCTATGTGACGCTGGGGCGGGTGCTGTCTGCGGGTCGGGACACCCGGCTGAGCGCGATTGCCGAAGACAGCTTTCGCACGATCACGGCCACGGATGACGAGGCGGATGTCGCCTATACCTTCAACCAGTATCACCTGATTTCCTGCCCCGTCGTCGATGCCGGGGGGCGGTTGGTGGGAGTGATCACCATTGATGACGCGATGACCGTGCTGGACGAAGAGCATGAGGAAGACATGCTCTTGCTGGCCGGGGTCGGCGAAGAGGCCAGCGTCAGCGATGGCGCGTTCGAGACGGTCAAGCAGCGGCTGCCGTGGCTGGTGGTGAACCTGTTCACGGCGTCCTTGTCGGCCATCGTGATCACCCAGTTTCAGGCGACGATCGCGACGCTGGTAGCACTTGCGGCACTGATGCCGATTGTCGCGTCGACCGGGGGGATCGCGGGGACGCAGTCGCTGGCGGTGGCAGTCAGGGCGCTGGCGACGCGCGACCTGACGCGGGCGAATGCCGGGCGGGTGGTGCGGCGTGAGCTGTTCGCGGGCATGATGAACGGGGTCGGGCTGGCGCTGATCCTTGGCGCGGCGGGGGTGGTGATCTTTGGCGACTGGCATCTGGGCGCGGTGCTTGCGCTGGCGATGATGGTCAATCAGGTCGTGGCGGCCCTGGGGGGCGTGCTGGTGCCGCTGACGCTGGACCGGATGGGGCTTGACCCGGCGCTGGCCAGCGGGACGTTTGTCACGACGCTGACGGATGTGATGGGGTTCTTTGCCTTTCTGGGGCTGGCGACGGTGATGCTGACATGACGGATGTGAAGGCGCCCGATATCAAGGCGGTTGCACGGGCCGAGGCTTTCGCGCGGCGGGCGGTGGCCCATGCAGCGGGGCAAGGGCAGGCGGCGGAAATTCTGGCGGATTTTCTGGCAGGTCATGCGGGCAAGGTTCTGTCGGGCTATATGCCGATGCGGACCGAGATCGACCCACTGCCCGCCATGGCCGCGCATCGGGGGCCGGTGGGGGTGCCGGTGATCATGGCGAAGGCGGCTCCGTTGAAGTTCCGCGAATGGTCGCCGGGGTGCCGGTTGATCGAGGGCGCGTTCAAGGCGCTGATCCCGGAAGACGGCGCCTGGGTCGAGCCGGAGGTGATGATCGTTCCCTTGCTGGCCTGGGACGCAAGGGGCTTTCGGCTGGGCTATGGCGGCGGGTTCTATGACCGGACACTGCAGGGGCTGCGGGCAAAGGGGCCGGTGCTGGCGGTGGGCTTTGCCTATGCGGCGCAGGAAGTGGCCGAAGTGCCGATTGATGAATTCGACCAGCGGCTGGATGCGATGGTGACGGAAAAGGGCGTCACGGTCTTTCGGTGACATTGGCCTTGGTGCGACTCGGCTTTTGGGCCTAGGCTTTACGGCATGGCGCGTGCCCCCAAGCCAGAGGTGCCGAGATGCGATTGTCGCTTTGCCTGACGCTTGTTGCCTTGCCCGTCGCGGGGCTGGCCGACTGCCCCGCCGAAGGACAGATGCCGTCGCGGATCCTCTATGCCGACGGAAAGGTGGAGGAAGCCCCGCTTGTCTCGAATGACGTGTTCGAAGTCACGTCGACGGATGTTGACGGCACTGTGACGGTCTATTCGGCCAAATACGGCATCTATTTCGAGAATCTGATCAGCGGCGAGACCGCCATGATGTGGTCCTGGACCGAGCCTGAGCGGGTTCCGGCAAGCGAGCTTCCTGTCGGAGAAGACCGGGTCTTCATGGCCGTGATCACCGCGGTCGATGGTGGCATGACGCTGGACGTACGTTACACCTATACTTCGCGCGGGCCAGAGACGCTTGCGGTCGGGGACTGTGAGGTTCCGGTGATCCGGCTGGAGGAGAGACAGGATTTTCTGGACGGCAGCGGCAGCATTGTCAGCCAGCTTTGGATTGATCCCGAACGCATGCTGATCCTGAAGACCGAACGCGACAAGCTGGACGCCGCACAAGCGGTGGTTGGTCACAAGGCGTCTTTGGCGACAGGGTTCGAGCTTTAGTGCTGCGCCAAGCGCCCAGAGGGGCGCAAGCACGGCAACCGGGACGCCAAATCGCCTTGCGTCAGTGTGCGATCTCTTCCTGACGGACGAACATGTTGCCCCAGGCACGGTCGATGAGTCCCGGGGTCATCTGGTAGGGGATGTTCTCGAACTCGCAGACCGCGATCATCTGATCGATCAGGAAAATCGGCATGTAGTTCGCGTAATTGTTGGCGATGGTCGGGAACTTGACCTTCATCAGATGCATCAGCGCGGTTTCGTCCAGCGGCATCTTCCGCTTGCGGGCAACCATGGCGAAGATCTTCAGGAAGTTTTCCTGGCTTGGCCCGTCGATCTTGATCTTGAAGAAGATACGACGCAGCGCCGCGCCGTCGAAGATCTGGTTGGGGTGGAAGTTGGTCGAGAAGATCACCAGCGTGTCGAAGGGCACGGTGAATTTCTCGCCCGATTGCAGGGCCAGAATGTCCCGCGCCTCTTCCAGCGGAACGATCCAGCGGTTGACAAGCTTTTGCGGTGGTTCCGCCTGACGACCAAGGTCGTCGACGATGAAGATACCGCCAGTGGCCTTGAGCTGCAGCGGAGCTTGATAGGTGCGCGCGACCGGGTTGTAGTTGAGGTCAAGCATGTCCAGCGACAGTTCACCGCCGGTGATCACCGACGGGCGTTCGCAATAGACATAGCGGTTGTCGAACTTGTTCGAGGTCCGGCGCAGGCTGTTGGGGTCATCGACCGCAGCTTCGGCGGCACGGTGGACGATCGGGTCATAGACGCTGATGATCTGGCCGGAATATTCGATGGCGCGGGGCACATAGACCTTGTCGCCTAGCGCGGCCCGGATGCCGTGGCTGATCGAGGATTTGCCGTTGCCGGGCGGGCCATAAAGCAGGATCGAGCGGCCCGAGGTCACGGCGGGACCAAGGTTGTCGATCAGGTCATTCGGCAGGATCAGATGGCCCATGCCGGACATGAGCTGTTCGCGGTTCAGCCGGATATCGCGGACCGACTGACGCTTGATCTGTTCGCCGTACTGTTCCAGCGGCACCGGCATCGCGCCGTAATATTCGGACTGCGACAAGGCATCGAGCGCGCGGGATTTGCCGGCATCGGTCAATTCATAGCCCATTTCACTGCCAGCGGTCGCATGCATCGTGCCCATCGCGGTCACAAGCTTTTGCGTGCGGGCCATGTCGACCAGTTCCTGCACCAAAGGCACCGGCAGGCAGACGGCCTTCGAAATGTTCGAGACCTGATCCTGGTTGGTACGGAACATCGTCTTCAACAGGATGTCGCGCATCATGATGATCGACAGCCCGGTATCACCCAGGCTGCGCGGCGACGTCGGGGGCGTGACGCCCGAGACCGGGGCTTCAGCGTTCATTCTTCAAGCTCCGTCAACAATCCGGGACGATTCGGAGTTTTAGACCATATTCGGCACTTGTGTCAGACTTGCGGCCAGATGGCGGCAACAAGATAGAAGACTACAATGCCGGACAAAGCCAGCCCAAATGGGAAATAACGCTTTTGCGTCCAGCTTTCCCAGCCGGGGGTCATGGCGCGGATCGCCGGAATGGACCGGGCGACCCGATGCAGGATCAGCGCCCCGACCATGCAGGCGAAGATGATCAGAAGCAGCCGGACGATATCCGTGCCGACAAAGATCGGAGCCATGGCCGCAGCATATTTCGCGTCGCCTGCGCCAAAGGTCCCGGTCGTGTACAGCGCGAAGCCCAGGAAAAGCACGCCGACCATCAGGGCAAAGCCCCAGAACCAGGCCGACCAGGTGGCCACGGCAAGCCAGCCAAGGGCGGGCCAGACAAGAGCCAGGGCCATCACGGCCTTGTTCGGGATCTTCATCCGTTTAAGGTCGCTGCCCGCCGCCCAGATGGCAATCGGCAGGACGGGGGCAAGCAGGATCCAGGCGCCAGTCGTTGTAATCATCAGAGAGTCACGTTCGCATCAAGGGCTTCAAGGCTGCGGACAGCGGCCTCGAAATGTTGGGGATGGGTGTCGATGGCTTGCTGCAGAAGCCCTTTGCCGACGTTGACGTCCCCCTGCTTGATCGCGGCGAGAGCCATGGAATACAGAAGCTCGGCGCGTTCGGTCTGGGTCATCCGCACAACCGGCAGATCATATTTGCGCTGCGCGGCACGGGCGAGAACCAGGTTGTTCTTGGCCGTGAACAGCGAGGGATCATAGGTCAGGGCTTCGGTGAAAAGCTTCTCGGCCCCGGCATATTCGCCGCGCGTCAACTTGGAATAGCCCCAGTTGTTCAACACGCTGGCGGGCTTTGTCGTCAGGCCGACGGCGATTTCATAAAAGCTGTCGGCCTTTTTCCAGTTCTTGTCGCTGTCGGCGACCATCGCTTCAAGCCGGTACCGATCAAAGGTTTCATGCGTGGGCGGGATCATTCCAAGCACGGCCTTGGCCTCGTCCCACTGGTTGGAACGGATCAGGGCATCGGCCAGCATGACGCGGTCTTCATCGGTGCCTTCGGCATGTTCGGTGACCTGCTTCCAGACCAAGGCAGCCTCGGTCGGTTTTTGCGCCCGGATCAGGGATTTGGCCAGACCGCGCATCAGGTCGATGCGGCCGGGATTTTCTTGCAGCGTGCGGGTGAAATAAGCCACCGCCTCATTCGGGTCGCCAACCGTAAGCATCACATCATTAAGATTGGATTCGTCGATGACGTTAACGTCTTTGAGGGCCCGTTGAACCTGCGCGTCCGAATTGTTTTCGCAGGCCGACAAAACCACTGCGCCCGAAAGGCACAGCATTACAAAACCAGGGTGGCGCATCTTTTGCGTCCTTTTTGCTGACTGCCCGGAGCCCTTTTCTAAAGCTGCGTGAGAAGCACGTATTGGCCCTTGTCACGCCGCACCAGCTGGAACTCGCCTTCTTCTTGAGGCGTATCATACACAGATGATTCGCTCTTTGCGATAGCCAGCTTAAGATTTTCTCGGATTGAGTCCGTTTGGCCACTATCCTGCGCAAAGGCCTGCTGGAAAACCAATCGCGCTTCGCCGTAATTGCCCTTTTCCGTCAGCACCACGCCAAGGTTGTTCATTGCCGGAACAAAGGTCGGATCCACCTCAAGCGCGCGGCGCAGGACCTTTTCGGCCTGGCCCAGGCGGCCAAGCGCAAGGTTCGCCGAACCGATCGCGGACAGGGTATCGACGGTCAGCCCATGCGTGCCAGCCGCCCGGTAATAGGCCTTGAGCGCAAGTTCGTATTCCCCGGCCTCCATCAGGCGGTGACCGACGATCAGACCGTCAACCGCCTGGCCATGGGTATCGACGCCCAGAGGCGCGTTGCGGGTGACCGAGCCCGAGTTCATGCACCCCATCAGGGGAAGCGAAAAAACCACGGCAACCCAGAGAAGACGGCCTGCTACCACTACGAACCTAGCCTTTCACGTCACCGTCTATCTGGACATCATTTCCGCAAGCATCGTGGCGATCCCATAGACGGAGGGCCCGATCAGAATGACCAGAAGCGGGGGAACCGTGAACAGCATTGTGCCAAGGGTCAACTTGGTCGGCAACTTGTTTGCCATTTCCTCGGCGCGCATGATGCGTTTGTCGCGCATGTCGGCGGAGTAGACCCGCAGCGCATCGGCGATCGATGTGCCGAAGGTCGCGGACTGGACAAGCGTTGTCACGAACGAGGCGACATCGGGCACGCCCACACGTTCGGACATGTCCTTGAGAACTGTCGTGCGCTCTTTGCCCGCCTTGATTTCCTGGGCAACCATGTCGAATTCATCGGCCAGAGAGGGATAGCCGACCCGGCTTTCCTTGCCGACGCGGATGATCGACTGGTCAAGCGACTGGCCGGCCTCGACACAGACCAGCATCATGTCAAGCGAATCCGGAAAGCCCTGAATGATCTCGGTCCGGCGTTTTTCGACGCGCTTGTCCAGCCAGTAGCGCGGAATGAAATAGCCAACAGCACAGGGCATCAGCGTGTGCATCAGGATCGCCCCGGTGTCGAGATCAGCGCTGAACGACTTGACCACGGCAACGACCGTGCCGATGAGCAGGAAGCCGATTGCCATCAGGAACTGCAGGGCGTGGAACATCCGCACCGCGTTCTTGCCGGGATAGCCCGCGCGCAGCATCTTGAGCTTGGCGGCGGACAGCTCTTCCTTCTTTTGCGGTTCCAGGAACTGCGCAAAGCGCTCCAGCTTGTCCAGCCGGCTGTCCGTGCGGCGGAGCGCGCGTTTCTTTTCGTCGCCACTGGTTGACCCCGGCTGCTGATCGCGCAGCTCGCGATAGCGGTCGCGCTGTTTCTTCATCACGGTCGGAAGTGCGATGAGGATCAGAAGGAAGCCGACAAAACCGATGGCAAGCAGCGGCCCAAGCGGGCCAAGCTTGTCGGTCAGGAAGTCCATGACAGGAGCAAGCGGGTTCATGCGCGCCTCATACCTTGATGTTGGTCATGATCTTCATGAAGATGATGTTGATCGTCAGAAATACCGCCACGAAAAGCGCCGCCGGGATGAAAGCCGAGGTCTTCTGAACCTCTTCATAATAGTCGGGCTTGATGGCGAGGATCATCAGAAGGGCGACAATCGGGAATGCCGACAGGAACTTGCCCGACCATTTCGCTTCGGCCGTGATCGCGGCGACCCGGCGGAACAGCTTGAATCGGGCACGGATCACCTTGGCAAGACCATCAAGGATTTCGGCCAGGTTACCGCCCGACTGTTGCTGGATCGTCACGGCGACGGCAAGAAAGCGAAGGTCCTGGTTATCCATTCGTTCGGCAAAGGCCTTGAGCGATTCCGTGATTTCGCGGCCATAGGCGGCTTCGTCCGAGATGACGCCGAATTCAGTGCCAAGCGGATCTGGGATCTCTTTCGCGACAATCCCGATAGCGGTCGAAAACGGGTGACCGACGCGCAGGGATCGCACCATGAGTTCGATGGAATCCGGCAATTGTTCTTCCAGCAATCGGGTCCGCTTGGTCGCGGTCCGGTTCACCCAGACATAGACCCCGCCGATACCCATGCCGATGGCAACGACGATCCGGATTTCGAAAGGTGCGGCGGTGAACAGGGACAGCAGGAAGAAGGCGACCACCGCCAGAACACCCATGATCCCGATCAGGGCGTTGGGTGAGAAGGCGATGTTGGCAAGCTGTGCTTTCTTTGCAAAGACCGAATAAAGCGGAATGTTCTTTGCATTGAGGTGCTGGTTCATTTCCTTGCGGAGTTGTTCCAGGACCTGTTCGCGGTTCGCGTTCTTTTCCAGCAGCGACATCCGCCGGCTGAGCCGGCTGCTGAGGCTGATCGATTTTCCGAACGCAACCAGATAGATGCCGTTCACGATCACCACGACGGCGACGAAAATCAGGATATAGATTACCGGGGTAGCACTGAATTTCATGGCGGTCAGACGATCTGTTCGTAGATGGATGTCGGCAGGTCGTAGCCCCACTGGCGGAACCGGTCGGAATAGGTCGAGCGGATGCCGGTGGCGTTGAAGCGACCGATGATCCGGCCCGAAGCCTCGACCCCAAGCCGCTCAAAGCGGAAGATTTCCTGCATCGAGATGACTTCGCCTTCCATCCCGGTGATTTCGGTCACCGAAGTCATGCGGCGGGTCCCGTCCTGCAGACGGCTGGCCTGCACGATCACGTTCACAGCCGAGGCGATCTGGTTGCGCATGGCTTTCAGCGGCATCTCGATCCCGGCCATGGCGACCATGTTTTCCAGACGGCTGATCGCGTCGCGCGGGTTGTTGGCGTGGATCGTGGTCATCGACCCGTCATGGCCCGTGTTCATGGCCTGCAACATGTCGATGACTTCCTCGCCCCGGGTTTCCCCCACGATGATCCGGTCAGGCCGCATACGCAGGGCGTTGCGCAGACAGTCGCGCTGGGTGACGGCGCCCTTGCCTTCGACGTTGGCCGGGCGACTTTCCATCCGGCCCACATGGACCTGCTGCAGCTGAAGTTCGGCGGTGTCTTCGATGGTCAGCACACGTTCATGGTTGTCGATGAAGGACGACAGCGCGTTGAGCGTGGTGGTTTTCCCCGAGCCCGTACCGCCGGAAACGATGATGTTCAGACGGCAGGACACGGCGGCCTGCAGATAGGCGGCCATTTCATCGGTGAAGGCACCGAAGCGGACCAGATCCTCTATCTTCAGCTTGTCCTTCTTGAATTTCCGGATCGACACCAGCGAGCCGTCCACCGCAATCGGCGGAATCATGCAGTTGAAACGGCTGCCATCCTGAAGGCGGGCGTCGCAATATGGGTTGGATTCATCAACCCGACGGCCCACGGCCGAGACGATCTTGTCGATGATGCGCAGAAGGTGGCGTTCGTCGCGGAAAGTCACATCGCTAAGCGACAGTTTCCCCGCGCGTTCGATGAAGATGCGCTTTGGACCGTTGACCAGGATATCGTTGATCGTCTCGTCTTTCAGAAGCGGTTCCAGCGGGCCAAGGCCCATGACCTCGTCGTACAGCTCTTGCGTCAGCGCCAGCCGGTCTTCCTTGTTCAGCGCGACCGACATGTCGTCCAGCGCTTCGGTGGCAAGCGAGCTGATCTCGGTCCTCAGTTGCTGTTCGCTGGCGGCCTCAAGTGCCGAGAGGTTGAGGTCTTCCAGAAGGCGCTTGTGGATTTCGACCTTGAGCTCGGTCAGGCGTTCCTTGCGCTTCTTGTCACGGTCGGCGGCCATCGCTTCGGCTGCGGTCTTTTGCGACACCTGCGCCGCAAGTTGACTGCCGATACCGGTCCGTTCGACCGGCGCTGTGGGCGATGCCGCCGGTGCGCCGGATTTGCCGGGAGGATTGGTCTTGGAGAAGCGGCTAAACACGGTTCAGCTTCCTTTGCGTCAGGCCCGCTTGGCTTCGGCGGACTGGTTCAGATCGAACAGGGATTTTGCAAGCTTCTGCAATTCTTTGCGCAGGGGGTTCTTTGCCCCGTTTTCGGCAATCGGCAGGCCGTGGTCGTTGGCCTGGGTTACCTGTTCTCCACCATCGGGAAGTTGAACCTCGATGTCGATGTCCAGGCTTTCCGCCATGCGCTTGACCCGGGCCTTGGCCGACAGGTCGGTGAATTTCGGCCCGCGGTTCAGCACGTAGCGCACCTTGTCGTGCGGCAGGGCTTCGGCCTTGAGCGCGCGGATGAAGCGCAGGATGTTCTGCGCCGAGCGGAGGTCCAGTTCCAGCAGCGCGAAATAGACATGGGCCCGGGTCAGGACCGCCTCGGTCCAGGCGACAACGGTGTGCGGCATGTCGACGATGACGAAGTCGAAGTTGGCTTGCGCCACGTCCAGAATGCGACCGATGTCTTCGGGCGACAGCATTTCAAGCGGCAGCATGTCCGTGGGGGCGGTCAGGACGTAAAGCTTGTCGTTGAAGGTCAGCATGGATTTGACAAGGCTGTCGGCATCAAGACCGGCGGTATCGCCCAGAACCTCAAGCACGGCTTCCTTGCGCGGCAGGTCAAGATAGGTGCCGATCGAGCCGAACTGCAGATCAAGGTCGATGATGCAGACCTTGGTGTTTTCAGATTCGGGAATCAGGCAAAGCTCCCATGCCAGGTTGGCGGCAAAGGTTGTGGCACCGACGCCACCCGCCATGCCGTGGACCGGAAGGATCACCCCGTTACGGTCGCCCTTGGCTTTCATGATACCGGTATAGGCCCCGGTCAGCGGATCATAGCCATCCGGCATGACCGGAGCAGGCTTGCGCAGGCGTTCGATGGCTTCGTGCAGCGCGCCTTCGGGCAGGGGATAGGGCACGAAATCATCGGCGCCCAGTTTCTGCATCTGGTAAAGAACCGAGGGGCTGACCTGGTTCGCGATAAGCAAGACCTTGATCTTCTTGGCTTTCGCCGCCTTGATCACGTCGTTCATCTTGGAAAGTTCGCTCTCGTCCTCAGAGTCGACGGCGATGGCGACGAATTGCATGCCGGTGCTGTCGGGCTGCTTGAGGAAAACAAGCGCATCTTCAAAACTCAGGTCGCCCCAGGCTTCGCCCAGTTCCTGTTCCATATCGTCGATCAGAAGATCGAAGCGTTGCACATCGCGCGAGATCGTACAGGCCAGGATCGGTGCTGGATCACTGTGTACGGTGGCTTTGGTCGACATCGGGTAACCTGTCCTTTTTTCTTCGCAAGCAGCTTACTCGTTATGCCCCGAATTCGGGGCAGAAAAACAGCCCTGAGCAACCTTATGGATGCTCAAGCCCGAAATCTTGCTCACTCGCGTGATCGTGGTCAAGAATGGTGGCTAATTTTGGGCTAAAACCGCCAATATTTGGGATTGTATAGATTTTTGGAAACAATACGGCCGGGCAGTTCGCCCGGCCGTATTGCTTGTCAAAGATGACTCTATCAGCCGCCGCCGCCGCCCACATCGGTGGTCGCGCCAGACGACGCCACTTGCCCCGGGACAGCGCTGCCGACATATTCGCGCCAGATGATCTGGGCGTATTTGCCGTTCAGCACCAGCGGAGCCGACTGCACGAAGCCCGAAACCTCGGTCACGGTGCGGCGGTTGCGCATTTCCGGCTCATTGGTCGCGATCAGCGGACGGGTCTTGCCGTAGCTGATCACCGCCTCAAGCCGCGATTTCGAGATCCCGAGCGAGCTGAGGTAGGCCACAGCCGCCTGGGCACGACGCATCCCGAGTTTCTGGTTGTATCCGGCCGAGCCGACAAGGTCGGTGTGGCCGAAGACGCGGAACCGAACTTCCGGGAACTGACGGATGAAATCGGCCTGTTTCTTGAGAACCGATTTCGCCTCTTCGGAAAGTTCGGAGCTGTTGAACTCGAAGTTGATCGTATCCGGAACCTCGGCCGAGAAGCGTTCGGCAAGGGCGACGGCATAGTCAAGCTGACCCGACTGGATCAACACGTTGTTCATGGTCGCGTTGCCAAAGTTGCCCTTGTCAACCTCGGCACCAAGTTCCTGGTCCCAGCTGGTCGAGGAGGTGCCACAAGCAGTCAGCACAAGGAGCGCAGACGAAGCAAGAAGAATGGAGATTTTACCGGTCATCATCTTACTCCATCACATAGCCGTAGGAGGTCGAGAAGTCCTGCCGGGCGACTTCGCCCGCAGCGCCTGGGTTCTTGGCAACAACACCGCCAAGGAAAAGCTCGGCTTCCGTCGGGATCTTGATCCGGTCGGTCGGCAGCGCCAGCGCCTCACCTGCAACTGGCGTCACCAGATGCGGGGTGACGATGATCACAAGTTCGGTCTGGTTGCGCTGATATTCGGCGCTGCGGAACAGGGCACCAAGCACCGGCACATCGCCCAGCCATGGAACCTGACTGCTTAGATCGCGGAAGTCATCCTGCAGCAAGCCAGCGATCGCAAAGCTTTGACCGTCGCGCATTTCGACCGTGGTCGAGGTTTCGCGGCGTTTGAAACCGTTGATGCTGATCCCGCCGATATCCAGCGCAACCGTGGTGTCAATCGACGACACGGCGGCGTTGATAACCAGGTTGATGATGTCACCGTCGACGACCGTCGGGGTAAAGTTCAGTTCGACACCGAAGGGTTTGTATTCGACGGTGATCGAGTCGCCGTCGCCGTCAATCGGGATCGGGTATTCACCACCGGCAAGGAACTTGGCTTCCTGACCCGAAAGGGCGGTCAGGTTCGGTTCGGCCAGCGTACGGACCATCCCTTTCGATTCGAGCGCTTCCAGCATGACACCGAATTCGATGCCGCCGATGTTGCCGCCAAAAGTCATACCGCCGCTAATACCGCCGCTCCAGGTAATCGGGTCGCCATACGGGCTGTTGCCGGCCGGAAGAAAGTTTCCGGACTCACCGAAGCTTCTTTGGTCTCCGAACCCGAAGGATCCGTTCAAGCCCTTCGACACGCTGCGGTTCATCTCGGCAAAGCGAACCTTCAACATGACCTGCTGAATGCCGCCCACCACCATCAGGTTCGAAACCCGATCCGGTGCATAGCGGCTGGCAAGGTCAAGGGCCCGGTCGAGCTTGGCAGTCGATGAGACCGTTCCAGACAGCACGATGCCGTCGTTTGCGGTCCGAACCTCGATTGCTTCACCCGGGAGGATCTGTTGCAGACGCTCTTTGAACTCGGCGATGTCGGGCGTGACATGCACGTCGACGTTCGAGATTAGTGTCCCATCTGGCGCCAATAGCGTCAGCGTTGTGCGCCCAGGAGCCTTGCCCAAGACGTAGATCGACTTGTCCGACAAAGTCGAGATGTCGGCAATTCCTGGGTTGGCAATCGAGAGCTCCGCGAACGGAACATCGCTTTCAACCACAACGGCCCGGTTCATCGGGACGTTCAGTGCTCCTTGTGCCTGACCCTGCAAGACGCGCAGGACTTCGGCGGAAATCGGCGTCATCGCCGTCGTGGTGAGAGCAGCCCCAAGGCAGCTCGCAACTAGGATTCGCTTCATGTTCATGTGATCTGCCCTTTCGACCACGCCTCTGTTGGGTCTTAACGCCCTTAACGCAGGCAGGATGCCCTAGGCCGATATTTTTTGCAAGAATCAATTAGTTGAAGGGTTTTCTTGATGTGGATAAATTGCAACACTGCGCAAATTCTTGCAAAAGGAAAGGGGCGCGACCCCATATGATGTGGTCGCGCCCCCTTGGGCCCAGCGTCCGGGCAGACTTTTACTTGCAGGGAATCTCGATGCCTGTGTCCACCAGGACACCACCGCTGCGTTGCTGGAGGTAGCATTTCTTTTCCTCGACCACGGGGGCCTCGACGACGACGGTTTCCTCGACAATTCCAAGCATCGAATTGGTGTCGACCTCGATCGGATCCGTCACGGTTTCCGCCGCTTGTCCGACAAGAGACATCGAAAGTTGCCCCTGGTTTTGCGCCTGAGTAAGCCGCGCAACCTGCTCGGGCGTTGCCGCGACTGTTACCGTTTTGGCTTCACCGCTGCTGACCTGACCCTCGTTGAAGCTTTTGTCGACGGCGATGACCTGGATCGAAGATTCAATCAGTCGGGTCTGCGCCGTCCCCTTGATGTCACCCGTCCAGTAGACGTCGATATAGTCGTCTGGCTGGACAAAGTTCGCCACGCCCGAAGCCACGCTGACCTTGATCGCAAAGGCACGCATGCCCGGCTGAAGCTTCGCCGTCAGACCGGCAAGTTCGCCCGGTTCGGTGATGCGGCTGGCCAGAACCGGCTCGAACGCCACGGTGTCGCGCATGATATAGCGTGGGCCGGGTGCATTTTCGGGGAAGAGCACGGCCTTGTCCCGGAAGATCGCCTGGGGAAGGGTCTTTTCCGGCCAATAGATCAGCTGGACGTCTTCTTCCTTAAGCGCGTCGCCATACTGCAGCGGCTTGGCGAAGACATATACCTGCACCAGCTTGCCTGCCTCGGCATTGAAGGCGCGCTCACGCTCAAGCAGGATTTCGGTTTCGGCAATATGCTGCTGGACCATGTAGACAGCCCCCCCAGCCAAAGCCATCCCGATAACCAGAACCAAGAAAAACATCGCGCGCATGGATTACCCCTGGGTTTGCGGACATGCCGTCAACAGATCACCGTATCTGTAAAATGATAAGAGCGCCCCATCAAGCCAGCTGACGGGCGCCCATCGGTCCAAACCCAAGAAAATGATCAGTCGAGGAAAGCAGAGTAGCTGCTGATCGTGTCGCGGATGTAGATAGCCATGTTGACGATGCTTTCCTGGATCGGCGGCATCACCAGAACGGCCAGAATGACAACACCAGAGGTCAAGACGACCCAGTCAACGGTCACAGCTCCTGTTTCGTCCGAAACAAAGCGTTTGAAGATTTGCATCCCGTCAATCTCCCTTGTCCGTGCGTCCGCGCGGCTTTTCTTTATCTATGCCCAGAGATTGCGGCGAAACTATAGCCAGCGTTGGGCGGAAGCTCGTTTCTAAACCAATGGTTGAACCACAAGACCGGTTCAATCAAAGCAAAAGACCGCGCCGATCAGGGCGCGGTCTTCCACAAACAGAACTAGGTTCTGGATCAGTTGGCCGACTGCATCGCAGTGCCAGCGGCATCGATTTCGTCAGCGATGTCCGAAGCCAGGCCCGAAACGGCCGGCTGGATGTAAACCATCACGACGAGGCCCAGGCCAACGACGGCAGCGGTCAGAACGACCCAGTCAACGGTCACGGCGCCAGCTTCGTCTTTCAGGAAAGCGGAGAACTTCGACATAGTGAGATCCCTTTCTAAGGTATTCAGGTTTCAGTTAACCGTCTCGGTTCCGGCTGTCTTCAGCGCCACTCCCGCTCGGTATGACCCTATATGGCCCGGAAATCATGGCATCACTTAGGACATTCGATACTTTTTTCCCGCATAGGTAGAATCTTAACGATGATGCGCATAAGCACATGAAAATTAACAAAAGAATATTGGCGACACTGGCCAAGGCTGCAGGTGCAGACTGTGTCTTTCCGGTCGAATCTGGCGGAAATGCCATGATTCAGCATAAAGGGGGCTGGTCGGATTCGGCAAAAGCTGCGAATCTTCGGGCAAAAGAATAACGAGCAGGCATCAGACCATGCGCCAGATTCATGGTGTACTCGCAGTGATTCTCTGCGCAAGCGCCCCTTGGGCGGCCTTTGCAGATGACTACACCTTCAAGCGGGTGAAGGTCGGCGAGAGCCTGCCCGGAAAGAGAATTACAGTTCAGATCGACCCCGAGGAGCAGGCCGCCTATCTGGCCGCCTTGCCGAAGGTCGACCCCAATCCCGAGCATGAGACCAAAGAAGATACCTCGGCCGAGACCGCTGACAGCGAAACCGGCGCAACCCCTGCCCCGGCATCATCCTATGCGTGGTTCTGGGACAAGGTGCCGGTCGGCATCAGTGAGGTGTCAGGCAGATTCGACACCGCCCTTGCCGCGCTGACCATGGGGCCCGAGGGTCAGGTCGTGCGCGCGCCGCGGATGCAGCACATGCAGACCGTCGCCGAGACTTATGGGACAGACATCCTGAAGGCGACGCTGGATACCAACGTCTCTCCGGCGCTGGTGCTGGCGGTGATGGGCGTTGAAAGCGGCGGCAATCCCGAGGCGGTCAGTTCCGCCGGGGCGGTCGGGTTGATGCAGCTGATCCCGGCCACGGCCGAACGCTTCGGGGTCACCGATTCGACCGATCCGGTGCAGAACATCAAGGGCGGGGTCGCCTATCTGGATTGGCTGATGGGTGAATTCAACAATGACCCCCTGATGGTGATCGCGGCCTATAACGCTGGCGAAGGCGCGGTGCGGCAAAACGGCGGCGTTCCCCCCTATGCCGAGACCCGCGACTATGTGCCCAAGGTGCTGGCGGCCTGGCAGGTGGCGCAAGGCCTTTGCGTCAGCGCGCCGATGCTGGTCAGCGATCCTTGTGTCTTTCGGACGGATCTGGCGGGCGGTTAAGGCCGCTCATCAAGCCTGACGGATTTCATCGCTGAGGATCCAGCGAAAAGGTCCGACAGGGCCGATGAGCGGCTTCTGCAGTAGAACAATTCAGCCGACGATTGTGGCCTCGGTCGCGGCGCGCAGCTCTTCCTCGGTCACTCCGGGGGCGAGTTCGACGATGTGCAACCCCTTGTGGCCGACATCCAACACCCCGAGATTGCTGATGATTCGGTCAACAACCCCCTTGCCGGTCAGCGGCAGGGTGCAGGCCTTCAGCACTTTGGACTCGCCGTGTTTGGAGGTGTGGTCCATTACAACCACAACGCGACCTACGCCGGCGACCAGATCCATCGCGCCACCCATGCCTTTGACCAGCTTGCCGGGGATCATCCAGTTCGCAAGGTCACCGTTTTCGGCCACTTCCATCGCGCCCAGAATTGCCATGGCGATCTTGCCGCCACGGATCATCGCAAAGCTTTGGGCGCTGTCAAAATACGCGGTCTGCGGCAGTTCGGTGATCGTCTGCTTGCCTGCGTTGATCAGGTCGGGGTCTTCCTCACCTTCGTAAGGGAACGGCCCCATCCCCAGCATGCCGTTTTCCGACTGCAGGGTCACGTTCACGCCCTTGGGGATGTAGTTCGACACCAGCGTCGGGATGCCAATGCCAAGGTTCACGTAAGTCCCGTCGCGCAGTTCCAGTGCGGCCCGCGCGGCCATGCCATTGCGGTCCCAGCCTTTGGTTTCTTCGGCCATCACACAGCCTCCTTCTTGCGGACAGTGCGGTTCTCGATCCGCTTTTCATGGGTGCCCACGATGATCCGGTGAACATAGATGCCCGGCAGGTGGATCTTGTCGGGGTCCAGCGACCCCAGCGGCACCACTTCCTCGACCTCGACGACGCAGGTCTTGCCGCAGGTGGCGGCGGGGACGTTGAAATTGCGCGCGGTCTTGCGGAAAACGAGGTTCCCCGAGGGGTCCGCCCGCCAGGCCTTGACGATGGCCAGATCGGCGACGATGCCACGTTCCAGAATATAGGTGCGACCGTCGAAATCGTGGTGCTCCTTGCCCTCTGCAATCACGGTGCCGACGCCGGTCGCGGTGTAGAAGCCGGGGATCCCTGCCCCACCCGCCCGCATCCGTTCGGCCAGCGTGCCTTGCGGGTTGAACTCCAGCTCCAACTCGCCGCTCCGGTATTGGCGCATGAATTCGGCGTTCTCGCCGACATAGGACGAGATCATCTTCTTCACCTGCCGGGTTTCCAGCAACTGGCCAAGGCCGAACCCGTCAACGCCCGCGTTGTTCGACGCGACCGTCAGGCCCTTGACGCCGCTGTCACGAATGGCGGCGATCAGAAGTTCGGGAATGCCGCAAAGGCCAAAGCCGCCGGATGCGATCAGCATGCCGTCGTGCAAGAGCCCCTCAAGCGCCGCGGCAGCGCTTGGATAGACCTTGTTCATCATATTCTCCCTCCGGTTCCGGTCATGCACGGGAAGGAATGCCCTTCCGGCAGGGAACATCGGACCAAGCTGATCCTGAAAGATTGCCAAGGCCGCTTCCATCCGTAAGAATACGTATATGGCTACGTAGAGGGGCGCTGTGTCCGGAAGTCGCGATTATGAACGTCTGGCTTTTCTTTATGCACCGGATGCGACGCTGATCCTGGCCGAACGCATCATTCTGCGCGCCAGCCTGCGGGTCGAGGCGGTGTTTGGCTGGAAACCGGCCGAGCTTGAAGGCCAGTCGATCCGCGTCCTTTATCCCGGCCAGACCGACTATGAACGCATTGGTGACCGGGCGCGGCGGGCGATGGTGACGGCCCCGGTCTATCGCGACGAACGCTTCATGCGCCGCAAGGATGGGCAGGTCCTGTGGATGGAAGGTCACGGCACTGCGCTTGACCGGCACGAACCGCAGCGGTTGGCAATCTGGACCTATCGCCCGCTGGAGGGGGGACCGGGCAACGACGGGCCTTTGACGGCGATGGAAAAGCGGATCGCGCGCTATCTGGTGAACGGCTTCACGTCCAAGGAAATCGCGCTGGCCTTGGGGTCATCGCCCCGGACGGTCGAAGTGCACCGCGCCAACATGATCCGAAAGATGGGGGTCAGGAACAGCGCCGAACTGGTCAGCCGCTTGCTTGCCGCAAGCGGGGAAGCCTAGGTCCTGTTAAGGCGCAGCCACTGCAGGAAGCCGGTGGCATTGTGCTGGATATAGTCGATCTGGACCTTGTCCGAGGTGTCGCCCTTCCAGAATTGGCCGTCCTTGTACCAGTCAAGCTGGGTTTCAAGGTCGCGTTCAAGATGGGCCTTCGCGCGGGCCAGAAGGTCGGCATCCAGAAAACCCGGCTTGCCGCGTTCCAAAAGCAGGATCCGGCTAAGCGCCTCGCTGCGGCAGGCGATGGGGGTGGATTCGCGCCGGTCGCGATAGGCGGTGACCGTCAGGATCGAGGTGACAAGGCCAGTCAGATAGTCGCGGCCCAAACCCTCGCTTACGACACCGCGCTCGATCGCCTCGCAGGACGCATAGGCCATCCAGTGGCTTTGTTCGGCCCAGCCATAGCCACGGGTCATCAAGGCGGTTGTGGCCCGGGTCAGGTCCGTGGTCGTCGGCCCTGCCATCAGCAGGCCAAAGATCGCCTCGCCGGTATAATAGTCGGACCGGAACGGCAGCACCGCGCCGGTCAGGAAATCGCGCTTGTGGCGAAAGTCGTCGCCGTCAATTTCGTCCAGCGCATATTGGCGCATCTGCGCCAGCGTCTCGGGCAGCGGAAACGGCAAGCCATCATCAAGGCTGTCGCGCAGGTCGGGGATACGAGCGGCCTCGGACAAGGCCAAAAGCGCAAGGCCAAGGCCGCCAACCTTGACCGCGCCCTTGCTGACAAGCGCAAGGCTGGGGTGTTCAGGCGCAGCCCAAGGCGTTGGTTCCAGCTTCTTGCCGATATAGGCAGCGGCGCGGGTCATGGCGCGGATCAGCGTCTTGTCGGGCTGAACCGGCAGTTCGGACACGGCCCGGCACATGAACCAAAGCGTGCCGCAGTGGCGCAGAAGGTTGTAGCCGGGAAGGACTTCGCCCGTATCACCGGCCTTGTGGGCATAGGTAAAGCGCCCCGTCCTTTCGACCAGACCCGTCAGATGGGTCAGGGATGTGCGAACGACGTCGTGACAAAGGTCGGCGGTGATATCGGGCATGTTCGCTTTTCCGTAAGGGTCAAAGACGCGGGCGGGTGGCGGTTGACCCATACCAGCCGCCAAGCGCCGTCTCATAGGCCATTCCGGCCTGAAAGACATCCCGGTCGCAGTAGCTGCGCCCGACGATCTGGATGCCGGTCGGCACTCCGTTCGAGGCATGCCCCGACGGTACCGCCAGCACCGGCAGGCGCGACAGCATGTTGAAGGGCACGGTCAGCGCCCAGCCAAGGAACGGATCGACCACCTTGCCGTTGATGCGGATCTCGTGCCGGGTGCTGTCGAAATCGGCGGTCGGGGCGGGCAGGCCAAGGGTCGGACAGATCAGGATGTCATGGTCTTCCATGATCGCGCCGATTGGCGCATAGGCCCCGGCAATCACCTCCAGCGCCTGAACATAGTCGCGGCTGGTGGAAGACCGGCCCATTTCGGCGAAATGGCGGACATAGGTGGTCATCTTGTCGGCATGTTCGTCCAGCATGCCCGAGATATAGCCACCGAAGATATGCGCCAGATAGGCCATGCAGGCCTGAAATATCTCGGGCCCCCAACCGGTCTTGACCTCGGTCACGGTGGCGCCAAGGTCGCGGAAGACATCAAGCGCCGCTTCGGTGTTGCGGCGCACTTCGGGATCGACCTCGAAAATCCCCAGATCGGGGGAATAGGCGATCTTCCAGCCCTTGATGGATTTCCCCGTCAGGGGCAGCGTCAGCTTGGGCCGCAGCGTGGCGATGTCGCTGGGATGGGGGCCAGAAACCACGTTTTGCAGCAGAGCTGCATCCTTGACCGTGCGGGCCAGCGGGCCGGTGTGGCAGAAGAAATCCAGGTTGAAGGGCGGATCATCGGTATTGCGGCCATAGGGTGGCTTGTAGCCGACCACCCCGCAGGCCGAAGCCGGAATCCGGATCGACCCGCCAATGTCAGACCCCATCGCCAAAGGCACGATCCCCGCAGCAAGCGCCGCCCCCGACCCGCCGGATGACCCGCCCGTCGTCATCGCCGGGTTCCACGGGTTCCGCGTCACCCCCCACAGCCGCGACCAGCAGACCCCTGCGGCGGAAAATTCCGGCGTCGCGGTGCGGGCCAGCACGATCCCCCCTGCCCCAAGGATGCGCTGGTTGTTGACCGAGGTCGTCTCGGCGACAAAATCCTTCATGATCAGCGACCCGGATGAGGTCGGCTTGCCCGCGATCAGGTTTTCATCCTTGATCCCGATCGGAAGGCCTTCCAGCGCACGCACCCGCCCCCCCTTGGCATATTTCGCCTCGGCCTTGCGGGCGAGATCCAGCGCCTCGTCGAAATGGGTGTGGGTCAGGGCGTTGATCGGGTCTTTCACCGCCTCGGCCCGGGCGATGGCGGCCTGCATCAGTTCGACCGGAGACAGGGTCCTGGCGCGAAAACGGGCCAGCGCCTCATGCGCGGGTAGATAGCATAGATCATCCGACATCGTTGGCCCTTTCCTTTTGCGAAAGGCTAGACCGCACCAAGGCCCAAAGGCAAGGACCGGGCTTTCGCCCGCGTCGACCTGCCGCTATGGTCGCCCCGTTGCCCGCGTGGTGAAATGGTAGACACTGGGGACTTAAAATCCCTTGGCTGCAAGGCCGTGCCGGTTCAAGTCCGGCCGCGGGCACCATCAATTTTCATCTTTTGGCGCATTATCAATGCGTTACGTCAGGAAAGGACCTGAATATCCACTCTACCATCCACCTTTCAAGTGAGAGTGTGGGTTCGATACAGGTGATCTCCATCAGTCGGTATGAGGTGCCCCTGCTGTCCTGGACGCCTGCCGCGTTCAGTTGGTGCTGCCGGACGTCGACGTCACCGGATGACAGCATTCCTTTGGTCATATGCTTGCGCTTCAGGGAACAGAAATAGCGATGGCATCATTCGACAACGGCTCGTGCCTCGGCGAACCCGTTCTCCAACATGCGTCTCGGTCCGATCTGTGCGCGGCAAAAAACCTAACATCACGCCCCCGTTTTCCTTTTGCCAAACGGCACCGGGAACGGATTAATCTGCGCAAGATTCTGGTAGGAGTATCCGATGCCCCGCAAGATCGTGCTTGTCCGTCACGGCGATGACCCGCCCGATGATCGGGTGGCAACCTTTGCCATCCAGAACGGGTTCGAGCCGGCCTTCGTGCGCCCGTTCAAGGGTGACAAGCTGGGGCCGCCCGGGCCCGATGTGGCAGGCTCGGTCGTCTACGGCGGGCCCTACAATGTGTTCGAGGAAGACAAGCACCCGTTCCTGAATGACGAGGCCGACTGGATTCGCGCCTGCATCGCCAACGACATCCCGCTTCTGGGCATCTGTCAGGGCGCGCAGCAGATCGCCCGGACGCTGGGGGCCTGGGCCGGACCCTATGACACACCGGTCCACGAGTTCGGCTACTACCCGATCTCGCCCACGCCCGAGGGTCGCGATTTTCTGCCCGAAACGCTGCACATGACGCAGTCGCACTTTCACACCTTTGCCATCCCGGAAGGGGCGGTGCATCTGGCCTCCAGCCCGATGTATCCCAACCAGGCCTTCCGTCATGGTGACAAGACCTATGGTTTCCAATTCCATCCCGAAGTCACGATCGAGGGCTTTCGCCGCTGGCAATCCACCCCCTGGGCGGCCTATGGCAAGCCCGGGGCGCAGACCAAGGCCGAGCAGGATGCGCTGATGCTGGCCGCCGATGCCCGCCAGGCTGACTGGTTCTACGGCTTCCTGCGAAAGCTGTTCGGCAGCGCATGACATCTTTTTCACAGCGGAACCCGCAGGCCTTTGGCTTGGCCATCACGCTTGCGGGCGTCATGTTCTTTGTTCCCGACGCGCTGGTGATGCGGCTGATCGGCGGCGACATGCTGGTGGTCTCGGTCTGGCGCGGGCTTCTGGCGGGCAGCGTCTTCCTTCTGGCCAACCTGATCCTTGCCCCGCAATCCATGCCGACGCGGGGCGAGTGGGTCGACCGCAAGGCGCTCCTCATCATCGCGGCGAACGCGCTGGGGGGCCTGTCCTGGTGTTCGGCCATGCAGCACACCTCGGCCGCGAATGCCCTTCTGGTGCTGTCCGTCGCGCCCTTCCTTGCCGCGATCCTGTCCTACCTGTTCCTGCGCGAACGCATCGACCGGGCCACCGCGCTTGCCATCGCCCTCGTCTTTGCCGGCGTGCTGGTCATCGCCTCGGGCAGCCTGGGTCACGGCCGTTTACTGGGCGATGCCTTCGCGCTGATGAATGCGCTGACCATCGCCACCCATTACACCACGCTTCGGACCACGGGCAGCCGCAACATGCTGCCACAGCTTGCCGTGGGCGCGATGCTGGGCGGGGTCCTTTCGGTGCCCTTTGCCGATTTCGCGCCCGTCACCACCACGCAGGAGGCTCTGATCTTCCTGTCCGGCGCGGTGATCCTGCCCTGCACCGCGGGTCTTCTGATGCTGGGCCCCCGCTATCTCCCCGCGCCCGAAGTCACGATGATCACGCTTCTCGAAGTCATCCTCGGCCCGCTTCTGGTCTGGGCAGTGATCGGCGAGGATCCCGGACAGATGACCCTGATCGGTGGCGCGGTGATCGTCGTCACAATTGCCGTGCACACCCTGCGACGCCTGACCCAGATCGAAAGCCCGGCCTGATGCGGCTTCTGTTCGTCCATGCCCATCCCGTTCCCGAAAGCTTTGGCACCGCGCTGTGCCAAGCGGCGATGGAAGTCGCGCGGACAAACGGGCATGAGGTCCGCCTGCTTGACCTGCACGCCGAGGGCTTCAATCCGGTGATGTCGATGGAAGAGCGCCGGGTCTACAACGACGGCGGGCCACCCCCCCCCGACCTTGTGCCCCATATCGAGGCCCTGAAATGGGCCGAGGGGCTGATCTTCACCTATCCGACCTGGTGGTATTCGCAGCCTGCGATCCTGAAAGGCTGGATGGACCGGGTCTGGCGGCCCGGCATCGCCTTTACCGTCCCCACCCCAGGCCAACCGCTGCGGCCCGCGCTGACCAATGTGCGGCTGATCGGGGTCATCACCACATTGGGCGCGCCCTGGTGGTTCTGGGCCGTCCTGATCGGCGCGCCAGGGCGCAAGATCCTGTTGCGCGGGCTACAGTTCTGCACCGCCCGGCGCACGCGGACCTTCTGGCTGGCCCTGCATGAGATGGACACCCAAACCGACGCGGCACGCCGCCGGTTCCTTGACCGGGTCCGCGACCGGATCGCCCGCATCCCCCTGTAAGGCTCAGGCTTAGGGCAGGGCATTTGCGGCTCGACTTCGGGGCGGATTCTGATGGATGGTTGCGGCATCGGGACCGGTGCCGCAGAGGCTCAGGCAGGAGGCATTCATGGCGCAGCCCCTTATCGATTTCGTCCACTCCCTGCGCTGGCAGGACGTGCCCGCCCCGGTGCAGGACCGCACCCGCGATTTCCTGGTCGACCTTCTGGGGGTAGCGGCGGGTGGCATCGGCACGCGGCTGTCGCAGATCATCCGCGACCACGCCGCTGACCAGTTCGGCGCCGGATCGGCCCCCGCGCGGATGCTTCTGGACGGACGCCCCGTCAGCCCAGCCGGGGCCACGCTGGCGGGCGGCATGACCATCGACGCCTATGACGCCCATGACGGCCACCGCCTGACCAAGGGCCATGCCGGTTGCGCCGCCCTTCCCGCCGCGATGGCGATGGCCGAGGCGACCGGCAGGCTGGACGGTGGCGACCTTCTGACCGCGCTTCTCCTTGGCTACGAAATCGGCACCCGCTCAGGGATAGCGCTGCACCGCACCGCCTGCGACTATCACACGACCGGGGCCTGGACCGCCCTGTCCTGTGCCGCCAGCGGGGCGCGCTATCTGGGTCTGACAGCCGACCAGACCCGCCACGCACTTGGCATCGCCGAATATCACGGTCCCCGCAGCCAGATGATGCGCTGCATCGACGCGCCGACCATGGTAAAGGATGGTTCTGGCTGGGGCGGCATGGCCGGGGTCTCGGCGGCCTACCTTGCCCGGTCAGGTTTTACCGGCGCGCCCGCGATCACGGCGGAAGGGTCCGACGTGGCCGACCTTTGGGGCGATCTTGGCCAGACCTGGCGGGTGATGGAGCAATATTACAAACCCTTCCCGGTCTGCCGATGGGCGCAGCCCCCGGTGCAGGCCGTCCTTTCCCTGATGCAGGGCCACAGGCTGCGGTCCACCGATGTCGCCCGGATCGAGATCGTGACCTTCCACCAATCCCTCCGCCTTGCCACCCGCACGCCCGCCACCACCGAAGAGGCGCAATATTCCACCGCCTTCCCCGCCGCCGTCGCTGCCGTGCGCGGTACGATCGGGGCCGAGGACATCACCGAGTCCGCATTCGCCGATCCCGAAATCCGCCGTCTGGCCGAAGGCATGCTGGTGACCGAATCCGACACCTACAACGCCGCCTTCCCCGACCGCCGCATTGCCCATGCGGTCGTGGTCCTGCAGGACGGCACCCGCCTGCAATCGCCCCCGACCGAAGCGCGCGGCGACCCCGAGGCGATGGTTGCCCGCGACGAGATGCGCCAGAAGTTCCATGCTTGCGCCGACCCGGTCCTTGGCGCCCCTCGCGCCAGTGCCCTGCGGACCGCAGCCGAGGCGCTGGGCCCCGGCCAGAGCGCGCGGGATCTTCTGGACCTTGTGTGGTGTAACCAATTCTCCCAGAGTGTTACGAATTAAGCCGGAAGAGATGGCTAATATCGGGATTGGCTGAGATCAGCTGATGACAGCTGATTGGGCCGCCCCGGAATGCTTGCCGTATCGGTGCCACCAGCGGTGGAGAGCCGAAAGGGAAGTGTGGCGCGAGGCGGGGAAGTGATCTGCGATTTCGGCCAGCATCTGTTTATAGGTCTGCGTCTTGATCCGGGCAATGATGAAGCTGCGCAGCTCTTCGTCGGCTTCGATCCTGGACCGAATTTCGGTCCTTCGTTCGTGGGTTTGGGCAGCGTGTGAAGGGGCATTCAACGGCCCGTTAAGCGA
>CAUJIP010000124.1 GCA_963205235.1 Pseudomonadota bacterium
TGGATCGTGGAAACGCCGCTTGGGACGGTTCATACCCAATGGGTGGTGAATGCCGCTGGCCTTTGGGCGCGGGAAGTGGCGGCGCTGGCCGGGATCAGCCTGCCGCTGATGCCGACCGAGCATCAGTATTTCGTCACCGAAACCATCCCCGAAATCGCCGCGATGGACCGCCGACTGCCCTCGGTCGCGGATCGGGATGGTGAGTATTACCTGCGGCAGGAAGGCAAGGGCCTTCTGGTCGGGGCCTATGAAAAGGACATGAAGTTCTGGGCCGAGGACGGCACGCCGCAGGGCTTTGGCCACGAGCTTTTCGCCGACGATCTGGAGCGGATCGAACCCAACATGCTGCGCGCGATTGCCCGCGTGCCGGCGGTGGGCGCGGCGGGGATCAAGCGGGTGATCAACGGCCCGATGATCTGGTCGCCGGATTCCTCGGCGCTGTTCGGCCCGGTGCCCGAGCTGCGGAACTATTTCTGCTGCAACGGGATCATCCCCGGGTTTTCCCAGTCCGGCGGCCTTGGCCTTTTGTCCGCCGAATGGATCGTCACGGGTGAGCCCAAGCTGGACATGTTCGGCTGGGACCTTGCCCGCTTCGGTCACTGGGCGGGCAAGGACTTCACCAAGGCCCGCGTGCGCGACCAGTATGCCAACCGCTTCAAGATCCACTTCCCGAACGAGGAGCGCAGCGCCGGTCGCCCGGTCCGGACCCGTCCGATCTATCAGACCCAAAAGGCGTTGGGGGCGGTCTTTGGCCTGAACTATGGCTGGGAGCATCCGTTGTGGTTTGCGGCGCCGGGTGAACCGACCGAGGAAACCATCGGCTTTGACCGGCAGAACTGGTGGGGGCCCGTGGGGCGCGAGGTGCGCGGCCTGCGTGACCGGGCGGGGATCATCGACATCTCCAACTTCGCCCGCTATCGGATCACCGGCCCCGGCGCGCGGGAGTGGCTGGACGCGCTGCTGGCCAACCGCATCCCCACGGTTCCGGGGCGGTCCTGCCTTGCCCCGCTGATCGGCAAGCGCGGCGGGATCGCGGGGGATTTCACCGTGACCTGTCTGGCGGACGGCGATTATCTCATGGTCGGCTCGGGCATGGCGGAACGCTATCACAAGCGGTTCTTCGATGCGGTGCCGCTGCCTGCGGGCACCCGCTGGGACAGCGTGACCGAGGCGATGGCGGGGTTCAACGTCGCGGGTCCGCTGGCGCGCGACCTTTTGCGGCGGCTGACGAATGCCGACCTGTCGAACGCGGCGTTTCCCTTCATGCGGTCGCAACGGATCGAGGTGGCGGGGGTGGACTGCATCGCACTGCGGGTCAGCTTTACCGGCGATCTGGGCTGGGAGCTGCACTGTGCCGAGGCGGATCAGGCGCAGCTCTACGCGGCGCTGATCGAGGCCGGGAAGGCGATGGAGGTCGGCCCCGTCGGCAGCCGGGCGCTGATGAGCCTGCGCGTCGAGAAGGGCTATGGGTCCTGGGGCCGCGATTACAGCCCGGAATACTGGCCGCAGGAGACGGGGTTGGCGGGGCTGATCAAGGCCGACAAGGACTTCCTGAACAAGTCCGCCTGGGAGGCCATTGCGGCCCTGCCCCCGCGTGAGCTGCTGCGGACGCTGGCGATCGAGGTGACCACGGCGGACGCGACCGGGAACGAGCCGATCTTCGATCTGGCCGGGAAGCCTGCGGGGAAGGTGTCGTCCGGGGCCTATGGCTACCATGTCGGACAGTCGCTGGCGCTGGCCTACCTGCGCCCGGATATCGCGGCGGGGACAGAACTGGAGGTCATGGTCCTGGGTCGCCCCCACAAGGCGCGCGTGCTGGAAGGGGCGGCGTTCGATCCCGAGGGGCAGCGGCTGCGGGCCTGACTGTCCACGCCGGACGAGGGTCCACAGCCAGCAAGATCAAGGCCTTGGCTGTGGACATTCAGGATTTGTTAGGGCTTTCCCGTCGCAAGTGACGCGCGACAAATTGAGCCGGAAGACGGCGTGTTGTCTAGCGAAGGATTGCGGACCTTCGAAAGCATTTAATTTCAGGGGGTTAGAGGTTCCAGTTCCGGCGCAATTGGTAACACGGGGCCGGAAGGCTAAGTTATTGATTTTGTCGCTATGGGACAGGGCTAGCGAAAGGACTAGCGAAACTCACTTTGGATTGAAGAAGTCCTCAAAGACGATCAAGTTGAGTGCCTGTCGCGGGTCATCCGAGCCTGTTTCTTCCATACGCGCACAGAGATCGAGAAGCGCCTTTTCAAGGCCTACTGCCAGTTGCCTGGGCAGGAAGGGGCCATCCCTCAGAAAGGTCGGATAATCGACAATCTTTGCCCCAGGCCCAAGTGTCAGACGCACCAGCGCCAGAACCCAAGCGTCACGTTCGACAGGGTCAAGGGACGGGTCCAGTATGTCGGGAAGTGAGGTCGGCCGTTCGGAGGCAAGTCGCATGTAGCGATCCGGCACGCTTCCGCGCCTACGCCAACTGGTGACAGTGCTGCGGCCGAGTTTGAGACGGTCCGCAAGGCCCTGATCGGTTTCTACCCGAAACCGCTTCCTTAGCGTGGCAATTTCCTCTTCCACGTCGGCAGACATGGCAGCTCCCTTGACTGGCGCGTTGCAACATGCAATGGTTGCATTGCGCCCAAATGCGGCGCTAAGGAACACGCCATGTTGCATCTTGATACACCTTCGAATGAGCTTTTGAAAGACGTTCGTGCGCTGCTGGTGAAGCAGGGAACATCCCTAGCCGCCTTCTGCAAGGATCATGGCTTCACAAGGCAAGCGGTCACTCTCGCGCTAACCGGTCAGCGCAAGGGGCCTAAGTCAAAGGCACTCGCTGCGCGGTTTCTAGCCGAAGTCCGGGAAGCCGCATGATGTATCTCGCCCCGGAAAGCTTTGCCGCTTCAATGGGTATAGGTGTCCGCGCCGCGCAAGTGGCCTTCCGAAATGCAGCTGAGGGCAAGTCATGGAAGGGCCACCTCTTGCCGGTGGTCGCCATCAAAGGGCAGTCTGTCGGGGCGGGCGGCAAGGTTTGGGCCTTGGCGGTCGACCGCTGCCCGGCCGAGTTTAAGGCGAAGCTCGGGGTCTTTGAAAGCCCCTTTGAAGCCCCCATTCAAGGCGCATTGAACAGCAAGGTTGAGCCTTGGCAATGGGAAGAGCAAGCGGACCGGCTGCGGATCATCGCGCCGGTGATCGGGCTGGAAAAGCGGGCACCGGAGCGGGCGGAAGCTTTCCGGCGGATCGCGGCCGAGCGGCACGTTGTCCGAGGCGTTCCGACGCGCCTTGCCGAGAAGACAATCCGCGATTGGGTGCGGCTGTATGAGCTGCAAGGCCCCGCAGGTTTGATCCCAGCCTTGCGCGGCGACAAGGGCAAGGCACGGGTTCTTTTTACCAGGGAGTGGGACGCGGGGATTGACCTGCCCCTTGACCGGCGCGCTTCCATCGCCGCCCGCCTCACAAGGGAAGCCCGTAGCATGGTCGCGGTCGACGGCACTTCGATCCGGGAAGTGCTGCGCCTGTCCAGCGACCTTCTATGCCGCTACTCGGCTGAGGCCGGATCAGCCTTGCCGGTTCCCGTGTTGCGCGCCCTTTGCCAGCTCAACACAAAGTGGGCCGAGCGGATCAACCTAGAAACCTACCGCCTGCACTATCGCGCCCGGAAGGATCACAAGGCCTATCAGGACAAGTCGGTTGGCCGAGCGACCCTCGCCCTTGCCAATCGGCCCATGAGTCTCCTAATGGGTGACGTGCATTACTGCGATATCGCGGTGGTGGACCAGGCCGAGCCAATCCGGCTGCGCTTGATCGCATGGCTGGAAATGTCTAGCCTTTTCCTGTGGGTGACGCCGGTCCTGCTTTCCAAGGGGCAAGGCATCATTCAGGCCGATGTGGCCGAGTCTCTTGCCCATGTCACGATGTGCGACCACGGGGGCATCCCGGAACACTTCTACCTGGACAACGGAAGCGAATACTCGGCCCTTGCGGCTGCGATGGGGCGGCTTTCCCACCTTGCACAACACAAGTTCGGCTTGACCCTCGCCAAGCCCTATAGCCCGACTTCCAAAGGGTCGATCGAGGGGCTCTTCAACATACTAGAGCAAGTCTTCAAGGGTCTTCCCGGATGGATTGGCGGGCGGCGGGACAACAAGAAGAGCGCGAATAAGGGCAAGCCGGTGGCACCCTACGCGCGCGGCCTTGGTCAACTGGTCGCAGACGTGGAAGCCTGCGTCGCCATCTACAACAGCCGCCCCCAAGGCGCGGGCAGTCGGCTTCGCGGCCAGTCTCCGAAAGAGGCGCTGGAAATGAAGAGAGAGGCGACCGGCCATCGTGCTCAGAAGCCCACTCAAGAGGTCTTCGACCTGATTTTCAGCCGCCCGGAAACCCGAACCATATCGCAAAGCAGCGTTAAGGTAGACAACCATGTCTACCACGGCGAATGCCTGCACCGGATGATGCCGGGGGAGAAGGTCGAGGTCCTGTTGCCGCTGCGAAAGGACCGGGGCTATGCATGGGTCAATCTGCCGGGTCAAGCACCCGCGCGGATCGAACTTGCCCGGACCTTTGCCTATGGCGACCGCGACGGGGCGCGCTATCAGGCATCGCTTGAAGCGCGGTCTAACCGGTTTGTGCGGGATCTCGCGCGCGATATCGACCCGACCTTCTCGACCTTCGAAGTTCAGAAGCAAGTGGCCGATATGACGCCGCCACGGGCGCCCGCGCCTGACCTTTGGAACGGCCCGCGCGTGATCGACAAGACCGCGCCCCGGAAGTCCGAGGAAGAGCTTGCCGAAGAGCGGCGGCGGGAAACCCTTCGGAAGCTTGACGAACTGGACGCACAAATCGCGGCCGAGAATTCGAAGCGGGCAATCAGCGGCGGCGACCACTGACTGCCCATGTGCAACCCAAGACCCTAAGGAGGTCATATGTCTGCGATGCACCCCATTACCCCTATCATCCGAACGGGGGCCTATTCAATCCTGCGGGACGTGTCCCGCGCCGCCCTGGAAACCGCGCGGCTTGGCATCGTGCGGGGGCCGGTCGGGATCGGCAAGACCTTCGCTTTGTGGCAGATCGCAGAAGATCTTTCGCACGGCGATGATCAGGTCTTCCTGATCGAAGCGCCTTCGGACAAGTCAAAGTCAGTGCGACGGTTCTATCAGTCGGCCCTTTACGATATCGGGGTCTACGGGCACGGCGGGGCCGACCCTTTCGACGTGTTCGCGGGCTACATGCTGCGCAGCTTTCCGTTCCGCCGCGCTGGCCAGCGCAAGCGCATTCTACTGATCGTGGACGAGTGCCAGAGGCTTGCGCCGAACATCCTGGAAACACTTCGGGATGCCTATGACGGGGGGTGGCTGGCACGCAACGGCATGACGGAAGAACCTGCCTTCGGAATTCTGCTTGTCGGCAATCATGACTTCCTGAAGAGAACGCGGTCGGAGGCCGCGACCTTCGAAGCTCTACGGACCCGGGGCCCGATCAAGGTGGAGCTGCCCCGGCCGGAAGCGGGCGAGTATTGGGCGCTGGCGGAAGGCCTCTTCCCGGAAAACGACGCCCTGCGCAGCGCGCTTGCGAAGCACGGGGCCAAGCGGGGCAACCTTCGTGAAATGGCAGAGGCTCACGCCTTGGCGCGTCACTATGCTGGCGGTGGGCCGATCAGCGCTATTCACCTGGAAAAGGCGATGCTCTTCGCCGGAGGGACAATGTAATGACCCGCCAGATGCTTTTGATCCTCACACTTTCGCCCGAAGAGCAAGCCCTTTGGCAAGGTCGTTCGGCGATGGTGGTGGCCTTGAACGATTCCGAGGCGGATGCCTTGCGGCAGGACGTGATCCTTGCGCATGCGGGGATGAACGTCCTTGCCGCTTCGCTGACTGCCTTCGTCGACGGCAGAGAGGCGCAAGGGGTCACGGACCCCGAATTGCGCGCGGCGATGGACGATATGGCCGGGCACCTGATGACCTGCCACGAAATGATGGACCGCGCCAGCGAGTTGCTTGGCCGGGCTGTCTTTGTCGGCCCCCAGAACGAAGGGGGGCCGGTGCAATGACCCGGAAACCGACGGAGATCATCCCCGAAACCCTGCACCCTGACCGCTATATTTCGGTTGTGCTGCGCCTCTCGGAGTTCGACCGCAAGGCCTGTGCCGACGCCCTGGACGATGTGGGCTACG
>CAUJIP010000125.1 GCA_963205235.1 Pseudomonadota bacterium
CGGTTGACGGCGGCCTTGTCCTCCAGCGTCAGGCCGGGGGCGGGTGCGGGCAGAAGCGCCGAGCCACCGCCGGAAATCAGGGCAATGACCCGGTCACTTTTGCCCGCACTTTCAAGAAGATCGGCCACCGCCTGACCCGCCTTCGCGCCGTTCCCGTCCGGCACCGGATGGCCCGAGGCCATGACCTTGGCTCCAGCAATTTCGCGGGCGTTTTCGTAATTGGTGACCACCAGCGCCCGGATCGGTGCATCCCGCAGGACGGCAAGAGCGGTCTCTGCCATCGGCACCGCTGCCTTGCCGACTGCGATCAGAATATAGCTTCCCCCGGCATCAGGCGGGGAAACCGGATGCTCGGCCAATGCGCGCTGAAGCGCCCCAGCAGGGTCGGCGGCTGCAACGGCAACCTGAAACAGCCGGAGGGCCTCGGCGCGCAGATCCATCATGCCCCCGCGATCTGGCGGGCCTTGGCGACCAGCACCTCGGCTTGGCGGATCGAGGCATAGTCGATCAACCGCCCATCCAGCGACACGGCGCCCTTGCCGGCCTTCGCCGCCTCTTCCATCGCCTCAAGGATGCGCTTGGCGCGGGTGATCTCTTTTTCCGAAGGGCTCATCACCTCGTTGGCCAGGGCAATCTGGCTGGGGTGGATCGCCCACTTGCCCTCGCAGCCCAGAACGGCGGCACGGGCGGCGGCGGCGCGATAGCCATCGGGGTCGGAAAAGTCGCCAAACGGGCCATCCACCGGGCGCAACCCGTTGGCGCGGGCGGCCACCACCATGCGTGCCAGCGCATAGTGCCACATGTCGCCCCAATGCACCGCACGGCTGCCATCTTCAAGCCGGTCTGTCAGCACCGAGTAATCGGGATTGACCCCGCCGATGATCGTCGTGCGGGCACGGGTCGAGGCCGCATAATCCGCCACGCCGAAATGAAGACTTTCATTTCTTTTGCTGGCTTTTGCAATTTCGGTGACGTTCTGCATTCCAAGCGCGGTTTCAATGATATGCTCAAAACCGATGCGCTTCTTATAGCCCTTGGCGTCCTCGATTTGCGTCACCATCATGTCGACGGCATAGACATCCGCCGCCGTCCCGACCTTCGGAATCATGATCAGGTCCAGACGTTCCCCGGCCTGTTCGACCACGTCCACAACGTCGCGATACATGTAGTGGGTGTCCAGTCCGTTGATGCGGACCGACATGGTCTTCTTGCCCCAGTCCAGCTCGTTCAGGGCCTTGATGATGTTCTTGCGGGCCTGAACCTTGTCATCCGGGGCGACCGCATCCTCAAGGTCCAGGAAGATCACATCTGCGTCGGATTGCGATGCTTTTTCAAACATTTGCGGGGCACTTCCCGGCACCGCAAGTTCGGACCGGTTCAGGCGGGCAGGGGCCTGTTCGATGATGTGAAAGCTCATGGGGCGAATCCTTCGCAGTTGGGGTTTGCTGACGGGCAGAAGACAAGGACGATGTTCGACCGGCCTGTCAAGCAAGAAAATTTCCAGCCACCACCGGCTCGCGCAACATCCTGTCCGCCCTCACTCTAGCCCCGTCCGGCCTCCTTCGGCAGCCGGGACGAGTAGTAGAACGCAATGGCCTGCGCCCGGTTTGCGACCCCCAGTTTTTCAAAAAGGTTGGACAGGTGGAATTTCACCGTATTGGCCGAGATATCAAAATCACGGGCAAGATCCTTGTTCGTCAGGCCCTTCGACAGTGCTTCCAGCAGGGCCCGTTCGCGCCGGGTCAATTGCGAAATCGGATCGGCCTGCAATTCGCGCATATCCAGAAACGGAAAGACCATCTGACCGGTCGCAACGGCTATGCAGGTTTCGGGAAGTCTTTCGACCGCACCACCGCGCCCGACAAATCCCGCCGCCCCGGCCAGCATCGCCGCACGGGCCACTTCGCCCCCCCGTTCATCGCCATAGACCACGATCCGCGGCGCGCCGGGCTGGTCGCGCAGCACCTCGATCAGCTTCTGGCCGCCAAGGACGGGCAGGTTCCAGTCGATCACCGCAACGCGAACCGGCACCCGCATCACCGCGCCAAGAAAGCCCTCGGCGGTAGCCGCAGTGACGACAAGCGAGAATCGGGGGTCACGGTCGAAAAGTTCCGACATGGCCTGCAGGACCAGCGGATTGCCGTCGGCCAAGGCAAGGTCAACCGGGGAACTGCTATCGGTAACAGACGGCAATTGCGACCCTTTCCAGAAGAAACCTACCCAATAGGGTTGGCTAATTTGTCGTATACAACGGTATTCCAACATCAACGGGTAGGAAAGAAACCACCCAAGAAGATACCCGAAAGCAGGAGTAAGGCAGGTTGCAACCGTTTCGCAATGGATTTCTGCTGGTCGCAACAAAATTCCATGAGGCCCCCGATGTCCGAAATGATCTTTCCCGCCCTGACGATCCCCGACACTCTGGCTGCCGGTCCCGGCCCTGGGAACACCGACGCCCGGGTGCTGGCGGCCTTTGCCGGGGCCGGGGTGGCCGATCACATGCAGGCCGATGTCCTGCGCGGCATGATCGAATGCAAGCACATGCTGCGGACTCTCTGGGGCACCAAGAACGCCTACACCTACGGCGTCGGCGGCACCGGTTTTTCCGGCCTTGACTGCATGCTGTCGGCGATCCTGCCGGGCGACAGCGTCGTCGCCTTCATCAACGGGACATTCTCGGGCATCGATGGCCTCACCATCCGCATGAAGGCCGCCACCCGCGAAGACCTCGCCGCAAACCCGATGGACCCGAAACCGGCCAACGTGACGATCATCACCGTGCCGCACGGCCAGTCGGTGACCGGAGAGATGGTCGCCAAGGTCCTGGCTCAGCACAAGCCGAAATGGGCCTTCATGGCGCATTGGGAAACCGGGTCGGGCCGGATCAACGACCTGCAGGGCTTTTCGGACGCCTGCCTCGCGCATGGCGCGCTGGGTCTGGTCGATGCGGTCTCCTCGCTCGGCATCGCGGATTTCGCGATCGACGATTTTCCCGGTGTCGTCGGCTGGGCCTCCTGCCCGCAGAAGGGTGTGCTGTGCCTGCCGATGACCTATGCCCCCGTCAGTTTCACCGACCGCTATATCGCCGAGGTCCGCAAGACCGGCGTTGCGACCTATGTCCACCATCCGGTGCTTGAGGCCCGCCATTGGGGCGTGATCGATTGCCAGGACGTCGCAACCCCCGCCTATCACCGCACCCATTCCGGCTATGCGATTGCGGCGTTCCATGAGGCGCTGAGGATCACCCTCCAACATGGCCGCGCGCAAAAGGCCCGCGACTACGCCTTCCATGAGGCCGCCCTGCGCGACGCCGTCATTGCCATGGGATGCACGGTGACCTCGAACATGACCTCGCTGGTCGTCCTGAACCTGCCCGCGAACCTTGCGGGGCGCGAAAAGGAACTGGTGCAGAAGGCCCGCGCCAAGGGGTTCGGCATCTGGCCGACGCTGTCGGAACCGGTGCAGGTCCGTATCGGCATCCTGAACCAGCTTTCCGCCGCCGCCATCACCGACATCACCCGCCGCTTTGCAGCAGGCATGATGGAACTGGGCGCCGACATTGACATGACAAAGGTGCTGGCGGGCCTGTCGCGGCACTATGCGACTGCCGTAGCGGCGGAATAAGGGGAGGGGCGGATATGGACATCCATGAATACCAGGCCAAGGAAATCCTGAAAAGCTTTGGCGTCACCGTGCCCGAAGGCGCGCTGGCCTACAGCCCGGAACAGGCGGCGTACCGCGCGCGTGAGATGGGCGGCAACCGCTGGGTCGTCAAGGCCCAGGTCCACGCCGGGGGCCGGGGCAAGGCCGGGGGCGTCAAGCTTTGCAACGACGACCACGAAATCCTCGACGCCTGTTCCAACATGTTCGGGATGAAGCTCGTCACCCATCAGACCGGCCCCGAAGGCAAGGGCGTCTATCGCGTCTATGTCGAGGCCGCGACGCCGTTTGACCGCGAAATCTATCTGGGCTTCGTCCTTGACCGCACCTCGCAGCGGATCATGATCGTGGCCTCCGCCGAGGGCGGGATGGAGATCGAGGAAATCTCGGCCACCCGGCCTGACAGCATCGTCCGCCAGACCGTCGAACCGGCCGTGGGCCTGCGCGACTTCCAAGCGCGCGAGATCGCCTTTGCGCTGGGCATTCCCCCAGACCTGACCCAGCAGATGGTCCGCACCCTGCAGGGCTGCTATCGCGCCTTCACCGATCTTGACGCCACCATGGTCGAGATCAACCCGCTGGTCATCACTGCCGACAAGCGGATCATGGCGCTGGACGCCAAGATGACCTTCGACGGCAACGCGCTTTTCCGGCACCCGCAGGTGTCCGAGCTTCGCGACAAAAGCCAGGAAGACCCGCGCGAAGCCCGTGCCGCCGACCGGGGCCTCGCCTATATCGGCCTTTCCGGCAACATCGGCTGCATTGTGAACGGCGCAGGGTTGGCGATGGCGACGATGGACACGATCAAGCTGGCAGGCGGCGAACCGGCCAACTTTCTGGACATCGGCGGCGGGGCAACCCCGGAACGGGTGGCCAAGGCGTTCCGGCTGGTGACCTCGGACAAGAATGTGCAGGCGGTCCTTGTCAACATCTTCGCCGGCATCAACCGCTGCGACTGGGTGGCCGAAGGCGTCGTCCAGGCGCTGAAGATGGAACCGGTCGACGTGCCGGTCATCGTCCGCCTGGCCGGGACCAATGTCGAGGAAGGCCAGAAGATCCTCGCCAAGTCAGGCCTGCCGATCATCCGCGCCAACTCCCTGATGGAGGCGGCAACCCGTGCCGTCACCGCCTGGAAGAACGACACCGCCCAGAACACCAAGCTGAGGGCCGCAAAATGAGCATCTTCATCAACCGCGACAGCCGCGTCATCGTGCAGGGCATCACCGGCCGCATGGCGCAGTTCCACACCAAGGAAATGCTGGACTACGGCACCAATGTCGTCGGTGGCGTCGTCCCCGGCAAGGGGGGCGAAAAGGTCTTTGGCGTTCCGGTCTTCAACACGGTGAAAGAGGCCGTCGCGGCAACCGGCGCCAACGCCAGCCTTGTCTTCGTGCCCCCGCCCTTTGCCGCAGATTCGATCATGGAGGCCGCGGATGGCGGCATCCGCTATTGCGTCTGCATCACCGACGGGATCCCCGCGCAGGACATGATCCGGGTGAAACGCTACATGCTGCGCTACCCGCGCGAAAAGCGCATGGTCCTCACGGGACCGAACTGCGCGGGGACCATCACCCCCGGTCAGGCACTTCTGGGCATCATGCCCGGCCATATCTACTTGACCGGCCCGGTGGGCATCGTCGGGCGCTCGGGCACGCTTGGCTATGAAGCCGCCCAGCAGCTGAAAGACCTTGGCATCGGGGTTTCCACCAGCGTCGGCATCGGTGGCGATCCGATCAACGGCTCCAGCTTCCGCGACATCCTGGAAGAGTTCGAGAACGACCCGGCAACCGAAGTCGTCTGCATGATCGGCGAAATCGGTGGCCCGCAAGAGGCGGAAGCGGCGGAATATATCCAGAACCACATGACCAAGCCCGTGATCGCCTATATCGCGGGCCTGACCGCACCCAAGGGCCGCACGATGGGCCATGCGGGGGCAATCATTTCGGCCTTCGGCGAAAGCGCCTCGGAAAAAGTGGAAATCCTGACCGCAGCCGGTGTAACCGTGGCCGAGAACCCGAGCGTGATCGGCGAGACGATTGCCCGGGTCCTGAAGAAACGCGCGGCCTAAAGGGGGGCAAGTGATGACGAGACCCAGAATCCTTGTGACGCGGCGCTGGCCGCTGGCGGTCGAGGCGCAGATGGCAAGGGACTATGACCTTGTCCTCAACACTTCGGACACACCGCTCGGCGAAGAAACTCTGCGGGACGCGATGGGCCAATACGACGCGATCCTGCCGACCGTGACAGACCGCCTGCCTGCGGCGGTCTTTGATCGGGCCAGCCCGCGCACAAGGATTCTGGCCAATTACGGCGTGGGCTTTGCCCATATCGACTGCGAAGCCGCCAAATCGCGCGGGATCGCGGTGACCAACACGCCGGACGTCCTGTCCGAATGCACCGCCGATATCGCGATGACACTGATGCTGATGGTCGCGCGCCGCGCGGGCGAAGGCGAACGCGAACTGCGCGAGGGCCGCTGGACCGGCTGGCGCCCGACCCATCTGATCGGCACCAAGGTTTCCGGGGCGACGCTGGGCATCATCGGCTTTGGCCGCATCGGTCAGGCCATGGCGCAGCGCGCGCATTTCGGCTTTGGCATGAAGATACTCGTCCAGAACCGCTCCCCCGTCCCGGCCGAGGTGCTGGCACGCTACAATGCCGTGCAGGTCCCGACCATCGAAGCCCTGCTTCCGCAATGCGATTTCGTGTCGCTCCACTGCCCGGGAGGCCGCGCGAACCGCCACCTGATCAACGGCCCCCGGCTGGATCTCATGCGCCCCGGTGCCTTCCTGATCAACACCGCGCGCGGCGAAGTTGTCGACGAACAGGCCCTCGCGCAATCCCTGTGGTTCGGCACCATCGGCGGCGCGGGCCTTGACGTCTTTGAACGCGAGCCGAAGATTCCCCCAGAACTGATGGGTGCCGACAATCTGGTGATGCTTCCCCACCTCGGCTCCGCCACCCGCGAAACGCGCGAGGCGATGGGGTTCCGCGTGCTGGAAAACCTTGACGCCTTCTTCAAGGGCCGCGTACCGCAGGATCGGGTGGCTTAAGCAAAGACATGGATCAGGGCATCGATGATCGTCGCCCCTGATGGCCCTGCGAAAAGCGGGTTGATCTCGATTTCCGCAAGGGTCGGATCGGCCAGGAATACTGCCTGCAAGGCCTTGATCGTGTGGGTCAAGGCGGGCAGGTCCGCACCCACCGCTCTGCGATAACCCGCCAGCACGGGGGCCATGCGCAGTGATCCAAGCGCCGCCGTGATGTCGGCTTCGCTGGCGGGCAAAAGCAGGCTCGTTCCGTCCTTCAGAAGCTCGACCAGTACCCCACCGGCGGCAAGGGTCAGGCAGGGCCCGAACTCCGGGTCGCGGCGCAACGAGACCAGAAGCTCGGCGACTGGCCGCTCGACCATTTCCTCGATCAGGAACTGGTCGGTCACGGCCAAGGGATCATGGGCTGTGACTGCCTCGATCATCCGGCTGGCGGCACGCTCCAGCGCGGCACTGTCGGGGATGCCAAGATGGACGGCCCCAGCATCCGACTTGTGGGCAAGGCGCGGTCCGATCATCTTAAGCGCGACCGGAAACTGCAGGGCGCCGGCGGCCCCGGCGATCCCCGCCTGTCCGGTCAGCCGCGACTGCGGGATGGGCAGGCCCTTGGCGGCAAGCCGCGATTTGCTTTCCGCCTCGGTCAATCCGCGCAAAGCTCCGGTGACGGTTGGCTGCAACGGCGCAGGCGGTGCCTTGGCAATCGCGCGCTGCCTTTCGCCCCACCAGACGGCATGGCGGATCGCCCCAAGACCTTCGCTGATCCCCAGAAGCGGCGCGCAGCCTTGCCCCACCAGCCAGTCGCGGGTGCCAGCGTCCATGTTCTCATGCAGCGTCGCAAGCACCGCCACCGGCAGGCCCCGCGCCTTGGCGGCGGCAATGAAGGCCTCGGCGTCATTGCGATAGTAGACCTGGCTTTCGTCCAGCCCGGGGGCGGGATAGTCCTGCACCAGAACGGCGGCAGCGGCCTTGGTCTGGTCCATCGCTTCGGCAAAGACCGGTCCAGTGCGTGCCGGATCACCCCAGATTGGCGTCGTGTAGTCCAGCGGGTTTGACACCGTTGCAATGGGCGGCAGCAAGGCGGTCAGGGCGGCGCGGGTGCCCGTTGGAACCGGTGGGAAGGTCAGGCCGATCTTTTCGGCCCGGTCGGCCAGCATCGTCGCCCCACCACCCGAGCAGGTGAACCCCGCGACGTGGTTCGACTTCGGCACCCCTGCCAGAACCAGAAACTTCAGCGTCTCCATCATCTCTGGCGGGGTTTCGACCCGGATCACCCCGCAGCGGGCAAAAAGCGCGTCGTACAGCGCATCCGATCCCGAAAGCGAACCGGTATGGCTGACCGTCAACGAGGCCCCGATGCTTGAGGACCCGGTTTTCAGGGCCACGACCGGAATGCCCTTGGTCACGGCCCGCAGCGCGGTGTCGTGGAAGCGGGCGACCGAGCGTAGGCCCTCGATATGCAACCCGATGGCGCTGACGCCGGGTTCGTCGATCAGGAAATCAAGATAATCCTCAAGGCTAAGCGCCGCCTGATTGCCGCAGGAAATCATGTGGGTCAGGGGCAGCCCACGCTGCGACATGGTGATGTCCGACGACAGCATCCCCGACTGGGTGACAATCGCCGCCCCGAACCCGTCCGGGCAGCCGCCGCCATGGGCAAACGGCCAAAGGGCGGTGTTCGACGTGTAATTGATCGCGCCATAGCAATTGGGGCCGATCAGAGCCAGATCGCCTGCCGCGGCAACAAGGTCAGCTTCCATCGCAACGCCATCGCCGCCCGCTTCGCGGAACCCGGCGGTATAGCAGACGATCCCGCCTGCACCTCGGGCGGCCAAAGCACGGGTGACCTCGACGGCCGAAGCCGGGGGCACGGCCAAGAACACCGCATCGGGCGCTTCGGGAAGGTCGGCGACGGTGGCAAAGCAGGCATGACCCCCCATCTTGGGGCGCGACGGGTTGACAGGCCATATGGCCCCGGTGAACCCCCGCCGCTCTGCCTCGCCAATGGCAGTCAGGCAGTCGCGCCCGCCGACAAAGGCGATGTGGCGAGGCGACAGAAGCCGCCGCAGATTGTCACGTTTAGCAGGGGTCATGCGCCAAGGGGCCTCAGGATCGACCGGCTGATGATATGCCGCTGAATTTCCGAAGTGCCATCCCAGATCCTTTCAAGCCGCGCATCGCGCCACAGGCGCTGGACCGGAAGTTCCTCCATCAGCCCCATGCCGCCATAGATCTGCACGCAGTCGTCGGCGACCCGGTTCACCATTTCCGAACAGTAAAGCTTGACCATCGACACATCGGCATCGGTCATGATGCCCGCCTCAGCCCGTTCCACCGCATCCGCGACCAGAAGGTCGCCAGCACGCAGGCCAAGCGCCATGTCCGCCAGTTTGAAGCCGGTGCCCTGGAACTGGCCGATGGGTTGGCCGAACTGGCGGCGGTTCGCGGCCCATTCGGTCGCCATCTCGATGATCCGTTCGGCCTTGCCGCAGCAAGAGGTGCCGACCCAGACGCGGCCCATGGTCAGCCATTTGCCCGCAAGCTCGAACCCCTTGCCCTCTTCACCAAGGACATGACCGGGGCCAAGGCGCACATCATTGAATGACAGTTGAAATGTCTTGTACCCGCGATAGCTGACCGATTTGTTGCCTTCGCGGATGTCAAAGCCCGGCATACCGACATCGACCAGAAAGGCCGTCACGCGCTTGCGCGGACCTCGCTTCGTCTCATCAAAACCAGTGGCCGCAAAGACGATTGCAAAGTCGGGCATGCAAGGGCCCGAGATGAAATGCTTGGACCCGTTCAGGATCCAGTCTGCCCCGTCGCGCTGGGCGTTCGATTTCATCCCCATCGCGTCCGATCCGGCCTCGGGTTCGGTCAGGGCAAAAAGCTCGCGCTTCTCGCCGGTCAGGCAGGGTTTGAGATAGGTTTCCCGCTGATCCCCCTCGCAGGCCAGCAACAACTCGGTCGGGCGTGCGACCCAGGAATGCAGCGCGTGGCTGGTCTTGCCGTATTCACGTTCGACCAGGCTCATCGCCTTGATCGACAGCCCGCCGCCGCCAACGCTTTCCGGCTGGTTGGCCGCGAACAGCCCCAGCGCCTTGGACTTGGCCTCGATCTCGCGCCCGATCTCCTCGGGGACATGGCCCAGCCGGTCGACCAGGTCCTCATGCGGCTGCATTTCGTCTTTCACAAAGCCCCGGACCGTGTCCACGATCATGCGGGTTTCGTCGTCCAGATTGTAATGGTTGGTCATGTCGGGGTCCGGGCACGGCGGGCGCGGCGTTGCAGCAGCGCCCAGATCAGGAAAGCCGCGAATGTGACCCCAAGAAGGACCACGGCAGCGGCAGCAACGGCGGGGTCGGTATTCTCGCGGATGCCGTTCCACATGCGGCGCGGCAGCGTGTAGACCGAGAATTTCGACAGAAACAGCGTGACGACGATTTCGTCCCAGCTGGCGATGAAGGCAAAAACTGCGCCCGATATGACACCGGGCCGGATCGAGGGCAGGATGACCCGCCACAGGGTCTGGCTGGCCGAGGCCCCCAGATTGCGCGAGGCCTGCTCCAGCCGCCGGTCAAACCCCGCAAGCGAGGCGCCGACCGTGATCAGCACCAAAGGTGCGGCCAGAACGGCATGCGCAAGGATCAGGCCGGTATAGGTGTCGATCAGGCGCAGCGGGACATAAAGGCGGTAGAAGGCCATGGCCGCAATGATCGGCGGGATGACAAGGGGCAGGAGGAGGAAGCCCCGCAACACTTCCCCCCAGCGACTGGACATCCGCCAAAGCCCGACTGCGGCCAATGTGCCCATGACTGTTGCCAAGGCGGCCGAGGTCAACCCGATCAGCGAGCTTTGGAAGAACGAGGACATCCAGTCCGGTGAGGTAAAGACCTCACGGTAGTATTGCAGCGACAGCCCGTCCCAAGGCAGGGACAGATAGTTCTGCGAGGTCAGCGAGACCGGAATGGCAATCAGCGCCGGGGCGACCAAAAAGACCAGAAGGCTCCAGGCAATGATGCGGTTCAGGCGGGCCGGGGTCATGTGCGCCCCCCGCCAAGGGCCGCCGACAGCTTCATGAAGCGTGACAGGATGTAAAGAAGCGCCAGGACCGAGGCGAGCATGACAACCGCCAGCATCGCCGCCGTGCCCCATTTCAGCGTGACCAGAATCTGGACCGAGATATATTCGGCCACCATCAGGACCTTGCCCCCACCCAGTATGGCGGGAGTGACATAGAACCCCAGCGACAAGATGAAGACCAAAAGCGCCCCGGCGATGATCCCCGGCTTGGTCAGCGGCAGATAGACGCGCCAGAAAGTCTGCGCCGGTCGCGCGCCCAGATTGCGCGATGCTTGCAGGACCCGCCGGTCGATCCCCTGCATCGCGGCAAGGATCGGCAGAACGGCATAGGGGATCATGTAATGGACCATGCCGATCAGCACACCAACTTCGTTGCGCACAAAGGGGATCGGCTGCGAGATCAGGCCCGCCTCGATCAGCCCGTTGTTCAAAAGCCCGTTCCGGCCCAGAAGCATGATCCATGAGAATGTGCGGACAAGGACGGAGATCCAGAAGGAAATCAGGATGAACAGCATCATCCGGTGCCGCGTCGCCTCGGCCACATTGGCCATCGCATAGGCGATGGAATAGCCAAGGATGACCGAAAGCACCGTCGTGATCAGGCAGACGCGCAAGGTCGTCCAGATCAGCTTGCGCAGGCTGTCCTTCTCGATCAGGGCGGCATAGTTCCCAAGGCCCGGTTCAGGATCGGTCAGCGACAGCCACAGGATGTTGACAAGCGGCCCGCCGAACATGACCAGAACAAGCAGCAACAGGGGTGCTACCAGAAGCCAGGCCGGATTGAGACGAGAGGAACGGGTCATTGCCTTGCACGGGTTCAGGACAGGGAACCTGCGGCGACAGGGAGCGCGCCGCCGCAGGAAACGCGGTGTTTAGCTGATCGCCTCAAGGAAAGCGTTCACGGCAGCGTCGGTGTTCTGACCCCACCAGGTCGGATCGTTCAGCGCGATCACGGCCATGTTCGCCTCGGACGTGATGGCATAGGGCGCATCCTCGGCCGAAATCATGGCAACGGCTTCGGGGTTCGTCGGCGTCATGCCAAGGCACGAGAACAGGCCAAGCTGCGCATCGACGGATTGCGACACGGCGATGAACTTCATCACCGCTTCACGCCCGCCGGGGTTGCCCTTCGGCACGATATAGGCCCCCGGCATCGCAATCGCCCCGTCCATCACCATCTTGTAGCGACCGTTGGTCTCTTGCTCGATGTTGCGGCCCCGGTTCTGCCAGACCATGCCCATCGACACTTCGCCGTTGACCAGCATGTCATGCGCCTCAGAGCCCGAACCCCAATAGATCGTGCTGTCCTTGATCGCCGTGATCTTGGCCAGCGCGCGGTCAAGATCCAGCGGATAAAGCGCGTCCTTGGCGACACCATCGGCCATCAGCGCCGCCTCAAGCGACCCGTTGGCCCATTTGTACAACGACCGCTGGCCGGGGAACTTTTCCAGGTCAAAGAAGTCGGCCCAGTTGGCCGGGGCGCCGTCCGGATAAGCCTCGGTGTCATACATGAAGGCATAGCCGTAAAGGATGATCGAGGTGCCGAACTCCAGCGCATATTGCGGCAGGGTCTTGTCCTTGGACACGACCGCATAGTCGATCGGTTCCAGATGGCCGGTGGCCCCAAGCGCAACCGCGTCGAAAAGATCGGCGTCGCAGACATCGGCGGTGACATTGCCGCTGTCGACCATTTCCTTGATCTTGCCCTGCAGGGGGCCAGAGGTGTCGAACTTCAGCGGCATTCCGGTTTCAGCAGTGAACGGCACGCCGATGGCCGAGCCATGGCATTCCTCGGACTGGCCGCCCCAGTTCCACATCACGATCTCACCGGCGGCAGCCTCGGCCTTGCCTGCCAGAACGCTGGGCAGCGCCACGCCCGCCATCCCGCAAAGCGCGAGAAAGCTGCGGCGGTCCAGACGACCGGCGCGGAAGGCATGGGCGGCCTCGGTGACCGTCTCACGCATGAACTGCTTGTCTTGCATTGGTCTTCCTCCGTGTTGGGGGAGTTGCCTCCCGGTTTATGGGGCGATTTAGCCCGTCTTTCTGGTTCACTCGTCCAGCGGCACCGCCGCGTCGTCCTTCCAGTCAAGCCCCACCTGGGCACCCGGCTGCAGCGCAGGCCCGCCACGCCAGGCATCGACATCCACCTCCAGCGGGCCATGTTCGGCGGTCTCGATCTGGTATTTCAGCACCGGCCCGAAATAGTTGAGCGACAGCACCCGACCACTGACCCGACCCAATCCTTGCGCAACAAGGTCAATGCGTTCCGGGCGGATCGACCAGCGGCGGCCATCGCGTTGCAGGAAATTGCTTTTCCCCAGGAACGAGGCGGCAAATTCGGTACGGGGCCTTGTGTAAAGCTCTTCCGGGCTGCCGACCTGTTCGATCCTGCCGTCCCGCATGATGACCACGCGGTCCGACATCGACAGGGCTTCGTCCTGGTCATGGGTGACATAGATGAAGGTCGTACCGACGCGGCGGTGCAGGTCCTTCAGCTGCTCCTGAACCTCGACCCGCAGCTTGCGGTCCAGGGCACCCAAGGGTTCATCCAGCAAAAGCACCGGCGGCGAAAAGGCCAGGGCACGCGCCAAAGCGACACGCTGCTGCTGGCCGCCCGAAAGTTCGGACGGCAAGCGCCGCTCCTTGCCGGTAAGCTGGACAAGCTCCAGCATCTCGGCCACGCGACCGGCAATCTCGGCCTTGGGGCGGCCGCGGACGGACAGCGAATAGCCGATGTTGTCCGCGACCGTCATGTGCGGAAACAGCGCGTAGCCTTGAAACACCATGCCGAAATTGCGCTTTTCGGCAGGCGTTCCGGTGATCGGCTGACCATCCAGCAGGATGTCGCCCTCGGTCGCGTCCTGAAACCCCGCGATCATCATCAGAAGCGTGGTCTTGCCCGAACCCGACGGTCCCAGCAGCGTCAGGAATTCGCCGCGCCGGATTTCCAGGTCAATCCCGGCCACGGCCTGCACAGCGCCATAGCGCTTGACCAGCCCACGAAGCGTCAGTCCGCCAGAGGCTGCAACGGTCGACATCAGGCGTCTGCCCCACGAAGTTTCAGTTTGTTCCGGGCCTCTTGCGGCGTCAGCACCCGTGCGCCCATGCGTTCGATGATCTCACGCGCCCGTTCGACCAGTTGCGCGTTCGTCGCCAGCACGCCCCGGTCAAGGAAGATGTTGTCCTCCAGCCCGACCCGCACATTGCCACCCAAGGCCACAGCCGCAGCCGCCATCGGCATCTGCATCCGGCTGATCCCGAAACTCGCCCAGCTTGCTCCGGGGGGAAGCTGCTGCTTCATCGCGGCCATGATTTCCACCGTCTGATCGGCGCCCCACGGGATGCCAAGGCACAGCTGGAACATCGGCGGATCGGCCAACAGGCCTTCGGCATACATTGCCTTGGCGAACCGGATATGGCCAAGCTCGAACACCTCAAGCTCTGGCTTCACCCCCCATTCCTTGGTCAGCGCGGCCATGCGGCGCAGGATCGGCGGGGTCGAGATATAGATCGTGTCGTCATTGCCGAAATTCAGCGTGCCGCAGTCCAGCGAGCAGATTTCCGGCAGGCATTCCTTGATATGCGCCAACCGCTCATCCGGCCCGATCATGTCGGTCCCCGGTCCCGGCATCGCCCAGTTGTCCTTGGCTGGTGTCCAGTCGCCACCCATCCCGGCGGTCAGGTTGATGACCACGTCGACGCCGGACGCACGCACCCGGTCGACGGTCTCTTTGAACAGCGCCGGATCGCGTGAGCCCTTGCCCGTCTTGGGGTCGCGGACGTGCAGATGTACCGCCGAAGCCCCCGCCCGTGCCGCCTCGATCGCCGAGTTCGCGATCTCTTCGGGGGTGACCGGAACGTGCTTGCTCTTGCCCGTAGTATCGCCCGCGCCAGTCACGGCGCAGGTCAGAACGACCTCGAAATTCATCTGTCTCCCCGTCTTTATGCATGCGGCATTTTGTCAGTCTTGATCCACAAGACGGGCTTTCCTGCCAGTAATTCGACTGATATTGTCCCGGCATGTCGAAAAATCGTATCATTGACGGATACCCCGCTGCGGCCGGCAATCTGGCGTCCGAAGCGGCGGCAGGTCAGCCGACTCGGGTGACATTCCTGATCGTGCCGCGCTTCAACATGGCGACGCTGATCACCATGATCGAACCCTTGCGGATCGCGAATTACCTTGCCCCGTATCCCCTGTACCAGTGGGATATCCTGTCGATGGACGGGACCGAAATCACCGCTTCGAACGGGCTTTCCATCACCGCGCAGCCGGTGACCGAACGCAACCGGCGGGGCGAGACGCTGTTCGTAATGGCCAGCTGGGGGGCCGAGGATTACCAGAACCGAGAGCTGTTCAGTTGGATTCGCAGACAGGCGCGGGAAGGTGTCCGGATCTGCTCGGTCGAGCTTGGCTGCTATCTGGTGGCCAAGGCGGGGCTGTTGTCAGGGGCCAGGCTGGCAACGCATTGGTCCTGGGCGCCGGGCTTTCAGGAACAGTTTCCGGACATCGCATTGATCGAGCAGATATTCACCCTGGACGATCCCGTCCTGACTTGCGCGGGCGGCCTTGCCGGGGTGGACCTGATGCTGAAGCTGATCGCCGACGCACATGGCGACAGCATGGCGGGCGAGGTTGCCGACCAGATGCTGCACCACCCGATCCGCCCGGCGACCGCCCCGCAGCGGCGGACATTGGGGCAGGGGATCGACACCTTGGCCCCCGTCCTGCGGCAGGCGATCACGCTGATCGAACGCAACATCCCCGAACCCCTGACCGTGCCCGAGATTGCCGCGACCCTTGGCATCTCGCAGCGCCAGTTGGAACGGCAATTCCACCGTGGGGTCGGCTGCTCGGTCGTGCAGTTCGGAACGCTTGTCAGGCTGCAACATGCACGGGTGCTGCTGATTTCAACCAAACTGACCGTGCGCGAGATTGCCACCGCCACCGGGTTCAACACCCTGTCACATTTCGCCTATGCGTTCCGCAAATGCTTTGACCGGCGGCCCAGCGATTATCGGCAGGCTTGGCCTACAAAGGACGCAACGCCAAGCTGGCCCGGCACCCTGACCCGGTATCTTGAGACGCTGCACCAACGCGCCTCCCGCGCGGTGCGGGAAGGCAAACACAGCGCCTGATCCCGGCCAGTGACCGATTTCTTCTAAGAAATCGGACCGGAGCCTTCAAAGACTCCGAACCGGAATTTTCGAAAATTCCGCCCTATGACCGCGCGTCGCGGATCGCCTTCAGGACGGCCACGATTTCATGGTCACGGGTCGCCGCCATTTCGGTGAAATGCCGATCCCCGGCAATGGCGTTGCAGCCGTCGACCATCCGATCCCGCAGCTCTTGTGTCAGTTCGGGGGCCTCAAGCCGGGTCCAGGGCCATTTCAGCGCCGGGCCGAACTGGTCAAGGTTCGTGGCCATCCCGCCCTCGCCGCAGGCGACGTGAAAGGCCATGCATTGCCCCTGCACCGCCATCCGGGGGGCAGGTCCGTTCATCAGCGCTACGTCGATATCCTCGGGCGTCGCCTCGCCATTTGCGACCATGTGCAGCGCCTCACGCCACAGCGCCTCTTGCAGACGGGTCGCGACGAAACCGGGGATTTCCTTCTTCATGATCAGCGGCGCCTTGCCTGCGACCTTGTAGAACTCCGCCGCCCATTCGACCGCTGCCCGGTCGGACTTCTTGCCGCCGACGATTTCAACCAGCGGCAAAAGGTAAGGCGGGTTGAACGGATGGGCGATGACGGTCCGTTCCGGCGACGGGCACAGCGCCTGAATATCACTCATCATCAGGCCCGAGGTTGACGAGCCGATGACACAATCGCGCGGGGCCAGACGCCCAAGCTCGGCATAAAGCGCCTGCTTGATGTCCAACCGTTCCGGCGCGCTTTCCTGAATGAACTGCGCGTCCTTGACCGCGTCGGCAAGGTTGTCAGTCACCCGCAGCCGGGCCCGCGACGCCCCCGGTGCCAGACCAAGTGCCGTCAGGCTGATCCAGGCAGTGTCGATCACCGCCATCAGCGCATCCTTTTCCGCCATGGAATGGATATAGGCCGTCACATCATAGCCGCGCGCCAGAAAATGCGCGGTCCAGCCGCCGCCGATCGGCCCCGCGCCAAGGCTTGTCACACGGGTGACGGATTTCGGATCAGGATACATCTTAACGCCCCTTGAAGACTGGATCACGTTTCTCGACGAAGGCGGCGACGCCTTCCTTGGCATCTTCCGAGGTCAGCATCGCCCGATAGATCGGCAAGTCACCCTCGCGCATGGCCTTGAACGCCTGCTCCAACGGCAAGCACTGGATCGCGCGTTCCACCTCTTTCACCGTCTGCATCGCCAAGGGGGCCGAGGCGGCAATCTGGTCCGCCCATTCCCGCGCCGCCGCCATCTCTTGCCCTTTCGGCACGACCTTGTTGACCAGCCCATAGCGCGCAGCTTCATCGGCGGTCATCTTGCGGCCCAGAAGGAACATCTCATTCGCGATGTTGCGCGGGATCAGGCGCGGCAGGCGTTGCAGGGCACCGGCATCCGGCACGATCCCCAGCGGCATTTCCGGCAGGCCAAAGGTCACATGATCCCCCGCGATGATCAGGTCGCAGGACATCGCAATCTCAAAACCCCCACCAATGGCCATGCCGTTCAGCGCACAGATCACCGGCTTGTTCAGCCGCCAGTTCTCGGTCAACCCGGCAAAACCGCCGTCGCCGTAATCCTCTTCCCACCAGTTGTTCAGCGCCATGTCGCCCTGGTTCAGCGCCTTCAGGTCCCAGCCCGCCGAAAAGATCCGGTCGCCCGACCCGGTCAGGATCGCGCACCAAAGATCGGGATCGTCCCGCAAAAGGGCGAAGGCCGCCCCCATTTCCTGGCTCATCGCCCGGTCGATGGCATTGACCTTCGGTTTGTTCAGCGTGACCTCAAGAACCCGGCCGCGCCGGACCAGTTCGACATGGCTCATGATGCCCTCAGCGGAAAGCGGGGATGACATGCTTGCAGAACAGCTCAAGCGAGCGTTTCTGTTCCTCCAGCCCATAGCCCATCGAGGCGTAATAGATGAAGTCATCCACCCCCATCGCCTGATAGGGCTTCAGCTTGGCGATCACCTCATCCGGCGTGCCGAACATCAGGTTGTTGGTCAGCATCTGCGGGTCGTATTCCGCGCGGTTGGCCACCGATTCCAGCGGGATTTCCTTGGGGAAGCCGTCAATCACGCCGCCAAGGTTCTTGAACAGGTTCTCGAACTGCGACAGTTGGCGCTGGGCGGCGCGAACTGGTGACATCCAGTCCTCTTTCCGGTCATAGACCGCCGTGTGCCGCATCATCGCCATCGTCGGGCGCTTCTTGCCGGGGTTCGCGGCCACCGCCTCGTTCAGCCGGTCCATATAGGTCTGCGCTTCGTCCATGCCACGGGTCAGGGGCCAGGACATGATGTTGCAGTTGTTCTTCACCGCATAATCATAGGTGATCGGCGCACGGGCGGCGACCCAGACCGGAACCTCTTTCTGCAGGGGTTTCGGGCACGAGGTGGCGGTCGGGAAGTTCCAGAACTTGCCGTTGTGTTCGGTATCGCCCTGCCACAAGGCCCGCACCAAGGGCAGCATTTCCTGCATGTGTTGCCAGGCGTCCGATTGCTTCAGCCCCGCAGCCATCCGGTCAAACTCGCGCTGATAGGCGCCCGAGCCGATGCCGAACTCCAGCCGCCCGTTCGAGATCAGGTCAACAAAGGCCGCTTCGCCCGCCAGCTTGATCGGGTGCCAATAGGCCGCAACGGCAACCGCAGTCCCCAGCCGGATGGTCGAGGTATTTTCGGCCCACCATGTCAGAATGGAAAACGGGTTCGGCGCGATGGTCATTTCCAGCGCGTGGTGTTCGGCGGCCCAGACGATGTTGAACCCGCCTTCCTCGGCCATCTGGACCATCTCGATCGTGTGACGCGCGACGTCGCGCATATCCAGCGAAGCGTCCATCCGCTCCATGTTGATGGCGAGTTGGAATTTCATCGTCTGTCTCCTGGACTGGATTGGTTCAGCGCATCACAAAGGGATTGGCGATGGGCTCGGATGAGGTGTTGACCCAGATCGTCTTGGGCCGCGTATAGTCGAACATCGCCTGAAAGCCGCTTTCGCGCCCATAGCCCGAGCCTTTGACCCCGCCAAAGGCTGCAATGGGCGACACCGCGCGGTAGGTATTGACCCAGACGATCCCGGCACGGACGGCCTTGGCCACCCGCATCTGCCGCGCGCCGTTCAGGGTAAAGATCCCGGCGGCAAGGCCGTGTATGGACGCATTGGCCAGCGCAATCGCTTCGGCTTCGGTCTTGAAGCGCAGGACGGAAAGGACCGGCCCGAAAAGCTCGGTGTCAACGATGGTCAGGTCGGGCCGGGGGCAGTCGATGATGGTGGGTTCAAAATAGGTGCCACCCAGGCCGGGGGGCTGCTTGCCGCCAACCAGAACCGTGCCGCCTTCTGACTGCGCCAAGGCGACCTGCCGTTGGATATGCGCAAGCTGGCCCTCGGTGCACAGCGGCCCCATCTGGGTTTCTTCCGCCAAGGGGTCGCCGATGCGGATTTCCTTGGCCATGGCCACCATGCGCGCCAGAAATTCATCCGCCACGCTTTCATGGATGATCAACCGCGAGCCTGCGACACAGCTTTGCCCCGTCGCCCCGAAGATCCCGGCAATCGACCCGTTGACCGCGCTTTCGATATCGGCGTCTTCAAACACGATGAAGGGCGATTTTCCGCCAAGCTCCAGCGACACTTCGGCAAAGTTCTCGGCCGAATTGCGTACGATGGCCCGCGCCGCATTCGGGCCCCCGGTAAAGGAAACCCGCGCCACCAACGGGTGGCTGGTCAACACCCGACCAACCTCGTTGTGCCCGGTGACGATGTTCACCACCCCCGGCGGAAAGCCCGCCTCGGCAATCAGCCGACCAAAGTCCAGCATCGCCACAGAAGCATGTTCCGACGCCTTCAGCACCACCGTATTCCCCGCCGCCAGCGCAGGGCCGATCTTCACCGCCGTCAGGAAAAGTTGCGAGTTCCACGGCACGACCGCCGCCACCACGCCCAAGGGCTCGCGGTTGGAAAAGACGAACAGGTCCGGCTTGTCGATCGGCAGCACTTCACCCGACAGCTTGTCGGCGGCCCCGGCGTAGAAATGGAAGAACTCGGCGATGTATTTCGCCTGCCAGCGGGTTTCCTTCAGCATCTTGCCGGTGTCGACGGTTTCGGCCCGGCCCAACTCTTCCGACTTCTCTGCCAGAAGGTCGCCCAACTTGCGCAAGCATTTCCCGCGTTGGCTGGGGGTCATGCTGGCCCATGGTCCCGAAGTGAACGCGCGGTCCGCCGCGCGAACCGCACGGTCGACATCGGTACCGGTCGCTTCGGGGATGCGCGCCCAAGGCTTGCCGCTGATCGGCGAGACGCTGTCAAACGTCGCCCCGTCCGACGCCGCGACCCAGTCGCCGTCGATCAGCATCTGACAGTCCCTGATCTGATCCATACCGATCCTCCCAATCCGTTCCGACAATCTTGACGGCCTCGCTTGGCAGAGTATTTCGAATATTCGACGTCGGATGGCGAATATTCCAAATCCATAACCGCTTCGGAATGCAATCTGAAAAGGGGCCATGAAAGGGATTGCCGCATGCAGAAACAGATCATCGGTGAGCCGCTTGTCATCAACGGGCGAAAGCTTAGCCTGTCCCGCGCCGTTCGGGCCGGGGATATGGTCTATCTGACCGGGCAGGTTCCGATGCAGGACGGTCAGGTGATGACCTGGGGCACGGTCGAAGACCAGACCCGCGCTGTGCTGGACGAGATTACCAAGACCTTGGCCTTGGCAGGATGCACACGGGATGATGTTGTGAAAACAATGGTCTGGCTGAAAGACCGCGCCGATTTTCCGGGCTTCAATGCGGTTTATGGCGAATACTTCCCGACCGATCCGCCCGCCCGGTCCGCCCTTGTCAGTGACTTCCTTGTCGACATCCGGGTCGAGGTTGAAGTCGTTGCCTACAGCCCAAGGGGGCGCTGATGACCCTGCGCGATCCCCACGGAACCGCCTATGATCTGACCGGCCCCGATGGCGCTCCGGTCGTTGTGCTGGTCCATGGCCTTGGCCTGAACCGGGCAGTCTGGCAGTGGATGATTCCCGATCTGGCCCAGCGATTCCGGGTTCTGACCTTTGATTTCCTTGGCCACGGCGAAAGCCCGCCCCCCACCGGCCAGCCTTCCTTGCGCGACCTGTCCGAACAGCTTCGCGCGCTGCTTGACCATCTGCACATCGCCAAGGCCGCCATCACCGGCTTCTCGCTTGGCGGCATGGTTGCGCGGCGTCTTGCGCAGGATCACCCTGACCGGGTTTCCGCGCTGGTGATCCTGCATTCGGCCCATCGCCGCAGCGAAAAGGCGCAGGCCGCAATCCTGTTCCGGGTTGCCCAAGCCGACGATCACGGCCCCGCCGCCACCGTCGAACTGGCGTTGGAGCGTTGGTACACTGACGCCGCCCGCGCCACCCGGCCCGACCTGATGGACCTGACCCGGAGATGGGTGCTGGCCAATGACCCCAAGGTCTATCCCAAGCTTTACCGCATCCTTGCGCACGGCATCGACGAAATCGTCGCCCCGTCACCTGCAATCACCCAGCCCACACTGGTCATCACCGGGGACGAAGATTTCGGCAACGGCCCCGAGATGAGCGCAGCCATCGCCGCCGAAATCCCCGGCGCGCGTCTGCTGATTCTGAAGGGCCTGCGCCACATGGCCTTGGCCGAAGACCCCGCCGCCGTGAACCGACCGGTCCTCGATTTCCTGACCGAGGTCCTTTCGTGACCGGCATCCTTGCGGGTCTGCGGGTGCTGGACCTGTCGCGCATGCTCTCGGGGCCTTACGCCACGATGATGCTGGCCGACCATGGGGCCGATGTGATCAAGGTCGAGGATGCCCATGGCGATACGTCCCGCGCCAACGGGCCGTTCCGCGACGATGATCCGGGCCACGACTGGGCAGGCTATTTCGTCAGCCTGAACCGGTCGAAGAAAAGCATCGTCCTTGACCTGAAGTCCGAAGCTGGCAAGACGACGCTGCGCAAGATGGTCGCCCATGCCGATGTGCTGATCGAAAACTACCGTCCCGGCGTGATGGAACGGCTGGGCCTTTCCTATGAAAGCCTGTCCGAAATCAATCCCCGCCTCGTCTATGCCGCGATCCGGGGCTTTGGCGACCCGCGCACTGGGACCAGCCCCTATGCCAACTGGCCCGCCTATGACGTGGTTGCGCAGGCGATGGGCGGGCTCATTTCCGTCACCGGCCCCGACCGCGCCCATCCCATCAAGACCGGCCCCGGCATCGGCGATGTCTTCGCCGGAATGGTAGCCGCCTTTGGCATCCTAGCCGCCGTCCGGTCTGCCGAGGCGACCGGGAAGGGCCAGTTCCTTGATGTCGCCATGTATGACGCCATGCTGTCCTTGTGCGAACGCCTCGTCTACCAGCACGACTTCGACGGCACCGTGCCCGGACCCGAAGGCAACGGCCATCCGCTGCTTGCGCCTTTCGGCCTTTTCCCGGCCAGTGACGGCTTGGTGGCGATTGGCGTGGTGGACGATGCCTTCTGGTGCGTGCTGGCCGAAGTGATGGGGCAGGGCGCGCTTGGGCTTGACCCGGCCTATGCCACCCGCGCCGCGCGCCGGGTGAACATGACCGCCGTGAACGCCATGGTCAGCGACTGGACCAAGGGCCACAGCGTTGCCGACCTGACCGCGCTTCTGGGCGGCCGCATCCCCTTTGGCCCGGTCAATGACATCAAGGCGATCTTTGCCGACCCCCATGTCGCCGCGCGTGGGATGATTGCCACCATCCCCCATGCCGAACCGGGCAAGCGCCCGTGGCGGGTTGCCGCCAACCCCCTGCGCTTTGCCGAAGCGCGTGCACCGGCACCTGTTGCCCCCGCTCGCCTTGGGGCTGATCAGGCTTTGACCAAAACCGAACCGAAACCCCAGATCGACCCCCGCGCCCTCCGCAACGCCTTCGGCGCTTTCGCAACCGGCGTCACCGTCATCACCAACCGCCAACCCGACGGCACCCCGCGCGGCTTTACGGCCAACAGCTTCACTTCCGTCTCGCTTGATCCGCCGCTTGTGCTGGTCTGCCTTGCGAAATCCGCTCATTCCGTCGATGTCTTCGCCACTGCTCCACATTTCGCCGTGAACATCCTGGCCGAGGATCAGAAGGCGGTTTCCGGTCTTTTCGCCTCCCGCGCGCCAGACAAGTTTCAGCAATGCGACTGGACCCCCGGCCACGCCGATGTGCCGGTCCTGTCAGGCGTGCTGGCCCAGTTCACCTGCTCTCGCCACCGACTTGTCGATGCGGGCGACCATCTGGTGCTGATCGGGCTGGTCGAGGATTTTGCCACGCGCGAAGCCCAACCTTTGGGTTATTTCCGGGGCAACTACTTCTCGGTCGGGCTTGAACACGATCTGGTCAAGGCCGCTGCCGCCACGGGCAGCCGGATCGGCGTCGTTCTCGCCTGCGAAGATGGCGTCCTCCTCCGCGAAGGCGCGGGCAAGCTTTCCCTCCCGCTCTCACCCGGCCCGAACCCCTCGCTTGAAGCGCTGCGCACAAGCCTCACCGCTCAAGGCCTGACGCCCGAGATCGACTTCGTCTACGCCGCTTTCGATGACCGCACGACCGGTGGCCACGCGATCTATTACCATGGCTGCGCGACCGGCCCGGTTCCGACCGGCTACTGCGTCCTGCCTCTGGCCGATCTTGCCGCAGCACCGCTCGCCAACGCGGCCGAGGCGCAGATGCTGGCCCGCTATGCCCAAGACTTCCGAAATGGCAGCTTCGGCATCTATCATGGCACTGAAACCACAGGCTCCGTCCGTCAGGTCGCGACGAGCCTCGACTGACCCAAGAAAGGACTTACCCATGTCGCTTCCCGAACTCCGCAAGGTCGTAAACTATGACGAGGATATCCTCTCCGACGGTGGCCGCGCCGCCAATCCGCCCCTGCGGATGATCGGGGTCGCCGCCGTGGTCACCAACCCCTGGGCTGGGCGGGGTTACGTCGAAGACCTGCAACCCGAAATCCGCCGCATGGCCCCCGTCCTTGGCAAGCTTCTGACCGACCGGCTGATCGCTTTGGCCGGATCAGGCGACGCCATCGAAGCCTATGGCAAAGCCGCCATCTGCGGCACGGCTTGTGAGCTGGAACACGGCTCGGCCCTGATCCACACCCTGCGTTTCGGCAATTTCTTCCGCGAGGCGGTGGGCGCGAAAACCTATCTTGGCTTCACCAACTCACGCGGGCCCGCCAACACCCAGATCCAGATTCCCCTGATGGACAAGCATGACGGCGGACGGCGGTCGCATTACCTGACCGTGCAATTCTCGATCCCCGACGCCCCCAGCCATGATGAACTTGTCGTGGCCCTTGGCGCATCGACCGGCGGGCGTCCGCATCACCGGATCGGCGACCGCTACAAGGACCTTGAGGATATGGGCCGCGACGTCGAAAATCCCGCCGGGGTCTGACCCCCGGCCCTCAAAGCTGCGCCAGGGCCCGCTCCAGCGCGGCAAGCGCAAAGTCAGCGTCCGCCGCCGTGAACACCAGCGGCGGGCGCATCTTGACGATATTGCCAAGCACGCCCTCACTTCCCGCCAGAATGCCCTCGTCGCGCATCAGCCCCAACAGCCGGTCGGTCTGACCTTGCGCCGGGGCCAAGGTCTGCCGGTCGCTGACCAGCTCCATCCCGAAGACCAACCCCATCCCCCGCACATCGCCGATGATCGGGAACCGGTCCCTCAACCGCAGCAATCCCGCCTTGAACCGCCCCCCGACATCGCGGGCACTGTCCACCAGACCCCGGTCGCGGATTTCATCCAGCACCGCCAACCCCGCCGCACAAGACACGTTGTTGCCACCGAAGGTCGAAAAGAACGCCGTCTGCTCAAGGAAATGGTCCAAAATCTCGGGCCGTGTCAGCACGACGCCAATCGGGTGACCATTGCCCGCAGGCTTGCCGATGGTCACGAAGTCCGGTGTCACCCCATGGTGCTGATAGCCCCAGAAATGATCCCCCATCCGGCCAAAGCCCGACTGCACCTCGTCGGCGATGCACAGGCCACCCGCCGCACGAATGCGGGCGAAAAGCTCTGCCACATAACCGGGCATCGGCTCCAGCACGCCATTGGTCAGAAACGCGCTGTCGGTGATCACCGCGGCAGGTTTCATCCCCGCTTCCGCCAAAGACCGGATCGCCCGGTCCGCGTCCATCGCATAGCGCCGCCCCAGATCGGGTGTCCCATGCTTGAACGGCCCACGATAGCCATCCGGTCCAAGCACGGTGCGCACATGATCCGGCGTCTTCGCCGCACGCAATGCGCTGGGCGACAGGGCGTCAATCGCCTCGGTGATCCCGTGATAGGCGAATTCTTGGGTGATCGCGCCCCGGTTCCCCGTCCATGCCCGCGCCATGCGCCAGGCGATGTCATTCGCCTCGGACCCTGAATTCACGAAAGCACAAGCCGTCAACGCGCCACCCGTCAGTGCCCCCAGCCGTTCGGCATAGTCCAAGAGATGCTCGCCCAGATACCGGGTGTTGGTGTTCAAAATTCGGGTTTGCGCGGCAATCGCATCGGCCACGCGCGGGTTGCAATGCCCGACAATGGGAACATTGTTGTAAAGGTCCATATACCGGCGACCATCAACGTCGATCAGCCAGACCCCCTCGCCCCGTACCAGATGCAACGGCGGGTCATAGAAGACATAGGGCCGTCCGCCCATCACCTTGCCCCGCCGCGCCATCATCTCGGCCACCGACTGCCCCGACACCGGCGCCGACAGCCCCGCCGCCCCCGCCAGCCGCGCCGTTACCTTCCCCGCGTCCAAGGCCAGCACCGCCGCCAACCCCTCCGTCGACCCGAACCCGGCGTCCCGGATGTAATCCGCCTGATCCCCGGCCTCCTCGGCGCGGGTCATGGTGATCAGCAGCGTCACCAACAGCCGCGCAAGCGTCAGGTCGACCAGAAGCTCCACCTCCTCCGGCTCGATCCGGCGCTGACCCGCATAGCCTTCGACCAGCGCCGACCAGATCGCCAGCGTATCCGGCCCGTCATGCAGGAAATCGGCCAAGGCATTGGTCAGGTTCAGGATGCGTGGCCCATGGACCATGTCGCCGAAATCGATCACCCCGCTGATCGCGCGGTCTGGCCCAAGCACCAGATTGTGGCCGTGGATATCGCCATGGATCACCTGCGCCTGCAACTTTTCCAGCCTTGGCAGGATATTCGATGCAAATCGCGCAATGAACTGGTCGGCCCAGTCCTGATGCGCGCCAAGATAATGCGTCTTGCCCGCAAGCTTCGGCAGTTCGCGCACGTCCCACAACAGCCCCCGTCCCCCAAGGGCGGGATGAAAGAACCCCCGCATCCCCTGTTCGACCCGTGCAATCATCCGACCGATGTCGCGAAAATCGGTCGGCTGAAGCCCCGCGTCCGAGACGACGCTGCCGGGCAACCAACTTAGCGCAAAGCAGGTATGGCTGGCCCCGTCCTTGCCGCGCAGAGTGACAACAGGCTGTCCCGCCCTTCCCAAAAGCACGCGCGGAAGGGGAAGATCAGGCGCGGTGCGGGCCAGAAACTGCAACGCCTGAACCTGCGCCTCGATCAGCGCAGACTCCTCCAGCGTATTCGATATCTTCAGGACAAAGTCGCCCTGATCCCCGCCCGAGACCCGGAAATTCAGGTCGCGTTCGCTGTAAAGCTCGGTCAGTTTCCCCGTCAGCCCGAACTCCCCCTGCGCAAGCTCCTCGACAGCGGCCATGGGAAAGTCGGGGCGATTGGCGATCAGGAATTTCATGGTCAGGGGCTTTCGAAGGGCGGAACTCTGGCTCTTGGATACCTGACTTTCCAGTCACTGGGCAGGGGGTCGGCAGCGAAAGCCCCCAAGTGACACGCGCAAGACCCACCGGATCGGTCGCGCGTTTCCGCAAGACATGGCAGTGAGTGGAAGGCAGTCGCCCGCCGACCAATCCACCGCACCCAAAAGGATGCTCTGCAGCTCGCCATTGCCGCTGGTCTTGGGATGCCGCATCTCAGGGCAGACAGGGATACGTGAAACCCCGCCCCCAATTACCCTTCAAAAAATATCCTCTGGGGGTTTGGGGGGCGAAGCGCCCCCAACCTCCGAGGCGGTTGGTCCAGAGGCAAAGCCGAAGGACCAGAGACGCGACAAAAGGCTTGCGGCTTCCAAGCCGCTCCGCTTCGTAACCGCCCAAAGCCGGGCGAATCCGGGTGTTAAGAAACAGTTACCGTCCACGCGTAACCGACCGGTAACAAATAAAAATCCGAAACTGTCCACCGTGGACAGGTTGCCCACGTCGCCCTCAGACCGCCAGCAATTCCAACGCGACACCCTGTCCGACGCCCACACACAGCGTGACCAAGGCCGTCTTCCCCCCACTCTCTGCCAGCCGCCGTGCGGCGGTCCCTGCGATCCTCGCCCCGGACATTCCCAAAGGATGCCCCATGCTGATCCCGCCCCCCTTGGCGTTCACGCGGGCATCATCATCCGCCATCCCCCACCCCCGCGTGCAGGCCAGCACCTGCGCCGCGAAGGCCTCGTTCAACTCGATCACGTCAGTCTCGCCAGGCGCGCGCACCCCCCGTGCCACCAGCTTTTCGACCGCCGCCAGCGGCCCGATCCCCATGATCCGGGGCGGAACCCCCGCACTTGCCGCCCGACCGATCCGGGCCAGCGGCACCAGCCCCTGCGCCCTGACCCCGGCAGCCGAGGCAAGGATCACCGCCGCAGCCCCGTCGTTGATCCCGGCGGCATTCCCCGCCGTCACCGTGCCCCCCTTGCGGAACGGCGCGGGCAGGGCGGCCAGCCGGTCCAGACTGGTGGCGCGGGGGTGTTCGTCGGTGCTGACGACCGTGTCGCCCTTCTTGCCGGAAATGGTGACCGGCAGGATATCGGCGGCATGCCAGCCCGCATCATAGCGGGACTGCGACCGCAGCGCATACCCGTCCTGATCGACGCGGGAGATGTCCCGTTCCGCCGCGACATTCTCGGCAGTCTCTGGCATCGCCTCGATCCCGAAAGCCTGCGCGATCCGGTCATTGATGAACCGCCAACCGATGGTCGTGTCCTGCAGTTTCTGATCCCGGGCAAAAGCGGTGTCGGCCTTGCCCATCACATAAGGCGCGCGGGACATGCTCTCCACGCCGCCCGCGATCACCACATCGGCCCCGTCCCGCACTGCCCTTGCGCCCGCGATCACGGCATCCAGACCGCTGGCGCACAGCCGGTTCACTGTCATCGCCGGCACGGTTTCGGGCAGCTGCGACAGAAGAACGGCCATCCGTGCGACGTTGCGGTTGTCTTCGCCCGCCTGATTGGCACAGCCGAAGATCACCTCGTCGACCTTGAGCCCCGGATGCAGGTTCAGAAGGCCGTCGATCACATGGGCCGCTATGTCATCGGGACGGACCATTGCCAGACTGCCGCCGTGACGGCCAACAGGTGTGCGGCGGTGGGCGCACAGGAAAACCTCGGTCATGATGCCTCCAGCAGGGGGGACGGAAGATAGCGGGTCTTCAGGTGGGCCGGGGCGGATGCCTCCAACCCGGCAAGCGTGGCCCGAATGCGGTCGGCACCGTGTGCCGCCAACATCTCGAACGGACCGCGCGGGAAATTCAAGCCAAGCTTCAGCGCGCTGTCGATCCCGTCGCGGGTCGTGCCGCCTTCGGCAAGCAGCCAGCCCGCTTCGTTGACCAAGGTCGCCTCGATCCGCAAGGCAATCGCGGCGGCGTCCGTGGGAAGCGGCCCCGCTTCGCCGGGAAAGACAAAGCCCTGCCCGGACTTTCGCCCCAACCGGCCTGCCGCCACCTGATCCTGCAACGCGGCAAAGACGTGATAGCGCGGATGGCCGCCCATGGCGCGCGACAGGCCTTCGGTGGCAGCCAGGTTGATGTCGGCACCGATCAGGTCGATCAGACCGAAAGAACCGATCCGGTAGCCCGCCGCTTGCATCGCCGCGTCAATCTCGCCCGCCGAACGGCCCTCTTCAAGCAAAGCCAGCGCCTCGCCGTAAAACGGTCGGGCGCAGCGGTTGACGATGAAGCCCGGTCGGTCGGGGGCGTCGATCACCACCTTGCCAGCCGCGCGGGTCCAGTCCCCGGCACGGGTCAGCGCAGCGGGAGAGGTACCGGGATGGGCAACCAGCTCGACCAGTTTCATAACCTGCGCGGGGTTGAAGAAATGCAGACCCAGAATGCGTTCTGGCCGTTTCGCCCCGGTCGCAATTGCGGTGACGGCCAAGGATGAGGTGTTTGTCGCAATCACGGCATCGGGGGCCAGAACAGCCTCCAACCCGGCCACAAGTGATTGTTTGGCGGCAAGCGTTTCGATGATCGCCTCGACCACCAGCCCGGCAGGGGCCAAGGCGGCCACATCATCGACAATCGTGATCCGATCAAGGATCGCGTCATGGTCGCCTTGACTGATCGCCCCCTTGGCCAGCCGGGGGGCAAGTGCCGCCGTCAGCCTTTCGCGGGCAGAGGCGCGGGCCGCCGGGAAACTGTCGGTCGCCAGCACGGCAAACCCGGCCTGCGCATAGACCAGCACGATCCCAAGGCCCATGGTGCCAAGACCGACGACGCCGACGATGCCATCCATCTTATTCCCCCCGGAACACGGGCTTGCGCCGTTCGCGGAAGGCGGCGATGCCTTCCACCTTGTCGGCGGTATCCAGCAAGGCCTCGAACGCGGTCCGTTCGCCGGAAAAAGCCAGCCGCCCCTCGTCCCCGGCCACCAGCGCCCGTTTGGCGGCGGCCAAGGCCAAGGGCGCCCGCGCCGCCAGCGTTCCGGCCAGCGCCTCGGCCATCGGCAGGGCAGGGCCCTCGGCCCCCCAGGCGGCGATGCCCCAACCCAGCGCCGTCGGCGCATCAATGATCTCGCCCGTCAGCACCATGCGAGAGGCCCTTGCCCGCCCGACCAGCGCCAGAAGCCTTTGGCCACCGCCAGCCCCCGGCAAAATGCCAAGGTTGGTTTCCGGCAGGCCGACCCGGGCCGTCGTACCCAGCACCATCGCATCGGCCATCAGAGCCAGTTCAAACCCGCCGCCAAGCGCAAAGCCATCGACCGCCGCGATCAGTGGCTTCGGGAAGGCCCTGATTCGCGCCCAAAGGTCCTTGCGCGGATCAACCGCGCCTTCTGCCGACCCCTTGGTGGCAATCTCGGCGATATCTGCCCCGGCGGCGAAGTTCCCCTCGGCCCCGGTCAGCACCACGGCCCGGCACGAGATATCCTCGGCCAAGTGGTCCAGAGTGTTGGCCAATGCCCCAAGCAATGCCGTCGTCAGCGCATTGCGCGCGGCGGGGCGGTTCAGCGTCAGAAGGCACCAGCCTTCGCGATGGTCGATCAAAAGCTCCATGCCCCATCATCGCCCGAGGAAAAAAAATTTCAAGCCGGAAACTTTCAAGCTTGAAATATATTTCATCCGGTGTCAGCCTTGGGTGAAACAGCATCAACGGAGATCGGCGCGATGAAAGTCCTTTGCCTTGGGGGTGGCCCGGCCGGGCTTTACTTTGCGATCTCGATGAAGCTGCGCGATCCATCGCATCAGGTTACAGTGATGGAGCGGAACCGGTCAGACGACACGTTCGGCTGGGGTGTCGTCCTGTCAGACGACGCCATGGCGCGGATGAAGAAGAACGATCCGCAAAGCTATGAGGCGATCAAAGGCAGCTTTGCCTATTGGGACGATATCGCCGTGGTGCATGAAGGCGAAAGAATCGTGTCGGGCGGGCATGGCTTTGCCGGGATCGGGCGGATGAAGATGCTTCTGATCCTGCAGGCCCGCGCGCGGGAGCTGGGGGTGGACCTGCAGTTCCAGTCCGAATTCAAGACGGCCGAGGATTACCGCAAGGACTATGACCTTGTCGTCGCGACCGACGGGATCAATTCGCTGGTCCGCCGCGAATACGCTGACGTCTTCAAGCCCGACATCGACCAGCGGCTGGTCAAGTTCATCTGGCTGGGCACGCATCAGAAGTTTGACGACGCCTTCACCTTCATCTTCGAAGAAACCGAATGGGGCTGGTTCTGGGCGCATGTCTACCAGTTCGACAATGACACCGCGACGTTCATCGTCGATTGCATGCCCGAAACCTGGGACAAGGCCGGTTTCGCCGACATGTCCAAGGAAGAAACCGTCGCCACCTGCCAGCGCATCTTTGCCAAGCATCTGGGCGGCCATGACCTGATGTCGAACGCCAACCACCTGCGCGGCAGCGCGGTCTGGATGCAGTTCCCCCGCGTGCTGTGCGAACGCTGGTACAACGGCAATGTCGTCCTGATGGGCGATGCCGCCGCGACCGGGCATTACTCCATCGGCTCGGGCTCGCGCCTTGCCTTCGACAGCGCCATCGCCTTGGCCGACTACCTCCATTCCGAACCGACGATGGAGGGGGCCTTCCAGCGCTATCAGGACGAACGCCGGGTCGAGGTTCTGCGGTTGCAATCCGCCGCGCGGAACTCGCTTGAGTGGTTCGAACGGGTCGAGCGGTATCTGGACATGGCCCCGATGCAGTTCGCCTATTCCCTGCTGACCCGCAGCCAGCGGATCAGCCACGAAAACCTGCGCTTGCGCGACCCTGAATGGCTGAGGAAGGCCGAAGATTGGTTCCAGGCCCAGGCCGGGGGCCAGCCGGGCCGCCAGCCGATGTTCGCGCCGTTCCGGCTGCGCGACATGACCTTGAAGAACCGCGTCGTCGTCTCGCCCATGGCGCAGTACAAGGCGGTGAACGGTTGCCCGACTGACTGGCATTTCGGACATTATTCCGAGCGCGCCAAGGGGGGGGCGGGTCTGGTCTATACCGAGATGACCGCCCCTTCCCCCGATGGCCGGATCACCCATGCCTGCCCCGGCCTTTACGCCCCGGAGCACGAGGCGGCGTGGAAGCGCCTGACCGATTTTGTCCATGCCGAGACCACGGCCAAGATCTGCTGCCAGATCGGCCATGCGGGCCGCAAGGCCAGCGTCCAGCTTCCGTGGGAAGATGACGAAGCCCCCCTGAAGGAAGACGGATGGAAGACACTTTCTTCCTCGGTTCTTCCATGGTCCCCAGCCCATCCCGCGCCCCGCCAGATGACGCTGGAAGACATGGACCGCGTGACCGAAGATTTCGCCAAGGCCACCGAAATGGCCAAGCGCGCGGGTTTCGACATGGTCGAATTGCACGCGGCGCACGGCTATCTGATCTCGTCCTTCATCTCGCCGATGTCGAACAATCGCAGCGACGAATTCGGCGGCAGCCTTGAAAACCGGATGCGATTCCCCCTTCGCGTTCTGAAAGCGATGCGCGCTGCATGGGGCGAGGAAAAACCCCTTTCGGTCCGTATTTCGGCCAGTGACTGGGTCGGTGACAAGGGCGTGACGCCGGAGGAAGCCGTTGAAATCGCGAAGATGTTTTCTGCTGCGGGGGCCGATATCATCGACGTCTCCGCTGGCCAGACCTCGACCGAGGCACAGCCGATCTATGGCCGGATGTTCCAGACCCCGTTCAGCGACCGCATCCGCAACGAGGCGGGCTTGGCGACCATGGCTGTCGGCAACATCACCGAGGCGGATCAGGTGAACGGCATCCTTCTTGCAGGCCGTGCCGACCTTGTCTGCCTTGCCCGCCCGCATCTGGCCGATCCCTACTGGACATTGCATGCCGCGATTGCCGCCGGGGACACGGGCACCGATTGGCCCTTGCCCTATGATGCAGGCCGCAGACAGGCCGAGCGGCTGCGTGAGAAACAACAAGAGGTTCTTCGCGCATGACCTTGACGGACAAGCGAATTCTGATCACGGGGGGTGGCACCGGGGCGGGGGCCGACCTTGCCCGCGGCTTTGCCGAAGCCGGGGCAGAGGTCGTGATTTCCGGACGCAGGTTTGCCCCGCTGGAGGAGGTCGCAAATGCCACCGGCGCGCGGGTGGTGCAGGCCGACGTGACGGATGAGGCTAGCGTTCAGGCCATGTTTGCCGCCGCCGGACCCTGCGACATCGTCATTGCCAATGCCGGTGCCGCCGATTCCGCGCCGATGCTGAAGACCACGCTGGACCAGTGGAACGCCATGATCGCGGTGAACCTGACCGGCGTGTTCCTGACCTTTCGCGAAGGCCTCCGCCAAATGCCTGGCTGGGGGCGTCTGATCGCGGTTGCGTCATCTGCGGGCTTAAAGGGATACGCGAAGATAACCCCGTATGCTGCTGCAAAACATGGGGTAATCGGAGTCACGCGGTCGCTTGCGCTTGAGGTGGCAAGGGGCCCGGTAACGGTGAACGCCATCTGTCCCGGCTTCCTTGATACGCCGATGACCGACCATTCGATCGAGGTCATCGCGGCCAAGACCGGTCGCTCCCTGACCGAAGCGCGGGCCACGCTGGAAGGTCTGTCGCCACAGAACCGGCTTTACCAGCCCTCTGAAATCACCGCCGCCGCGCTGTTCCTGTGCGGGCCGGGGTCGGAAGGGATCAACGGCGTCGCGCTTCCCATCACCGGGGGCGAGATATGAGCGACCTTGCCCAACGCCGCCTGAAGCTTTGGATTCGCCTGCTTGGGGTCACCCGGTCCGCCGAATCCGAACTGCGCGAATTCCTGCGGCTGAACCATCAGACCACGCTGCCGCGGTTTGACGTGATGGCAGCACTTTACCGCCGCCGCGATGGCGTGACGATGAGCGAATTGTCCCGTATGCTGTTGGTTTCCAACGGCAATGCGACGGCTGTGGTTGACCGGCTGGAGACGGATGGCATGGTTCGCCGCACCCAGTCGGAACAGGATCGCCGCACCGTCCATGTCGCCTTGACAGCCGAGGGCCTGCAAAGCTTTGAGGCGCAGGCGACCGACCACAAGGCCGAGGTTGACCGGCTGTTCGGCAAGCTGACCGAGGCCGAAATCGACACGCTGACCGACATTTTGAAACGCATGGGGGGCGGGGTATGACCGAACTCGCGGGGCTTCAGCCCAAACACTTTCTGTGGGAGGTCAAGGACCGCATCGCCGTCGTGCGCCTGAACCGCCCCGACCGCAAGAACCCGCTGACCTTCGACAGCTATGCCGAGCTGCGCGACACCTTCCGCGCACTGGTCTATGCGACGGATGTGGACGTGGTCGTCTTTGCCTCGAATGGTGGCAACTTCTGTTCCGGTGGCGATGTGCATGACATCATCGGTCCGTTGATCGGCCTGCCGATGAAGGACCTGCTGGCCTTTACCCGGATGACCGGCGATCTGGTCAAGGCGATGATTTCCTGTGGGAAACCGATCATCGCGGCGGTCGACGGCGTGGCGGTGGGGGCGGGGGCGATCATTGCGATGGCATCCGATCTGCGGCTGGCAACGCCTGCGGCGAAATGTGCGTTCCTGTTCACGCGGGTCGGGCTGGCAGGCTGTGACATGGGCGCCTGCGCCATGCTGCCCCGGATCATCGGGCAGGGCCGCGCGGGGGAACTTTTGTACACGGGCCGGGTCATGCGGGCCGAGGAAGGCGAACGCTGGGGCTTCTGGAACGCGCTTCACGCCCCCGAGGCGCTGGAGGCGGCGGCAAGGACGCTGGCTGAACAACTGGCCTCGGGCCCGACTTTCGCGCATGGCATCACCAAGACCCAGCTGAACCACGAATGGAACATGGGGCTGGAGCAGGCCATCGAAGCCGAAGCGCAGGCCCAGGCGATCTGCATGCAGACCAAGGACTTTGAACGCGCCTATCAGGCGTTCGTGGCCAAGGAAAAGCCGGTGTTTCAAGGCAACTGACCCCCGGGGCGCTGCCCCGGACCCCGGGATATTTGTGGACAGAAAATGAGCGACAAGAGTTTCCTGGACTGGCCTTTCTTCGAAGCCCGCCATCGCGAACTTGCGGTGGCGCTGGAAGACTGGTGTGCATCGAACCTTCCGGTCGCGCATGACGATGTCGATGCGGCTTGCAAGGGACTGGTCGCGGCGCTGGGGGCGGGCGGCTGGCTGCGGCATTCGGGGGCTGGTGCGGGCGAAAAGCTGGACGTCCGCACGCTGTGCCTGATCCGCGAGACTTTGGCGCGTCACGACGCACTGGCTGATTTTGCCTTTGCCATGCAGGGGCTGGGAATGGGGGCGATCAGCCTGTTTGGCTCATCCCTGCAGCGGGAATGGCTGGACAGCACGCGGGCCGGAAAGGCGATTTCGGCCTTTGCCCTGACCGAGCCGGGATCGGGGTCGGATGTCGCGGCGACCAGCACGACTGCGCTTCGGGTGGCTGAAGGATGGCGGATCGACGGCGAAAAGACCTGGATATCGAACGGCGGAATTGCCGATCTTTATGTCCTTTTCGCCCGCACCGGAGAGGCTCCGGGCGCGCGGGGGCTTTCGGCTTTTCTGATGCCGGCTGACACGCAGGGTCTGACCATAGCCGAGCGCCTGGAGACCATCGCCCCGCATCCGCTGGCCCGCCTGAGGATGGACGGGGTGATCCTGCCCGAAGCCGCTCTGATCGGCACGGCGGGAGAGGGCTTCAAACTGGCCATGTCGGTTCTGGACATCTTCCGCCCGACGGTCGGCGCGGCGGCCCTGGGGATGGCGCGCCGGGCCCTGGATGAAACTCTTGTCCGGGTGCGGAACCGCAAGATTCAAGGGCAACCGCTGGCCGATATGCAGTTGGTTCAGGGCCACCTGGCCGACATGGCGCTGAAGATCGACGCTGCGGCCCTGCTGGTCTATCGCGCCGCCTGGACCAAGGATCAGGGCGCGGCCCGGATCACGCGCGAGGCGGCCATGGCAAAGCTTTACGCCACCGAAGCCGCGCAGGAGGTGATCGACATGGCGGTTCAACTGCATGGCGGGGACGGGGTTCGCCATGGTCACCCGACGGAAGCGCTTTATCGTGAAATCCGGGCGCTGCGCATCTATGAAGGCGCGTCGGACGTGCAACGACTGGTCATCGCGCGGTCGCTGTCATGATCTACCATCGGGACATCCGTATCGAATTCAACCATTGCGACCCGGCGGGCATCGTCTTTTATCCCCGCTATTTCGAGATGCTGAACTCGGTCGTCGAAAACTTCTTCCGCGACGTGGCAAAGCATCCTTTCGAAGCGATGATGCTGGACGATACCGGCGTCCCGACCGCGCGGACGGAAGTGACCTTTACTGCGCCCAGCCGTTTGGGTGAGGTGCTGGACTGGCGCCTTGCCGTTGCACGCCTTGGCCGCGCAGCGCTTGACCTGACCGTTGAAGCCTGGGGAGCAGACCAAAGGCGGCTGACCGCCGAAATCACGGTTGTCCATATCAAGACTGGCCGCCCCAAGGCCTGGCCCGAAGCGGTCCGCGCCCGGATCGCGCAATTTGCGGAGACAAAAGATGAGCCATGATTTCCTGCATCCCAAGGGCTGGAAGCCGGCCAAGGGCTATTCGAACGGCGTCGCGGCCAGCGGCCGGATGGTCTTTACCGGCGGCATGGTTGGCTGGAATGCCGATTGCGAGTTCGAGACCGACGATTTTGCCGGTCAGACTGCCCAGGCCCTGAAGAACATCGTCGCGGTCCTGGCCGAAGGCGGGGCACGGCCGGAACACCTTGTCAGGCTGACCTGGTTCGTAACCTCGAAGGCCGAGTATCTGGGCTCGCTTCGTGCGTTGGGCCAAGCCTACAAGGAGATCATCGGGCGCCACTATCCGGCCATGGCGCTGGTGCAGGTCGTGGCCCTGGTCGAAGACCGGGCCAAGGTGGAAATCGAGGCAACCGCAGTCATCCCCGAGGAGGACAAGTGATGCTTGGACCCACTGGACATAGCGACGGCTTCACCCGGGACCGCCTGCCACAGGCCAAGGATTGGCCGGTGATCGACACGACGCGCTTCGATTATCCCGAATGGTTGAATGCGGGCGTGGAACTGACCGACCGGATGGTCGAAAAGGGCTTTGGCGACCATACCGCCCTGATCGGGAATGGCCGTAGCCGCACCTACAAAGAGCTTGCCGACTGGTCGAACCGCATCGCGCATGCGCTGTCCGAAGACTATGGCGTCAAGCCGGGAAATCGCGTGTTGATCCGGTCCGCCAACAATCCGGCGATGGTTGCCGCGTGGCTAGGGGCAACCAAGGCCGGGGCGGTGGTGGTCAACACCATGCCGATGCTGCGGGCGGGCGAGCTGACCAAGATTGTCGACAAGGCCGAGATCAGCCATGCTCTTTGCGACACCCGTCTGCTGGAAGAACTGGTTGCCTGCGGCAAGTCCAATGACTTCCTGAAAACGATCGTGGGCTTTGATGGCACCGCGAACCATGATGCCGAGCTTGACCGGGTCGCGCTTCGGAAATCCGTGCGCTTCGATGCAGTGAAGACGGGTCGCGATGATGTGGCGCTTCTGGGTTTCACCAGCGGCACCACGGGCGAGCCCAAGGCCACGATGCATTTCCATCGCGACCTTCTGATCATCGCTGATGGCTATGCGCGCGAAGTTCTGAACGTGACGCCCGAAGACGTCTTTGTCGGCTCGCCCCCGCTGGCCTTTACCTTCGGGCTGGGCGGGCTGGCGATCTTTCCGCTGCGCTTTGGTGCGGCGGCGGCACTTCTGGAACAGGCGAGCCCGCCGAACATGATCCAGATCATCCAGGAACACCGCGCGACTGTCTGCTTTACCGCCCCTACCGCCTATCGCGTCATGCTGCGGGCGATGGAGGAGGGAGCCGATCTGTCCAGCCTGCGGGCCGCCGTCAGCGCCGGAGAAACCCTTCCCGCCCCGGTCTATGAGGATTGGATCAAGAAGACCGGCAAGCCGATGCTGGACGGAATTGGCGCGACTGAAATGCTGCATATCTTCATTACCAACCGCTTCGACGACCACCGCCCCGGCTGCACTGGCCGACCCGTGGCGGGCTATGAGGCGCGAATCGTAGGAGAGGACATGGCAGAGCTTCCGCGTGGGGAAGTCGGTCGGCTGGCCGTCCGTGGCCCGACCGGCTGCCGCTATCTGGCCGACGACCGGCAGGGGAAATATGTTCGTGACGGCTGGAACCTGACGGGCGACAGCTTCTGGCAGGACGAAGAGGGCCGCTTCCACTTTGCCGCCCGCTCTGACGACATGATCATCTCGGCGGGCTACAACATTGCGGGACCCGAGGTCGAAGCCGCACTCTTGTCCCACCCCGCGGTGCTGGAATGCGCCGTCATCGGCAGCCCGGATGAAGATCGCGGCCAGATTGTCGAGGCCCATGTGGTGCTTGCCGCCGGACATGACCCGGGCGAACTGCTGGTCAAGATCCTGCAGGATCACGTCAAGCGCACCATCGCCCCCTACAAATACCCGCGCCGAGTGATCTTCACCGATGCCCTGCCGAAGACCCAGACCGGCAAGATCCAGCGCTTCCGGCTGAAAGAAGAGGGCTAGTGTCAGGCCGTGCGGGCCGCGGCGTTCTGGTCGATCAGGTAGCGTTGGCTTAGCGGGATTGCCGCTGCGCCAAGCGACCGCGCCATCGGCCCGACCGTGCCTTCCCGCACGGTAAGGGGCGTGATGCCCGACAGATCAAGCTTTGCCAAGGCAACGCGGGTTGCCTCGGTGATCCGGGCGCGGATCACGGGGGGCATCCAGCCATCGATCATCACCGCTTCAAGTTCCAGCAGCGAGGCCGCAGACAAGGTGGCAAGCGCCAGCCCCTGCGCCGCCCGGTCGATCCAGTCTTGCAGCAGCGGTTCGGACACCTGCCATTGATCCGGGTTTTCCCAAAGCTGCGATGAATCCTCGCCAGCCGCGTCCATCGCCCGTGCCAGTGCCGACATCGATGCAAGATCGAAAAGACGCGGGCTTGCTCCGCCTGCGCCCGGCATCGGCAAAGGTCCCACGCCGGCTGCGTTGCCGCTGCGGCCAAGGAAAAGCTGGCCGTTCAGCACAAGCCCGCCGCCGATGAAATAGCCGAAGTAGAAGTACAGAAAATCGCGTGGCCGTTCACCTGATCCGAACACGAGCTCGGCCCCGCAGGCCGAAGTGGCGTCGTTCTGGACATAGACCGGCAGGCCGGTGGCAGTGGCCAGTTCGGCCTGAATGTCGCGGTTGCGCCATTCGTCCATTTCCTCTTGCGGGGCCCCGACTGCCTGAACCCAGTTCCAAAGCTGGAACGGCATCGCAACGCCCATCCCCGAAATCCGGTCGCGGACGGCGTCGGGCAAGTTGCGGGTCAGGCCGGGAAGCGCCTCGGTGACGAAGGCAATGATCGTGCTTGGCGTCGGATAGCCATAGGTGCGCCGGTGCATGCCCCGGACGGTGCCGACGAAATCGACCAACATCAGATCGGCCGAGCGGCGACCGATCTTCAGGCCCAGGAAAAAGGCCCCATCCGCCGCAAGCGACATCGGCACCGAAGGCTGGCCAATCCGGCCCCGGATCGGCTCGCCCCGCACCAGAAGCCCGTCGCTTTCCAACGACCGCATGATCACTGAAACGGTCTGCGCCGACAGGCCCGTGATCCGCGCGATATCCGATTTGGCCAAGGCCCCCTGTTGCCGCACCAGGCTTAGAACCAGTCGCTCGTTATGGGCCCGCATGCCGGACTGGTTCGATCCGCGCAGCGCAACATCAACCGGTTCATGCGTTGACCGGTCGTCAAAAGCGTCAGAGGCAGGGAGTTCCGTCTGGTCCGTCATCGCGCGCTTTCATGGCCGATCACACCCTTTCGCAGGATGACGTTTGCATAAAGTGCAAGCTCGGACGTGGCAACGATGGTATGGGCAGCCCGCACCCGCGGATATAGGTCCGCACCAGCAAGTGCCACCACCTTGCGGCCTGGGGCGAGTTCGGCACAGACCGCATCGATCTCGCGGTGAATCGTCCCTGCTTGCGCGGCGTCATTGTTCAATGCGGCGCGCAGAACGGGGGCAGGCACATCGCGGTCAAGCGGCAGGACGGCCAGAATTGCCCTCAGCACGGCAATCAGGGAATGGCCGTCTGCCCGCACCAACCGCCGTGCATGATCCTGCGCAGGATAGTTCCCGTCGACAATGGCGATCTCGTCGCCGTGGCCCATCGAGCGCAGGGCGTAAAGCATGTCTGGCCCCAGAAGGGGTGGCAGTCCGATCAGCATCCCGACGCCTCGTGGTTTGGCGATGGCCCTGAGCCAAGCGCAATTCTTGCCAGAATGATGAAGGAATCGGTCGTCTGTCAATATTAAATCAGAGTGATTTATTTATCTTGACCTGATGCCGGGAATCGGCTTTTCTTTGCATCGTCGGCAGGCTTGAAACGCGGCCTGCAAGACTATCGGTGCGGGATGGACCCGTTCCAAATCCTTGGGAGGATAGACATGTCATTCAAAGTTGCTGCGCTGGCTGGCGCTGCCATGCTGGCCCTGGTTGCGGGTTCGGCTTCTGCTGCCGACCTGGCCTGCCTGATCACGAAAAACAACACCAACCCCTTCTTCGTGAAAATGAAGGAAGGCGCCGAGGCTGCCGCCGCGGCCGCCGGTCTTGATTTCCAAGCCTACGCTGGCGAAAAGGACGGCGACGCCGCCCCGCAGATCACTGCTATCGAAAACTGCGTTGCTGCTGGCGCAAAGGGTATCCTGATCACCCCGTCGAACGACAGCGTCGGCCCGGCCCTGAAGGCCGCCCGCGCCGCTGGCATCCTCGTGATCGCTCTGGACAACCCCGCTGGCTGACGGCGAAGCACAGGACATCACCTTTGCGACCGACAACTTCGAAGCTGGTCTGCTGATCGGCAAATGGGCTGCCGCCACGATGGGCGACACCTCGGGTGCCAAGATTGCGATGCTTGACATCAACAAGGACAACATCTCGGTCGACGTGCAGCGCGACACCGGCTTCCTGGTCGGCTTCGGCATCGAAGTTCCGGATCTGACCGTGATGGGTTCGGAAACCGATCCGCGCGTCATCGGCCACGAATCCTCGGATGCGAACCCCGAAGGCGGTCTGCGCGCGATGGAAACCCTGCTGGCAAAAGACCCGGACATCAACGTGATCTACACGATCAACGAACCGGCCGCCGAAGGTGCTTTCCAGGCGATGAAGAACGCTGGCAAGGAAGCCCAGGCGATCATCGTTTCGGTTGACGGCGGCTGCCCAGGCGTGGCCTCGGTCAAGTCGGGCGTCATCGGCGCGACCTCGCAGCAGTACCCGCTGAAAATGGCTGGCCTTGGCATCGACGCCATCGCCGCCTACGCCAAAGACGGGACCAAGCCGACGGTGACCGAAGGTCTGTCCTTCTTCAACACCGGCGTGAACCTGGTGACCGACAAGCCCGCCGAAGGCGTGCCGTCGATCGACACCACTGAAGGCACGGCTCTCTGCTGGGGCTGATCCTGCCCTAAGGTGACTTGATTAGTGAAAGGGCGGCTTTACAGTCGCCCTTCTTCTTAGGCGAACTCGCACGAGTGTCGTCTTCATCAGGAGGACCAATCCAAGATGGCCAGCCCGACCGAACCCACCAAGACAATATCTGATTACGAAGCGACATTGGCAAAGGCGGACACCGCCGTTGCAAGCTTCGAGCGGGACGACAAGACCTTCATTCAGGTCCTTCGCAACTTCCTTCGGCGCAATCCCACGATGATCCCGGCGCTTGTGCTGGTGCTGTCGATCCTGGCCTTCGGCTTGATTGAACCGCGTTTTCTTGGGACGGGTGCGCTGTCCACCGTGTTGAAACAGGTGACTGTCACAGGTTTCATCGCACTGGCCCAGACCCTGATCATCCTGACTGCGGGTATCGACCTTTCGGTCGGGGCGATCCTTGTCGTCTCGTCGCTGGTCATGGGAACCACGGCCGTTACCAGCGGCATCCCGGTTCCAACCGGCTTTGGCCCGATGGAGCTTTTCGGGATATCGCTGCCCTTCGGGCTTGAATTCACCCGGATGATCCTTCCGGTCTATGATGCCATCATTCTGGGAATTCTGGTCGGCGGTGTCATGGGCATGGTCAACGGCCTGCTGGTCGTGAAGGCAAAGCTGCCGCCCTTCATCGTGACCTTGGGCACGCTTTCAATCTTCGAGGCTCTCAAGCTTTGGTATTCGCAATCGGAATCGGTCCGAAACGTCGACATTGTCGAAAAGGCCCCCGGCCTGCTGTGGTTCGGCGAAGGGATCGCCATCGCCAAGGCGAAGGACCCTGCGGTGATCGACAGTGGTCTGGTGATCACCGGTTTTGGCGAACCCCGCATCTTTTTCATGGACGCTACCGAGTATCTTGGCGTCGCCCAACTGTCCTGGGGCGTGTTCATGCTGGTCATCCTGGCGGCGGTCCTGTGGTACGTTCTGAACCACACCGCATGGGGTCGGCACGTCCATGCCATTGGTGATGATCCCGATGCTGCAATGCTGTCCGGGATCCGGGTCGGTCGGACGCTGATTTCGGTCTATACCGTTGCCGGGCTGATCTGTGGCTTTGCCGCCTGGATCGCCATCGGTCGGGTCGGTTCGATCTCGCCCATCGCCTTTGCTGACGTGAACCTCGCCTCGATCACCGCCGTGGTGATTGGCGGCACCTCGCTTTTCGGTGGGCGCGGGTCGATCATCGGCTCGGTCCTTGGGGCGATCATCGTTGGCGTTTTCATCACCGGCCTTTCGCTGGCAGGGGTGGACGACTACTGGCAGAAATTCGCGGCGGGGTGCCTTGTCATCATCGCTGTGGCACTTGATCAATGGCTGCGGAGGGCTTCGCAATGACCGCTGAGGTGAATGGAGTGCAACCGATCCTGCAAGCCAAGGGTCTGATGAAACGCTATGGCACCGTTGTCGCGATGAGCGGCTGCGACTTTGACCTGATGCCGGGCGAAATCCTGGCCGTCATCGGCGACAATGGCGCGGGCAAGTCGACACTGATCAAGGCCCTGTCGGGGGCAGTTGTCCCCGACCATGGCGAGATCCTGCTGGACGGCCAACAGGTGAACTTCCGCAGCCCCGACGATGCCCGCGCCTTGGGGATCGAAACGGTCTACCAGAACCTTGCCATGTCGCCGGCCCTGTCGATTGCCGACAACATGTTCCTTGGACGGGAATGGCGGAAACCTGGCATCCTCGGTTCGGTCTTTCGCAAGATGGACCGCACCCGGATGGAGAAATTCGCCCGTGACAAGCTGTCGGAACTGGGCCTGATGACCATTCAGGACATCACGCAGCCGGTGGAAACCTTGTCGGGTGGTCAGCGGCAGGGTGTGGCCGTGGCACGGGCGGCGGCTTTCGGGTCCAAGGTCGTGATCCTGGACGAACCCACTGCCGCGCTGGGCGTGAAGGAAAGCCGTCGCGTGCTGGAGTTGATCCGCGATGTCCGGGCGCGCGGGATTCCGATCATCCTGATCAGCCACAACATGCCCCATGTGTTTGAAGTGGCCGACCGGATCCACATCCACCGCCTTGGCCGCAGGCTTTGCGTCATCAACCCCAAGGACTATTCGATGTCCGACGCGGTGGCCTTCATGACCGGAGCAAAACTCCCCGAAGGCGTGAACGAGGCCGCATGACCCCCGCAGCGCTGGCCGAACTGATCGTCCGGCGCGCGGCCGACACACCGGGGCGGCGGTTCATCGCTGCCCTGGCAGGCCCGCCCGGCGCGGGCAAGTCGACGCTGGCCGCAAACTTGGTGTCCCTGATCGGCAAAGCGGCCAAAGTCGTGCCGATGGACGGGTTTCACTATGACGACGGCATCCTGATTGCCCGGGGTCAACGCAGCCGAAAAGGCGCACCCGAGACCTTTGATGTCGCAGGTTTCGCCCATCTCCTTTCCAGGCTGCAAGTCGAGGATGAGGTCGCCATCCCGATCTTCGACCGCTCGTTGGAACTGTCGCGCGGGTCGGCAGATATTGTCGGTTCTGACCAGCGCATCCTGATTGCCGAGGGGAACTATCTTCTGTTGAACGAAGCCCCCTGGACTGATCTGGGCCGGTATTTCGACTTGACCGTGATGATCCATGTTTCCGAGGCTGAACTTGACCGCCGCCTTCTGGATCGCTGGGCGCAGTATGGAAAGACCGCCGAGGAAGCCCGGGCCTGGATCGACGGCAATGACCTGCCGAACATCCGCCGGGTCCAGAAGCACAGCCGCAGGGCGGATGAAACGCTTCTCTGGCGCGGCTGAGGAGCTTCTTCCACATCAGGTCAGATGCCGGGTCTTGACGACGATCTATGGGGTCAGGGCGGCCATCAATAGAGGCCAGCCGCTATCAAGGCCCTGACCAAGGGACAAGGAACTGTCTGCTTCAGCCTTGCCCGCAGGGACGCTGCAGTCCCGTCAAGCGGTCCCAGCAGACTGAGACATTCCGTTCTTCGGATTCGGCGCCCTGGTGATGCGGTCGCCCGAACCCATCAGCCAGCCCAACGGGTGCGCCGAGAACCCGTGGCAAGCTGATCCGTCGGGAAAGTCGATTGCCCAGTTTTCCCAGCAGGTTGGCAAGCCCGTCCTGGCCCAGCGTCCCCACCGCAGCGCAATGATGCGGTCGATGTCATCCTTGCGCCCGACTTTGTGCAGCGCCTGAAAGACATAGTGGTGCATGAACGGGCTGGCGAGGACCAGCTTTCCCGCCTGTGTCGCGTCCTCTGGGTCAAGCGAGCGGGCAATGATTGAATCGGTCAGGATTGTCGCGTCCGGGCCGGTTGCGATCCCGGTCAGAACAACGAAAGCCAAGGCAAGCTGGCTGGCCGCAGCGCCGTCGGGGCTTTCCTGCCAGCCGCTGCTGCCCAGATGGGTCGACAGGATCGCCAAGCGCAGCGATGCCGCCCGATCACGCCAGCCTGCGACCTCGGGCGCCTGCAAGGCGGTGCCAAGACCTGCGGCCAGTTGCAGCGCGTGAAGATAGCGCAGGTTGTAGGTCAGGTTCGGCTCGGATCGGTCCATCGGAGACCAGTCCAGAAACAGCCTACGCCCCGGTTGGCTGCGGATCAGCCCGTCATCCCCTACATCTGCGGCGAACCTGTCCAGCATCCGGCACAGCACAGGCCAATGACGCAGCAGAAGCGCGCCGTCATCGCGGCCCGGATGGCGTGACCAGACGTCCAGAAGCTCGACCCAGGAAAAGTTGTAGTCGGTGATGACATAAGCGGGCACGTCTCCCGGCAGGACCGAGGGCAGGATGCCATCATCGGCCATGCCTTCGGCAGCAAGGTCTATGGCAAGTTGCAAGGGACTTGCGTCGTCGGTGAGAGCCAAAAGCGCAAAGGACTGGGCCACGACATCGCCCAGCCACATGCTGCTTTCGCGCCAGACCGAATCGACAAATCCATCCTGCAGGCAGGCCAGCGTCGTGCGCAGGCACATTCGGACGACCGAATTCAGGGTCGGGTCCGCAAGGTCGGGCAGAGGGCGCGTGTCCAGCAAAGAGCTTGGAAGTCGGACATGGAACTGCGGGGCAGGGAGGCCGTCCCGGACAGTCTCAAGCCGGAAGACCAGATAGCGCCCGCCGCGTAGGGTGAACCCTTCAACTTCTTGCCGCCCGTCCCGCAGGGTCGTGCCGTCGGTCGGACGCATCCGGCAATAGGTGGCCGGGTCGGATATCAGCACATCATCGCCGTGCAGTTTTTCGGCGTATGAGATGGTCAGCCGGTCGCCGGAACTTGCGGTGATCGTGGCACCCGCCACGCAGACCCGGCTTTCCCCAAGATCAAAGACCCAGATTGCAGTCTGACCGGCTGAAAGACTTGCCGGGATCTCTGCGCGCGGGCAGGTCGAATAGGCAGCGCGCAGGCTGGAATGCGGGTCGTTCAGATCACGGTCGGGCAGTGTGGGGCCAAGACGGGTTTCCCAAGGGTGGGACAGCAACCGAAGCTCTTCCGTCAGAAGCGGTGTCCTGCGGGGGCGCAAGCCTGCCCAGATCGGCCCCGCTGGCGGTTGCACGATGCGGGCCGTGGACCAGCCTGTCACATCCGCTTTGGTCCAGTCCTCCACCCGGGTCAGATCGCGCAGCTCGGCTCCGGTGCCATAGATCGACACCCTTGGAACCAGGGCCGACCATGAGAGATCGCGCCGCACGCGCCAGTCACGGTTGCTGACCAGACGGATTTCGCTGTCTGCCTGTAGCCAGGCAATCAGACCGCAGGCGCTGCGATGCACATGGGAAAAATGCGAATAGCCGGGGGAATAGACCTGGACGGCGATCCGGTTCCGCCCCGGCGTCAGCTTGTCCGAAATGTCCCGCACATCGACGGCCATGGACGCGGGCCATGAGCGCTCGGGACCGCGTCCGATGAAATGGCCATTGATCCAAAGCCGATAGCGGCTGTCGGCGGTCAGGTGCAGCATTGCCCGAGTTGGAACCTTGGCAAGCTCTAGATCGACGCGAAAGTTTAGATAGCACTCGGACAAGTCAAAGGGATGGTCAGACCCGATCCAGAATGCCCCCTCTGGAGCCTTCAATTAAGCGTGCCATATTGCTGCGCCAGCTTGTTCACCAGCCGGTAAGCCCGGACCAGTCTTGCAGGCGGAATATCGGCCTGGATGAAATGTCCGCCGTTGAAGATGAAGCCACCGCCGGGTGCATAGATGCCGAAGCGCTCGGTGATGTATTCGTCCAACTCGTCCCCGTCATATTTCAACAGCCCGTCCACCACATCAAGCGAGCCGTAGATGACGATCTTGTCGCCATACTTTGCCTTTATCTCGCGTGGGTCCATGCCCGCACTTTCCTGCACCGGATGCCATGAAGTATAGCCCATCTCGACGATGTCATCGAGGATCTGCATGATGTAGCCATCAGAATGCAGGTTGACCGGCAATCCCCGGCTGCGCGCATGCTGCACCACCCGCATCGCATAGGGCTTGATCAGCTGGCGCCAGGATTTCGGATTGAACAGCATTGTGCCGTTCGATCCCCAGTCATCCGACAGCGTCATCATGTCCACGCCCGCTTCGACCATCTGGTCGACCTGGACGCACATCCAATCGGCATAGCGGTCAAAGAACGATGCCATCAGATCGGGGTTGCCGCCCAGATTCATCCAGCAGTTCTCGATCCCAAGAAAGGACGAAGTCCCCTCGACCATGCCCCAGCAATGCGCCAGCACGCAGCGCTTGCCCTTGTGGTCGCGGATCGCGGTGGCGATGTTG
>CAUJIP010000126.1 GCA_963205235.1 Pseudomonadota bacterium
ACGCGCTTGCCGTCTTTTGTGGCGGCACGGCAGCCAAGGCGATGGCGGGGCTCTCAGAAGATCAGGTTCTTGCCAAGGTCATGGGCATCCTTGAACCGATGCTTGGCCCCAAGGTGCGCACTCCGGCGACCGTCGTGCAGACCAACTGGACCAATCACCCTTGGGTCGGCGGCGGCTATGACACCTGGGCCAAACCGTGGGAGGCCGAAGACCCGTGGGACCCAATGCGCCGCGCGCATGATGGTCTGCATTTCGCCTGCGCCGAACTGGCCGCTGCCTTCCCCGGCTTCATCGAAGGCGCGACCCGCTCGGGCCAAGAGGTCGCCGCAAGGGTGCTGCAGGAGATCGGACAATCTGGCACGTAAACCGGCCAAGACTGCCTGATCCGCCGCTTGCGGTGCGCGTTATTGACACAGACCTTCATGGGACCCTGCAATTCGGCCAGGATCGGCCACTCCGTCGTGTTTACTGCAGGATTTGGAAAGGTTGGCTGGGGCGCTAGGATTCGAACCTAGGTATGGCGGTACCAAAAACCGCTGCCTTACCGCTTGGCGACGCCCCAACCGTGCGGCGGTGTTTAGCGGGTGCCCCAAAGGGGTGCAAGGGCCTTTGCGGGAAATTTCATCGCCTGTCGCAAGCTCTTGTCCGAGGCGGGCAGGTTCGCTAGGGCTGGGACATGGTCTGGGACGCAATCATCCTTGGTGCAGGTGCTGCCGGCATGATGGCCGCGATCGAGGCCGGTCGCCGGGGGCGACGGGTTCTGATCATCGACCACGCCAAGAAGCCCGGCGAAAAGATCCGCATCTCTGGCGGCGGGCGCTGCAATTTCACCAACCTTGGCATCGCGCCGGACCGATTCCTGTCGCAGAACCCGCGGTTTGCGCTGTCGGCACTGAAACGGTTCACGGCGGCGGATTTCATCGCCCGTGTCGATGCTGCCGGAATCACCTGGCACGAAAAGACGCTGGGTCAGCTTTTCTGCGACGGGTCCGCCACCCAGGTGGTCAAGATGCTGGTCGACGACATGGCCGCGGCGGGGGTGGTGCTGTGGCTGGACTGCGGTCTGGGCGAGGTTCGCAAGGACGGTGACCTGTTCCGGGTCGAAACCGCAAGCGGGGCTGTAACCGGCCGGGCCGTGATCGTGGCCACCGGGGGCAAGTCGATTCCGGCGATGGGGGCGACCGGGTTCGGCTATCGGATCGCGGAAAGTTTTGGCCTGCCGATGGTCGAGACCCGCCCCGGTCTTGTGCCGCTGACCTTTGCCGATCAGGAACTGCACTGGATGCGCCCTCTGGCCGGGGTTTCGGTTCAGGGGCGCGTTGCTTGCGGCAAGACCGGCTTTGACGAGGCGGTCCTTTTCACCCATCGCGGGCTTTCCGGCCCGGCGGCGCTGCAAGTGTCCTCTTACTGGCGCGAGGGGGAGGCGATCCATCTGGACCTGATGCCGGGGCAGGACCCTGGTGCACGACTGCGCGAGGCGAAGGTGGGCTCTGGCAAGTCAGCCCTTCGGACGGTCCTTGGTCGCTGGCTTCCCGAACGGCTTGCCCGTCATCTGGAAGAGGCCGCCGGGGTCACCCTGCCGATGGCCGAACTTTCCGGCGCGGTGCTGGACCGGGTCGCCGCAGGCATCCACGACTGGCGGCTGGTGCCGGTGGGTTCCGAAGGTTACCGGACAGCCGAGGTCACTCTGGGGGGCGTCGACACTCGCGCGCTGGATGGCCGCACGATGGAGGCAAAGGCCGTGCCGGGGTTGTATTTCATCGGCGAGGTTGTCGATGTGACCGGCTGGCTGGGGGGCTATAATTTCCAGTGGGCCTGGTCGAGCGGCTGGGCGGCGGGGCAGGCGGTCTGAAAGTGTCCACGGTGGACAGATATTGAAAACTGTTCAATTCCAGTCGGTTGTCCGTGGACATTCAGGAAAAATTTACGATTTCCAGACCCTGAAGACACCCCATCCCATGCCGCGCCCCGTTACACCCGCAGCGGATTGGCCTTGGCCAGCCGGTCGAAGTCCATCAGCGAGGCGACAAGGGCTGGCATGTCGGCAAGGCGGATCATGTTCGGCCCGTCCGATGGTGCATTGTCGGGGTCCTGATGGGTTTCCAGGAACACCCCGGCAATACCCAGCGAAACCGCCGCACGGGCCAGCACCGGGGCAAAGGCACGATCCCCACCCGAACTGTCGCCCAGGCCCCCCGGCGAGGCGACGGCATGGGTGGCATCCATGATCACCGGATAGCCGGTGCGCGCCATGATCGGCAGGCTGCGCATGTCGGCGACAAGCCCATTGTAGCCGAAGGTCGTGCCGCGTTCTGTCAGCATGATCCGGTCATTCCCGGTCGAGGCGATCTTCTTTGCCACATTGGCCATCCCGGCAGGGTCGAGGAATTGGCCCTTCTTCACATTGACCACCGCTCCGGTTTCCCCGGCGGCGAGCAACAGGTCGGTCTGGCGGCAGAGCAAGGCGGGGATCTGCAGCACATCCACGACGCTGGCGACTTCGGCCGCCTGACCCGGTTCGTGAAAATCGGTCAGGACCGGCATCCCCATCGCACGCACGGCGGCAAGGATCTTCAACCCTGCCTCCATTCCTAGGCCGCGCTTGCCCGTCAGCGAGGTGCGGTTGGCCTTGTCGTAGCTGGCCTTGAACACATATTGCGCGCCCGCAGCGCGGCACGCTTCGGCCATGACACCCGCGATCATCTGGGCATGGTCCAGACTTTCAAGCTGGCAGGGCCCGGCAATCACCAGAAGCGGGCAGTCGTTGCCGACGGTCAGCCCGCCGATGGTAACCTTCTTCATCATCGCCTCAGGAAGATACCTGCTCGCGCAGGATCGCGGCAGTCATCGAGATCATGAGGTAGATGCCCAGCATGATCAACAGGGTGACCATGGTGTTTTCGAAAGCCTTTGGATAGGCGGGTTCATCCGGCGGCGTCGGGCTGACCGAAACCGACAGATACCGCACCTGACGGCCAGCCTCGATCCGGGCGAGTTCCATCGTCTGCAGGGCCTGTGCCATGATCGTCTGCCGGGTCTTCACATCCGCCTCGGCCATCAGAAGTTCGCCCTGAATCTCGGCAAGACTGTTCGAACCGGCACTGCCTTCGGTCATCAGGGCGCGCCGGGATGCGATTTCCTCTTCAAGCGTGGCAATCCGGCGCTTGACCGGGTCCATTCGCGCCTGGTTCGGATTGGAGTTCGACTCCATCTGGTCAAGCGACAGCTTTTCCTGCGTCAGCTGTTTTTCCAGATCGGCAATCTGCGCCGTGATCAGGCTGACTTCGGTATCGGAAGACAGGACATTGAAGCTTTGCTGCAACTCGATCAGGCGGCGCTGGGATTCGGCCAGCTTGACCTGCGCATCGTCATAGCCGGCCTGTGCGACGGCCATCTGGCTGACGCGCATGCGCTGGGTCAACTGGTCGACCTGCTCTTCGGCATATTTGATCAGTTGCTTGGCCCAGGCTTCTGAGGTTTGCGGGTCCATCGCCATGACTTCCAACCGGATCAGACCTTCGGTCGGATCATGCGAAATCAGGACAAAGCGCTGATAGACATCATAGGTCGCCTCAAGCGAGGCATCGGCCTCAAGCCGCTGCAGCGGGTCGATGTCGGGGTTCTGGAAATGTTTGCGAAAGCCAAGATCCGCCTCAAGCCGCAGCATCGCCTCACGCGATTGCAGATAGCCTTGTACGGTGTTGGAGTCTTGCGACGAGGCAAGACCCGTGCCCGCAAACAGCCCGCCAAGACCGCCGCCGCCCTTTTGGTCGGCGCTTTGGATGACAAACTCGGTATAGGTGGCATAGACCGGTGTCGCGACCCGATAGAAGTACCAGCCCGCGATGATCGTCGGGATCAGTACAAAGACGAAAAGCCGCGCAAAAAGCAGCACCAGCCGCTTGCGGCGTCGGCGCGCGATATCCTGCTGCATCCGCTGGATTTCGCTGACAAGGCTGGCGTCGGCGCGTACCTCGGTCGAGGGGGGCTGGATCTGGCGGGCCTTGCCGGGCAACTGCGCCCGTTCGCCCGGAAGCCGGGTCAAGGCCCGACCGGGATCGGGCGGCGGGGCTGAAGCGTTGGGGACAGCCGCCAACCGGGGCGGCGCGTCGGCGGTATCCTGCCCCTCGCCCTCGGTCGATTGCGAGAAGGGGTCGATTCCGGCGCGGCGCAGTTCAAGCACGGCATGCAGGTCGGAACTGAACGCGATCTGGTGCTTTTGCGCCATCAGGCGGGCACGGCGAAGCTGACGGCCAGTCAGCCCCTCGGCGGCGATGGCGGCAAGGGCAGCCTCGGTCGCGGCGGGGTCATGTGCGGGTTCGGGCAGGACCGAAGGCTGAGCCGGACGAAAATCCTGATCGCCAAACCCGTCGTCGTCATTGGAAAATGGCAAATCACCCGTCGCCAGATCCGGCGGCGGGGCCGGGCGTTCAACGCGGCGCAGGAAGAACCGGGCGGCCTTAGGCTTTGTACTCATACAACCGTTTCGCTTCTTCAAGGGTTTCGAACTGGTAAAGCTTGCCATTGCGCAGAACGGCGGCCGAGCGGCAGAAGCGTTCAAGCGTCTGTGGCGAGTGCGATACGATGATCACGGTCGCATTTGACAGTCGTTCGCGCAGGATGTTGCCGGCCTTGCGGTTGAATTCGACATCCGAGGTCGAGGGCATGCCTTCGTCGATCAGATAGATATCGAATTCGATTGCAAGCAAGAGCGAAAACGAAAACCGCGACTTCATCCCCGAGGAATACACCGTCAGGGGCTGGTCGAAATATTCTGCAAGGCCGCAGACATAGCGGCAGAAGCTTTCGACATAATCGGGATCAAGTTGGTACAGCCGCGCGATGTGACGGCAGTTTTCCTTGGCGGAATGGCGGTTGTTCACCCCGCCCATGAACCCCAGCGGGAAGGACACGCGCGAGGTCTTTCGGATCGTGCCTTCGTCCGGTTTTTCCAGCCCCGCCATCATGTTGATGATCGTGGTCTTGCCCGCGCCGTTCCCGGCCAGAATACCCATGGAATTGCCAAGTTCGACCCGGAACGAAGCCCGGTCAAGAATGACCTTGCGCTGCGTTCCGGTCCAGAAAGACTTGGACACTCCGTCGAATTCGATCATCTCGTCCTCGGTTTCCGACAGGCGCCGGCAGACCAATCCGGTCTAGCTCCGCCGAGTTAACATCTGGTTTGTGACCTTAAAAGGGCTTGGTAGGGTCATGAGCGGGGAGAAGCTGTCCTTCACGAAGAAGTTTGGCGCAAGGGCAGAGGGGAAACTGCGGAGGCTGCAGCACCAGACCTGCGCCACCGGATCGGGCTTGCGAATCCTGCGGCAGGGGACAGACTGGCGGAAACAACCGGAGGACGCCATGGCCTGGCTGATCATCGCAGAGGACCAAAGCGGCGCTGCAGCCATGCGGCAGGACAAGGCGCTCATGGCCCGGATGTGGGAGTGGGAGCTGTCGCAACGCGACCGCATTCTGGCGGCGGGATCGCTTCGGACCGATGACGGCGGCACTCCGGTCGGCAGCCTGATGGTGCTGGACGTGGCCAGTCGGGCCGAGGCCGAGGCAATCTGGGCCAGCGACCCGGCCACGCAGGCCGGACTGCGCCAACCGCCGCAGATCCGTTACTGGAACCCGGCGATCCTGAACCGTGAGGTCATGCCCTGAGGCGCCAGCCAGATGTCTGCGACCCCCTGCGCGACGAAATCGCCGCCTGTCGCCTTTGCGCGGCGCGCTTTGCCGCGACCGCCACGGCCCACTCGCCGCGTCCGGTGGTCTGGTTCCGCCCCGGCGCGCGGCTGCTGATCGCCCGTCAGGCGCCGGGCCTGCGGGTGCATGACAGCGGGCGGCCCTTCACCGACCGATCAGGCGACCGGCTGCGGGACTGGATGGGGGTCACCGAGACCGAGTTTTATGACCTTTCCCGCGTTGCAATCGTGCCGATGGCCTTTTGCTTTCCCGGCTATGATATGAGGGGTGCCGACCTGCCACCGCCGCCGATCTGCGCGGCAACATGGCGCAAGCCGGTGCTTGATGCGCTTGGCTTGGTCAGCCTGACGCTTTTGGTCGGCGGTGCCGCGATCCGCTGGCATCTTGGCTTGCGTGACGTAACTGCGGCGGTGGCCGATTGGCGCAGCCATGCCCGTCACGGCGTCTTTCCCTTGCCGCATCCGTCCTGGCGGAATACGGGGTGGCTGAGGCGCAACCCGTGGTTCGAGGCGGACCTGTTGCCGGCGCTGCGCGCCCAGGTGCAAAAGGTGATGGATGACCGAGATCGTGACACTTCTTGATGCGGCCCACGCTGCCGTTTCAGCCGATCCCGATAACGAGGCGCTGCGCTTGCGGTTCTTCGAGCGGCTGGCCGATGGCGAGATGGTGATCCTGCTGGAGCGTGAGGCAGTTGGCGAAAGCCTGGAGCCGCGCGTGTTCGATCTGGAAGACGGGCCGGTCGTGCTGGTCTTTGACCGGGAAGAGCGGCTGGCGAGTTTCAGCGGCGGGATCGCGCCCTATGCGGCGCTGCCGGGGCGGGTGATTGCGGGGCTTTTGAAGGGGCAGGGGATCGGGCTGGGGGTGAACCTTGGGGTGGCACCCTCGTCGATGCTTTTGCCGCCCGAAGCGATGGACTGGCTGGCTGAAACACTTGAGGAAGCGCCGGAAGAGGTCGAGGCGCAACCGGTGGAGTTTCTGCCCCCCCGTGTGCCCGAAACCCTGATCGCAGCACTGGATGCCAAGCTTGCCAAGGCCGGGGGCCTGGCATCGGCTGCCGTTCTGGCGGGGGTAGTCTATCAGGGCGGTCGGCGGGGGCACATGCTGGCGTTTCTGGATGCAGGCGAGGGGGCCGAGACGGCCCTGGCCCGCGCCATGGGCGAGGCGCTGGTCTTTTCCGGCATCGAGGCGGGAGAACTGGACGTGGCCTTCCTGCGGCTTGGCGATCCCGCAGCAGAAGCGATGGCCCGGGTGGGATTGCGATTTGACCTGCCAGCGCCGGACACGGCCGATCTTGCGCCTGCCGCCCCCGGAATGGACCCGTCGCGCCCGCCGAAGCTGCGGTAAGCAAAGGGAGCGCCTTGCGGCGCAAGCCTTTTGTCTCGTCTCTGAGCCTTCGGCTTCGCCTGCGGCCCAACCGCCTCGGATTTGGGGGCGCTTCGCCCCCCACGCCGGTTTGCCGGAAGGGGCAAACCGGCTTCCCACCGAGGATATTTGGGCAAATGTGAAAGGCGATTGAGTGGGGTAAAATAATACCGTTCTTGTAAGATGCTGATTTTGATTTATTAAATGTCGCTATGGGCGCTTGACCATGTGCCGTGGTTCAGCGATAAGCCGCCATCAAAGATTCCGGGGGCAATCCTGCCCTCCTCTTCGTTGGGAACCACGATGAAAACCTTCACCGCTACTCCGGCGGACATCGAGAAGAAGTGGATCCTGATCGACGCCGAGGGCGTCGTTCTGGGTCGCCTCGCCACGATCGTCGCCAACATCCTGCGCGGCAAGAACAAGCCGACCTTCACCCCCCACATGGACATGGGTGACAATGTCATCGTCATCAACGCCGACAAGGTGCAGATGACCGGCAAGAAGCGCGATGACAAGGTGTACTACTGGCACACCGGCCATCCGGGCGGCATCAAGCAGCGCACCGCGCGGCAGGTGCTGGAAGGCAACCACCCCGAGCGTGTGGTGGAAAAGGCCGTCGAGCGCATGATCACCCGCAACCGTCTGGGCCGTCAGCAGATGACCAACCTGCGCATCTATGCCGGTGCGGCCCATCCGCATGAGGCACAGCAGCCCACCGTTCTGGACGTCAAGGTCCTGAACCCGAAGAACACCCGGAGCGCGTGATCATGGCCGATATCAAATCTCTCGATGACCTGAAGTCGGCTGTCGGTTCGGCACCTGCCGCTGTCGAAGCAGCACCCCGCGTTCCCGTCCGTGACAAGCTGGGCCGTTCCTATGCCACCGGCAAGCGCAAGAACGCGGTCGCCCGCGTCTGGGTCAAGCCCGGCACGGGCAAGGTTGTGGTCAACGGCAAGGAAATGGCGGTCTACTTCGCCCGTCCCGTGCTGCAGATGATCCTGAAGCAGCCCTTCACCGTTGCCAACGTGGAAGGCCAGTTCGACGTCTATGTGACTGTCGCCGGTGGTGGCCTCTCGGGTCAGGCTGGTGCGGTCAAGCACGGCGTGTCGAAAGCGCTGCAGCTTTACGAACCCGCCCTGCGTGGCGCTTTGAAAGCCGCTGGCTTCCTGACCCGCGACAGCCGCGTCGTCGAACGGAAGAAATACGGTAAGCCGAAGGCCCGCCGCTCGTTCCAGTTCTCCAAGCGCTAACCGCTTTCGTAGGGTGCGCTACAGCGCACCTTACCGCGAAGGCCCGCCCAACCGGCGGGCCTTTTGCTTTGTGGCGGGCAAAAAAGAAGGGCCGGGAAGACCCGGCCCAGTTCAGGGGTAAGAGCGAAGAACGCTCCGGGGAACTGGCGTTCAGGAACGCCAGAAGGGTTTCGCGCATTCCTCGGTCACGGCGACGGAATCAAGCCCGATGTCGCGCAGCAAGCGTTGGTCCAGATGACCAAGCTTCAGGCGATCACGGCGGCGCGCGGCGGATTGCTGCAGAAAGTGGGTGATGCGGGCGAAAATTCCCGTGCGGCGGGACAGGTTCAGCGTCTGGATGTGCATGCGGGGCATTCCAGCCTCCCTCGATTTGTATTGATACAATGCGTTTCATTCGGTAGGAACACTCTAGCAACAGCCGACAATGAGTCGCCAGAGGATTATTGTGACTGATACAAATTGGGCGCCTGACCTGAGTCAATTCCCTGGACCGAAGTATCTCGCCCTGTCGCGAGCGCTCCGCGATGCGATCCGTGTTGGCGATTTACCCGAGAATTCTCAACTGCCTACTGTGCGCGACCTGGCCTGGCGGCTACAATTGACGCCCGGTACGGTGGCGCGGGCTTATCAGCTTGCCACGCAGGAGGGGCTTCTGGCGGCGACGGTCGGGCGTGGTACGTTTGTAGCCGCACAATCCCCGCGCCTAGGCCCGACCCAGCCGCTTTATACCGAACGGATTACCGGCGGTTCGACCGGGCTTGTCGATCTTCGCGCGCCGCAAGTGCCCGAGGTGGGGCAGGCCGAGGCGTTTCGGCAGGCGCTTCTGGCCATGGCACAAGGCACCGGGCAGGCCTGGCTTGATTACACCAGCCAGACGGGCGAGGGGCCGTTGCGCGCCGAAGTCGTCGGCTGGATGGGGGACCGGATCCTGGGGCCGGTCGGGCCCGAGGATGTGATGCTGACCAATGGCGGGCAGAATGCCATCCACCTGATCTTCGACTGTTGCCTGCGCGGCGAACGCCCGACCGTCCTGATCGAGGACCTGGCCTATCCAGGCTTTCGCTATGCCGCCCGCGCCGCGCGGGCCGATGTCGTGTCGGTCGAGATCGACGAAGAGGGTGTCGTTCCCGCAGCGCTTGAGGCCGCGTGTCGGCGCCATGGCGTGCAGGTCCTGTGCCTGACAAGCGAGGCGCAAAACCCAACCGCCCGACGGATGCCGGTGCATCGGCGGCAGGCCATCGCCGAAATCGCGCGCCGGTTCGATCTGCAGATCCTGGAAGACGACTGCTATTCGGTGGCCGATTCCGATCTGCCGACCCTGCGGGCCCTGGCACCCGAACGCACCTGGCTGATCGGGTCGGTTTCCAAGACAATCTCGGCGGCGCTGCGCTTTGGATATGTGATCTGCCCCGCCGGAATGGGCGAGGCCGGGAGGCTTACGGCACAACACGGGTTCTTTGCCCTGTCGCGCCCGGTGGTCGAATTGATGCTGCATCTGTTCCGCTCGGGGGCCGCACAGGCGATCCGACGTCAGGTCTCTCAGGAATTTGCCATGCGTCAGCAGCTCCTGATCAATCACCTTGGTACCTTTGACCTGTCCTGGCAACCTGGCCTGCCCTTTGTCTGGCTGCGTCTGCCGCAGGGCTGGCGCGCCTCGACCTTTCTGCGCACTGCCGAGGCGCGGGGGGTGCTGGTGCGGTCGGCGGACGAATACGCGCTGGTGCATGGCAAGGCACCGAATGCCATCCGCATCGCGATTGCAGGAAACACGACAATCGAGGATTTTTCTGCCGCAATGCGCACCTTGGCCGAGCTTCTGGCCAGGCCGCCTTCGGATCTTCTGGTCTGACCTGTCTAGCCCTTGGGGGTTGCCAAGACCTGGCCCCCAAATAGGGGGTGGGGTTCGGCACCTGTTGCCGGAAAGACTCGGATCACGCGGAATTTTTTACGGGGGAGTTGACCAAACCGCTCATCTTGCGGGAAGATTCGTCCCTGAGCAGCAAGAAGAGAGCCCAAAAATGGGACTACAGAACAGCTTTCACGCACCGCATGGCGGGGCGGATTTCCTTGGTTGGCGCAAGACGCGGGCCGGTGGAACCGAAATCATCTATGACGACGGCGTCGCGCGGCGGATGGTCTGGCGCGTTGCGGGCAATGATCCGTCCGAGGCGCGGATATCCGAAGCGCTGCGCCAAGCCGTCGGAAGCCTGCGCGTCGTGCCGTCGCTTTATGACGAACTGACGAAGCGGGCGATTGCCATCGAGCGCATCACCGGCTGATTCTCGGGTCGGAAATAGACGGCCTGCCTTCGCGTGCCCTTGGTAACGGGCTTGATTTCCTTTGGAAATGATGTCCCACTTGCCATCATCAGATCAAACTGGCTAGATTTGATCAAATGGCAAGGTTGCCGCAGTGCAGCCGAACAGGGGGAAAAATGGCAGCGACGCCACGTTCCGAGGCCAGGGCGGGCCTTAAGCTTATCAGCCCGACCGCGATCTATGTTATTCTTCTGCTCGCCGTGCCCTTGGCGACAGTGCTGGTCTATTCGGTCATGACGGGTGGGCGGGCGAATGTGTCCTTGCCCTTGACCTTCGACAACTATGCCCAGCTTGGGACCAAGTGGGTCTACGGCTATATTCTGCTGAAATCACTTCTTATCGCGCTGTCTGTCACGGCGATAACGGTGCTGCTGGCCTATCCGGTCGCCTATTTCGTCAGCTTCCACATCAAGCCCGAACGCAAAAGCCTGTGGCTGTTCCTGATCACCATCCCGTTCTGGACCAGCTATATCATCCGCGTCAGCCTGTGGTTTGTGATCATCGGCAAGGATGGCCTGTTGGACAGTTCACTGATGTCGCTTGGCATCATGGATCAGCCGCTGAACCTGGCCAGCTATGGCATTCCCTCGATCATACTGGTGCTCGCCCATGCCTATGCGCCCTTTGCCGTGTTGCCGATCTTCGTCAGCCTTGAAAAGGTCGACCGCAGCCTGCTGGAGGCTGGACAGGATCTTGGGGAAAGCCGCTGGATCACGTTCCTGCGCGTCACCCTTCCCCTGTCGATGCCGGGTGTCATCGCGTCTTCGCTGATCGTGTTCATCCCGACGGTGGGCGACTATGTCACCCCGAAACTGGTCGGTGACGGCAAGCAGCCGCTGATTGCCAACTTCATCGAAACCCAACTTCTGAAACTGCAGGACTTCCCGCAAGGTTCGGCCTTTGCGGTGGTCTCGATGCTGATGGTGGCGATCGTGTCGATCGGGTTTGTATTCCTGAACAAACGCTTCATCGGGGGACAGAAATGAAGAAGGCCCCGTTCCTGCGCAGCTACACGCTGTTCTACCTTCTGTTCCTGTATGCGCCGATCCTGCTTTTGCCGATCTTTGCCTTCAACAGCGGCAAGGTCGTGGCTTTCCCGCTGCAGGGGTTCACGCTGGGCTGGTTCAGCGAGATGCTGGCCGATGAAAACCTGCGGATCGCGGCCAAGAACAGCCTGATCATTGCGCTGTCGGTGGCATCGATGTCGACGGTGCTTGGGGTCTTTGCCGCCCGCGCCTCGGTGCGCTACAGCTTTCCGGGCAAGGCCCCGATCATGGGCCTGATCATGCTGCCGCTGGTTCTGCCTGAAATGATTGTCGCCATGGCGCTTCTGGTCGTGCTTTTGTCCCTGAACGTGCCCTTGTCGCTGTTCACCGTCATCATCGGTCAGGTCCTGATCACCACGCCCTTCGCCGTGGCAATCCTGACCTCGGCCTTCCAAAGCCTTGACAAGTCGCTGGAAGAGGCGGCGATGGACCTTGGCGAAACCGCCTGGGGCACCTTCCGGCTGATCGTGCTGCCCTTGGTGATGCCGGGGATCATGGCGTCGTTCCTGATCTGCTTCACCATCTCGTTCGACGAATTCATCATCTCGAACTTCCTTGGTTCGGGCCAGCCGATCCTGTCGGTCTATATCTTCGGCCAATTCCGTTTCCCTGCCAAAGTGCCCTCGATGCTGGCACTGGGGACTGTGCTTGTCTGTTTCTCGATCATCCTGCTTGGCTTTGCCGAGTACATGCGCCGCCGAGGCATCGCCAAGGCTGGTGGCAAAGATTCCGGAGGCTTCCTGTGACCACTTCTGACGACCGCCCGACCATGATCGAGTTCAAGGACGTCCATAAGTATTATGGCGACTATCACGCGCTGCGGGGTATCAACGGCACGATCAAGGCCGGTGAATTCTTCTCGCTGCTCGGGCCCTCGGGCTGTGGCAAGACCACGCTTCTTCGCACCATCGCGGGGTTCGAGGATATCTCCTCGGGTGTGATCATGATCGATGGCAAGGACATGGCAACAGTCGCGGCAAATGCGCGGCCGACCAACATGGTGTTCCAGTCCTACGCGATCTTTCCACATATGACTGTTGCCGAGAACGTGGGCTTCGGCCTGCGCAAGGACCCACGGTCGAAGGAAGAGAAGGCCAAGGCCGTTGCCGAGGCGCTGGAGATGGTCGGCCTGAAAGGCTATGGCAACCGTGCGGCGCATGCTCTGTCGGGTGGCCAGCGGCAACGTGTCGCCCTTGCCCGCGCGCTGATCCTGAAGCCGAAGGTCTTGCTGCTTGATGAACCGCTGTCCGCGCTGGACAAGAAGATGCGCGAACACATGCAGGTCGAACTGATCAAGCTGCAGCGCCAGGTCGGCATCACATTCATCCTTGTCACCCACGACCAGGAAGAAGCGCTGGTCATGTCCGACCGCATCGCCGTGATGTTCGAAGGCGAGATTGCCCAGCTGGACGATCCCGAAACGCTGTATCGCCGCCCCGCCAACAAGAAGGTGGCAAATTTCATCGGCACGATGAACTTCATCCCGGCGGAAATCCTGTCGGAAACGGGCGACAAGGTCGAGATCGAGGCCAAAGGCCTTGGCCGCGTCGCGCTTGACATCGCGCAGGCCCCGGTCCCGACCGGTGAAGCGCCCGTCGTCGGTCTGCGGCCGGAAACGCTGACGCTGCTTTACGATGATCAGAAGGCCGCAGAACGCGAAACCGAAGGCCTTATCGATGAAGTGATCTACCTTGGCGACATGACCTATTACGATGTCTATCTTGGCGGCACCGATGTCGAAGTGCGCCTGTCGATGCGCAACGTGCCAGGCCGCCCGGTGCTGGATGTCGGTGCCAAGGTCCGCGTCGCATGGAGCCCCTCGGCTTTGGTCCTGTTCCGCTGATCCAATCAGATTGAGCAGCCGCGCGGATGCGCGCGGCTGCACGTCTTTTGTCTCGGCGTGGGGGGGGGCCGCCCCCCCCCCCCGCCCCCGCCCCCCCCCCCCCCCCCGCCGCGACTAAGGGCTTGCGGCGGCACGCCGCTCCGCCAGATCAGCGGTCGGGCGACAGAAGACCAAGCCCGCGCAGATAGATGCCGATGGCGGTTTCCAGAATATCCTCGGCCGACCAGGGCTGCGGGCCGCCATTGCCGCGCAGGTAAAGTTCGACCACGCCATGGCTTGTCGCCCAGACATGGGCCGAAATCATCCGTGCGGGCGGGCGTCGGCTTTCGGGCAGGGCGCGGGCAAGATGGTCAGCCGCGCGGTCCATCGTGTCGCGGGCCTTCTGGGCGACATGGGCAAGATCGGGGTGTTTGCCCGGTTGCAGCCCGCTTTCGAACATCGCCTGGTAATGGCCGGGATATTTTCGGGCAAAGGCAAGATAGGCGCGTCCCGTCGCCTCGAACGCGGCAAGGGCTGAGGGGCGGCCCTCGTCATAGGCGAATTCCAGAAGGGCCGCGAAAATATCGAACCCCTGTCGGGCCACTTCAGCCAAAAGATCGTCTCGGCCTGCAAAATGCCGATAGACCGCCGCAGGGGTCACATCCGCCGCCTTCGCCGCTTCGGACAGGGTAAAGCCCTGAGGTCCCCGCTCGGCGATCAGTGCCAGCGCAGCCTCGACCAGCGCCTGGCGCAGGTTGCCGTGGTGATAGCCGCGCTTCACGTCAGTCCTTTGGCCGCAGTTTCGGCCCACCGCAGATATTGCTGTCCGGCTTTCCTATCGCCGCCTTGTCCTTGCCCTCATAGTCCACGGCGGCCAGGATCGTCTGGATCGCCGCAATCCGGGCGCGCTTCTTGTCGTCCGACAGGATCACCGTCCAGGGCGAGGTCTTGGTATGGGTCCGGTCCATCGTCTCGTCGATGACCTTGCAATAGTCGTCCCATTTCGCCAGCCCATCGACGTCGATCTTCGACAGTTTCCACTGCTTCAGAAGATCACCTTCGCGGTCCAGAAAGCGCCGAAGCTGTTCGGCACGGCCCACTTCCAGCCAGATCTTCAGGAAAATGATGCCCTCTTCGCGGATCATGCCTTCGAACTCGGGCAATTGGCGGAAGAACTTCTCGCGTTCCTCGGGTGTGCAAAAGCCGAAGACATGCTCGATCATCGCGCGGTTGTACCAGCTGCGGTCGAAAAGGGCGACTTCACCCTTGGCGGGCAGCCAGTCGACATAGCGCTGGAAATACCATTGCTGGGTTTCCCGTTCGGTCGGCTTCGACAGCGCCACGACGGTGGCTTGCCGGGGGTTCATGTTTTCCGTGACCGCCTTGATCGTGCCGCCCTTTCCGGCCGCATCGCGACCCTCGAACACCACGACCAGCCGTTGACCCGAAGCCTTGATCCCCGCCTGCATCTTGGCAAGCTCGATCTGCAAAACCTCCATCTGCCGGTCATAGTCCTTGCCCTTCATCTCTTCGCGGTAGGGGTAGGACTTGGTCAGGATGTCGTCTTTTCCCGCCTTCTCGATGGCCTTGCGCACCGCAGCGGGCGCGCCTTCGCGGAAGTAGCGGCTGATCGCGCCGTCGAAAGGTAGGGTCATCGGGGGGCCTCCCTTGGCTTTGAGTCAGTATGGCGATTGAGGGGGGTTGTGCAATGCGGCGCGATACACAGCGTCGATCACTGCCTGCTCATTGGCATGATGCGGCATGTGACCACCGCCTTCGATCACCGTCAGCCGGGCGTTAGGCAAAAGCTGCGACAGCGGGCCGGAATGGACGGCAATCGGCACGATGGTGTCCTTGTCGCCATGGATCAGCTCGACCGGCAGGGTCAGACTTGGGTACTGCGGTTGCATCGCCACCAGTTCGGCCCGCAAGGCGTTTACCTGGGCCGTGTTTGCCGCCAGGCTTGCCCGGCGCAGCGCCAAGGCCGCGCCCAGATGATTTTCATACCCCGGCGGCACCGGATCGGGGGCAAAGACAGAGGCCATGGTGGTCGAGACATAGGATTGCGGCACGAAGGCCGAGGCAAGAGGTATTGCGATCAGTCTACCAGGCGTGGTTGCAGTCAGCCGGTACCAGGGGTCAAGCTTTCCCGGCCAGGGCAGCGACGGCGATCCGACCAGAACAAGCGCGCGCGGTCCCCCCTCCAGCGCCCAGGCCAGCGCGACCGAACCGCCATAGCTTTGGCCCAACAGGATCGGGTCCGTCACCCCAAGCCTTGCGACAGCCGATTTCAACAGCATGGCCTGCGCCCGCAGGCTGGCATCCGGCATCGGGTCGGAATGACCAAGGCCGGGGCGGTCGATGACGGTCACCCGGAAGCGGTCTGCAAGCCTGTCGCGCAGCGAGAAGGTCAGGTCGCGCAAGGACCCCGACGCGCCGTGGATCATCACCAGATCAGGCCCCGTGCCGCGCACTTCAAAGTGTAGCCGCTGCCCGTCAACCGTCAGGAAGTCGCCGCTTGGCGGATAGGCCGCGTTGGTCGCCGCCTCACGGACCGAGGCGCGCCATTGGGCTGCGCTGACCGTCAGGGCCGCGGCAACAACGGCGCCCAAGGCGTTGGGTAGCAGGCTCATGAAACGCCTCGCCACCCCAATGTTCCCTTCCGGTCACTACCAGACCCTCCCGGTCGGCAGAAAATCGGGCTTTCGGCGATCAAGGGCTTACTCGGCAGGCTCACTTGGGTTGCGGGTTTCGGTCTTTTTCCGGGTGCGCAGCCGCTCAAGGCTTTGCCGGAAGGGCAGAAAGTAAAGCGCGCGCAGCGAATGCCACGTGCCGCCGTCTTCATCCGTCCCAAGCCCATAGGTGATCTCTTCCTTGCCCTTTGGCGCATATAGCGTGCCTGCCGCCCAATCCCAGAAGGCAAAGATGAATCCCATGTTCTTGTCCCAATGCTTGCGATCAATCGAATGATGGATCTGATGCTGGGCGGGACAGACAAGGATATGCTGCAGCCAGACCGGATAGCGGATCCAGACATGGCTGTGGCGCAGATGGAAAGCGGCAAGAAAGAATACCGCCAGGATGATGTTGATGTCGAAAATCTTGATCTGGATGGCTGCCGGTCCAAGCACGTATTGCAGTACGCCGTAGGTCACGCCCACGCAGGCCCCGGCGGTCAGGCTGTCCAGCACCTCTTCGACCGGATGCATGCGGGCTGCCGTGATCGGCGTCATCACTTCCGCCGAATGGTGGACCTTGTGATAATCCCACAGGAACGGAACCTTGTGAAACACATAGTGCAGGAACCACAGCGCGAAATCGAGCACGAGGATGGTCAGGGCCGTAGCAAGGATGGAAAAGCCGAAATGCGGTTCAAAGCCCGCGCCCGGCGGGCCGAAAAGGCTGTTCACCAGTGCCAGGGTGGCCTTTTGCGCCAGAGGAGCGGTCACAAAGACCGAGGCATAGATCGCCGCCAGCAGGATCTTGTTGACGAAATAGAAGACGAAATCGACCTGCGCCGAAGGATGCCGCAGCACCTCCAGCGGCAAAAGCCAGCGCAACAGCGGCACTGTCTCGGCCTCGCCCTTGCGCAGCTTGATCACCATATAGGCCGCCAGCGCCACGACCAATGAGCTGGCCAGATACAGGATCGACATCCGATAGGCCGGATCAAGCAACTGCTGGAACGGCGCAAGGAAGATGTTGCTGAAGCCGGTTTCCTTGTCCATTCTCGTCTCGCCCTTGTTCTGGCCCGCTCGTACCCCGGAAATATGGCCGAATTCGTATCCGCGCTGCGACCTATTGTCCGATCTGGTTCAGGTCAAACGGGGTGGACTGGTAGATCTCGTTGATCCAGTTGCCATACAGAAGATGCGCATGGCTGCGCCAGCGGTTCAGCGGCGGGCGCGACGGGTCATCTTCGGGGTAATAGTTCATCGGCACGTTTATCGGCGTCCCGTTGGCCACGTCGCGATCATATTCCTGCTTCAGCGTGTCGCTGTCGTATTCGAAGTGGTTGAAGATATACAGCGCCCGGTGGCTGGGGTCTTCGACCAGACAGGGGCCGACCTCGTCTGACCCAAGCAGCGTGCGCAGCCCCGGTGCCGCGTCGATCTCGGCCTGTTTCATCTCGGTCCAGCGGCTGACCGGGATCACGAAATCATCCGAAAAGCCACGCAGATAGGGCGAGGTCGGGGCCAGATTCTGATGCCGGAAGCAACCAAAGGCCTTGGCCGGCAGCATATGCTTTTTCACGCCGTGAAAATGGTTGATCATCGCCATCCCGCCCCAGCAGACGCCAAAGGTCGACTGCACGTTGGTCTGGGTCCAGTCCATGACCTCGCACAGCTCGTCCCAATAGCTGACCTCTTCGAACGGCAGATGTTCGATCGGCGCGCCGGTGATGATCAGCCCGTCGAATTTCTGGTCCTTCACCTCCTGGAAGGGGTGATAGAAAGCCTCCATATGTTCGGCGGCGGTGTTCTTGGTCTGGTGTTCCGACATGCGGATCAGGTGCAGGTCGATCTGCAGCGGCGTCGCCCCGATCAGCCGGGCGAACTGGTTTTCCGTCTGGATCTTCTTCGGCATCAGGTTCAGCAGCCCGATCTTCAGGGGCCGGATATCCTGATGCGCCGCGCGGTCCGGTGACATGACCATGACGCCTTCGTTCCGCAGCACGTCAAAGGCGGGCAGGGTCTCGGGCAAAGTGATGGGCATCGGTCGGGTCCTTGAATTTTGGCCAGAAGCTGTGGCTTCGTCGTCAGTCTTGCAAGAGGGTCAGGCGCGGTCGATGGCGCGACACATGAGTGCGTCGAAGTCCCGAGCAGACTTCACCGCCGCCACCTCTTCCGCCGTCACCGTCACCCCCCAGCGCGCCATTGCGGCATAGCGGGGCTGCCGGTGCGCCAGAGCGCGGGCATAGGTCCAGCGCACGAAATGATCAGGATCGCAGCTTTCTTCGGTCACAGCATGGGTGTCGCGGTATTCCTCCCACATGGAATGCAGGAATTCTGGCCGGTAATACATCGGCTTTGGCGCGCGGTCGAAGCGGCGCACCAATTCCGCCGTGTGGTCATCCGACCCCTTGATCCAGACCAACAGCAGCGTATCCGCCAGCTGCCGCATCACCGGATCATTCGGGTCTTCAGCCGAAACCACCTCGCAGATCGACCCCGACGTGTCGCAGATGAAGTTTGGATAGCCATACAGATCCTGCGCCCGGTCCATGAACCGCGCCGTGTCCAGCGTCGCGGCAATCTCCGCCTGCCGGTGCTGTTCCTGCCGCTTCATGTATTCGGCGAAAGGCACGCCCCCCTTGGCCGGATCGCCAGGTTTGCCCAGATAGGTCGACAGGGGTGCCAGATTGTTGAAGGTGATGTTCGACGAGATGAACACGCTGTCCGTCATCAACAATTCCCGCAACAACGGAACCTTCATCGCCTCTCGCTTGAAGTTGTCGGCGATGTATTCGCCCATATAGCGGGTGCCGATCCGGTAATCGACGGAATAGTGGAACCACGACCCCTGATCGCGCAGCATGTTCGACAGGTGGGTCTTGCCCAGGCCCGACATGCCGAACAGCATCACCCGCTTTTGCGCGGCTTGCAGATAGTCTGTGCCGGAACCATAGATCATCGCGTCACCCCTTTGGCCCCTGTTACCGCTGGGAGGGGCCTTGGGCAATGCCAAAGGGGGCCGGGCTCAGGCCTTGGCCGGGGTAGGGCGCAGCGTGATCCAGATGCCGACAAAGATCAGCGCGGCCCCGAAGAAAAGCGACGCAGCGACCGGCTCGTCATAGGCCAGCGCACCAACAACGGCGATCACCGGCAGGCGCGCGAAATCGACCGGCACCACTTTGCTGGCCGGGGCCAGCGCCAGCGCATTCGTCACACACAGATGCGCTGTCACCCCGGCAACCCCGATCAGCACCAGCCATGGCAACGTCGCCAAGGTCGGCAGGGTCACCTGCCCATCGGCAAAGACCGCGACAAAACCGAAACCCGCCTGCATCACCGTCAGCCAGAACAGGATGCCGATCACCGCCTCATCCTTGGTCAGCCGCTTGGTCATCAAGGTTGTCGAGGCGAAGAACACCGCCGACCCCGCCGCTGCTAGGACGCCAAGGTTGGGGTCGCTGAAATCCGGCTGTGCCACGATCAGAACACCGGCAAAGCCAAATCCTGCCGCGACCAGCTTCATCCGGGTCAGCCTTTCGCCCAGCACCAAGGGCGACAGCAGGATCACCCAGATCGGCGAGGTGAACTCCAGCGCGAAGACCTGCGCCAGTGGGATTGCCGTGACCGCCCAGAACCACAGCGACTGACCGGTGAAATGGAACATGTTCCGCAGCACATGTCCGCCAAGCCGATCCCGCCGGATACGGGAAAGCTGACCTGTCATCGCGCCGATGGCAACCACCAGCACAAAGCCCACGACCGACCGGAACGCCAGAATTTCGAACGTGTCATGCACGCCCTTGATCTGGCGGGTGGCGATTGCCATTGCGATGAAGGCGCTGATCGACCCCAGCATGAAGACCGCAGCGCGGATCGGGCGTTCGGTCTCAGCCATCCTGACCGTCCAGCCGGTCTGCCCGTCGCAGCGCTGGGAACCAGGCGGCCCAGACGCCGGTCACGATCAGCGTGCCGATGCCGCCAAAGACCGCCGCCATCACCGGCCCGACAAAGCGAGACACGACGCCGGTTTCAAATTCCCCCAACTCGTTTGACCCCGAGATGAACAGCCCCGACACCGCCGACACCCGGCCCCGCATGTGATCGGGCGTCACGATCTGGATCAGCACCTGCCGCACGTTCACCGACACCATGTCCCCCGCACCCAGAATGACCAGCGCTGCAAAGGACAGGGGGAGTGATTGCGACAGGCCAAAGGCGATGGTCGCCAGACCAAAGGCCGCCACGCCCAGGAACATCTTGACGCCAGCCGACCGCCGGATCGGCCGATAGGAAAGATAGATTGCCATGACCAGCCCGCCCACCGCAGGCCCGGCCCGCAAAAGGCCAAAGCCCAGCGGCCCCACCTGCAGCACATCCGTCGCAAAGGCGGGCAACAGCGCAGTCGCCCCGCCCAGCAGCACAGCGAACAGGTCCAGCGAAATCGCGCCCAACACCACCTTGTTCTGCCAGACATAGACCAGCCCTTCGCGCACAAGGGCCCAGGCCTTGCCCTCTTGCCGCTCGGGTCTGGTCGAGGTCTTCACCGTCAGGATAGACGCCAGACCAATGCCATAGCAGATCGCCGTCCCGGTATAGGCGCTGGCAACCGAATGGGCGACAAGGACACCGCCGAAGAACGGGCCGATGATGACCGAGCTCATCCAGACAGTCATTGACAGCGTCATCGCCTGCGGCATGTCGGGCCGGGTGACCAGCATCGGAACCAGCGCCGAATTGGCGGGCGACAGAAAGGCACGCGCGGCCCCGAACAGGGCAGCGACCGCGAAGATGGCCCCAAGATCGGGGGCAGGTTGCAGCGCGATGTATACCAGCGCCAAAACCCCGACAAACTCGGCCAGCAGGGACCAGAAGACGATGGTCAACCGGCTGACCCGGTCGGCCAGCGTGCCCGCAAACAGCGTCAGCAGGAACAACGGCGCGAATTGTGCCAGGCCGACCATGCCGACCATAAAGGCGCTTTCCTCGATCGACATCGTCTCGCGCGCCAGGTGATAGACCTGCCAGCCAATTGTCACCGCCTCGATCTGGCCACCAAAGGCGACGGGCAGCATGCCAAGGAAATAGCGGCGAAAATCCGGGTTGCGGGACAGGACTTTGAACGGACTTTCGGCCATGATCTCAACCTTGGTGCGCGCGGACCTTGCCCCGGCCTTCGGGCAGGCACAAGGCGGAAAACACCCCTTGTCCCTGCCGCTTTGGTGTCAGGCAAAGCGCCGCCTTGCGTCAAGCGCCAGACCCGCGCCGACTGACCCCAGCATGTCGCCCGTGGCAATGGCCACACCGGGCAGGGCCGTCGCCACTGCGCCATGCAGCACCGGCAACCCGCTGGAGCCTCCGGTCATGAACACCGTGCCGATCTGCTCCGGCGTGACCCCGGCCTCGGCCAGCACTTTGCCAATCCGCGCGCGGACCCGTTCCACCGGGGCCTCGACCGCCGCCTCGAACGCCTCACGCCGGATGACAGGGTTTGGCCCGCCCGCCAGATCCTTCAGGGTGATCCGGGTGCTTTCCGCCTGCGATAGAGCGATCTTGGCGGCCTCGACCTCCATCGCCAGCGCGTGACCATGCCGCCCGGCCACCACCCGCACCATCCGCGCCAGAAGCTCGGGCCGGTCAGCCTCGGCCGTCAACGCCTTCAGGTCGGCGGCAACACGTTGGGTATAAAGAAAATTGATCCGGTGCCAGGTCGCGAGGTCCAGGTAATAGTGCCGCGGCATGATCGCCTTGCCGTGGCCTGTCGTGGTCAGATAGCCCAGATGCGGCATCACTTCGGCCAGACTAAGCAGCCGGTCGAAATCCGTGCCACCCACCCTGATCCCGTCATTGGCCAGAATATCCGCTGCCCGGTCCGCTGCCCGCGCACGGTCTGGTGACACCCGCACGACCGAAAAGTCAGACGTGCCGCCGCCGATATCGACGATCAGAACCAGTTCTTCCGCCTGAACGCCCTGTTCATACTGCAACGCCGCCGCGATGGGCTCGTATTGGAACAGCACTTCCGCAAAGCCATGCGCCCGCGCGATCTGTTCCAGTACCGCCTGCGCCTTGGCATCCGCCGCCGCGTCGTCATCGACAAAATGCACCGGACGGCCAAGCACAACCTTGGTCATGCCCGCCGCCGCCGCATCCAACTGCCGCCGCATTTGCCCGAAGAACCGCGACAGCACGTCAACGAAACTGACCGCACGCCCACCAACGACCGTTCGCTCGTCAATCAGCGACGACCCAAGCGTGCTTTTCAGCCCGCGCATCAACCGACCATCCTCGCCGCTGACATAGGCCGCAATCGCCGCGCGGCCAAACTGCGGCGGGGCGCCATCCGTCTCCCAGAACACGGCAGAGGGCAGGGTGACCTCATCCCCTTCCAGCGGGATCAGCCAGGACCGGGTCTGATCCGCCAGCGAAACGGTGGAGTTCGAGGTGCCGAAGTCGATCCCGGCAAATAGTTTAGGCATGGCGGCTCCGCATCGAAAGACGCCGCAGGTAAGCCGACCGGGTCGTTTTGTAAAGCCGCCCCGTAAAGCCACCCCATGCCGGACTTATTCCAGTTCAATCGTCCCTGGCGGTTCGGACGTGCCGTCATGGAAGACGAGGTTCGCGGTTTCGATCCGACGTCGGAAAAGCGGTCGCTGTCGGGAACAAAGCACGGCTGAAATGAAAAGGACCGCCTGAAGGCGGCCCTTGATCCGTCGAAGGTCAGACGATCACTCGACTTCGTTGGCGTTGTAGGCAACCCACTGGCCAAGGTTCGGCAACTTGCTTCCCCGCTTGGTGTCTCCACCCAGGTTCATCTTCAGGCCGACCCAAAGCGTACCGAATTCGTCGCCATAGCCGTCCTCATAGTCGGCTTCGATCTTGGTATGCTCATAGCTGCCGTACAGCGACAGGCCATTGTCGCCAATCGCCTTTTCGACGCCAAGCTCGATACCAAGGATATCGACGCCGTATTGATCCGAGTCCCATTTACGGCCTTTGGCCATCGAAACCGCCCCGGTCAGGGTCAGACCGTTGCCAACCTGATAGTCCCCACCGACGCGCAGGAAGGTCGCGCGCTGGGTGCCTTCCCCGTATTCGTCCCAGGAATCGACATAGCCGATCTGGCCGTAGACGGTGCCAAAGCTCATGTCCTTTTCGGCGTCGAACCCGATGAACTGATAGGACATGTACTCGTCGCTGTCGCCGTAATCCTGATGTTCGCCCTTGCCAAGGAACACCCCGCCGCGCATCGCGCCAAAGTCACGCATGCCGCGCAAGGTCACATCGAAGATCGACTTCGTGGCGTCTTCATCACCGTCAACCGACGTCAGGGCCTGCCAGTTCAAATCAGCCTGGCCGACAAAGCCGCCGAAATCATTGGCAACGCTCAGGCCCAGCTTGCCGGTCTTGCGGTCGCGGTGGCGCTCCAGTCCGGTGTCGGTCGAATGGCTCGCCCAGGTGCCAACCGCCGCATCGATGCCGAAGGAAAGTTCGGCCGAGGCGCTTCCGGCAAGACCGGCGATCATGGCGGCAGAGGCAAGCAGATAAGTCTTCATGTCACAATTTCCTTTTGGCCAAAGCGATCCGTGCCCCGGCGAATTTCCTACTGCGGCTGTCTAGCACTGCTCGCCGGGACCCGGAACGGCAGGAAGAAAGTAATTTCAACCTGTTGCCATCGCGCCACAAGCTGGGCCGCATCGACCCCACCTGCCGGTCAGACCGGGTGACACCGCCTGCCCTCGACTGGTCGCCGACCTTGAAACCCGGCGCCAGATGCGCCGTCGCCCGCACGATCCCGAGTATGGGTCGCGCAGATCAGTCGGCAGGTGACCTGGACTTATTCCAGTTCGATCGTCCCCGGCGGCTTCGAGGTGCAGTCATAGAAGACGCGGTTCACGCCCTTGACCTCGTTGATGATCCGCGTGGCGGTTTCGCCAAGGAACTCATGCGTGAAGGGATAGTAGTCCGCCGTCATCCCGTCGACCGAGGTCACCGCCCGCAGCGCCAGCGCATAGTCATAGGTGCGCCCGTCGCCCATCACGCCCACGGTCTTCATCGGCAGGATCGCTGCAAAGGCTTGCCAGATGTCGTCGTAAAGCCCGTGGCGGCGGATCTGGTCGATATAGACCGCATCCGCCTTGCGCAGGATGTCCAGCTTTTCACTGGTAATCTCACCGGGGCAGCGGATCGCCAGACCGGGTCCGGGGAAGGGGTGGCGACCGATAAAGCTTGGCGGCAGGCCCAACTCCCGGCCAAGCGCCCGCACTTCGTCCTTGAAAAGCTCGCGCAGCGGTTCGACCAGCTTCAGCCCCATCTTTTCCGGCAACCCGCCGACATTGTGGTGCGACTTGATCGTGACCGACGGCCCGCCGCTGAACGACACGCTTTCGATCACGTCAGGATACAGCGTCCCCTGCGCCAGGAACTTCGCGCCCCCCACGGCGGTCGCGTGCTTCTGGAACACGTCGATGAAGAGCCGACCAATCGTCTTGCGCTTGACCTCGGGGTCCGAAACCCCCTCCAACGCGCCAAGGAACAGGGCGCTTTCGTCGGCATGGATCAAGGGCATGTTGTAATGGTCGCGGAACATGGTCACGACCTGCTCTGCCTCGCCCAGCCGCAACAGCCCGTGGTCGACGAATACGCAGGTCAGCTGATCGCCGATGGCTTCATGGATCAGCACCGCCGCGACGGACGAATCCACCCCGCCCGACAGCCCGCAGATCACCTTCTGGTCGCCAACCTGCTCGCGGATCTTGCGGATCGCCTCTTCACGGTAGGCGCCCATCGTCCAATCGCCCTTGAACCCCGCCAGCCGCACGAAATTCTCGTAGAGCTGCGCGCCCTTGGGTGTGTGATGCACCTCGGGGTGGAACTGGACGGCATAGAATTGCCGCGCCACGTCCGCCGTGATGGCAAACGGCGCATTGGGCGAGGTGCCATAGACTTGGAACCCCGGCGCAATCTTCGACACATGGTCGCCGTGCGACATCCAGACCTGTTCGGTCCCGGCCTCGAACCAGCCTTCCAGCAGGGGCAGACGATCCGCCGTCGGCGTCACGAACGCCCTCCCGAATTCCGCCGTGCCATGCCCGCCTTCGACATGCCCGCCCAGGCTATGCATCATCACTTGCTGGCCATAGCAGATGCCAAGCAACGGCACGCCCATACTGAACACCCCAGCCGGAGGCATCGGCGCGTTTTCCCAATAGACGCTGGCAGGCCCGCCCGACAGGATCACCGCCTTCGGGGCGAAAGCCTTCAGAAAGGCATCGTCCACGCGGTTATAGGGGTGGATTTCGCAATAGACGTTCAACTCACGCAGGCGGCGCGCGATCAGCTGCGTCACCTGGGAACCGAAGTCGATGATCAGAAGGCGGTCATGATGTGTCATGGCTTCGCCTAGCCAAAGTGCCGGTTTTTCGCAAGGGGCAGCGGTGGATTAGCCCCTGATCCGCCGGATCAAAGCCGCACTCATCCGCTCGGCTTCCGCCTGCATGTAATCGGCGCGGGCGTTCAGCACGCCGGGCGTTCGGTTGGCATCGTAAAGCACCGGTCCCTCCGGCCCGATGGCAAAGTCGAACTTGCCATAGTCGAACCCCAGCCGCTGCCGTTCAGCGCGAATTTCGTCGGGCACCGGGCAGGGGCCGAATTCCGCGATGTTGCGGCCTTTGACGATGATCTCGGGCGCGGAATACCAGTTGCACCGCTCATAGTCGCCAAGAAAGCTCCACACCCGCAGCACGTTGTTTTCGCCGCGCTTTTCGGGAAGGTACTTTTCGACAACGCGGGTCGGGTCCTGCCAGACCGAATCCGGAACCGCCTGCAGGCTGTCGAAAAGCTGGTATTCAGGGCGCTTTCCCATGCTGATGGGTTGGCCTCCAAGCCGGGCAATCTTGCGGGCCAGAAAGGCCTCGGGGCTGCCCTGACAATTCAGGTCGCTTTTCACCAGAACCGGCCCCTGCCAACCCGAACCGAGCGTGACCAGATTGTGGCTGACATGGCGCTTGCGAATGTCGGCAACCGTCCCGTTGATCGCAACCGGATACCGCGCGGCAAGGTCCAGATAGTCCTGCGGAATCAGCGACTGATCGACATGCAGCCACGCCGCATCCGCAGCCCGAAACCTTTGGCCGGGATCGGTATAGAACCAGCGCAGCCCTTCGGCACGACCGGCCATCAGAATGGACCCAAGCTGATAGAACGGCTTTGCCAGCTTCAGATACCCATCAAGAAAGGCGCGAAACCGCCGGTCCTGTGGATGGGTAATGACGGCGATCAGCAACTGGACACTCCTTTGCGGCATTCGTAGGGTTCGCTCCATGCAAACTCAAGACCATTGGACCGATATCGGTCGCCGCATCGCAACTATGGGACCACCGCAGGTTCCGGAGCCGGAAACTACCGAACAGATCAACGCGATATGTGGGGGATGCCAAGGCCTTACCGTGCTTTTGGGGGTCACCCCCGCCTATGCCGCTCTTGCCAGCCGCCTTCTGGCCTTTGACAGTTCCCCCGGCATGATATCGGCGATATGGCCGGGCAATGACGCAAGGCGGCAGGCACAAGTTGCCGATTGGGTCGCGCTTCCCGTTGCCACGGCGTCCGCGCAACAGGTGCTGGGCGACGGCGCGTTGAATTCGGTCCCGAACCGCGCTGTCTTGCGGGCGGTTCTGGGCGAAGTGCGCCGAATCCTGCATCCCGAAGGCCGCGCCGTCTTCCGCGTCTTCGCACGCCCGGCCCAGCCCGAGACGGTGGGCGAAGTGCTGCAAACCGCCCGAAACGGCGGCATCGAAAGCCTGAACACCTTGCGCTGGCGGATTGCCTCAGCGCTTGCCAGCGCTCCGGATCATCAGGTCAGCGTGGCCGATATCCTTGCCGCTGCCGAATCCCTCGGCGATCTGGCCGATTTTGCCGCAGCGCACGGCATGCAGCCCGATCAGGCCCGCCATCTCCATGCCTATCGCGGGTCTTCGGCAAGCTATGTCTTTCCCGACCGCCAGGCCTTGGTTCAAGACGCGCAAAGTTCCGGCCTTGCCTGCGAATGGGTCGAAACCCAAGGCTACCCCGGCGCACGCGATTGCCCGCTTGCAGTGATGCGGCCCGTCGCCTGACCACATTGGTCCCGGCTATGTCGTTTCCGGTCGCAAGATATGTCGGTTTTGGCAGGTAATGGCCGGTTTAAGGAAGAGCCTGCCCCCCGATTGACGGCATAAGGGCGGCAACATCATTCGGAGGCTTACATGGACGAGGCAACAGGACGCCGGGCACGCAGTGGCGGGGGCGCAAGCCGCCGGGCCGAGCGGACCGCGATCAGCTTTGAGACGGCGAAATACATCCAGCGCAACATTCCCAATTTCGAGATCCTGAACGAAGAAGCGCTTCAGATCATCGAGTGGAACGCGGAAACCGTTCTGGAAGAGATCGGCGTCAACTTCGTTGAAAACGAAGCCGCGCTGCAACGCTGGCGCGATGCCGGGGCCGATGTCCGGGGCGAGCGGGTACACATCCCCCGCGGTCTGGCCCGCAAGCTGGTCTCGACCGCGCCCAAGACCTATACCCAATATGCCCGCAACCCCGAACGCAACGTCGAGGTTGGCGGCCGCAATCTGGTGCTGGCCCCGGTCTACGGCCCGCCCTTCGTCCGCGACATCGACGGCGGTCGTCGTTATGCGACGCTGCACGATTTCCAGAACTTCGTGAAGCTGGGCTACATGTCCAAATGGCTGCACCATTCGGGCGGCACGGTGTGCGAGCCGACCGATATCCCGGTGAACAAGCGTCACCTCGACATGCTCTTGGCCCACATGACCCTGTCGGACAAGCCCTTCATGGGCTCGGTCACCGAACCCAGCCGCGCGCAGGATTCGGTCGACATGGCCTCGATTCTGTTCGGCAAGGACTTCGTCCAGCAGAACACGGTGATGACCAGCCTTATCAACATCAACTCGCCGATGACCTTCGACGGCGTCATGATGGGCGCGTTGGAGGTTTACGCCGCGAACAATCAGGCCAGCATCGTTTCGCCCTTCATCGTCGGCGGTGCCATGGCCCCGGTGACGGTTGCAGGCACGCTGACCCAGGTTCTGGCCGAAATCCTTGCCGGTGTCAGCTATTCCCAGCTTGTCCGTCCGGGTTCGCCCGTCATCGCTGGCGCTTTCGTGACCTCGATCGACATGAACTCGGGCGCGCCGACCTTCGGCACCCCGGAAGCTGCGCATATCACCTATGGCACGGGCCAACTTGTGCGCCGTCTGGGTCTGCCCTACCGTTCGGGCGGGTCGTTCTGCGGCTCGAAACTTCCCGATGCGCAGGCGGCCTATGAAACCGCCAACAGCCTGAACATGGCGCTGCTGGCGGGTGTGAACTTCATGCTCCACGCCTGCGGCTGGCTGGAAGGCGGTCTGGTGTCGTCCTACGAGAAATTCGTGATGGACGCCGACCAGCTTGGCACCCTGCACCATCTGGCCCAGGGCATCATGATGGACGACAACGGTCAGGCGATGGACGCGATCCGCGAAGTCGGCCCCGGCGGCCACTACCTTGGTTGCCAGCACACCCAGGCGAACTTCAAATCGGCCTTCTGGCGGTCGGACCTTCTGGACTTCAAGCCCTTCGAAACCTGGGCCGAAGAAGGAAGCCGCGATACGATGCAGCTTGCCGCCGAAAAGGTGAAAAAGCAGCTGGCCGACTATCAGGCCCCCGATCTGGATGCCGGCATCCGCGAAGGGCTGGAAGGCTTTGTCGCCAAGCGCAAATCGGAAATGCCCGACGCTTTCATGTAAGACTGCCCTGATCTGTCACGGATCAGATCCGAAAAGGGGCGGGTGACCGCCCCTTTTTCATGCGCTCAGACCAGACGCTGCCGCAACAGCCGCGCCTCGGCCAAAAGCGCGATCAGCACCTCGATATGGCGCGCCACCGAATAGCTGGCATCCCCCGCCTGCCGCGTCGCCTCCAGCCTTTCCTCGACCGACAGAAGCGAGGGCACCGTCTCCTCGGGTGAATCCCCACAGCGCACCAGCCGCCGCAAGTCCCGCTCGCGGCGATAATCGCCAAGGCCGAACCTTGCGGCATGCATCAAAAGACGGGGGCGGCGCAGCGAAGCCAGGGTCTTGCAGAAATCCGACATGGGACACTCCGTTTCCAGGTGAGTGCATCTTGCCTCAGCGCAACCTCGCGTTGCGTTCCCGCCGGTTGCAGCGCGCGCAGGTTACCGAAAGGTTTAGGAATTCCACGCAATTGTTCGGACAGGCCGAGTGCTTAACCAACAGGTAACCAATTCCACCCAAGGTTGCTTTTGTCCAAGGCTGGACATGTCGCAGCCGGGGTGTGGACAGGACGGGACGATCGAAGTGCCAGAATTAACCGCTGCCAGCCTGCCCGACTGGCTTCCTGCCGCTGTGCGTCACTACCTTGACCACACCGAGGATGGAACCTCGCTTCGGGCCCTCGCGCGCCGTGAGGGTCTTCATGCCTCAACCATCCTGCGCCAGGTGCGCCGGTTCGAAAGCAGGCGGGACGACCCCTTGATGGACGAGGCGCTGACCGTCCTGTCCCGATCCACCCAGAAATCCCAAGACGCTCCAGCCCGAAAGGAAGATCAGCCCATGTCCGCCCATCCGCGCCGCCCGAATGCCGAAAGACCGGACGAGATCTGCGATGAACAATCCTTGCATCGCGAAGGCCGACGGGTCCTGCGCCGCCTGGCCGAACCGGGCGCGGTGATGGCCATTGCCCCGGATATGGAAATGGCCGCCGTGGTACGCGAACTTCCCGATGGCCGGTCGATGAAGACGGCGGTCCTGTCGCGGGCGGTGGCGCATGCCTTCACCCTGAAAGACTGGATCAGCTTGCGCAAGGCCGGGCGGATTTCGACATACGAGATCACGGCAGCCGGTCGCGCCGCTCTGCGCCGGATCGTGGAAGAGGAAGACCGCGCCCGCCAAGGCATGGCCGAATCCGGTCAGGTCTTTGGCGATCAGCACCGCGACTGGGGCGAACGCGACGTGATGGACGATTCCGGCCCCCGCCGGGTGCGCTATAACATGGCCGAAAGCCCGGTCGGTGTCCTTGGCCGCAGGCGCGACCGCGACGGCAAACCCTTTCTTGAACCGGAATTGGTCGAGGCCGCCGAACGCCTGCGCGAAGATTTCGAAATTGCTCAGATGGGCCCCCGCGTCGCGCAGAACTGGGACCGGTTCCTGACCGGCGGCGACCGGGGTGCGTTTCAACCCGACTGCGGCATTGCCGAAGGCCCTTCGTCGGCCCGTGGCCGCGTCGCCGCCGCGCTGCGCGACCTTGGCCCCGGCCTTGGTGATATGGCCCTTCGCTGCTGCTGCTTTCTGGAAGGGCTGGAAGTCGCCGAAAAGCGCATGGGCTGGGCGGCACGGTCAGGCAAGATCGTCCTGCGCATCGCGCTCATGCGGCTTCGGCGTCACTATGACGAAACCTATGGCCGCTCTGGCCCG
>CAUJIP010000127.1 GCA_963205235.1 Pseudomonadota bacterium
CGCCTCGTCCAGACGAAGACCCTCGCGGTAGGGCCATTCCAGAATCGGACTTTGCTGACCGAACATCTCTTCCGGGCGAAGCAGGGTTTCGAAAGCCACAAACTTGGCCGAAGGCTGAACGCCCACGCGATCCAGAAGGCCAGAAAGCTGGAAGCCGATCCAGGGCACGACCATCGACCAGGCCTCGACACAGCGGAATCGGTAGATGCGCTCCTCGAGCGGCTGATCCTTCAACAGATCGGCAAGGTCATAGGTGCCCGGCTTGTCCACCATGCCGTCGATCACGACCGACCAGGGGTCAACGGTCAGAGCTGACGCATAGGCAGCAGGGTCTTCCTTTCCCGTCCCGAATTCATAGAAGTTGTTATAGCCGGTGATGTCCTCAAGACTGTTCGGCTCGGCATCTGTGGAATAGGGGCTGGGGGTCGCCTTCAGTTCTGCGAAAGCCGGTGTGGCGACAAGCGCGGTCGCCCCCGCCATCAGTTGTCGGCGGTTCAGCCAAAGTGGCTTGGGTGTGACATCGGACCAGGCAAGACGGCGCATGTTCGGCTCCTTTGCAGTTTCGTCAAAGATGCGCCGGATCGGCAGAAAGGCAAAACAAACCGCGTCACGACTGCGGCAGCGACTTGTAACAGTTCACCTAAGTCCAGTGCTGCGTCACATTTTATTGACTGGAAAAATCTGGCGACCGCGGCTTAGCGCCAGCAGCCGTTCGGTCAAGGGTCGCAGGGCAAGGAATTCGACTGATCTGATCGTGGCGTTGCCCCCTATCCTTGCTGCCAATGTCGGCAGACCCTTGATTGGAGTAACGCCAATGATCCGTAGAACCTTTCTGGCACTGACCACCGTCGCAGCTTTTGCGATGCCTGCCTTCGCGCAGGACAAGGACATCGTTGACACCGCCGTTGACGCCGGGTCCTTCAACACCCTTGCCGCAGCCTTGACCGCCGCTGGTCTGGTCGAGACGCTGAAAGGCGAAGGTCCGTTCACCGTGTTTGCACCGACCGATGCGGCCTTTGCCGCCCTGCCTGCTGGCACGGTCGAGGATCTGCTCAAGCCGGAAAACAAGGACAAGCTTGTCGCCGTGCTGACCTATCATGTCGTGGCGGGCAAGGTCATGTCGACTGACCTGACCGAGGGCATGACCGCGCCGACCGTCCAGGGCTCGAATATCACCATCACGCTGGAAGGCGGGCCAAAAGTGAATGGCGCGGTGATTTCGGCGGATGACATCGTCGCGTCGAACGGCGTGATCCATGTGATCGACAGCGTCATCCTGCCGCCGATGTAAGGCAGACGACGGGGTGCGATGCATCCGGGGTGTGAACCGCAGTTTGCACCCCGGAAGACTCTGGCCCCTGACTTGGGTATAGCTGTGACGCGACCGGATTGTCGCCTGTGTCGCCCGTTCGAACCTTGTGCGGATTGCCCCCGTTCCGCCAAGCTGCGATAGTCCGAAGGCGACCCGAAGGAGGGGTCGATCCGGATGCCACTGCGGCCTGTACGAACATTGGGACTGGCCTCGGTTGCCTTGGTTGGGCTGTCGTTTGCCTCCCCTTCGGTGCGGGCCCTTGACCGGCTTGACATCCTGACCCCAGGCGCCAGCGATGCCATCGCCAAGGCAATACGAGAGGCTTCGCTTGTCAATACGATGCAGGCCGATGGGCAAACCGCGCCGCAGGATCTTCTAGCAGCAGCCCGTGCCGATTACGGGCGCATTCTGGCGGCACTTTATGGCAAGGGCCATTACTCGGCAGTGATCCATATCCTGGTCGACGGGCGCGAGGTTTCGGCAATTCCTCCGCTTGAAGCGCCTGCAACCATTTCTGCGATCATGATCCAGGTGGACCCAGGACCGCGCTTTCAGTTTGACAGAACGCATATCGCGCCCTTGGTGCCCGGAACTGCGTTGCCCACGGAATTCAGTGGCGGAGAGCCGGCGGAAAGCGGTTTGATCGGCGAAGCGGTGGATGCCTCGTTGCTGGCGTGGCGGAATGTCGGGCACGCCAAAGCAAGGGTGTCGGACGAACAGGTGGTGGCCGATCATGCGACCGCCCTTCTGGATGTCGACTTGCGGCTTTCGCCCGGACCAAAGCTGCGGTTCGGGGCCCTGACTGTCGAAGGCGAAGTGCGGATGCGCGAGGCGCGCGTGCGCAAGATCGCTGGTCTGCCCGAAGGCGAAACCTTCAGCGAAACCGAACTGCGTCGGGCCGAAAGCCGTCTGCGTCGGACGGGTATCTTCAGCTCGGTCACCCTGGCCGAGGACGAGCAGATCACCGCCCCCGACCTTATCGGCGTTACTGCGACTGTCGTCGAACAGAAGCCGCGCCGCTATTCCTTCGGGGCGGAAGTCGCAAGCCTTGACGGTCTTTCACTGGAAGGGTCGTGGCTGCACCGAAACCTTTTGGGCGGGGGTGAACGGCTCAAGATCGAGGGCGGGGCAACAAACATCGGCTCTGGGCAAAGCGGCATCGACTATATGCTGGGCGTATCGCTGGATCGACCTGCGACACTCACGCCTGACACAACGGCCGGACTCAGTCTGACCTACGCCCACCTGGACGAGACGGACTACTATGTCGATGGACTTCAGTTCGGGCTTAATCTGGTGCATGTCTTTTCTGACAAGCTGACCGGAAAGGCCGGAATCTCTTATTCCTACCTGCAGGGAAGCGATCCCGGAGGCGACTTCACCTACCGGAACCTTTCACTCCCTTTCAGCGTGACCTGGGATAGGCGCGACGAAGCACAAGACGCGGTGAGGGGCTTCTATCTTGACGCTTCGGTCATGCCATTCCTTGGTCTTGGAACGACCGGATCAGGCATTCGAGGAACTGTTGACGGGCGCGTCTATCGCAGTCTTGATTCGGACAGTCGGTTTGTTCTGGCCCTGCGGGCGCAAGGCGGGGCAATCGTCGGCTCGGGTCTTCTTGAAACACCCCGGGATCTTTTGTTCTTCTCGGGTGGTGGTGGCACAGTGCGCGGCCAACCCTATCGGTCGCTTGGAATTCCAGTGATGAAGGGCATGGGTCCCGAGTTCGACATTGGCGGTCGCTATTTCCTGGCAGGTTCGGTCGAGCTTCGGGTCAAGGTGTCCGAACGGATTGGGATCGTTGGCTTTGTCGATGTCGGCAGTGTCGGACTGAACGGCTTTAACGACGGGTTTGTCGATCCACACGCCGGGGCGGGGCTTGGCCTGCGCTATGATACCGGCTTTGGCCCGATCCGGCTGGACGTCGCGGCCCCGGTCAGCGGCAAGACCGGCGACGGCGTGCAGATATATATCGGTCTGGGGCAGGCCTTCTGATGCTGAAACCGCTTCTGATCCTGCTGGCCGTGACCGCCACCCCAGTTTTCGCGCAAGAGTCCGACAAGGACTATCTAACAGCATTTCTGGAAGACAGCCTTTCGGATATCGGGCGCAAGGTGACGATTACCGGCTTTGCGGGTGCCCTTTCATCGCAGGCGACAATCGAAAGCATGACCTTTGCCGATGACGCCGGCGTTTGGCTGACGTTGGAGGAGGTCAAACTGGACTGGAGCCGTTCGTCGCTTCTGTCAGGGGAACTGGTGGTCAACGAACTGTCGGCCAACCATCTGACGGTAAGCCGGTTGCCAAATTCGAACAGGGACAGCCTGCCCGCGCCCGAAGCTGCCGGGTTCAGCCTGCCCGAGCTTCCAGTTTCCGTCGACATCGGGGCGATTGAAATCGACTGGATCGAACTGGATGGGTCGGTGCTGGGCCAACCCGTTGAGGGCCGACTTGATGCTGAGCTTCAGCTGGCCGGTGGCGCCGGTCAGGCACGGATTGACCTTGTCAGGACCGGTGAAGGGCCCTCAGGCGCGATCACGCTGGATGCCAGCTATGACAATACAAGCAGGAACCTGACCGTCGATTTTGCCGCTGGCGAGGGGAAGGACGGGCTTGTCGCCGTTGCCTTGGGCATTCCCGGCGCACCTTCCAGCGACGTCCGTCTTCTGGGGTCTGGCCCGATTGATGCCTTTGCCGCCGACATCACACTTGCAACCGATGGCAAGGACCGTCTGGCCGGAGGTATCACCGTGTCAGAGGATGGCGCTGGCGGAAGCAGTCTGAAGGCCGATCTTGCGGGCAACCTCGCCCCGTTGTTCCTGCCGGACTATGCCGAGTTCCTGGGAACCCGGCTTGAGGTTGCGCTGGATGCAAATCGTGCCGCCTCGGGTGTTTTGGCTGTGGATCGCTTCCACATCAAGGCCCAGTCACTGTCAGTCGACGGTCATGCCGAAATCGCCGCCGACGGGCTACCGGAAAGCATCTCGTTGGCCGGAGTTCTGGCCAGCCCGGATGGAAATCGGCTTCTTCTGCCCTTCGGCGGTCTGCCAACCAGAATCGACCGCGCCGAGTTCAAGATTGATACCGCGCAGGATCAGGGTCTGACCTGGTCGGCCAAAGCTGTCATTGCCGGGCTGGACCGTCCCGATCTTGCTGCTGAAACGCTTTCGCTTTCGGGATCCGGTCGGATCGAACGCAACACGATCGGAAACAGCTTTGATGGCATGTTTGACTATTCGGCTGCAGGTCTTTCCCCTGCCGACCCCGCCCTTGCCAAGGCTATCGGACCAGCCCTGACTGGCGGTTTCACGCTGCGCTTTGCGGCGGGTGACGATTCGGTCCAGGTTTCCGACCTCACCCTTCTGGGCAAGGGCCTTTCCGGCAGTGGGCAGGTCAAGATCGAAGGGTTGAGCGCGGCCTTCCTGACAACTGGCAGCCTTGCGTTGTCTGTCGACGACCTTTCGCGGTTTGACGGTCTTGCCGGACGTCCGCTTGGCGGGCGGGGCGAGGTACGAGTTGCCGGTTCGGCCAGCCAGCTTTCAGGCGAATTGGATGGTACGGTCGCGCTTTCGGCACTGGGACTGCGCATCGGGGTCGACAAGATCGACCGGCTGCTTGTCGGCGAATCGGCGGTCAACCTTTCGGTCTTGCGGGACAAGACGGGAACAACGATTCGCAATCTTGATCTGAGAGCCGGGCCGATCGCCGCCTCGATGTCAGGCAAGGTTGCAAGCGCCGATGTTGATCTTTCGGGGGAAGTTACCATCGATGACCTTTCTGGTCTGAACCCCGGATATTCGGGCAAGGCCAAGCTGGACATCACCCTCGCGGGAAAGCCCGAGGCGGCGCTGATCACCTTGTCCGGCGACGCAGACAACCTTGCCATCGGCAACTTGACTGCCGATCCGCTTCTGGCCGGGGCAAGCAGCCTGTCGGCCAAGCTTGCCCTTTCGGAAGGGGTGATCGCGCTTGACCAACTGCAGCTTTCGAACCCCCAGCTTGACCTGTCGGTCACCGGGGCAACCTCCAATGACACGCAAAAACTGACGATCACCGGTAAACTCGCTGACCTTGGCCTTCTGATCCCCGATCTGAATGGCCCGCTTTCGGTGTCCGGCGAGGTTCTGGATGACGGGACCGCTTTCGCGCTTGACCTGAAAGGACAGGGCCCCGGAAAGGTGGATGCAAGGGTTTCAGGCAGCATCGCCCGTGATTTCGCTTCCGCCGACCTTGCGATTTCCGGCACAGGGCAGGCCGGACTGGCCAACATCTTCATCGCCCCAAAGGTGATTGAAGGCCCGACACGCTTTGACCTACGGCTTGCGGGGCCGCTGCAACTGTCGTCCCTCTCGGGGCGCGTGGCCTTGTCGAATGGCAGGCTAAGCGACCCGGGGCTTGGTTTCGCGCTGGAAGACATCGGTGCGCAGGCCGACCTTAAGGCTGGTAAGGCGGCATTGACGGCGACAGCAGGGCTTTCGACTGGTGGAACGCTGCGGGTCGACGGACCGGTCGGACTTGTCAAACCTTACGTTGCCGATCTGGCCATATCGCTAGAGCGGGTCCGATTCTTTGACCCCAAGCTTTATGAAACAGTGCTGGGCGGAAAGGTCGGCATCAAAGGGGCACTGACCGGTGGGGCGACAATCTTGGGGGCCATTGCCCTGTCTGAAACCGAGCTTCGTGTTCCCGAATCAGGGATTGACGCTGCTGGTGTGCTGGTTGCTATGATCCACCGGAATGAACCGGCTGACGTCCGGGCCACCCGGGTTCGCGCCGGGTTGCTTGGCGGCGATGGCGACGGGCGGACCTCTACCGGCACGCCTTTCCAACTTGACCTTGTGCTTTCCGCCCCCAGCCGGATCTTTCTGCGCGGTCGAGGAATCGACGCTGAACTAGGCGGTGAGCTTCGTCTGCGTGGTACAACTGGAGCCGTGATTCCTTCGGGCGAGTTTGGGCTGATTCGGGGACGGCTGGACATTCTGGGCAAACGGTTGGTACTGGATCGGGCCGATATGAACCTAGAGGGCAGTTTCGTCCCCCAGCTTGCGATTTCAGCCAGCACCGAAAGCGATGGCATTCAAAGCACCGTCACTATCGAAGGACCAGCAGACGACCCGAATGTCGCATTCTCGTCGGTGCCTGATCTGCCTCAAGAAGAAGTGCTGGCGCGACTGCTGTTTGGTCGGGGTCTGAACAACATTTCGGCCCTGCAGGCAGCGCAACTGGCGCAGGCGGTTGCCGTACTTGCCGGACGTGGCGGCGAAGGCGTGATCAGCAAGCTTCGGAAAAGCTTTGGCCTGGATGATCTGGACCTAGCAACCGCCGACGATGGGACGACCGCGCTCAAGGCCGGGAAATACATCAGTGAAAATATCTATACCGAAGTCGAGATTGATCAGACCGGGACCAGCACGATCAACCTGAATCTTGATCTGCGCCCTGGCGTTACAGTCAAGGGCCGGGTCGGTGCCGACGGGGAAACCGGTGTGGGCGTCTTCATCGAGAAAGACTATTGACGCTGTCGCATACCTGTCGTGGGTTCGTAGGGAGCCGGAACCTACGGCAAGTCAGGTTCCGGATCGTCATCACCGCCGCACAGAACCACGCAAAGCGCTACCGGGATCAGCAACAACGGCAGGATGCCCGTGCTGGAGCTTGACTGCTCCTCGACAACCACTTCCTCTTCCTCGACGACAACGACCGGGCCACCGGCGAAAACCGCCGTTCCCATGACAAGGGCCGCAAGAAACAGGGAGAGGCTGGTCTTCATCGGAACCTCCAGGGAATCTGGCTTGGCCGAATCCTAACATAATTTCGATCCTTGGGAAACAATCCAGCCAAAGACCATGATTTAATTGCTAGTCGATGATCCATTCAAAGTCGACATAGCCCGCACCGCCACTTAGCAGCTGGTGCGATTTGCGAACTTTCGATCCTTCGATCCAGAATTCGTTGGTTATCGCCCCCTGCGGGCGCGAACAGGTTTCGGTCACATGGGTCACGCTGTGGCTGCGCTCCATGATCACTATGGCTTCCTTGCCATTGATTGCGACCGTGCAGTCATAGCTGCGCCGGGTCGTCTGATCATCTGCCCCAAGGAAGTAGTAAAGCCGCTGATGCGTTCCGCCTGCCGTCAGCAACTGACCGACCGAGGGTACCTGCGCCGACATTAGGTCGGGGCCAAGGCCGCGGGTCTGGATCAGGATGCCGTCGCGAAGGGTGAATGTCGTGCCGTCCGAGGTTGACCAGGTCACAACGCTCCCCTTGACGTCGCCAGGCGTCAAAAGCGCATCTGCACCACGGGCCGGGACGACGGCACGCATGATTGGCGTGCCATACTTCTCAAGATCTGCGCGGGTCACCGGTGCAGGCGCCGCAGCACTGCCGCCCCCGGCGCGCTTTGCCGAGGCGCGGCTGACGGCAGATTTCGCAACCACACTGACCGCCTGCACCAAGGGCGAGGCTTGTGGCTTTTCGCTGCCGCATGCAGACAAAAGCGCCAGAATCAGCGCAACCGATATCAGCCTTCCGGAACCGCTTAGCGCCACACCCGTCCCCATTCGGGATCAAGCGCACCCGTATGATAGTCGCGGATTGAATCGTACAGCCGACCGTCAACGTCCAGCTTTGCCCCGGCATCGCTGCCACCCGGGCGCAGCGTCAGGCCAAGACTGTTCTTCGTCTGGTTGCCCAGCGCCCAGTTCAGCGGGATAGAAATGCGGATGCCCTTGTCATAGCCGCTTTCGCCAAGTGCGGCATCGCTGGCATCGGTGACCGTCGCAAAGGCACCAACCCGCCAGCCGTTCACGAACACCCGGTCGAACGAGAGTGTAGCGCCAACGTCACCCGCCAGATAGCGACCGACGTCCAACTGCCCCAGATAGCCATTGCCAAAGTCGTAATAGGCCGAAACATGGCCCGTCACGACGTCATAGTTGTATTCGCCAAAGCCGAAAGCGCCGTCAGTATCGCGCTGTTTGGTGTAGTTCAGCTCGGCCCCCAGGGCGAGCTTGCTATCCGCTGGCTTCCATAAGAGTTCGCCGGATACGCCCGCGTGCATGCGCTCGAGATAGCCGATCGTGACCCGGGAATACAGATTTTCGCCGGGCCGGGCGAACCAGGCCAGCGTCAGACGTTCAAGGGCAACGTCGCCGTTCTCGGCATAAAGCCCGCCATCACTACGCACATGCGGCAAGGACGAGCCCGAGGGGTTGGCATCATCGCCGTTGCCATAGACCCGACCAAAAACAGAACCGGAAAGAACCAGTCCGGGCCGCAGGTCATAGGACGCGGTCAAGCGGCCCCCGACATCGCCCTTAAGGGGTTCCGACATTCGGACGGCTGGTTTCAGGCTCCACCGGAATTTCGGATAAAGGCCGTCATCGCCCAAAGCATATTCCGGAACCGGCCCCGCGTCGGTAATCGTCACACGTTCGCGCAGTGCAGTCGCGTTGTCGGCGGCAAATTCCAAGCTCTCAAGGTCGCTTCTGCGGATGGTGACCTTCGACGCCCCGACGCCGTTGACGACAGGGACAATTTCGAACACCTCGACCGAGGCAGGCATCACATTGCTAAGCGCGCGCGCCGTGCGGCCGATAGCCTGGGCTGCTGCGTCGATTCGGCCGCTGCGAATGCGAATTTCGACCTTCTCTGCCGTGAAGGCCAGATTTTCGATCGCAATACCGTCTGCACCCAACCGTTTGGCCAGATTCTTGCGCAACAGCGCACCGGCATCGGGCTGGGTGACCCAACCGCCGTCATAGGCATCTGGATCGGCTGACCGCGACGGCCTTGCCTTGACCGGAGCCGGGGCAGCACCCATCACCCCGCCCGTGGCACGGGTCTTGGGATCCAAGATCAGGTGGAATACCAGCCCGACTTCGCTGCCGTACAGCGAATAGACGCCAAAACGGACGTTCTGGCCCTTCTGATACTCCAGCCCGAAGTTCAGCGGGCTTTTGCGGTCGATCAGGCCGCGCTCGTCATCTTCCATCAGATAGGCGTCCGACGAGTATTCAGCCTTCACCGTCCAACGGTCATTCACCTTGTATTCGACCCCGCCGAAGAAGGCTGCGTCGCCACGGAACCATTGGTCGATATTGGGTTTGCCATAGTCGGTCGAAGTCAGCGCCGGACGTTCGCCGAAGGGTGCCCCGATCCCGCCTTGCGACCCCAGCCGACCCCAGCCAAGGCCCGCCGTCACCTTCAGCTTGTCGCCAAAAGTCTTGGTCGCCGCCACATATTCCGACGACATCAGGCCCTGCCCGGTCATGTCGATCAGACCGATGGTAACTGCGGGCAGGAAATCGCCTTCTTTCAGGACCTGATAGCGCAGGTCGATGCTGCGGTCGGTTTCCTTGTCACCACCGGGGATCACCGCATCCCAGTCGCGCCAGGTGTTGAACCGGAACGAGGCCGACACCCTTTCCGAAAACTGGAACGAGAACGTCGCCCGGGTCATCGCGCCGATATTGGCCATGCTGAAGGAAAACGTCGCGTCATTCTGGGCATCGCCCGACGGCATGTCGATAAGACCAGTCGCGCCGTTCAGGTTGAACGACCGGGTCATGTCGGCCAAAGCAGGGCCAGCCAAAAGACCAGCACCAAGGGTCGTAGAGAGCGCAAGCAGGGCAAGCAAGGAACGGGACGATGGCAGCATGATGTACAGACCCAAAATGTGACCACAGTCTATGCGAAGATAAGAGCCCAAGGGCAAGTAGTATCCGCCCGTTGCTTGTGCATAAGCTGGGGACTATGGCCTTTCTGCACCGCTCTGGACGACTGGGCCAAAGTTACGGCGTGTCTTCCTCCAGTTTCAGGCGCAATTCGCGCAGGACCGGCAACAGTGCCCGAACACGGTCAACACCCAAAGCTTGTGCCACTTCTGCGATCAGTGGAACGACTGCCGCCACGGCAGAATCACGGGCCGCCTTGCCAGAAGGGCTGATCGCCACGAACTTCTGCCGGGCATCCTCCCAGTCCGGCCGAATGTGGATGTGCCCGGCCCATTCCAGCCGCGCAAGCGTGTTGGTCATAGCCCCCCGCGTCACATGAAAGGCCTTGGCCAGTTGCGCCGGGGTGCGTTCCTCTCCAAGCCGCGCCAGATGGTTCAGGACCGAAAAATGCGAAAGCTCCATTCCCTTGGGCAGAATCTTCGAAATCCGGTTCCGGGCCAGCTGATCGGCCATGAACAGTTCGCCGAACAGCGCGACCGCAAGATCATCGTTGCGATCCTGGATCAT
>CAUJIP010000128.1 GCA_963205235.1 Pseudomonadota bacterium
CAAGTCGAAGATGTCCTTCAAACTTCCCGACGCCGAGGCTGCCGCCAATCTGGCCGCCTATCTTGCCACGTTCAAGTGATCGGCCTGCCCTGACTGGCTTCTGCAGCTTTGGGCACCGCCTTTTGTGCGCAGGACGCAAGCTTTCAGGGATGATCTGACCGTCGGGACCTTCGAGGTCTTCCAGACCCCATGGGGGCAGTCTGTGGCGCAGACTGCCCCCAATTCATTGGAACGGGTCGGCCTTTTCCCTGAAATCTTGGGCCAGGCTGCCAATGCCACCACCCCATCGCCCCAGTGGCCATGAGCGACTGCGGTTCCGGGGAAGGTGTGAGTGGGTGACAAGGTGCCCCTGGCCTGCCATGAAGCGGGAAACGGGGGCGGAATTGGGCCTTGCAGGGCAAATACTGATCGACACGGCACGGCGCGGCGGCAACCCGGTTCTGGTCGCTCCGGGGCTGCGACTTGGCGGGATGGCCTTGGCGCAGGTGGCGCGGAACATGGCACTGCATCTGCTGCGGCGGGGAATCGGGCGCGGGGCGCTTGTGGCGCTGCGGTCGGATGATCTGGTGGTCAGCCTGGCCTCGATCCTTGCGGTGGGTTTGCTGGGCGGTCGCTGGGCAAGTGCGGGGGTGGACGCGGCGGGGGTGGACGCGGCGAACCTTCTTCTGGACACGGCCCCCGATGGGCAGCTTTTGCCGGGTGCGGTCCTGGTGGACGATACCTGGGCCACACAGCCGATGCCCGAATCCGAGGGGATGTTTCCGGGGGTGGCGGTAGGGGATGACTGGCTTTGCCTTGGCGGGCAGTGGTTTTCGGATGCCATGCTTCTGGTCCGGTTCCGGGCCGATGCTGCGGTCTTTGACCAACCGGGAACAGCCGTCGTGGGGCTGGGCGGGCCGGAGGAACCGGAGCAGCTGCTGCTGGCGCTGTCCACGCTTTACCACGGTGGCATGCTGGTCGAGAGCGCAGAGCCTGAACTGTGGCGCTCCGAAGGGGCTAAGCTGGTGGCGGGTCGGCCGGAAACGGTTGCGGCCTGCCTGGTGGGCTGGACCGGGGAACGGTTCCCCGCGCTGCAGCTTTGGGGGAAGGCGGACGGGCGGTCGTTCCCGGCCTTCAATCAGCTGCGCGAGAGCGGTGATCCTGTGGCAAACGAAGCGCCGGATGCGTCCTTGTTTGATCTTCTGGATCAGCTTTTCCGCCAGATCGACGGCGTGACCGATGCGATGACCTTCATGGTGCCGAAACCGGGCAGACCCGACCGGTTGACCGCGTTTCTGGTGCTGGAACCGGGCGCGGACCTGCCGCGGGTGACAAGCGAGGCACGGGTCGCGGCGCTGCGGCTGGGGGGGCGGAACGCGGTGCCGGGGCGGTTTCTGGTGGCCGACACCCTGCCCCGCCGCGCCGATGGCTTACCCGACCGCGAGGCCTGCCGGGACCGGGTACTTGCGGCGCGGCGGCGCGAAAAAAGGCCGTGACACCGGCGCAACGGGCGGGACACCAAAGCCTTCCCCAAGCAAGCGTTGCCGTTTGGCATCAGTGGCGAAATCTTTGCATTCCGGTCTTCCTATCTGACTGCAATGCCTATAGGATTTCCTGCAAATTGGTGGAGATCTGCCTTGACGAAACTGAATCGTGCCGAGATTGCAGTCAAAGGTGCCGCGGCGGCCATGGTCGCGATGGCTGGCGCGGCAAAGGCGCAAGACCTGCAGGGGCTGTATGGCGGTCTGAGCTATTCCAAGGGGTCAGGCGCTGCCGTAGATTCGAACGATACCTATTCCTTTGACGGGAATGCGGGCGGCGCGTTCATCGGCTATAACTTCGTTCAAGGTGACTGGCTGTTCGGGGCCGAACTTGCCTTCTCGAACGGCGGGTATGACAGTACCTATCCGAACGACACTCCTTTCATGACGGTCGAGAATACCCGCGACATCAAGGCCCGGGTCGGGCGGGTGTTCGGCAAGACCGTGGTCTATGGTGTGGTCGGTCGCTCGACGATGGACATCGACATGTTCGGGCCGAACCAAACTGGTGCAGACGGTGACGCCACTGCAACGACACTTGGTCTGGGGTTCGAGACCGCGATCGGGGCGAAGGCCTTTATCGGCGGCGAATATCTGACCCGCGATCTGGATCTGAGTGCTGGGCCTGCCTATTACGCCAATGGGGGGGCAGAACTGAACACCCTGTCGCTGCGGATGGGCTTGCGGTTCTAAGACTCGCCAAAGCCGGATGGCAGGGCCGCCCTTGGGCGGCCTTTTGCTTTGCCGGGGTCAGGTCCGGTCAAGGCCAAGCTGGCGACGTAAGGCTTGCACATCGATCTTGGCGGTCTGGGTCAGCGGAAAGGCGTCAACGCGGAGCATTCGGGAAACCTGCAAAGCGGGAAAGCGGCGGGTGGCATCCAGCGCGCGCTGACCGTCGGCTGCCGACAGGGCGTGACTGGCGCGGTAGGCGATTGCCAGCCGTTCCAGTCCATCTTTGCCGGTGTCGATCAGCGGGACCAGATCGACGCCCGGAAAGGCGCGCGACAGAACCTCGCCGATCATTTCCAACGAGAATTTGTTGCCCGAGATGTTCAGGATGTTTTTGGTGCGACCGATCAGGAAAAAATCGTCTCCTTCGCGCCGCATGATGTCGCCGGGGATGAAATAGCCATGGTGAAAGCCGGTCTTGGCATCCTGCGGATCAGTCAGGTAGCGGCGGGTTTCGGTGGCACCAAGCGAGCGAAAGCCGACGATGCCTTCACTCGCGCCCGGCAGCGGATTAAGGGCGTCATCAAAGAAGGCGGCCTCGATCCGGGGGTTGGACAGCCGACCGACATAGCCTTCGGCGCGGGCGGTATCGGGCGACCAGCGTTCGACAAGGCAGGTGCCGATCTCGGCTGCGCCATAGCAAAGGTAAAACCGCGCCGGGCAGATCCGGGCGAAATCACGCAACAGCGTTTCGCTGACCAGTGAACCGCCAAAGCGGATGTCCCGCACACCGCCAAGGAACTGGGCGGCGTCGGGGTTGGCCAGCATGCGGCTGACCATGACCGGCGTCAGCGCAAGGGTATCGACGTGATAGAGGTCAAGATACGGCAGAAGCTGGCTGGACTCGGCCCCCAATGAGACGACCGAGCTTCCGGCCAGAAGGAAGGCGAAGTTGGTGGTGAAGGCCCAGCCGGTGCCGGCGGCAAGGCTGGACAGGCCGCGACGGCCCGACAATCCCTCGGCGATGAAAAGCCAGTTGTCGGACATGGCTTCCAGCCGGTTCGCTTCGGTGCTGAGCGCGAATTTCGCGGTTCCAGTCGTGCCCGACGAGGCAAAGGCGAACTGCGCGCCCGCGCCCTGATGCGCGGCGAAGTCGGGAAGGGCCGCCACGCCAAGGGTCTGGAACCAACCCGGCTGGATGGTGACGGTGCGGCCCGTTGGCCCCTGCACCCCAGGTTCGGTCAGGATAAGCCAGTCAAAGGCAAGCCCGGCCTCGATCAGCGGTTGCGGGCTCTGGCCGGAAAAGACAACGGTCCAGCCGCGATAGCTGGCCAGAAGCGCCAAGGGAATCGTGAATTCGGCCCGTGGCGAGGCGACGGCGACAGTCTGGCCGGGGCAGACGCCTTCTGCCGTCAGCCGGTCATCCAGCACCGTCACCATGGCCAGAATGTCAGCAAAGGTCAGTTGGCTGGTCGCCGTGATCAGCGCGATCTTTTGTGGCAGGCGGGCGGCGACCCTGGCAAATTCGGCAACAAGCGACATTGGGGCGTCCTTCCCGGTTCGCGGCCAAGTCGATGGCAGGATGACCGCCGCGTCAAGGGGCAGACCGAACCGGAGGTGCGGCTTGTTTGGGCCGGACACGCGGGCTAGGCTTGGCCGCGGGACGGAGAGAAAGATGCAGGGTCAGGGGCTTTCGTTCGCGGTCGAAGCGGCCTGTCGGCGCTATCGGGACCGAGTCGCGACCTGGCAGGTCGATGGCCAGCCTGTCAGTTTCGCCAGCTATTTCGCGACGATCATCGCCTTTGCCGAACGATTGCAGGCGGCAGGCGTGGGACCGGGCAGCGCGGTCTCGGTCGCGTTTCGGGACGGGATCGCCGGGCGGATGCTGACTTTTGCGCTGTTGCGGTTGGGCGCGACGGTGTTGCCGAACCTTGCCGCGCATCCGGATATTCCTTGTGACCTTCGGCTGGTCGACCAGCCCGATCCTGCGGGGCGGGGGCCCGAGCTTCTGGTCACCTCCGACTGGATCAGAACCCCTTCACGGCTGGTGCCGGTGGCGGGGGGCGGGCGGATGGTCAAGGCCACCTCGGGGACGACGGGGATGCCGAAGCTGCGGGTGGTGGACGAGATCGGTCTGGAAATACGGCTGAACCGCAGTTCCGTGCAGCGAGGGCACGCTGACGGGGTGGTCTTCATCGGCTACAGCCCCGGTTCGTCGCCCGGCTTCAACATCGGGGTGCAGGCGCTTTTGGCGGGGGCGGCGCAGCTGAACCAACCCGCGTCGCCGCGCGAATGGTTGGCGGCGATGATCCGGCATCAGGCGGTGCGGGCCTGCCTGCCGCCTGGAAGCTTCGAGCAACTTCTGGAGGTGGCCGAGGTCAACGGGATAGGCCCCCTGCATCTGGAAGAGATCAGGGTCGGCGGCGGGGCGTTGTCGCCAGCCCTGGCCCTGCGCGGCGAGGCCCTGTTCGGTTGTCCGGTCGTGAACACCTATGGCAGCAACGAAACCGGCTCGATCGCGCATCACCGCCCTGCCCTGTCGGACGGGCAGCCGGGGATCGTGGGTCGGGTCTATGGCGATTTGCGGTTGCGGTTTCTGGACGAGGCGGGGGCCGAAGCTGACCCGGCAACCGGGGGGGGGCTTGCGGTGAAACTGCCGCCAGAGCTTTGGGTTCGCGACTATCCCTCGGGCCGGGCCTTGTGCGATGCCGAAGGGTGGCAAGTCACGGGGGATCTGGCGCGGCTGTTGCCGGGGGATCGCCTGCAGCTTCTGGGCCGTGTCTCGGACGCGCTGAACATCGGGGGGGACAAGATCGCCCCGGTTCGCATCGAAGCATTGGCGGTCGGTTTCCCGGGCCTGCAGCAAATTGCGGTCTTTCGTGTGCCGACAGAAGGCGGTAGCGATCAGGTCGGATTGGCCGTCGTGGCGACACAAGGGTTCGACGCGGCAAGCTTTCTGGCGCATCTGGCCGGAAAGCTTGGCCCGCGCTATCCGCTTGTGCTGCGGCGGCTGGATCGCTTGCCGATGACCGAGGCCGGCAAGATCGACCGTGCCGCGCTGAGCAAAGCCTATCAAGACGAAACCCGGAACCAGAAAGAAACCTTCGGATGAAACCCTTTTCCCTTTCCCTTGCGCTGGTCCTGTCCATGGGGATGGCCGCCAAGGCCGACACGATCTCGATCCAGGTCGGCTATGCACCCGGCGGCAGTTTCGACCTGGTTTCGCGGCTGGTAGCCGACCATCTGGGCGCTTTCCTGCCGGGCAACCCCGAAGTGATCGTGGAAAACGTCCCCGGCGCGGGCAGTCTGAAGGTCGCCAAGATGCTGATGGCCGATCCCGCGACGGATGGGATGGTGTTGGGGTCGGTCAACCCGGCGCTGGCCTTGTTGCCGTTCCTGGAGCCGGAGAACACAGATTTCGACCCGACCAAGGCGCATTATATCGCGACGATGTCGCAGGAATCTTCGTATTGCATCACCCCGAAGTCGACCGGGATCGAGACCTTTGACCAGTTCCTGCAAAGCGGGGCCAAAGTGGGGGCGACAGGCAAGGCAAGCTCGACCTATTCCTATCCGGCGGCGATCAAGACGGCGTTTGGTGCCAATATCGAGATCGTCACCGGCTTCGAAGGCAGCGCCGAGATTGATCTGGCGATGGAACGCGGCGACCTGCAAGGCCGCTGCGGCATCACGGCGGCGAACCTGGTCGAGGCGGACATGCTGACCCGCTATACCGTGCTGGGGGAAATCGGCACCACCCCCTCGGCTGTCGGGCCAAAGGCCGAGTTCATTCTGGACAAGGTCAGTGATCCCGCAACAAAGGCGGCACTGACGCTGATCTTTTCGGCGGCGGACATTCATCACCCGTTCATAGTGGCCCCCGCAACCTCACCCGAGCGGGTGGCGGAACTGCGCGCGGCCTTTGACGCGATGGTGGCGGACCCCGGTTTTCAGGAAGACGCCAAGACGCGCGGCTATCTGCTTGGCTACCGGTCGGGTGCCGAGGTCGACGCGGTGATTGCCGGACTTCTGGCGACAGACCCGGCAATCAAGGACCTGGCGCATCAGATGGTTCAGTAACCGGGGCAGACCGGCATGGATATCCTGATCGCGGCCCTGATCGAGATGGCCGAGCCGTTGCGGCTGGCCATGCTGGTTCTGGGCGTGCTTCTGGGGTTGATGGTCGGGGTCATTCCGGGGATCGGCGGCATTTTCGGTCTGACGATCCTGATCCCGATCACCTATGGGCTTGACCCGATTTCAGCCTTTGCACTGCTTTTGGGCATGGCCTCGGTCACCACCACGTCGGACACGATTCCGGCGGTGCTGATCGGGGTGCCGGGCACTGTCGGCGCGGCGGCGACGGTGGTGGACGGCCACGAGATGGCCAAGAACGGTCAGGCGGCGCAGGCCTTGGGTGCGGCCTATACCGCCTCGATGATCGGGGGGGTGTTCGGGGCGGTCATGCTGGCGCTGTCGATCCCGGTGATGCGACCGCTGGTCCTGATGCTGAACTATGGCGACCTGTTCGCGATCACGGTGTTCGGGCTGACGCTGGTGGCGATGCTGTCCGGGTCGAACTGGATCAAGGGGCTTCTGGCCGCCCATCTGGGGGCGCTGGTCGCCTATATCGGCATCGACCCCTATGAGGGCGTTGAACGTTGGACCTTCGGGCAGGTTTACCTGTGGGACGGGGTGCCGGTGGCGGTGGTCTTTCTGGGCTTGTTTGCCATTCCCGAACTGGCGGGCGTCCTGACGCGCGGGCAAATCCAGACCACCATGCTCGCGCCCGAGCCGGGTGGATTGCGACGCGGCATCCGCGAGGCGCTGCGGCACTGGCGGCTGGTGCTGCGGTCGGGGTCGATCGGCGCGTTTCTGGGGGCTATTCCCGGTGTCGGGGTCGTGGTCATCGAATGGGTGGCTTACGGCGACGCCGCCCGCGCCCGAACCGATGCGGCAGCGGGGGAACCGGCCTATGGCAAGGGCAATATCCGGGGCGTGATCGCCCCGGAAAGCGCCAACAACGCCAAAGAGGGCGGATCGCTTTTGCCGACGCTGGCCTTCGGGATTCCGGGCTCGGCCTCGATGGCGATCCTTCTGGGGGCCTTTGCGGTGCATGGGGTGGTGCCGGGGCCAAAGATGTTGGAGGACAACTCGACCCTTCTGGTCACGATGATCCTGACGGTGGCGCTGGCCAATGTGCTGGGCGCGCTGATCTGTCTGGGGCTGACGCCGTGGCTGGCGCGTCTGGCGCGGGTGCCAGCGACAAGCCTTGTGCCGCTGGCGCTGGTCTTTGTCGGGATCGGGGCGTTCTATGCCGCCAAGGACTGGCGTGATCTTCTGCTTTTGGGGATGTTCGGGCTGCTGGGTCTGGCGATGCGTCGCCTTGGTTGGTCACGTCCGGCCTTTGCCTTGGGGTTCGTGCTGGCACCGAATCTGGAGCGGTTCTTCTTCCTGTCCTGGCAGATTTCGGGCTGGAACTGGCTGACGCAGCCGGTGGTGCTGATCTTTCTGGCGATTGCGGCAACCACGGTCCTGCGCAGTCTGGGCGGCTGGCGCAAAGGCCGGGGTGAGCGGACGAAGGACACGGCCAGCAAGCTTGACCTTGGCTTTACGGCTGCGGTGCTGGTCGTGGTGCTGTTGGCCGGGGGCAGCCTTTTAGGCATGCCCCAAGCTGCGGCGATCTTTCCGGCGATTGTGGCCGGGTCCGCCTTGGTCTTCACGCTGATTCTGATCTGGCAGACCGGAGTTCCGTCCTCGGCAGGGGATGGCCAAGGGATGGTGGCCGATCTTCGCTTCATCCTGATCCCCGGCGGGCTTGGGGTGGCGATCCTTGCCTTGGGACATCTGGTCGGGCCACTGGTCTTTTTGCTGCTTGCCGCGTGGCGGTTCGGCAGTCCGCGCCCACTGGTCGCGTTGGTACAGGCGCTGGTGGCGCTGGCGGTGGTCTATGCGATCTTTGATCTTCTGGTACCGCAAAGCTGGCCGCAGCCCTGGCTTTGGCCGATCTGAACCTTAGGTCGGGGCCAAAAGCCGTTCACCCAACTCGCCCAAGGCCAAGGCCGCCGCGCCATGCGCCCACAAAAGGTCGCCCCAGGCGTGAATTTCAATGGGCGGGCGCGGGCGACCGGTGTTGATGACAAGGTTGTCCAGCTCGGCCAGGGTTTCGGCGGCATAAAGATAGTCGAACCGCATCCGTTCGCCCGACAGGATGATCAGCGAGGGATCGAACAGGTTGATCACCGTCGACAGCCCGACCGAAAGATAGCGCCCGGCCCGACGAAAGATGGTGCGCGCCGTGGCGTTGCCTGCCTTGGCATGGTCGTACAGGCTTTCCAGAAGGACCGCGATCGGCTGAACCTCACGATGTGCCCAGTTCAGCGCGGTCGAGGCTTCGCGCGCCAGGGCATAGTCGGCGACATAGGCCTCAAGACAGCCACGCTGGCCGCAACGGCACAGGGCACCGTCAAGCTGCACCTTGATATGGCCAAGCTCCATCCCCACCCGCTGCGAGCCGCGGTAAAGGCGGTGGTTCATCACAAAGCCCATGCCGACCCCGTGTTCGATGGTCAGAACCGCGAAATCGGAAAGCTCACGCCCTGCCCCGAACCAAAGCTCTGCCAGAGCGACCAGATTGGCGTCGTTGTCGATGGTCACCGGCAAACCAAGGCGAGAGTGGGCAAGCGCGGCCAGGGGAACGTTGCGGTCGACCAGAACCGAGGACCACAGAACCTGCCCCTCAAGGCAATCGACAAAGCCGGGAACGCCCAGTCCAATGGCGGAAAGGTCCTCACGGCGGACATTCGCCTTGGCGCAGACCCGGTCAAGCAGGGTTTCCACGGCATCAAGCATCTCTCCCACCGCCATCGGGCCGGGGGTGCGGGGGATCACATCATCGGCGATCAGCCGTCCGGCGAAATCGACGATCACGGCGGTATGTTCGCGGTCGGAAAGCTTCATCCCGGCAATCCGGTGCGACGAGGCCCGGACCCCCAGCGCCACGGCGGGGCGACCGCGTCCGGCGTCTTCGTCACGCGCAGCCGAGACTTCCTCGATCAGACCGGCCTCGATCAGTTCGGCGGCGATGGTGGTCACCGAGGCAGGGCTGACGCCCAGATCCTTGGCCAGCTGGACACGCGGGATCTGCCCGGCGGCGCGGACAAGTTCGAAAACCTGCTGGCGCAAGGGACGCTGCGATTCGGCCAAGGGCGAGATCAGCGGACCGACGCCCCGGCGCGCGCTATCTGTCACCTGCCCGCTTCCGGTCTGGTTCATCAAGCCCTCGATGCTGGGATCATTTATTTATTCCCCGAAGTAAAATAAATACCTGCCGAGTGTACCGCCTGTCAATGCAGGATGGACGATCCAGTTTCGTCACGCAGAATTGCCCGTGGCGGCAGTTTTCTGCAATATTTATTTTGACAGCTGAATTTTTTATCCGAACATGCCAGCCGAGAGCACCACAGAGTCGGTAGTATCCGACCGAAGACGCTGGAGAATGACCAATGATGACTCGCTTTCTGGCCGTCGCGCTTGCGGCGGCCTTTGTGCCGACTGTTGTCTGCGCCGAAGGCATGAAGATCGGCGTTGCCTGGGGCGACTTTCAAGAGGAACGCTGGCGCTGGGACGCAGCCGCCATGCGGTCCTCGATCGAGAAGAATGGCAATGACTATTTGCCCACCAACGCCAACGGATCGGCGGAACAGCAGTTGCACGACATCGAGGCGCTTCTGGACAAGGGGGTCGATGCCCTGGTCATCCAGCCGATCGACAAGGACGTCATCGGGACGGCAATCGACCGCGCCGCAGCAGCGGGCGTTCCCGTTCTTGCCTACGACCGGATGATCGAAGACGAGCGGGTCTTCTACATCACCTTCGACAATATCGCCGTAGGCCAGATCATCGCCGCCCTGGTCCGCGATGTGCAGCCAGAGGGCAACTATGCGATCCTTCTGGGGGATCCGGGCGATGCGAACACGGTCTTCCTGCGTGAAGGTATGGAAGAGGTCATCGGCGCTGCGGTGGCAGGCGGTCAGATTGCGATCGTGGGCGAAGAACACGCAGATGGCTGGAAGCCGGAAAATGGCAAGAAAATCATGGAGGAAATCCTTGCCAAATCAGGCAACAAGGTCGATGCCGTGCTTGCCGAGAATGACGGTCTTGCCGGGGCTGCCATCGAGGCTTTGACCGCAGCCGGTCTGACTGTCCCGGTTGGAGGGCAGGACGGCGACCCCGACGCGCTGAACCGCGTGGCACGGGGCACGCAGACGGTCTCGGTCTGGAAGAACAACCTGGAGCTTGCGGGACGGGCGGGCGAAGTGGCCGGCCTTCTGGCCGAAGGCACGCCGATGAGCCTGGTTCCCGACGCACGGCAGTTTTCGGGCGGGGAAAACGGGATTCCGGTCTGGTCGATCATGCTGACGCCGACCCCGATCACCGCCGACAATCTGGACGTGGTCATCAAGGCGGGCCGCGTCAAGGATTTCGAGGTCTGCAAGGGCGCGATGCCCACCGTGAAAGCCTGCCAATAGATCGAATTTCCAGCGCGCCGTGCCTCATGCAGGGCGGCGCGCTTTTTTATTTTGACAACTGAATTTATTGGCGGCAATCTCTTTGACGTTCCGGCGAATCTGCCGGGCCGGTCGTCTGCTGGCCGAAATCCTAGGGAGGATACATATGCGTACCGCAATTCTCGCCGCCATCGTGGCGGTGACTGGCTTCTCGTCGGCTGCACTGGCCGAAGGCAAGAAGATCGGCGTGTCTTGGGCTCAGTTCCAAGAAGAGCGCTGGAAGATCGACGAAGCTGCCATGAAGGCCGCCATCGAAGCCGCTGGCAACGAATACATCTCGGCTGACGCCCAGGCTTCGGCTGAAAAGCAGCTGTCCGACATCGACGCGCTGATCTCGCAAGGCGTGGACGCCCTGATCATCAACGCCTGGGACAAGGACGCCATCGGGCCGGCCATCGAAAAGGCCGCTGCCGAAGGGATCCCGGTCGTCGGCTATGACCGCCTGATCGAAGACGACCGCACCTTCTATCTGACCTTCGACAACGTCGGCGTCGGCCGCATCATCGCGGAATCGGTGTTCGCGGTGGCTCCGAAGGGCAACTACGCGATCATCAAGGGCGACCCCGGTGACCCGAACGTCGGCTTCCTGCGTCAGGGCATGGAAGAAGTGATCGGCGCCGCTGTTGCCTCGGGCGACATCGTGATCGTCGGCGAAGCGAACTCGGACGGCTGGAAGCCCGAGAACGCCCAGAAGAACATGGAGCAGATCCTGACCGCCAACAACAACGCCGTTGACGCCGTTCTGTCGCAGAACGACGGCATGGCTGGCGGTGCTGCTGCTGCGCTGGCCGCTCAGGGCCTGAACGTTCCGCTGGGTGGCCAGGACGGCGACCTTGCCGCGATCAACCGCGTTGCCCGTGGCACGCAGACGGTCTCGGTCTGGAAGAACGCTGCCGACCTCGGCAAGGCCGCTGGCGAAATCGCCGGCATGCTGGCTGACGGCACCGCTCTGGACGCGATCCCGGGTGCGGGCAAGTTCTCGGGCGGCGAGAAGGGCGTTGAAATGAACGCAATCCTTCTGGACCCGACCCCGATCACCAAGGACACGCTGAACCTGGCGATCGACGCTGGCCACATCTCGAAAGAGGCGGCTTGCGAAGGTGCCATGGAAGGCGTCGCTGCTTGCCAGTGATCTGGTAGTCTGAACCGGCGCTGCCATGGCGCAGCGCCGGTTCTTCTTTCCGGCAGGTTTTTCATCGCCCGCATTCGGGCGCACTTTCTGCGCATACTTGCGCCAGACGCCGCCGGAACCTTTCCCCTCTCAGGCTGGACGAGGACATGACCGACACATCCCATTCCCCACAGACCACTGCACCGAAAGACGGCGGCTTCACCGGTTTTCTGCGCGCAACGGAAATCGATTCCCGGCTTGTGGGAATGATCGGTGCCCTGGTGCTTATCGCACTTGGGTTCCACCTCTATCCGGCACTGTCCGAGTTCTTCCACAGCGCCTTCGGCGCGCTGTTCCATGACCAGGGCAGCCTTGGCGACGCCTTCACTTTCCTGTCGCCGTCGCATGTGTGGGAGGCAGGGGACTTCCTGACCCCGCGCAACCTGTGGAACCTGTCGGTCCAGACCTCTTACATCGGGATCATGGCGACGGGGATGGTGCTGGTCATCATCACCCGCAACATCGACCTGTCGGTCGGGTCAATCATGGGCATGGTCGGCATGTACATGGGCCTGTTGCAGATGGAGTATCTGACCCCGGCCCTTGGCCTGGGCCATCCGACGATCTGGATCATCATGGTCCTGTTCGGCATCTCGATGGGGGCGCTGATCGGCGCGTTTCAGGGTGTGCTGATCGCGTTCCTGGGCATCCCCTCTTTCATCGTCACGCTGGGCGGCCTTCTCGTCTGGCGCGGCGCGGCCTTCCTGGTTGCGGGTGGCAAGACCATCGCACCGATGGACGACACTTTCGCGCTGATCGGGGGCGGCTCCTTTGGCGCGCTGGGACGCACCGGAAGCTGGATCTTTGGTGTGATCGCCTGCGTGGTGGTCGTGCTGGCCTTCCTGCAGGGCCGCAAGTCGCGCAAGAAGCATGACTTTGCCCTGCGTCCGGTCTGGGCCGAAACCTTTGTCATCGGGACCATCTGCGCCGCCATTCTGGGCGCGACCGCGCTGGTCAACAGCTATATCTGGCCCAAGGGCAACATCGAAAAGTACTTCAAGGCGCTGGGGCAAGAGCTGCCCGAATGCGCGAAGGACAATGACACGATCTATGACGGCGTCTGCGGCACCTTCAGCCATGGCTTTGCCTATCCGGTGCTGATCCTGATCACGGTCGCCATCGCGATGACGGTGCTGATGACCCGCACGCGGTTTGGCCGCTATGTCTTTGCCATCGGTGGCAACCCCGAGGCTGCGGCCCTGTCGGGCATCAACACCCGTGCGATGACCGTGAAGATCTTCGCGCTGATGGGCGGGCTTGCCGGACTTGCGGCAGTCATCGGCTCGGCACGCCAGAATTCGGCCACCAACGCGATGGGCAATCTGGACGAACTTTACGTCATCGCCGCAGCCGTTGTTGGCGGCACCTCGCTGGCCGGGGGCGTGGGCACGATCTATGGCGCGATCATTGGCGCCCTGATCCTGACCGCGCTGCAGACCGGCATGGTGCTGATCGGCTTTGGCGACGGGTCCTACCAGAGGATCGTGATCGGCATCGCCCTTGTCCTCGCCGTCTGGCTGGACATCGTTTACCGCAAGCGCGTCAAGTAAGGGGACAGGACAATGGTAGACAGAACCGGAACCCCGCTGGTCGAGCTGCGTGACATCTCGATCGCCTTCGGCGGCATCAAGGCCGTGGATCATGTCACGGTCGACCTTTTCCCCGGCGAAGTCGTGGGCCTTCTGGGCCACAACGGCGCGGGCAAGTCGACGCTGATCAAGTGCCTGTCGGGCGCCTATCAGAAAGACAGCGGCCAGATCCTGATCAACGGGCAAGAGGTCGAGATCAAGGACCCGCGCGACGCAAGGTCCCAGAACATCGAGACGATCTACCAGACGCTGGCCTTGGCGGACAACGTCGACGCCGCCTCGAACCTGTTCCTTGGGCGTGAGCTGGTGAACCGTTTCGGCTTTCTGGACGACGCCAAGATGGAAGCGGAAACCCGCAAGATCATGGGCCGCCTGAACCCGAACTTCCGCAAGTTCAACGTGCCTGTCAGCGCCCTGTCCGGCGGTCAGCGCCAGTCGGTCGCCATCGCGCGCGCGGTCTATTTCAACGCCAAGATCCTGATCATGGACGAACCGACTGCCGCTTTGGGTCCGCATGAAACCCAGATGGTGGCCGAATTGATCCAGGAGCTGAAGGCACAGGGCCTTGGCATCTTCCTGATCGAACATGACATCCACAACGTCATGAAGCTGTGTGATCGGGCATCGGTGATGAAGAACGGCCAGCTTGTCGGAACGGTGGACGTCAAGGACGTGACCGATGACGACATCCTGGGCATGATCATCCTGGGCAAGAAGCCGGCGCATCTGGCCGCGTGATGTATATCGGGCTTGATCTGGGCACGTCCGGTCTGAAGGGCGTGCTGATCGGCGAGGACCAGAAGGTCCTTGCCGAAGCCACCGCGCCGCTGACCGTCTCGCGCCCCCAGGAAGGGCATAGCGAGCAAGCGCCCTCTGACTGGATTTCTGCGGCAGAAACGGTGTTTGACCGGCTGGCGGCGCAAAAGGGCCTGGCAAAGGTAAAAGGCATCGGGCTTTCAGGCCACATGCATGGCGCAACCCTGCTGGACAAACGGGATGAGGTGCTGCGGCCCTGCATCCTTTGGAACGACACCCGGTCCCATCTTGAGGCGTCCGAGCTGGACAGGGATCCGGATTTTCGGCGGCTGACCGGCAATATCGTCTTTCCGGGCTTTACCGCACCCAAGCTGCTTTGGGTCGCGCGGCACGAACCGGCTATCCGCGCGCGGGTGGCCAAGGTTTTGTTGCCGAAGGATTACCTGCGCTTCTGGTTGACGGGCGATCATGTCGGCGAGATGTCGGATGCCGCGGGCACCAGCTGGCTGGATACCGGGCGGCGCGACTGGTCGGACGTGCTTTTGGCCAAGACCGGGTTGGACCGTGGGCATATGCCGCGTCTGGTCGAAGGCTCGGAGGCCTCGGGCGTCCTGCGCGAGGCTCTGGCTGCCCGCTGGGGCCTGCCGAAAGGCGTGATCGTGGCGGGCGGTGGCGGCGACAATGCGGCTGCGGGCGTCGGCGTGGGCGTGGTCCGCGCGGGTGAGGCCTTTGTCTCGCTTGGCACCAGTGGCGTCCTGTTTGCCGCCAATGACGGCTATCAACCGGACCCGGCCACAGCGGTGCATACGTTCTGCCATGCCCTGCCGAACACCTGGCATCAGATGGGTGTGATCCTTGCAGCGACAGATGCCCTGAACTGGTATGCGCGGCTGGTGGGTTGCGATGCCGCCCAGTTGACCGGAGAGCTTGGTGCTTTGCAGGCACCCGGCAAGACTCTGTTCCTGCCCTATCTGGGGGGTGAGCGCACGCCCTTGAACTCGGCCTCCGTGCGGGGTGCTTTCACCGGCCTTGAACATGCGACCGACCGTCAGGCCGGAACCCGCGCGGTGCTTGAGGGCGTGACCTATGCCTTCCGCGACTGCCGCGATGCGCTGGCGGCGACTGGAACCAAGCTGGAAAAGCTTCTGGCTGTCGGTGGCGGCTCGCGGTCGGACTATTGGCTAAGGTTGATTGCCACGGCGCTGGATTGCCCGGTGCAAGTGCCGGTCGCAGGTGATTTCGGCGGGGCGTTCGGCGCGGCGCGGCTTGCGATCATGGCTGCAACCGGCGCCGGGACCGAAATTGCCAAACTTCCCCCCATCGCAAAGATCATCGAACCCGATCTTGCGTTGAAAGACTCTCTCGACGCTGGCCACTCGCGCTTTCGCGCGGCCCAAACTGCCATCAAGGACCTGCAATGACCGACTTTTTCAAAGGCATCCCCGCTGTCAAATTCGAGGGCCCCGCCTCGACCAACGAATTCGCCGTCCGTCACTACAACCCGGACGAACTGG
>CAUJIP010000129.1 GCA_963205235.1 Pseudomonadota bacterium
TCGCCTGCTCGCGGCGGAATAGCCTCCACTTGTCCGGGAACCGTTCCGCCGTTTCAGGAATTCCTCTGGACGGACAAGGGCAGCGGGCCTAGCCTTTCCCCACAGCGACAGCCACGGCGAGCAACCGCCGAAGCAAGGCTCTGGTCCCGTCACAACGAAAGGATTGGCCATGAAGGGCGACGCGAAAGTCATCGAATACCTCAATGCCGGACTGCGGTCGGAACTGACCGCTGTCAGCCAGTACTGGCTGCACTACCGCCTGCAGGAAGACTGGGGCGTCGGGCATCTGGCCGACAAGTCGCGGGCCGAAAGCATCGAGGAGATGCACCACGCCGACCGCTTCATTGCCCGCATCATCTTCCTGGAAGGCCACCCGAACCTGCAGAAACTGGACAGCTTGCGCATCGGCCAGACCGTGCGCGAGACGCTGGAAGCCGATCTCGCAGCGGAACACGACGCCCGCAAGCTGTACATCGAGGCGCGGCAATACTGCGATTCCGTCGGCGATTATGTGTCGCGTGCGCTGTTCGATGAACTTCTGGCGGATGAGGAAGGCCACATAGATTTTCTGGAGACGCAGCTTGGTCTCTTCGACACCCTTGGGTCGGAACGCTATGCGCTGCTGAACGCCAAACCGGCCAGCAAGGCAGAGTAGGCCGGAACCGGAACCCCACGCTGCAAGCCTGAGCGCGGCGGGCAATTCACCCGCCCTGATGGCCTTAGCCGAAAAGCCACAGGACAGGCTTCCAAGCTGCTAATCGTGCAGGGTTTTTCTGGACCTCATGCGTGCGACTGGCTATCGTGCGTGAAAACGGGGCAGTCAGACTCCGGACTTGAGGCAGTAATGGCGTTTCCAGAGCGGTTTTCGAACCTGCCGGATTATGCGTTTCCGCGTCTGCGGAAGCTTCTGGACGCGCACGCCCCCGGCGGCGAACCCATTGCCATGACCATCGGCGAGCCGCGCCATGCGATGCCGGATTTCGTCGGCCCGATCCTTGCTGCCAACCTGTCAGGCTTTGGCGTCTATCCCCCGAACGATGGCACGCCGGAACTGCTGGCCGCCATTTCCGGCTGGATCGCCCGGCGCTATGGCGTTGATATCGCTGAAGATCGCCTGATGGTCCTGAACGGCACGCGCGAAGGGCTGTTCAACGCGGTCGTGGCGCTGTGCCCGGAAACGAAGGCCGGGAAGAAACCCGTCGTCCTGATGCCGAACCCGTTCTATCAGGTCTATGCCGTGGCCGCGCTGACGGTTGGGGCGGAACCTGTCTATGTCCCGGCCACCGCCGCCACCGGCTTTCTGCCCGACTACGGCAGCCTGCCCAAGGATGTGCTGGACCGCACCGCGCTGGCCTTCATCTGTTCCCCGGCGAACCCGCAGGGGGCCGTCGCCTCGACCGATTACCTTGCCGATCTGCTGACGCTGGCTGAAACGCACGACTTCCGCGTCCTTGCCGACGAATGCTATTCCGAGATCTGGCGCGATGCCCCGCCCCCCGGCCTGTTGCAGGTCGCATCGGCGCAAGGGGCGGACCCGGAACGCGCGCTGGTCTTCCATTCGCTGTCGAAACGGTCAAACCTGCCGGGGCTGCGGTCAGGCTTCGTGGCTGCAGGTCCCGACTGCATGTCCCGCATCCGCAAGCTGCGCGCCTTTGCCGGTGCCCCCATTCCCTTGCCCCTGCAACGGGTGTCCGAGGCTGCTTGGGCGGATGAGGCGCATGTCACCGCCAGCCGGGCGCTCTATCACCGAAAGTTCGCCGATGCTGACCGCATCTTCGCCGGGGTGCAGGGCTATAAAGCCCCGGATGGCGGGTTCTTCCTGTGGTTGCCGGTCGAAGACGGCGAACAGGCGACGATGAAACTTTGGCGCGAAACGGGGGTCCGGGTCCTGCCCGGCGCTTACCTTTCGCGCGATGTCGGGGGCGACAATCCCGGCAAAGGCTATATCCGCGTGGCGCTTGTTGCCACGCCAGAAGAAACGCAGCGCGGGCTCACACGCCTTCGCGACTGCATCTACGGGTGAGGGCAGACATGGCTTCCTTTCAGGCACGGCAGCGCGAACCGCTTCTGGATCAGGGCACTCAGGCGATGCTGGAACGTCGCGGGCGCGAGCTTCTGGGTCTTGCCCTTGGCCTTGTGGCCCTTGGCTTTGTCCTGCTGCTGTACAGCTATTCGCCCGAAGACCCCGGCTGGATGGTCGCCTCGGATGAACCGGCGCAGAACATCCTTGGCCGGTTCGGGGCGGCAACTGCCTCGACCCTGATCATCCTGATCGGCCTTGGCGCGTGGAGCATCCCGCTGATCATCGCGGTCTGGGCCGGTCGTTTCCTGACCCATCGCGGCGGCGAACGTGCGCTGGGTCGCGTGGTCTTTGCCGTCATCGCCGTTGCCTTCGCGGCGGTCCATTGCGCGACACTGGTTCCGGGTGAAAGCTGGAGCCACACGTTCGGCCTTGGCGGGCTTTTCGGCGATACCGTGCTTGGGTCGCTGATCGGGGTCATGCCCGGATCGGCTGGCTTTGGTCTGAAGGTCCTGTCGCTGCTGACCTTTGGCGGCCTTGTGGCCTTTCTTCTGTTCGTCACCGGCTTCAACGCATCGGAACTTGCCGGGATCCAGCGGTTCCTGACGATTGGTGCCGTGCATGGCTATGACAGCCTGCGCCGTGCGCTTGGCATGGGCGGGCGGGGTGCGATGCGTGGCGCGCTGGCCCTGCGCGACCGCGCCCGCAGCCAATCGGCCCCGGCTACCGACACCAGCGCGCTGCGCCGGGTCATGCCGCCCGTTACAGGGGGCGAGCGTGGCCATATGCAGCCCGAACCGCTGCGCGCCAACCCGCGCGCCATGTCGCCTGCGCCTGCTGCTGGACTGCGCGCCCCGGTGCCAACCGAACCGGCCCCGGCCTATGGCCGCGACGCCGAGCCCCAACGCGACCCGGCCCGCGAAACGCTGCGCGAAAAGATCGGCTTCTTGGCCCGCCTGCGCCGGTCTCCCGCCCCGGAACCCGAGCCGGAACCCGAACTGATCGAGCCGGAGCCCGCCCCCTATTGGGACGCGTCGATGCCGCAGGACGAACGGATCAAGGCGCGGATTTCGGACGTGATCCGCAGCCGTGTCCGTCGCGGTGCCGAAACCACCGCCCCGCCGCTTGGCCGGATCGAGCCGCCGGTTGTCCGCCCGCGCAGCCCCGAACCCCTGATGGCCGGGTTGCGGGCAGTTGGCACCCCGATGCTAGCCCCCGCCCCGCGTCCGGCCCCTGCTGCCGCCGCGCAGCCGATATGGGATATCGAGGCCGAGGACGATCTTGACGCAAGCCCCGCGCTGGCCACCGATGCCACTTGGGACACGCCTTATGAAGAACTGACCGAAGCCGAGGTTTTCGACGCCGACGACCAGGATTTCGGCGAGGCCGCCCAGCGGCTTGCCGGACCTGCCGACCGTCGCGCTGTTGTTCAGCATCCGGTCAAGAAACCCGCGCCATCCCGTCAGGCCCTTTCGGAAAGCCAGCCCGCGCTGCGGTTTGACGAACCGGTGTCGGACTATGAACTTCCGCCGCTTAGCCTTTTGTCGGCCCCCGTCGCCATTCAGCGTGGCCAGCTTTCGGATGAAGCGCTGGAAGAAAACGCCCGCATGCTGGAATCGGTACTGGACGACTATGGCATCAAGGGCGAGGTGACCGCCGTCCGCCCCGGCCCGGTTGTCACCATGTACGAACTTGAACCCGCGCCGGGCCTGAAGGCCAGCCGCGTGATCGGCCTTGCCGACGATATCGCGCGTTCGATGTCGGCACTTTCGGCCCGTGTGTCCACCGTGCCGGGCCGGACGGTCATTGGCATCGAACTGCCCAATGCCCACCGCGAAAAGGTGGTGCTGCGCGAAATCCTGTCGGCCCGCGATTTCGGCGACAGCCAGCTGCGCCTGCCGCTGGCGCTTGGCAAGGATATCGGTGGCGCGCCGATCGTTGCGAACCTTGCCAAGATGCCCCACCTGCTGATTGCCGGGACCACGGGCTCGGGCAAATCGGTCGCGATCAACACGATGATCCTGTCGCTTCTCTACAAGCTGACGCCCGACGAATGCCGGTTGATCATGATCGACCCGAAGATGCTGGAACTTTCCGTCTATGACGGCATCCCGCACCTCCTCTCCCCCGTCGTGACCGACCCGAAGAAGGCCGTCGTCGCCCTGAAATGGGTCGTGGGCGAGATGGAGGAACGCTATCGCAAGATGTCCAAGATGGGCGTCCGCAACATCGAAGGCTATAACGGTCGCGTGCGTGAGGCGATTGCCAAGGGCGAGATGTTCAAGCGCACCATCCAGACCGGGTTCGACGATGAAACCGGCGATCCGATCTTTGAAACCGATGAATTCCAGCCCGTCACCATCCCCTATATCGTGGTCGTGGTGGACGAGATGGCCGACCTGATGATGGTTGCGGGCAAGGAAATCGAGGCCTGCATTCAGCGCCTCGCCCAGATGGCCCGCGCCAGCGGTATTCACCTGATCATGGCGACGCAGCGGCCTTCGGTCGATGTGATCACCGGCACGATCAAGGCCAACTTCCCGACCCGAATTTCCTTCCAGGTCACCTCCAAGATCGACAGCCGCACCATCCTTGGCGAACAGGGGGCGGAACAGCTTTTGGGCATGGGCGACATGCTTTACATGGGCAACGGTGCCAAGATCACCCGGATCCATGGGCCATTCGTCAGCGATGAAGAAGTCGAAGAAATCGTCAACCACCTGAAGAGCTTCGGCCCGCCCGTCTATATGTCCGGCGTCGTTGAAGGGCCGGAAGATGAACGCGACAACGAAATCGACGCTGTCCTTGGCCTGAATTCCGAAGGCGATGACACGCTTTACGATCAGGCCGTCGCCATCGTGGCGAAAGACCGTAAATGCTCGACCTCGTACATCCAGCGCAAACTGGGCATCGGCTATAACAAGGCCGCGCGTCTGGTGGAACAAATGGAAGACGAAGGCGTCGTCACCCGCGCCAACCACGTCGGCAAGCGCGAGATCCTGATCGAGGAGAGGTAAGGTAACGCCACCTCACACCATCGGCACTTCCTTGCGAGGGTAAGGAGTCCCGGGGGTGCATCGGCGCGCGGGGCTTGCTATATCAAGGGCATGAACCGCCGCACCGCCCTTCTGGCCCCGTTTGCCCTGTTGCTGCCCCTTCCGGCAGTGGCCGAGATCATTCCCCTGTCTGCCCTGTCGGATTATCTGAACGGGCTGACCACGGTGGAAACCGATTTCACGCAGGTCAACTCGGACGGCACGATCTCGACCGGCAAGATTTTCATCCAGCGTCCGGGGCGGGTGCGGTTCGAATATGCGCCGCCCGACCGCAGTCTGGTGATCGCCGGGGCCGGGCAGGTTGGCATCTTCGACGCCAAGTCGAACCAACCGCCCGAACGGTATCCCTTGAAGCAGACTCCCCTGAACCTGATCCTGGCCGAAAACGTCAATCTTGATCAGGCCGAAATGGTGATCGGGCATCGGGAAGACGGAACTTCGACCCGCGTTCTGGCGCAGGACCCGGAATATCCCGAATACGGCACGATCGAACTGGTCTTCACCTCGGACCCGGTTGAACTGCGGCAATGGGTGATCACCGACGACCTTGGCAGCCAGACGACCGTGATCCTGGGCGAGTTGACGAAGGGAGGCGAGCTTAAACCTTCGCTTTTCGACATCACCGCCGAGACCGAAAAGCGCGGGAACTGACCCCGCGCCCTATCGGCAATAGGCCAGCTGATCGCGGTACATCTCGGACCGCGCGCCGACCTTGGCGGCAACTTCGACCAGCCAGGGCTTGCCCAGATAGCTTTCGCTGGCATAGCCGGTCCGACCCTCGTGATAGGCCAGATACTGTGCTTCGGCGTCGTCCTTGGAGATTCCCAGCTTTGCGCTGCTTTCGTCCATGTACCAGCCCATGAAATCGGTCGCATCGCCGATATCGTCGCGCTTGGCCCGCCGTCCGCCCGCGCTGGCCTGATATTCCTCCCAGGTGCCATTCAGCGCCTGGCTATAGCCATAGGCCGTGCTTTGCCGCCCCATCGGGATCACGCCAAGCACAAAGGAATAGGGCGTGCGTGCGTTGCCGATGAATTTCGACTCTTGGTAGATCGTCGCCATCTGCACATGCACCGGAATACCCCAGCGCCGCTCGGTCGCGACCATCGCCCGCATGTACTGCGGCCGCTCACGCATGATCGCGCAAGCGTCATCCAGATTACGGGGCGCCGCAAAATCCCCTCGCCCCCCGCAAGAGGCAAGAAACAACAGCATCAGCGACGCACGGAGAAACCTGCTCATTTGCCCCTCGTGCCTTCTTTTTGTCATTGCGGGTGAAGGTATCGCATTCCTGCGGAACTGGAAATGGGGAAGTCCTTACCCATGCATCAGAAATCCGCGATTGCGTCGCAACTGTATGGCGCAGGTTACCAGACTGTTTCTTTCAAGCCCTGCGCAAATTCTAGACAAGCTTTCCAAGCGGGCGTAATTGGGGGCATGGAGAGCGACGCATGCTGACAACCCGCGCCAAGTATCATCTCGGTCAGGTGCTTCGCCACAAGAAGCATCCGTTCCGTGGCGTGGTTTTCGACGTCGACGCCATGTTCTCGAACACCGACGAATGGTACGAGAACATCCCCGAAGACAGCCGTCCCCGCAAGGATCAGCCGTTCTATCATCTTCTGGCCGAAAACGACCAAAGCTACTACGTGGCCTATGTCTCGGAACAGAATCTGGTGCCCGACGAAACCGGCGAGCCTGTCGATCATCCAGACCTTGGCGATCTGTTCGGCGATTTCGAGGATGGCTTCTATCCGGTGACCTTCCAGCTGAATTGACGGTTACGGGTTGCTAACGCTTTGGCCGTAGCCTTCGGGCAGAACGCCAAGGAGGCCCCCATGCAACTGCAAACCCAGACCCGGCCAAAGGTCCTGTCCGTCCTCGTCCTGAATGACCGGATCGATGCCGCCAGCGCCATTCAGTTCAAGGAACAGATGCGCGACCTGACCCAAAGCGCTGGTCCGCGCGTCGTCCTTGACCTGGGTCGCGTCCAGTTTCTTGACTCCAGCGGCCTTGGGGCCATCGTTGCCGTGCGCAAACTGCTTGCCCCCGACCGCGTGCTGGAACTGTCCAGCCTGACTCCAACTGTCGAAAAGGTGTTCCGACTGACCCGAATGGATTCAATCTTCACCATCCATCCCTCGCATGCGGTGGCAATTGCCAATGGCACTGGCGGCTGACATCTTTCCTGACATCACCTTCCGGCTGGCCCTTGCCGCCGATCCCGTTGCCGTCCGTACCGGTCTGGCGCGGATCGTGGCAAGCGGTCCATTCGCGGCCCTGTCTGCCGACCACCGCGCGACGGCGGAAATCGTCTTGGCCGAGGTTTTGAACAACATCGCCGAACATGCCTATTCCAGCGGGCCGGGCGATATCCTTATCCAGCTTGCGGCGATCCCGGCGGGGCTTGAATGCCAGATTGCCGACCGGGGCCGCGAAATGCCGGGGGGAAGCCCGCCTGACGGGGTCCTGCCACAGGAAGACCTTCCTGAAGGCGGCTTTGGCTGGTACCTGATCCGGTCGCTGACGCGGGGCCTGACCTATCAGCGCAAGGATGGGCAGAACCTGTTGCACTTCGTGATTCCGGCCTGAGTTTTGCCCGCTGACCTTTGCCAACGCTCCTTGCCGATGCACCGGCAAGCTAGGCCACACCCGTCCACATCTCTGACCCCTTGGCATTTCCCCGGCCTCCATCATAGGGTTGTCAGGCCGCCGCCCGTCTTGCGGCCCAGCCTGCAAGGATCCGCAATGCGCGATTTTCATCTGCCCGGACGTTCGGCCACCTATGCGCAGAACGGGATCTGCGCGACCTCACATCCCCTTGGTGCCCAAGTCGCGATCGAGGTGCTGAAATCCGGGGGCAACGCCGCCGATGCCGCCATCGCCGGGGCGCTGGTGCTTGGGATTGCCGAACCGCAGATGACCGGCATCGGCGGTGATTGCTTTGTGCTGGTGAAACCCGCCGGGTCCGAAGACATCCTTGCCCTCAACGGCTCGGGCCGCGCGCCAAAAGGGCTTGATGCTCAGGCGCTGCGTGCCCGTGGCCTGACCGAAATCCCCATCCAGGGCATCGACGCCGTCACCCTGCCCGGTGCCATCGACGCCTTCTGCCGCCTGAATGCCGATCATGGCCGCCTGCCACTTGCCGACATCGTCGCCCCCGCGATCCACTATGCCGATGAAGGCGTTCCCGTCGCCCCGCGCGTGGCATTTGACTGGGTCGATGACATGCCCGCCCTGAAAGGTGCCGCCCGCGATTTCTATACTTTCAACGGCAAGGCCCCGAAGCCCGGCCAGATCTTCCGCGCGCCCGGTCAAGCCGAAGTCTTGCGCCGCATCGCGCGCGAGGGCCGCGCCGGGTTCTATGACGGTGAAGTCGCCGACGACATGATCACCTCGCTGAACGCCCTTGGCGGCACCCACACGCGCGACGACCTGAACGCCACCGCCTGCGACTGGACCGCGCCCGTTTCCGGCCCCTACCACGGCATCGACCTGGTCGAACATCCGCCAAACGGCCAAGGCGCGACCGCGATCCTGATGCTGAACATCCTGTCGCACTTCGACCTGAAATCAATGGACCCGTTCGGAACTCAGCGCGCCCATATCGAGGCCGAGGCGGCAAAGCTTGCCTATGACGCGCGCAACCGCTTTATCGCCGATCCAACCACCCGGCTGGATCACATGCTTGCACCCGCCACGGCGGCAAAGCTGGCCGCCCTGATCGACCCCAAACGCGCCATGGCCACCGCCAAACCTCTGACCCAGGCGATCCACAAGGACACGATCTACATCACCGTCGTCGACCGCGACCGCATGGCGGTATCGCTGATCTATTCGGTCTTCTGGGGTTTCGGCTCCGGCCTTGCTTCGTCGAAATTCGGGATCAACTTCCAGAACCGGGGCGCAGGTTTCACGCTGGAGGAAGGCCACCCGAACGAAGCCGCAGGCGGCAAACGCCCGATGCACACCATCATTCCCGGCATGCTGAAAAGGGACGGCCGCGTGATGATGCCCTTCGGCGTCATGGGCGGCGGCTATCAGCCCTGCGGCCATACCCGCCTTGTGACGAACCTCGTGGATTATGGCATGGACCTGCAGCCCGCCATCGACGCCCCGCGCAGCTTTTCCAGCCCCGAGGGGATGGAGGTTGAACGCGGTTACACCGACCAGACCCGCGCCGAACTGGCGGCGATGGGCCACAAGGTCGTCATCCCCCATATCCCCCTTGGCGGCGCGCAGGCGATCATTCTGGACGGTGACGTCCTGATCGGCGGCTCTGACCCCAGAAAGGACGGCTGCGCCCTTGGCTACTGAAATCGCCCCCGAATTGGATCGCCCCGCAATCACCGCCGCGATCCACGCCCTGACGCATGGCGAAACCGACACCGTCGCCCTTATGGCCACGGTGGTCTGCGAAATACACCACGCCCACCCCTTCGCCGACTGGACCGGCTTCTACCGCGTCACCGGCCCCCAGATGCTGAAGATCGGCCCCTATCAGGGCGGCCACGGCTGCCTTGTCATCCCTTTCAGTCGGGGCGTCTGCGGCGCCTGCGCCCGCACCGGAGAAATCCAGAACGTCCCCGATGTCGACGCCGTCCCCGACCACATCGCCTGCGCCTCCTCGACCCGCTCGGAACTCGTCCTCCCAGTCTGGAACGGCAAGGGCGATCTTCTGGGCGTACTAGACCTCGACAGCGACACCCCCGCCGCCTTCACCAAGGCAGACGAGGACTGGCTCGTCCCCCTGCTGGCCGAAGTCTTCCGCGACGCGATCTGAACAATTTAACTCAAATTGCGCTTTCTCTTCCCCAAATATCCCCGGGGGTCCCGGGGGGTGGGCCCCCCGGTCCGCCCCTTCAACCAGCGCAACGCCAGACCCTCAAATCCTCCAGCTCGGCACGAAAGCATAGCCCGCCGGTGACAGGATCACCGCCTCGCGCAGGGCGTGGCCCTTCTTGTCTGTCGGGGCCTGCAGCACCATCCCACCCGCGCCTTCCGCAAGTGTCGCCGCCAGATCCGGGTCCGCCTCATGCAGCCGGATTTCCACCCCTGCCCCCCGTGCCCCAGCCTCGGGCAAAAGCCCGATCAACGGATGGCCCGAAAACGCCCCGTCCGAATGCAGCTGCAAGACCTGCCCCGCATGCTGAAGGATGGCGAAATCCTTGCCAGCCTGATGCGCCGTCATCCCGAACACCGCTGTCAGGAACGCCACCTCTGCCGCCACATCACGGCACAAAAGATTGATCGAGATCGCCCGCAGGCCATGGCCAAGTTCCGGCCCCGAGACTGTGTCGTAATCCATCGCGCACCTCCGTTCCCGCCAGCCTGCCCGCCACCCGGCCAAAGGTCAAACGACCTCTCTTGATCTTCCCCATCACCCGTCGGAATGTCCCCCCGGAAATTGGAGTATGAAAATGGCGGACATCACCCTTCTTGACGGCGGCATGGGCCAGGAACTGATCGCCCGCGCGGGCAGCGACCCCGGCCCCCTGTGGGCGACACGGGTGATGATCGACCACCCCGGCCTCGTCCGCGCGATCCACGAAGATTACTTCGCCGCCGGGGCCAGCCTTGCCACCACCAACACCTACAACATCCTGCACGACCGGCTGATCCCGCATGGCCTCGACACCCTCTACCACGCCCTCCACCTGCGTGCCTTGTCCGAGGCGCATGAGGCCCGCGCCGCCGCCGGTCGCGGCCTTATCGCCGGGTCCATGGGCCCCTTGGGCGAAAGCTATCGCCCCGACCTGACCCCACCGGTCGAGGTCTCCACCGCGCTTTACGCCGAAAAGGCCCGCATCCTTGCCGCCCATGTCGATGTGATCCTGATCGAGACGATCTCGTCCCTCGACCTCGCCCGAGGTGCCTTGAAAGGCGCGCGGACCACCGACCGCCCGGTCTGGCTCTCCGTCTCCGTCCAGGACCGCGATGGCACCAAACTCCGTTCGGGTGAACCGGTTGCCGATCTGGCCAAGGTTCTGGCCGAAACCCCCGCCGACGCCGTGCTTGCCAACTGCTCGATGCCCGAGGCGATGTCGGCGGCCCTCAACGCCCTGAAACCACTCGGCCTGCCCTTCGGCGCCTATGCCAACGGGTTTTCGGAGATCACGCCGCACACCCACGGCACCAGCGTCCCGGATTATTGCGCCCGCCACGACCTTTCCCCCGAACGCTATGCCGACTTCGCCCTTGGCTGGGTCGCGCAGGGGGCCACGCTGATCGGCGGCTGTTGCGAGGTTGGCCCCGCCCATATCCGCCATCTGCGCGAAAGGTTGACCCAGGCAGGCCACCGCATTGTCTGAACCCTCCCTGATCGCGGATTTCGCCTATGATCCGCCGGATACCCCGCTGGATATCCTTTACGAAGACGCCAGCATTCTGGTCGTCAACAAACCCGCTGGCCTTCTGACCGTTCCGGGCAAGCTGGAGGGGCGGCAGGATTGCCTGATCACCCGCCTGCAAGCCGCCCGCTGGGATGCGCTGACCGTCCACCGGCTGGATTGCGACACCAGCGG
>CAUJIP010000130.1 GCA_963205235.1 Pseudomonadota bacterium
GTAAAAGCGCTTGCCGGTCGTCGGGCAGATGCGCTTCGTGCCCCATTCTGCTTTGGGCATGGTCATCCCTTTGGGTGGTGGGTAACGGAAAGTGGTCGCTTGCCACAGGCGCGGGCGAGTGTCAAAGCCTTTTCGATGCCCGTGGAACTGGCTATGGTCGCATCAGGTTTCAAGGGGTCTTCATGCCGGTTCTTCCCGGGTCTCCACCGGTCGACGTGCATCTGAAACGGTCCGCAAGGGCGCGGCGATTCTCGCTTCGTGTTTCGCGCTTGGACGGCAAGGTGACGCTGTCGATGCCGCTGCGCGCCCGCGAAGGCGAGGCGCTGGCCTTTCTGCGCGGGCACGAGGCCTGGCTGCGGCAGACCCTGGCCACCATGCCGGAATCGGACCGTCAGCCGGTCATGATCGGCACCCGACTGCCGGTGGAAGGTCGCGAACTTTTGCTGATGCCGGGAACCGGCCGCAGCATCCGGGTAGAAGGTGACCAGCTTCTGATTCCCGGTGATCCCCTGGCCGCTGGGGCAAGGGTCTCGGCCTGGCTGAAGGTGCTGGCCCGTGACCGGCTGGCGCGCGCCTCGACCCATTATGCGGGGATGGTTGGCCGCAGCTTTTCCAGCCTTGCCCTGCGCGATACCCGGTCCCGCTGGGGCTCGTGTTCGCCCGAGGGGCGGCTGATGTATTCCTGGCGGCTGATCATGGCCCCGCCTGCGGTGCTGGACTATGTCGCCGCGCATGAGGTGGCGCATCTGGTCGAACTGAACCACTCCCCCGCCTATTGGGCCGTCGTCAGCCGGATCTGCCCTGACTGGCAGGGGCATCGGTCCTGGCTGCACGATCAGGGCGGCGCGTTGCACCGGTTGCGCTTTCAGGATTGACCCACGGGCCTTGCGGGTGCTTCCTTGCCCCCCATGCTGACCCCGCGCCCCCCCGACCCCAATGCCTCGGCCCATGAACGGCTGTATCGCAGCTTGCGCCAGCAGGTCATGCATGGCGAGCTGGACCCTGGCCAGTCGCTGACCCTGCGGGGCTTGGGCAAGACCTATGGCGTCTCGATGACCCCCGCGCGTGAGGCGGTGCGGCGGCTGGTCGCCGAAGGGGCGCTGACGCTGTCCTCCTCGGGCCGGATTTCGACGCCCGAACTGACGCCGGAACGGATCGAGGAACTGGCCGCGATCCGGGCTTTGCTGGAACCCGAGATGGCCGCCCGCGCCCTTCCCCGCGCCCATTTCGCTCTGATCGAGCGGTTGACGGCGATCAATCAGGCGAACATGGAGGCCGCGTTGAAGGGGGATGCGGTCACCTATGTCCGCACCAACCTTGAATTCCACCGGACCCTGTACCTGCGCGCCCAGACCCCGGCCATGCTGGCCATGTGTGAGACCGTCTGGCTGCAACTGGGTCCAACGATGCGGGCGGTCTATGCGCGGCTGAAACGGCGCGAGCCGACCCAGCACCACCGGATGATCCTGGCCGCCCTGAAAGCCGGCGATGAGCCGGGGCTGCGGCTCGCAGTCCGGACCGACGTGACCCAGGGGCTGCGGCATCTGACGGGGTAGTGTCCACGGTGGACTGTTTTTCCGGGTCAGGGATATCAAGGGGTTGGCTGTGGGCGTTCAGTCTTTCTTTACACCTTGGCTCTGGAGGACCGGCGTTCCGGAAGGTGAGTATTTGGGCCAAGAGGAAGCGCAATTTTAGTCAAATTGTCGAGGTCTGCGTTATAAGGGTGCATCAGCGCACAGTAGGTTTGTGGATTTGTGCCTTGGCGAGGGTGCCGCTTGGCCCCATCTTCTGTCCAGCGAAATCAGGAGACAGACCATGTCCATCCGCCCCGTGATCGAAACCCGCCGCGCCGAGCCGCATATCGAAGGTGCTGGCGTCCATCTGCACCGCGCCTTTGGCTTTCGCGACCCGTCGGAATTGGACCCGTTCCTGATGTTCGACGACTTCCGGGGCGACCATCCGCGCGACTACTCGGCGGGGTTCCCTTGGCACCCGCACCGGGGGATCGAGACGATCACCTATGTGCTGGCAGGCACCGTCGAACACGGCGACAGCCTTGGCAACAAGGGAACCTTGGGGCCGGGGTCGTTGCAACTGATGACCGCAGGGCGGGGCATTCTGCATCAGGAAATGCCCAAGGGCGACAAGTTGGGCCGGATGCACGGATTCCAGCTTTGGGGCAACCTGCCGAAGGCGCTGAAGATGACCGCGCCGCGCTATCAGGACATGCCGTCCGAGGCACTGCCCGAGCGGCATGAGGATGACGGCACTTCGATCCGGGTGGTGATCGGCGACTATCGCGGGGTGAAAAGCCCGGTCGATGGCATTGCCGCCGATCCGCAGTATCTGGACATCTTCGTGCCAGCCGGTAAGCGGAAGTCGTTCAAGATCGACACCCGCCGGCGGGCCTTTGCTTATGTCTTTGAAGGTGCAGGGAACTTTCGTGATGCGGCACGGCCGGAAGGCGTGCTGTTGGAGAAGGAAGTCAAGGGGCGTGAGGTCAACATTCGCGACCTCTCCGGCAACCGGACGCTTGTGCGGTTCGGGGCGGGTGACGAGGTCACGGTGACAGCCGGGCCGGAAGGAGTGCGTTTCCTGCTGATTTCCGGCGCGCCGATCGAAGAGCCGGTCGCTTGGGCCGGGCCGATCGTGATGAACACCGAAGCCGAACTGCGGCAGGCATTTGCCGAGCTGCGGAACGGGACGTTCATTCGCCCGGGGCACTAAGGGCCGCTTATCAAGCCTGACGGCCTTCTTCGCTTGTCTTGGCACCCATCCAGCCTGACGGTGATCTTCGGGGACAGAAACCGAAGAAAGCCGTCAGGCTTGATGAGGGGCGGTTCAGGCGTGGATCGCGCCGTCGCCGCAGGCCAGTGCCGCCTCACGCACGGCTTCGCTGTAGGTCGGGTGGGCGTGGCAGGTCAGCGCCAGGTCCTGCGCCGAGGCCCCGAATTCCATCGCGACGCAGATTTCGTGGATCAGGTCGCCCGCGCCCGGCCCGATGATGTGGCAGCCAAGGATGCGGTCGGTATCCTTGTCGGCCAAGAGCTTGACGAAGCCTTCGGCCTGAAAGATCGCCTTGGCGCGGGCGTTGCCCATGAAGGGGAACTTGCCGACCTTGTAGGCGCGGCCTTCGGCTTTCAACTGTTCCTCGGTCTGGCCTACGTTGGCGACTTCCGGCGCGGTGTAGATCACGCCGGGGATCACGCCATAGTTCACATGGCCATGGTTTCCCGCCAGAATTTCCGCCACGGCCATGCCTTCGTCTTCGGCCTTGTGGGCCAGCATCGGGCCCGCGATTGCGTCGCCGATGGCGTATATGCCCTTGATATTGGTCATGAAATGCGCGTCGGTCTTCACGGTGCCGCGCGGGCCCATCTCGACCCCCAAAGCCTCAAGCCCCAGGCCCGTGGTAAAGGGTTTGCGCCCCGTGGCGACGAGGACGACATCGGCCTCAAGGCTGTCTTCCTTGTCGTTCTTCTTCAGCTTCCACGCTACGGTTGCGCCGGTCTTGGTCTTGGTGACAGACTGCACCGCCGCGCCCAGAACGAACTTAAGTCCTTGTTTTGAAAGGATGCGCTGGAAGGTCTTGGCGACCTCGGCATCCATGCCGGGGGTGATCGCGTCAAGGTATTCGACCACTGTGACCTGCGTGCCAAGCCGGGCGTAGACGGAACCCATTTCAAGACCGATCACGCCTGCGCCGATCACGACCATGGTCTTCGGCGGGTTGGCAAGGGTCAGGGCGCCGGTGGAGGTCACCACGACCTTCTCGTCAACCGTGATGCCCGGCAGGGTCGATGCCTCGGAACCCGTTGCAATCACTATGTTTTTCGCGGTGTGGATGTCGTCGCCGACCTTGACTTGACCGGCGGCGGGGATGCTGCCCCAGCCTTTGAGCCAGGTGACCTTGTTCTTCTTGAACAGGAATTCGATACCCTTGGTGTTGCCGGAAACCACGTCGTCCTTGTAGGCCTGCATCTTGGCCCAATCGACGGTCGGTGCCGCGCCCATCAGACCCATTTTCTCAAAGTTTTCATGGGTTTCGTGCAGCATGTGGGTTGCGTGCAGCATGGCCTTTGACGGGATGCAGCCGACGTTCAGGCAGGTGCCGCCCAAAGTCTCGCGCCCCTCGACGACGGCGACTTTCTGGCCAAGTTGGGCTGCGCGGATGGCGGCGACATAGCCGCCGGGGCCGGCGCCGAGGATGATCGTGTCAAAGTCTGCCATAGTTAACTTCCTTGGTTTCGGCCGGTTTCGGCTGTCTTCTTTCCGTCTTCCTTCCGTCTTCCTTTTTTCTTCCTGCGCGTCTTCCGCAGGACTTTAAGGAATTCAGATCAGGGCGGCGAGCAAGAGGGTCAGGGTTGCGAAGAAACCTACGCTCCAGATTGCCGAACGCCAAGGGCGCAGGCCAAGGGCGTAGGCGGGGACATAGGCGATGCGGGCGGCAAGGTAGGCCCAGGCGGCATATTGGGTGACGGTGCTGGACTGGTTGCTGAGGGTGACGACGGTGACGGCGAGGGTGAAGAGGATCAGCCCCTCGAAGTGGTTGTTCATCGCGCGCTGCAGGCGGGCGGTGGTTCTGGACATCGGGCGCGGTGGGGCCGTGTCGCGCGGGCCGGAGGTGTAGGCCACGCCGAGTTCAAGGTTGGCAGGCGTGGCGAACAGGACCATTTGCGCCATCTGGAGAAGGCCCGACAGGGCAAGGGCGGTGAGTTCGGGGGTCATGGGAGCACCTTTGGCAAGTCTTCGGCCAGACGGACCGTGTCAAGCTGCATCGCCCGGGTCAGCCATTTGGGATCGGTCGCGCAGAATTTCTGCAGGTCCTCAAAGGGCGTGTCGGGGGCGGGGAGGAGGTTTTCCAATGCGGCGGCGGTGGTGAAGGCGGTGATCGCCTCGGGCGCGACTTTGGCGGCAGTGAGGATGTCGACGGCCTTGGCCACGTCACGTTCCCACGCCTGGAGGAGGAACGTGTGGGTGTCGGGTTCAAGAGAGGAGCAGGTCAGGAACAGGCGCTGGTCGGCGATGGCTTGCGACAGGAGGATATCGGCGGCGGGGGTGCCGGTGGGGATGACCTGGCCGAGGGTGGGAGTGGCGAGGAGGGTCAGAGTTAGGGCGAGGCCAGCCATGCCCGGCCCCTTCCCTCGGGGTTGAGGGGAGGCGCTTGTCGCAGGGGTGGGGAGAAGGTGGTTGGTCATGTGGGGGTCCGGGGTGGCTTATCTACGGTTTGCTCCGGGCCCCTGCCGAGGGGTAAACGTCGCTTCCAGCCTAGCTTTTGAGTCTTGATCCGCCTGACGATTGGCGGCTTCCTGATCGCTCGGTGGCAATGCGAGTGGAACTGAAAATTTTACTCGGCTCACTTCTTCATTCGTCCGAGTTTGGGATGCACCAGCCGAAGCTTCAACAACAAAGACTTTCACTCCGGCCTTCCCGCCGCCTGATGTTGATGAAGATGTCGTTAGCGCGAGATCAAATTCAATGTTCTGCACCCTGCGCATTGTGTGAAGAGTGCCACTGACTTCAAAGGTATCACTGCTTCCAGACGTAGTTGGCGGATTTACGATGGCTCCTGTCGCAGCGAGTTCTGATTGTAGTTCGTGTGTGGCGGATGTGATCGCCTTTACTGTTTCTTTTATGAAATCCTTGAGGTCCATTGACGTTCCCTGTCCTGTTATTTGGCGGGGCACTCCCCGCCCTACGCATCACCGTAGGGCGGGGCGTGCCCCGACTCCCCTCACAAATCCATCAACAGTCGACGCGGGTCCTCCAGCGCCTCTTTGACCCGCACCAGGAACGTCACCGCGCCTTTGCCGTCCACGATCCGGTGATCGTAGCTGAGCGCCAGATACATCATCGGGCGGATGACGATCTGGCCTGCGACGACAACCGGGCGGTCCTGGATCTTGTGCATGCCAAGGATGCCGGACTGCGGGGGGTTCAGGATGGGGGAACTCATCAGGCTGCCGTAGACGCCGCCGTTCGAGATGGTGAAGGAGCCGCCCTGCATCTCGGCCATGCTCAGCTTGCCGTCGCGGGCGCGGAGGCCGAGTTCGGCGATCTTTTTCTCGATGGCGGCAAAGCCCATCTGGTCGGCATCGCGGACCACGGGGACCACAAGGCCCGAGGGGGTGCCGACGGCGACGCCCATGTGGACGTAGTTCTTGTAGACCACGTCCTGGCCGTCAATCTCGGCGTTGACCTCCGGCACCTCTTTCAGGGCGTGGGTGCAGGCCTTGACGAAGAAGGACATGAAGCCAAGTTTGACGCCGTGCTTCTTTTCAAAGGCGTCCTTGTATTCGTTGCGCAAGGCCATGATGCCGGACATGTCGACCTCGTTGTAGGTCGTCAGCATCGCGGCGGTGTTCTGCGCGTCTTTCAGGCGGCGGGCGATGGTCGCGCGGAGGCGGGTCATCTTGACGCGTTCTTCGCGCGCGGCGTCTTCGGCCGGGATCGGGGCGCGGGGCATGGCGGCGGGGGCTGGCGCGGGGGCAGCCGCCGCAGCGGCGGCACCTGCGGCACCGGCGACCGTGCGGGCGACGTCTTCCTTCATGATGCGGCCATCACGGCCCGTGCCCTGCACCTGATCGGGGGAGAGGTTGGCCTCGGCCATGGCCTTTTTCGCGCTGGGGGCGTCTTCGGTGGCCTTGGCGGGCGCGGCAACCGGGGTGGGCGCAGCCTCGACCGGTTTGGCGGCGGGGGCGGCAGCGGTGGCCCCTTCGGTCACGATAGCAAGGCGGGCATTCGCAGCCACAGTTGCGCCTTCCGGGGCAAGGATTTCGGCCAGCACACCGGCGACGGGGCTGGGAACCTCGACCGAGACCTTGTCGGTTTCCAGTTCGCACAGCATTTCGTCCAGTTTCACCACGTCGCCCGGTTTCTTGAACCAGGTCGATACGGTTGCCTCGGACACGGATTCGCCAAGGGCGGGTACCATAACGTCAGTCATTTTTCTTCTCCGGTTCCGGGGTCAGTTCAGGCCAAGGGCCTGGGCGACAAGTTGTTGCTGTTCGTATTTGTGGCGGGAGGCGAGGCCCGTGGCGGGCGACGCGCTGGCGACACGACCGGCATAGGACATGCGCGTGGGCTTGCCCCGGACCTTGGTCAGGATCGTCTCGATTTCCGGCTCGATGAAGGACCAGGCGCCCTGGTTCTTGGGTTCTTCCTGGCACCAGACGAAATCGGCTTTCGGGAAGCGGCCGAGTTCCTGAGTCAGAGAGATCGTCGGGGCCGGGTACAACTGTTCGATGCGCAGAAGATAGGTGTCGTCCATCGCTTGCGCATCGCGTTCGGCCAGAAGGTCGTAGTAGACCTTGCCCGAGCAGAGGACGACGCGCTTGATCTTGTCGTCGGCCTTCAGCTTCTGCGTCGAGTTGCCCTTCTGCGCGTCGTCCCAGAGGACGCGGTGGAAGGTCGAGCCGTCGGTGAAGTCTTCCGCGCGGGAGATCGCCATCGGATGCCGCAGGAGCGACTTCGGCGTCATCATGATCAGGGGTTTGCGGTAGGTCCGGTGCAACTGGCGGCGCAGGATGTGGAAGTAGTTCGCGGGCGTCGTGCAGTTTGCGACGATCCAGTTATCCTCGGCGCTAAGCTGAAGGAAACGTTCCAGGCGGGCGGAGGAGTGTTCGGGGCCCTGGCCTTCAAAGCCGTGCGGCAGAAGGACGACAAGGCCCGACATCCGCAGCCATTTGCTTTCGCCCGAGTTCACGAACTGGTCGAACATGATCTGCGCGCCGTTGGCGAAGTCGCCGAACTGGGCTTCCCACAGGGTCAGCGCGTTGGGTTCGGCAAGCGAGTAGCCGTATTCGAAGCCAAGCACCGCGTATTCCGACAGCATGGAATCGATCACCTCATACCGCGCCTGGCCGGGGCGGATGTGGTTCAGGGGGTAGTGGCGTTCTTCGGTCACCTGATCGACCCAGCCGGAATGTCGCTGCGAGAAGGTGCCGCGGGTGCAGTCCTGGCCGGACAGCCGGACCGCAAAGCCTTCGGTCTGCAGCGAGCCGAAAGCCAAAGCCTCGGCGGTCGCCCAGTCGAAGCCCTGGCCCTTGGCGAACATTTCGCGCTTGGCGTCAAGCTGGCGGGCGACGGTCTTGTGGATTTCGAAACCTTCGGGAACGCGGGTCAGGGCGGCGCCAACCTCGGCCAGGGTCTCGGCCTTGATCCAGGTTTCGCCGCGCTGATAGTTGTTCAGGTCCTTGGTTTCCAGGTTCTTCCAGCGGCCATCCAGCCAGTCGGCCTTGTTCGGCAGGAAGGCTTTGCCAGCCTCGAATTCCTCATTCAACCGGGCCTGGAAGGCGGCCTTCATATCCTCGATCTCGCCTTCGGGAATCAGGCCATCCTTGACCAGACGCTCGGTGTAAAGCTGAAGAGTGGTCTTCTGCTTGCGGATGCGGTTGTACATCGCCGGGTTGGTGAACATCGGCTCGTCGCCTTCGTTGTGACCGAAGCGGCGGTAGCAGAAGATGTCGAGCACCACGTCCTTGTGGAACTTCTGGCGGAATTCGGTCGCGACCTTGGCGGCGTGGACCACAGCTTCGGGGTCGTCGCCGTTGACGTGGAAAATCGGTGCTTCGACCATCAGGGCGATGTCGGTCGGATAGGGCGAGGTGCGGCTGAAAGCGGGGGCCGTGGTAAAGCCGATCTGGTTGTTGACGATGATGTGGATGCAGCCGCCGGTGCGGTGGCCCTTGATGCCCGACAGTTGCAGACATTCGGCCACGACGCCCTGGCCCGCAAAAGCCGCGTCGCCGTGCAGAAGGATTGGCAGGCTGGCGATGCGTTCGGCGGTATCGGCCAGTTGGTCCTGCTTGGCGCGGACCTTGCCCAGCACCACCGGATTGACGGCTTCAAGGTGCGAGGGGTTCGCGGTCAGGGACAGGTGGACCTTGTTGCCGTCAAATTCCCGGTCGGAAGACGCGCCAAGGTGGTATTTCACGTCGCCCGAGCCATCCACGTCTTCGGGCTTGTAGGAACCGCCCTGGAATTCGTGGAAGATCGCGCGGTAGGGTTTTTGCAGCACGTTGGCCAGAACCGACAAACGTCCCCGGTGCGGCATCCCGATGATGATGTCCTTGACGCCAAGCGCGCCACCGCGCTTGATGATCGCCTCCATCGCGGGGATCAGGGCCTCGCCGCCATCAAGGCCGAAACGCTTGGTCCCCATGTATTTGACATGGAGGAACTTTTCATATCCCTCAGCCTCGACCAGCTTGTTCAGGATCGCGCGGCGGCCTTCGCGGGTGAACTGGATTTCCTTGCCATAGCCTTCGATCCGCTCTTTCAGCCAGGACGCCTGAACCGGGTCGGAAATGTGCATGTATTGCAGGGCAAAAGTGCCGCAATAGGTGCGCTTCAGGATGTCGATGATCTGCCGCATCGAGGCGGTTTCAAGCCCCAGCACGTTGTCGATGAAGATCGGTCGGTCAAGGTCGGCTTCGGTGAACCCGTACGAGGCGGGGTCAAGCTCGGCCTGATCCTTCTTTTCGGCCATGCCCAGCGGGTCAAGGTCGGCGGCCAAGTGGCCCCGGATCCGGTAGGCGCGGATGATCATCAGGGCGCGGATGCTGTCGACCACGGCGCGCTGGATCTGGTCCTGGGTCACGGCGACACCGGCTTCGGCTGCCTTGGCGGCGATCTTCTGGCCAGCGGCCTTGGCTTCCTTGGCGGGCGGCGCAGCCCATTCGCCGGTCAGCGCGGCGGTCAGGTCATCCACCGGCTGCGGCGGCCAGTCGGTCCGGGCCCAGCTTGGCCCCTGCGCGGCGCGCTTGGCGTCCAGTTCGCTGTCGCCCATCGCGCGAAAGAATTCAGCCCATTGCGGATCGACGCTGTTGGGGTCGGCGGCGTGGCGCGCGGCCAGCTGGTCGACATAGTCGGCGTTGGCACCGTCAAGGAAGGACGAAGCGGTGAAGGCAGCAGTCGGGGATTGTTCAGTCATGATGGAACCTCCTTTTGGCGGTGCCCGGAATGGGTGAAAACGTGGTGTGTCGGGGGCTGGCTGGCGTCATTTCCGCTCGGCCTTTGCCATGAGATGGCGGTAGATGCGGTTCATCAGCGGACGGCGCCCCGCCGCAGGTGGCTTGCCGGTCGCGGCCAGCGAGGGCAGGTCGGGCAGGGCTGCGGCTGCGGTGGCTGAGGTCGGGGCGTCATAGCCGAACCGGGCAAAGTCGTTGGCATAGACCTTGGCGATCAGGGCAAGCACGGCGTCGCTTGGCACGGGTTCGGCTTCGTCATTGCGCCACTTGCCGACATTGCGCGGCGCGATTTCGCGCGGGCCTTCGGTGTTTCCGGCAAGGCCGTCGAGATAGGGCACGATCGGTTCAAGCCCGTCTTCCAGCCGGAAGATGCGCGCCGTTTGGGGGACCAGTTCCGACTGCGGGCGCAGGTGGCCTTCCAGAAGAAAAGGCTGGGTCGGGACCTTCTGAAGCTGCTCCAGCGCCCAGGCGTTGAAATCGGCCCCAAGGGCGGTGTGCCGGGTCATGTCGCGGGAAAAGAAGAACGCGCTGATCAGCCGCCGCACGGGATGCCGCACGACCGCGAAGCTTGACGCCAGCCAGTCCGCCGGGATCACGTTTTTAAGCTCGTCCACCGAAAGATGTTCGGTCGCAGTACGGCTCCACCGCCGATCCAGAGGGATCAGGTGGCGGTTCTGTTCGAAAAGTCCAAGCGGGCCGAAGCGGGCCGTCAAATACCCCTCAACCGCCGTACCGCCGCATTTCGGCACGTGGGCGAAGTAGTGAAGCTGGGTGTTGATGCGGAAGATGGGCATGGGGATCAGGGGGTTAAGGCGGTTGGTGGTTGCGGATCGTCAATGTCATGGATCAAGCGTCCGGGTGGGATGGGAAACATCGCTTGAAAGCGCTGTTTCCCGCGTTCCCATGATCAGCCCTTGATCGCCTTCAGCACTGCCTCACCCAAACCCGCCGGGCTGTCGGCGACCACGATCCCGGCGCTGAGCATCGCCTGGATCTTCGATTCCGCGTCGCCCTTGCCTCCGGCTACAATCGCCCCGGCGTGGCCCATGCGGCGGCCGGGGGGGGCGGTGCGGCCGGCGATGAAACCGGCGGTGGGCTTCCAGCGGCCGCGCTTCTTCTCGTCGGCAAGGAACTGGGCGGCGTCTTCTTCGGCGGCGCCGCCAATCTCGCCGATCATGATGATCGAATGGGTGTCAGGGTCGGCAAGGAACATCTCGAGCACGTCGATGTGTTCGGTGCCCTTGATCGGATCGCCGCCGATGCCGACAGCGGTGGATTGGCCAAGGCCGACGTCGGTGGTCTGCTTCACGGCCTCATAGGTCAGGGTGCCCGACCGCGACACGACGCCGACCGAGCCTTTGGAGAAGATCGAACCCGGCATGATCCCGATCTTGCATTCGTCGGGGGTCAGCACGCCGGGGCAGTTCGGGCCGATCAGGCGCGACTTCGAGTTGATCAGGGCGCGCTTGACCCGCATCATGTCCAGCACGGGAATGCCTTCGGTGATGCAGACGATCAGCGGGATTTCGGCGTCGATCGCCTCAAGGATCGAGTCCGCGGCGAAGGGCGGCGGGACATAGATCGCGGTGGCCGTGGCCCCGGTCTTGGCAACCGCGTCATGGACGCTGTCGAAGACCGGCAGGCCCAGATGTTCGGTGCCGCCCTTGCCGGGGGTCACGCCGCCGACCATCTGGGTGCCATAGGCGATGGCCTGTTCCGAGTGGAAGGTGCCCTGAGAGCCGGTGAAGCCCTGGCAGATGACTTTGGTCGCTTTGTTGACGAGTACGGCCATCGGGGCCTCCTTCACGCTGTCGGTTGGGGGGTGGGTGGCCCACGCCCTTTGGTTCAGATCCCCCTATTCGGGGGTGGGTTTCATCGCCCCCTTGCGGGGGATCGGGTCAGTCGCTGGCGAATTCGAAGTGCCAGGCCGAGGTTGTTTCGCCGTCGCAGGTCGGGACATCGCCGCCCGAGGTCAGGGTGGCCACCGCGCCATTGGACAGGGTTTTCTGCATGCAACCATCGGCGTTGGTGGCGTCTTCGGTCACCTCGATGCCGGAATTGCCGCCCATCATGAACAGATCAAACGCCATTTCCGCATCGCCGGTGCCGATGGCGCTGCTTTCAATCTGGCAATAGCCCACGTCATTGGACACGACGCCCGAGGTTGGCCCGCTGGCCGGGGTCAGGTTGGTCACGCCCGCTGCGGCATCTTCTGCGGCAGACCAGTCATACATTCCCATCTCTTTGATGGTGGTGTCGGCCTTGCCTTCCCCCAACATGCAAAAGCCGATGCCGTCGATCATCTGATAGACCGGGTCCTGATCCTGCGCGAAAGCGGGGGTCGAGACTGCAAAGGCGGCAAGAAGTGCAAATCTTTTCATCTGTTTCTTCCCTGTCTGGTTGCGTTGGTCTTCTGGTCGTCGGTTTGGTCAGTTGGGCGGCATGAACCGCAAAGCGGCCCCGCTGTCAGAGGTGCAGGTCGGGTCGTTCCCGGAACTGGTCAGTGTCGCGATGACCGGCCCAAGGTCATAGGTCGTGCAGCCGTCTTCGTCCGTGCCCATGGTCGGGGGCGTGTCGGTCCGGCCCAGAAGCGTGGCTTCCATCTCGTCAGTGCCGATCGCCTCATCCGCGACCATGCAAAAGCCGGGCTCGGTCCAGTACATGGCCCAGAGGTCGCCCTGTTCCCAGGCGGTGGTGCCGTCCCCCTCGCCCTCGGTCGAGGTCCAGCCCGCGTCAGCAAAGGCCGCATCCGCCGTGGCCGGATCGACCGCCCCTTCGGCGCAGGCGATGATCGCCCCGCCAAGCGCGGTTTCGGGGGCGGAGAGGAGGTCAGCCGCGCTGAAGGTCATCTCGGCATGGGCGGGGAGGGTGAGGAGGATAAGGGCGGCGATCCGGGAGACTGGTTTCAGGTGCGGCATCATTCGTCCTCGCCAAAATAGAAGCGGATGGCGGAAGTCTTGTCGGAGGTGCAGACCGGAACCGCCCCGGCAGAGGTGATGACCGCCGCGACATCGTTGGACAGGATCACCGTGATACAGCCGTCATCGCTGGTTTCGGTCGAGACGATGGAAGGCCCGCCAGTAGAGATATAGCCCAACACCTCCAGCGCGCGGGCGGTGCCCAGAACATTGCTTTCCACATGGCAGTAGCCCGGTTCCGGCGACATGTAGCCTTGGGTGTCGGTGCCGACTCCGGGCCGGAAGTTGACGACCTGATTGACGGTGTCTTCCTCATGCGTCCAGCCGTACAGGCCCAATGCTGTGACCGTCTTGTCAGGCAGCCCTTCGCCCATCGCGCAAGCGACATAACCTTCGAGAAGCTGGTTCGAAGGGTCGGCATCCTGCGCCAGCGCCGGGAGGGGCAGGACAAGCAGAAGGGCGAGAAGGCTTCGCATCACCCCCGCACCGCCTTCACGATCTTCTCGGCCCCGTCCTTCAGGTCATCCGCCGCGATCACGTTCAGGCCGGATTTGCGGATGATGTCCTTGCCAAGTTCGACGTTCGTCCCCTCAAGCCGGACGACCAGCGGGACCTTCAGGCCGACTTCTTTCACCGCGGCGATCACGCCCTCTGCGATGATGTCGCAGCGCATGATGCCGCCGAAGATGTTCACGAGGATACCCTTCACCTGCGGGTCGGAGGTGATGATCTTGAAGGCCTCGGTGACCTTCTCCTTGGTGGCACCGCCGCCGACGTCGAGGAAGTTCGCGGGCTCGGCCCCGTAAAGCTTGATGATGTCCATCGTGGCCATTGCAAGGCCCGCGCCGTTGACCATGCAGCCGATCTCGCCATCCAAGGCGATGTAGTTCAGGTCGAATTTGGACGCGGCGAGTTCCTTGGGGTCTTCCTCGGTCTCATCGCGGAGCGCAGCGATGTCGGGATGGCGGTAGATCGCGTTGCCGTCAAAGCCCATCTTGGCGTCGAGGAGTTTCAAAGAGCCGTCCTTCAGCACGCAGAACGGGTTGATCTCCAGCATGTCCATGTCTTTTTCGGTGAAGAGCCGGTAGAGGTTCTTCACGATCCCGACGCATTGCTTGACCTGCGCGCCGGACAGGCCCAGCGCAAAGGCGACGCGGCGGCCATGGAAATCCTGCAGCCCGGTGGCGGGGTCGATGGTGAAGGTGTGGATCTTCTCGGGCGTGTCGTGGGCGACGTCCTCGATGCTCATCCCGCCTTCGGTTGATGCGACGATCGAGATGCGGCTGGTCTGCCGGTCGATCAGGAAGGCCAGGTAGAATTCGCGGTCGATGTCGCTGCCGTCTTCGATGTAGATCCGGTTGACCTGCTTGCCTGACGGCCCGGTCTGGATCGTCACCAGCGTGCGGCCCAGCATCTGGCGGGCGAATTCGGCGGCCTCACCGACCGACCGCGCCAGGCGGACGCCGCCTTTTTCCCCGGCTTCGGGTTCCTTGAAATGGCCCTTGCCGCGGCCCCCGGCGTGGATCTGGCTTTTGACCACCCAAAGCGGGCCGTCAAGTTCGCCTGCGGCGGTCTTGGCGTCTTCGGCTTTCAGCACGACGCGACCGTCGGAAACCGGGATGCCGTAGCTGCGCAGAAGCTCTTTCGCCTGGTATTCGTGGATGTTCATGAGGCGGGTTCCCTTGGATCAGGTTAAGGCCGGATTGGTCGCGGGTCTTGTCGCACCTTTAAGGGCAGGGGCCAAACGGCAAATCCGCGTTAACGCCCGGAAAAGCGCAGAAAATGCAGTTTGTGATCACGATTTGGAAATGTGTGATCACTAGACGGAAATGTGTGATCACATGGTAACGATGTCACCCTAGCCCGCCCCGATTCGCTGGGTGGGCGGGTTGTTGACTTCCCGCTGCCGCGCTGCGAAGCCTTCCACACCGCACACAGGAGGTCCCGATGCCGCGTCCAAGCGCCAATGATATCGCCACTGCTGCCTTGCCCCGGATCAGTCATGGGCGCGGGGTCTATCTTTGGGACACCGATGGCAAGCAGTACATCGACGGTTCGGGTGGGCCGGCTGTGTTTTCGATTGGCCATGGCGATGCGCGGGTGAACCGCGCGGTGGCCGAGCAGATGGAAAAGGTGGCCTACGGCTACCGCTATCTGTTCACCACCGACCCGCTGGAGGAGATGAGCGAGCGCATCTGTAACGCCACCGGCATGGCTGACATGGTCTATACGACCAGCGGATCGGAAGCGGTGGAAAGTGCGGTGAAGATCGCGCTGCAATACCATTTTGACCGTGGGGATCCGAAGCGCGTCAAGTTCATCGCCCGGAAACGGTCGTGGCATGGCAATACGATGATGGCGACGGCCCTGTCGGGGTTCGAGGATCGCCAGCGCGCCTTTGCCGGGGCCTTGCCCATCGTGGGCCGGGTCAGTGCGGCGAATGCCTATCGCCTGCCAGCGGGGGTCAGCCGCGAAGGGCTGGTCGCGCATCTGGCGGCAGAGCTGGAGGCGGAAATCCAGCGCCTTGGGCCGGAAACCGTGGCGGCCTTCATCTTTGAACCGGTCGTGGGCGCTGCGGGTGGCGCGCTGCCTGCGCCCGAAGGCTATGCCAAGGCGGTGACCGAGGTTTGCCACCGTCACGGCGTTCTGGTGATCTGCGACGAGGTGATGTGCGGATCGGGGCGCACCGGGGTCTGGCGCGCGTCCGAGGAGGACGGGATCACGGCGGATATCATCACGGTCGCGAAATCGCTGTCCGGCGGCTATCTGCCTTTGGGCGCGGCGGTCTATACGCAGGACATCGCGGATGTGATGGAGGCGGGCCATGGCGGGCCGCTTACCGGGCATACCTATACCGGCCACACCGCCTGTCTCGCGGCAGGGGTCGCCGTGCAGCGGATCATCGAGGAAGAGGCACTTCTGGCCCGCATCCGCGACAAGGGTCCGCGCTGGCAGGCCGATCTGCGCGCCCGGATGGCGCATCTGCCGCAGGTTGGCGATGTGCGGGGGCGCGGGTTCTTCGTCGGCGTTGAAGTGGTGGCGGACCCGGAAACCAAGGCCCCGTTCGATGCAAGCCTGGGCGTCAATGGCCGCATCCGGGCCGAAAGCCTGCGCCGCGGGCTGATCTGCTATCCCTCGGGCGGGCATGTCGATGGCGCGGCGGGCGATACGCTGATCCTGGCCCCGCCGTTCAACGCGACGGATGCCGAGCTGGACGAGATCGCCGACAAGCTGGTCGCGACGCTGGAAACGGTGATCAGGGATCTGCCCCGGACCTGATCGCGGGTTGGGGCGGTTATTGAAATGAGCGCCTTGCGGCGCGTACTTTTTGTCTCACCTCTGCTTGTGAAGAACACGCAGAGGCTCGGGTGCCTCCGGCGGGGATATTTGGCGCAAAGATGAAAGGCCGGGTCGGGTGAGGTCCGCTCCCCTCCGGTCAGTTCAGGAACACCGCAAACAGCATGGAATCGCCCTGCACCAGGCTTTCAAAGTCGCGCCAGGCGGCGGGGCTGATCTGGGGGCCTTTCTCGGCATAGGGCAATAGCCCCTCGCCCTGAATCCAGGTGATCAGGTCGACGGCGGGCGGGTCTTCGAACATCTTCTTCACGTTGATCCCGGCCTCGGCCCCAAAGCGCCAATGCGGGATCAGCGCTTCGCCTTTCAGGACCTTTTCGGCATCGGCCAGAACGGCCTGCCACCGGTCTGCCGTGCCGGGGGGCATATATATCCCAAGGCCGGAAACCTGCTGTTCGTTCGGGATCCATTCGTTGGTGTTGTCGGTCTCTAGCGCGACCATCGACCAGAAGCGGCGGTTTTCGGTGATCATTGCCAGAAGGTGATCATGGGCATCTTGTGCCAGCGCCTTGTCGGGCGTCTTTGACAGGGCGAAAAGCACCATCGCGGCGCGGTCGACCTGACGCCCGAACATCATGTCCATCGCATTCGACGGCAGGGTTTCCCCCCACAGCGCATGCATCGCGGCGGAACTTTCCAGCACGCGCTGGATCGCGGGTTCCGGATCATAGGCCAGCGTGACCGAGCTGAAGGCCGACAGGAAATGCGTGTAGGCCGACAGCCAGGCCGCATCGGCGGTGTCGAAAGTGACCATGGGGTCCTGTACATCGACGCCGAACATTCGACCCCCGCCAAGGGCCATGCCGGTGACGGTGCCGATATCCTCGCCGCCATCGCGGGTGCCGTTGGCGTTGATGTCGAACCAGAGGTCGACCATGCGGATTTCCAGCGCGAAGGGCTTGTCGCCCAACTGGTCAAGCGCGGCACGGGCGGCGTCCATGTCGGCGTCAAGACCGGTGACAAGGGCGGTGAAATCGGCGGGGGCAAAGGGGCGGGCGTTCGGGTTTTCGGGGATTGGCAGGCGCAGGATCGGCAGTTCCGACCAGTCGGCCTGAACGCCGGTCTGCCAGCGCAGTTGCAGCGCGGCTTCGACCCCGCCAAGGAAGCGCAGGCCGGCAAGCGCGAACAACTCTTCATTCGTGGGCGCGGCAAGGGCGGCAAGGCGCGCCTCGGTCGGGGCGATGCCCGCGCGGCCGATCTCTTCCGACAGGGTTTCGGCGGCAACGGGCGAAGCTGCAACCGCAAGGGCCAGAGCAAGGTGTCGCATGGAAATCTCCTTCAGGGTGAGCAACATCTTGGGCGAATGTCCCTGATCGGGCAAGTGTGGAAGGCCTGACCCGGCAGGGGCCTTTACCTGATCAGGGCCAACCCGTAGAAGCGGTCCCGTGCGTCACATCATCACCCTGTCAACAATTCCGCCAAGGTTCGCCGGCATTGCACCGGCGCTGAACTCCTTGCGCGCCCAGACATCGCGGCCGGAAGCGATCGAGCTTTACATTCCAAGGTCGTATCGCCGGTTTCCGCAATGGGGCGGCGGCTTGCCCGAAGTGCCCGAGGGGGTGACCATCGTCCGTGTCGACGAGGATCTGGGGCCAGCGACAAAGATCCTGCCTGCCGCAAAAGCGCGGCGCGGGCAGGATATCGACCTGATCTATGTCGATGACGACCGGACTTTCGGCAAGACCTGGGTCCAGAAGTGCCTTGCCCAGCGGCGCGCACATCCGCGGGCGGCAATCTGCGGGGCGGGCTTCAGTCTGAAAGAGCGGTATGGCTACAGCTTTGCCGATGACCCGTTGCCGCGTGCCGTCTTCGCCCCGGACCCACGCTTGCAACTGCGTGTCCAGATAAGCCGGTTGTTGCGGTCGGTTCCGCTGCCGGGCAAGGGGACCAAGGATCTGAAGGCTGCCGTGCGTCGGTTCGATCAGTCCGGCCATGTCGACATTGCCGAGGGCTATGGCGGGGTCATGGTCCGGCCTGAGTTCTTTGACGATGACTCCTTCGACATTCCGCCGGTCGTCTGGACGGTGGATGACATCTGGCTTTCAGGCTGCCTGACGCGGCAGGGAATTCCGATCTGGGCCGACAAGGACCTGTGGTCGGTCAGGGAAGTGGTCGACACCTCGCTGCATCATCCGCTGTTCAAGGCGGTGATCGAGGGGGCAAGTCGACATGAAGCGAACCGGGCCTGTGTCGACTATATGCGCGAGACTTATGGAATCTGGGGCGGCGAGGCGGTCCAGAGGACCTGACCGCGCGGCAGAAGTGTGGGTTTCCGGGCGGGGATGAACCCGGCGGCGCGGATCGCGGCTTCGACGAAGCTTTCTGTCAGGTGATAGGGGGGACGGTCGGGGTGGGTGACGACCCCGTCGGGCTGGCGCGTGGCGGCGGCGCCTTCGGGGGCAAGGAAGACGGTGAACAGGCAGGCCCGCAGGTTCGGGAACCGGCGCAGGTTCAGCAGGGCCGCCCCTAGCATCGGCGCGGGCAGGTGGGTGAAGACCCCGAAAGCGATGGCCAGCGTGATCCGGTCGGGGATGCCGGGATAGGCGAAGACGGCGTCCTCGATCAGGTGATCCTCGGGTAGGGCTGCGGGGTCCGGGAGTTCCGTCAGCCGCCCGTGCCGCATCAGGGCCAGCGAGGCGTCGGTGCCCCAGTAATGGCTGGGTTTCAGGAACGGCACCGCCATGTGACCCAGCCGCAGCGATCCGCAGCCGATGTCGAGAAGATGGTCGTCGGGGGTCATCCCCTCGGCCTGAAGGGCGGCCATCTGGACGCGGGCGGTTTCCCCCCAGCGGCCGCCAACGATGTCGCGGTGGCGGCCCTTGGCGATGGCCTCGTCATAGAAGCCGGGGGCGAGGTAGGGGGAGGGGAGCCTCAGCTTTGCGGGGCCCTCTTGCCCGGATTCTTTTGGGCGGCGGCGGCCTTCATCCGGGCGAGAAGCTGATCCTTCGTCTCGCGCGGGGGGGTGACCGATTTCGGCGCGCCCTTCTGGGCGTGGTCGGGGCCGCGCGGGTTGTGATGGGCACCCTTGGGGTTGCCGGATTTCGAATAGTCCATGGGGGTCCCCTTTTCGGGATTTCGCTGGCCCATGGGGATGCCCGATCCGGGGGCCGGGGGCAAGGGGGGAGTGGGTGTCCACGCTGGACAGAATTTTGGGATTAGGAAAATCAATGGGTTAGTTGTGGGCGTTAGGTGATGGTTAACCAGTCCCGGCTTTCGGCGGCAGGCTTTGGGGTGGGCGTGGGAGCCTTCGGCGAGGATATTTGGGCAAAGATGAAAGGGTGGGGACGCGAGGGGCTTTGCTGTCGGGCCTTGCTTCTGCGGTGGGATTTCGGCTGAAACTGCGGGAGTGACGGGTTGGGGGGCGCATGGATCAGACAGGGCTTGCCCGGGCACATCGGCGGGCCGAGGCGGAGGCCGGGTTTCCGCTTTTGCGGGGGTGCCCGTCGACCTTTGTCTTGCGGCGGCTGGCGGCGCTGGATGGGTTGAGCGGGGCGGAGCGGGTTGCCTATGCCGATCAGTTGTCGGCGCTGGTGGGGGCGGAGGCTGCAGAACCACTGTCGCAACCTGCGCGGGCCGAGATGGTTGCGGGCCTGCCTTTGGTCGCGCGGGTAGAGGCGGCTGGTCAGGCGCGACTGGGCCTGCGGTTTCAAGGCGTGAAGTCCCTTGCCCGATTGGCGGCAGAGCCGGACGGGATTGCGGGGTTTGTCCGGCTGCAACAGCTTTCGGGCGAAGCGGCGGGACCGCCTGCACCGCATGTGCCAAGTTTCGAGGCGGCGGTTCCAGCCCCGCCTGCGCGGTTGCGCAAGTTGGTGATGGCGGCGCTCCTGGCCCGGTTTGGCGGGCAGGTTCGGAAGGTGAGTTCCGATCTTGAGCAACTGGTGGCTGAAGTGCCGCGCGGCAAGATGGTCCTGAACATCGGCTTTGCGGGCAGGTGCTGGGGCGCGATGTCACGGCAGATGGACTATAGCCTTTGCGCCGATCTGGACGGAGTGCGGATGGTGCCGTCAGCCTATGAGGCGCTGTGGCTGCTTCCGGCGCAGTGGGACCTGATCACCGTGAGCAACATTGAGGCAGTGGCGGCGCATCTACCCAAGGTGATCGCGGCGTGGTTGGCGGTGGAGGGGTGAGAGCGCGTGAAAAAGGGCGCGCTTTGGCGGCGCGCCCTTGAGGGAGAGTCGGGGTGAACCCCGACCTACGGTGTCATGCCAGCGAGGGGTCGATGCCTTTGCAGGCGGTCAGAAGGCCCTTCACGGCGTCGATGGATTTGTCGAGCATGGCCTGTTCGGAGGCGTCGAGTTTGACTTCGACCACTCGTTCCACCCCACCGGCCCCGACGATGACCGGGACGCCGACATAGATGCCGTCAAGGCCATACTGGCCCTTCACATGGGCGGCGCAGGGCAGCAGGCGCTTTTGGTCTTTCAGGTAGGCTTCGGCCATTTCGACCGCAGAAGCGGCGGGGGCATAGAAGGCGCTGCCGGTTTTCAAAAGGCCGACAATCTCGGCCCCGCCGTCGCGGGTGCGCTGGACGATCTGGTCAAGGCGCTCTTGCGTGGTCCAGCCCATGGCCACGAGGTCGGGCAGGGGAATGCCGCCGACGGTGGAGTAACGGACGGAAGGCACCATCGTGTCGCCGTGGCCGCCAAGGACGAAGGCGGTGACGTCCTTCATCGAGACGTTGAATTCGAGGCTGAGGAAGTGGCGGAAGCGGGCGCTGTCAAGGACACCTGCCATGCCGACGACCTTGTTGTGCGGCAGGCCCGAGAATTCACGCAGCGCCCAGACCATGGCATCCAGCGGGTTGGTGATGCAGATGACGAAGGCGTTCGGGCAGTTGGCCTTGATGCCTTCGCCGACCGATTTCATCACCTTGAGGTTGATGCCCAGAAGGTCATCGCGGCTCATCCCCGGTTTGCGGGGAACACCGGCGGTGACGATGCAGACATCGGCGCCAGCGAGGTCGGCATAGGTGTTGGTGCCAGTGAGCGAGGCGTCAAAGCCTTCGACCGGGCCGGATTGGGCGATGTCCAAGGACTTGCCCTGCGGGGTGCCTTCGGCAATGTCGAACAGGACGACGTCGCCCAGTTCCTTGAGCGCAAGCAGATGCGCAAGCGTGCCGCCGATCTGACCGGCGCCGATGAGGGCGATCTTGGGTCTGGCCATGGGTGCCTCCTGTGTGGATGAATCGAGGGCAGGGGTAGCCCCTTCTGCGGGTTCTGTCCAGACGGGGAATCGGGTTCGGTATACAATTGTATGCGGAATTTTGCCGCTTTCGGGCGGGCAGGATAGGGTTTAGCGGTAACGCCAAAATGGGGGCATGATGGACGAGGTCTGGTTCTGGGGTCTGGCGGTGCTGGCGGCGGCGCTGGTGGGCATGGGCAAGGGCGGGGTGCCGATTGTCGGGATGCTGTCAGTCCCGGTGATGGCGCTGGTGATGAGCCCGGTGATGGCGGCGGGGATGCTGCTGCCGGTCTATGTCGTGTCGGACATGTTCGGGCTTTACGCCTATCGCCATGCCTTCGACCGCCGGGTGCTGGCGATCATCGTCCCCGGCGCGGTGGTGGGGATCGGGATCGGCTGGGCGACGGCAAGTCTGGTGCCCGAGGCGGCGGTCACGCTTTTGGTGGGGGTGATCGGGCTGGCCTTCGCGCTGAACCTGATCCTGCGGCGGCCGGTGGGCGGGGAGCCGAAGCGGCCAGAGGTCGCGCCGGGGTTGTTCTGGGGCACGGTGACCGGGTTCACCAGTTTCGTCAGCCATGCGGGCGCGCCGCCCTATCAGGTTTACACGCTGCCGTTGGGGATGCCGAAGGCGGTGTTCGCGGGAACTTCGACGATTGCATTCGCGGTGATCAATGCGGTGAAGCTGGTCCCCTATTACGCGCTGGGACAGTTGAGCCTGTCGAACCTGAAGATGGCGGCGGTGCTGGCGGTTCCGGCTGTGGTGGCGGTGTTTGCCGGGGTGCGGCTGGTCAAGGTGATGCCGGAGCGGCTGTTCTTCCGGCTGGTGACTTGGGCCTTGGCGCTGATTTCGCTGAAGCTGATCTGGGACGGCGCGAGGGGGCTGATCTGACCCGGATGCTGCGGTTTCCTGTGCGCGGGGGGTGATCGGGGCGCGGCGGTGTGGCAGGGTCTTTCTCAAAGGGGAGGTGCGGGATGCTGGCAGATGCGGACGTGCTTTACGAAAGTCTTGCGGCGCGGGATGGGCGGTTTGCGGGGCAGGCGCTGGTTTGTGTGAAGACCACCGGGATCTTTTGCCGGTGACCTGCCCGGCGCGGACACCTTTGCGCCGAAATGTCAGTTTTCGGGCGACTGCGGAGGAGTGTCTGGCGGCGGGCTATCGGGCCTGCAAGCGGTGCAGGCCCTGAGTTTGGGGGGCGCTTGTCGCTTTCCAGCGAAGACGGTCCGCAGGGACGGATGAGCGGCGGGTCAGGCCGGGGTGCCTTTGGCGGGAAGGTCTTCGGTAACCGCCTCATAGGCGGCACCCGAGGCGACGAGGCACATCTGGCCGTCCGTCAGGGTGACAGTGATCGTCCAGGTGCCGGTGTCGTCGGCGGCAAAAAGCTCCATCACCGCGCCTTCGCCCGCAAGGCCGACCGAGCGGCGGGTTTCGCCATAGCGTTCGGCCAGGAAGGCGACGACGCGGTCGCGGGTGTCGCATTGGGTTTCGCCGCGGGCCATATTGGCGGCCAGCCACATGCCACCAAGGCCGAGGGAAAGGGCGAACATCATCTGGTTCATCTTGTGGGCCTTTCTGCCGGGTTACCGGGGAAAGCTGCGCCGTGGGCACTGCGATGTGGTTAATGGCGCGGTCGGTCAGAGATCGCCTGCCCACAGGCTGGGGTGTTGGCCGGTGGGGTCGGTCAGGATGGTCGTCATGGTGCCGACGTTGCTCCACAAACCGGCCAATCGGGTGACGGTCACCTCCTGCGCGACGCCGTTGCAGGCCATCCAGCGGGCGGCTGAGGCCCAGCGCCAGCCGAGCGTGGCGAAAAGCAGTGTCAGGCCAGCGGCGATAGTGGCGACCACTTCACCGATCAGCGTCTGGTTGGCGCGGTGGCCGGGTTCAATCTCGGTCAGGGTCGGGTCGCGGGTCCAGTTGCGGATGGTGATCGTGTCGCCGGTCCGGTGGCTGTGGAAGAAGGCTTCAGAGACGATCTGTCTGCCGTCAAATCGGGCCCCGTTGGCGACGAAGTGAAAGCCCGCCTCAATGTAGTGCTGGTTCCAAGGGCAGACGAGCGGTTTGGTCTGGGTCGGGCCAGTTCGGGTTTTCGAAGCTATTGCTGCGATGCAGCAGATTTCCCCTTGCCGTTTGTGTCTGATCCGTGCTTTCAAGCGCAAGAATGTTGCGCGGAGGTGAGTCGATGACACAGAGCGGGGCGCGTCCCTATCGGTCTGTCCTCTATATTCCGGCCGCGCGAGAGCGGGCGATGGAAAAGGCGCGCGATCTGGCGGCGGATGCGATCATATTTGATCTGGAAGACGCGGTTTCGCCCGAGGAAAAGCCGAAGGCGCGGAATTTGCTGGCCGAGGTGCTGCGGCGCGACGATTTTGGCGCGCGGGCGCGGATCGTGCGGGTGAACGGGCTGGACACGCCTTGGGGGGCCGAGGATCTGGCGGCTTTTGCCGATCATCCGGGCGTCGATGCGGTGCTGGTGCCCAAGGTGAATTCCACGGCCGATCTGGATGCGGTGGCGGCACGGGTGAAAGCTCCACTTTGGGCGATGATGGAGACGGCCAAGGGCTGCCTGAACGCGGGCGCGATTGCGGCGCATTCCCGGTTGCAGGGCATCGTCATGGGGACGAATGATCTGGCCAAGGAGCTGGGGTCGCGGTTCAGGGCGGACCGGTTGCCGCTGATGGCGGGCTTGGGCGCGGCGGTGTTGGCCGCGAAGGCCGAGCGCAAGGTCATTGTCGATGGCGTCTTCAATGCCTTCAAGGACGAGGCGGGCCTGCGTGCCGAATGCGAACAGGGCCGCGACATGGGCTTTGACGGCAAGACTCTGATCCATCCGGCGCAGCTGGAGATTGCCAACGAGGTCTTTGCGCCATCGCCCGAAGACCTGGACCTTGCCCGCCGCCAGATCGCCGCCTTTGCCGAGGCGCGCGCGCGTGGCGAAGGGGTTGCCGTCGTGGATGGCAAGATCGTCGAGAACCTGCATATTGTCACGGCCGAGGCGATGCTGGCGAAAGCCCGGCAGATCGCCGCCATGACATAAGGGGAAGACCATGTATCTGTTGATCGCCGGGGTCCTGATCTGGGCCTATTCGCACCTGATGAAGCGTTTCACGCCGGGTTTGCGGGCCTCGATGGGGGACAACGGCGGCAAGATTGTCGTGACGGTCCTGTCGTTTCTGGCGATCTGGCTGATGGTCAAGGGCTATCGGTCGGCGGATGTGGACATGCTGTGGAGCCCGCCTGCGGCGATGGTGCATGTGAACAACACGCTTATGCTGGTCGCGGTCTATCTTCTGAACCTTGGGTTTTCGCGCGGGGTGATGCGGACGAAGCTGCGGCATCCGATGCTGACCGGGGTCATCCTGTGGGCCGTGGCGCATTTGCTGGTGAACGGCGACCTGGCCAGCGTGATCCTGTTTGGCGGGATTCTGGTCTGGGCGGTGGTCGATATGGTGATGATCAACCGGATGCAGCGGGAATGGGTGGCGCCCGCGGCGGGGCCGGTTGTCAATGACCTGATCTATGCGGGCGCGTCACTGGCGGTGTTTGCGGCGATTGTCTGGGTGCACAACTGGATGGGGTACTGGCCCTTTGGCTGAGGGCGGAACCGGGGGTTTCACACACCCGGACCCCCGTGGGATATTTCAGGAAGAGAAAGACAATTTTAGTCGAATTGTCTGGGGTTTGGAGCGGCGATGAAGCTGTACCGGTTTCTGAGTGCGGATGACACGGCTGCCTTCTGCCACAAGGTGACGGCGGCCCTGAACAAGGGGTGGGCGCTGCATGGCTCGCCCACTTACGCGTTTGATGCGGCCAATGGCGTGATGCGCTGTGGGCAGGCGGTGGTGAAGGAAGCGCCGGGGGACTATGGCCCGGACGTGAATTTGGGCGAGCTATGAAGACGAATCCGGGGCGGTTTTTCGAGGACTATACCTTGGGCGAGGTGATCCGTCATGCGGTGCCCCGGACGGTGGGGCATGGCGAGCGGGCGCTTTATCATGCGCTGTATCCGGCGCGGGGGGCTTTGTATTCCTCGGACGAATTCGCCAAGGGCGTGGGGCTGGCGGCGTCGCCTTTGGATGATCTGATCGCGTTTCATACGGTGTTCGGCAAGACGGTGCCGGACATCAGCCTGAACGCGGTGGCGAACCTTGGCTATGCCGAGGGGCGGTGGCTGAGGCCGGTTTGGCCGGGCGACACACTGCGGTCGGAAAGCGAAGTCATCGGGTTGAAGGAAACCTCCAGCGGCGCGACCGGGGTGGTCTGGGTACGGACGCGCGGGTTGAACCAGCGCGGCGAGACTGTGCTGGAATATGTGCGCTGGGTGATGGTGCGAAAGCGGCGGCGCGAGGTGGTGGTGCCGGTCTCGGTGCCGGTTCTGGCGACGGTCGTGGAGCCGGGGGCGCTGGTGGTGCCGGAGGGGCTGGACTTTACCCGCTATGATTTCGGGCTGGCGGGAGAGGCGCATCGTTGGGGGGATTATCAGGTCGGCGAGGTGATCGACCACGTCGATGCGGTGACGGTTGAAGAGGCCGAGCATATGCTGGCGACGCGGCTGTGGCAGAACACCGCCAAGGTGCATTTCGACGTCACGCAACGCGAGGATGGCAAGCGGCTGATCTATGGCGGGCATGTGATTTCGCTGGCGCGGGCGCTGTCGTTCAACGGGCTGGCCAACGCGCAGATGATCGTGGCGCTGAACGGGGGCGCGCATGCGAACCCGTGTTTTGCGGGCGATACGGTGCGGGCCTGGTCCGAGGTGCTGGACCGGGCGGATACCGGGGCGCCGAGTGTGGGCGCGCTGCGGTTGCGGTTGGTGGCGACGCGGGGGCAGGCGGGGCAGTTGCGCGGGGCGGATGGGAAGTATCTTCCCGACGTGCTGCTGGACCTGGATTATTGGGCGCTGGTGCCGGTCTGAGCCAGTCGGACACTGCCCTTAAAGGGGCACTATCGCGGGGGATTCAATTTCCAGCCGCGCCGTGCCATGATGCGACCAGAGGCAGTGGAGGCATAAATGAAAAAAATCGCAACAGCGGTCGGGTTGGTCCTTTTGGCGGGGCCGGGTTTGGCGCAGGGATTGACGGTCTATGACGGGGCCAAGCTTGAGTTCACCCAGGATGAAGATGGGCCGGGCACGGGCACGAACAGCTATTTGTCCGGCTATGTCGAAGCCGAGTTCGGCGGCATCTATGCCGGGATCTGGGGGCGGGCGGCCAGTGACGATCTTCTGGACGAATACGATCTGTATCTGGGGTATCGCAACGAGCTGGCTTCGGGGCTTAGCTACGACTTTTCGTACACTCGGTACTATTACCCCAATGATGGCGGCAATTGCTGCGGGGAATATCTGCTGAGCCTGGGCAAGCCGTTTGGCGATGCCCTGTCGGGAACGCTGGACATCTATCACGACCCGGAAGCGGATCTGAGCAGCATTTATCTTGGCGGCGCCTATGCCGTGACGGATGCGCTGGAACTGTCGGCCAACTGGGGCACGTACGAGGTTGACAGCGCCGGGAACGAACAGGAATGGGATCTGGGTGCGACCTATACTCTGGGCGCGGAAACGGCAGCGGACCTGCGCTATTATGATGGGTCGGACTATGCGGGCAGCTATTGGGGTCTTAGCCTGACCTGGGATTCGACCTTGTTCGGCGGGTGATCGCGGATAGGGTCTATTTTGTGATCACGATTTTTCGGGTCGTGATCACAACGCTAACTATTTTGACGCGATAGCGGCAACATCTTGCAGCTGCGGCATTCTCGGGCGTGACAACCGCAGAAATCGCGCTATCAGGGTAACAGTCGGGATTGCGCCGGGACTGACCTGCAGGACTGGCCCGCACGAAAGGGAGTGCCTTGAATGGCAGAGACGAAAGAGCAAAAGCGCCCGTTGTCCCCCTTTATGATCGGGCCGTATTACCGGCCACAGATGACCTCGATCTCGTCGATCCTGGTGCGGATCACCGGCTTGGCGCTGGTGGTCGGGATCGGGTTGACCGTGGCCTGGTTGCTGGCGGCAGCGGTGTCGGAGGAGTGGTTTGCCCGTGTTGATTGGGTCGTAACCTCATGGCTGGGCAAGCTGGTCTATGTCGGCAGCGCCTGGGCGGTCTGGTATCACTTGCTGGGCGGGGTGCGGCATTTCATCTTTGACGCAGGACGGGGAATGGACAGTCCCACGGCGGAAAAGCTGGGCTGGGCGATGGTTGTGGGGTCGGTTGTTCTGACTGTGATCACAATTCTTGTGGCCAGCTGGTAAGGGGGCAAAGATGCGCTATCTGACGACACGCAAACGCGCCGAGGGGCTGGGATCGGCCCGGGCTGGGACTGAGCATCATTTGGCAATGACAGCATCAGGCTGGGCGCTGCTGGTGCTGGTGCCCATCCTGGTCTTCGTATTGGCGCGGACGATTGGCGGCAGCTTTGACGAAGTGCGAGCCACCTTTGCCAACCCGTTCGTGGCCATCCTGACCGCGCTGTTCCTTGTGATCGGCATGCGCCATTTCGCCAAGGGCGCGCAGACCGCCATCGAGGATTACGCCCACGGGGCCACCCGGGCGGCGCTGATCATGGTGGCGAATGCTGCCGCATATCTGACCATTGCTGCGGGGCTTTACGCCCTGATCAAGCTTGCGATTTGAAAGGCCCAAAGGAATGACGGCATATCCCTATGAGGTCCATGACTATGACGTGGTCGTGGTAGGTGCGGGTGGCGCGGGTCTGCGGGCGACGCTGGGCATGGCGGAACAAGGATTGCGCACGGCCTGCGTGACCAAGGTTTTTCCGACGCGCAGCCATACGGTGGCGGCGCAGGGCGGGATTGCGGCCAGCCTTGGCAACATGGGGCCGGATCACTGGCAGTGGCACATGTATGACACCGTCAAGGGGTCGGACTGGCTGGGTGATACCGACGCGATGGAGTATCTGGCGCGCGAGGCCCCGAAGGCGGTTTACGAGCTGGAACACTATGGGGTGCCATTTTCGCGGACCGAAGAGGGAAAGATCTATCAGCGCCCGTTCGGTGGCCATACGACCGAATTCGGCAACGGCCCGCCGGTGCAGCGCACCTGTGCGGCGGCCGACCGGACGGGGCATGCGATCCTGCACACGCTGTATGGCCAAAGCCTGAAGAACAACGCGGAATTCTACATCGAATATTTCGCGATTGACCTGATCATCACTGACGGCGCCTGCACCGGGGTTGTGGCCTGGAAGCTGGATGACGGCACGATCCATGTCTTCAACGCCAAGATGGTGGTGCTGGCGACGGGCGGCTATGGCCGCGCCTATTTCAGCGCGACAAGCGCCCACACCTGCACCGGCGACGGCGGCGGGATGGTGGCGCGGGCCGGGTTGCCGCTGCAGGATATGGAATTCGTGCAGTTCCACCCGACCGGCATCTACGGCTCGGGCTGCCTGATCACCGAAGGCGCGCGGGGCGAGGGCGGGTATCTGACCAACTCGGCCGGGGAGCGGTTCATGGAACGCTATGCCCCGCACTATAAGGACCTTGCGCCGCGTGACTATGTCAGCCGCTGCATGACCATCGAAATCCGCGAGGGGCGCGGGGTTGGGGCGCATGGCGACCATATCCACCTGAACCTGTCGCACCTGCCCAAGGAAACGCTGGACCTGCGGTTGCCGGGGATTTCGGAATCTGCCCGGATCTTCGCCGGGGTGGACCTGACCAAGGAACCGATCCCGGTGCTGCCGACGGTGCATTACAACATGGGCGGGGTGCCGACGAACTATTGGGGCGAGGTGCTGAACCCGACCGCCGCAAGCCCGGATGCCGTGTTCCCCGGCCTGATGGCGGTGGGCGAGGCGGGTTGTGCAAGCGTTCATGGGGCGAACCGGCTGGGGTCGAACTCGCTGATCGACCTCGTAGTCTTTGGCCGCGCGGCGGCGATCCGGGCCGGTGAGATTGTCGATCCGAAGGCGCGGAATGCCCCGGTGAATGTCGCCGAAGTTGACAAGGCGCTGGCCCGGTTCGACGGCCTCCGCCATGCCAAGGGTGCTGTGCCGACGGCGGAACTGCGGCTGGAGATGCAGCGCACGATGCAGGCGGACGCGGCGGTGTTCCGGGCCGAGGAAACCTTGGCGGCGGGCGAGAAGAAGATGACCGCGATTGCCGGCAAGATGGGCGATCTCAACGTCACCGACCGCAGCCTGATCTGGAACAGCGACCTGATGGAGACGCTGGAACTGGCCAATCTGATGCCGAACGCGCTGGCCACGATCTATGGCGCGCATGCCCGGACGGAAAGCCGTGGCGCGCACGCGCATGAGGATCATCCGAACCGCGACGACGCCAACTGGCGCAAGCATTCGCTGGCCTATGTCGACGGCGCGAAAGTGACGCTTAAGTATCGGGCCGTCCACACCGACCCGCTGACCACCGAAGCGCAGGGCGGGATCAGCCTGGCCAAGATCGCGCCGGCGGAAAGGAAGTTCTGATGCGTTTGAACCTTCCGCTGCTTGCCTGCCTGATGCTTGCCGCCTGCGACCCCGCCGAGGTGATGGACAGCGCGCTGAAGCGGACGGCTTATACGGTGGTCTATCCGGTGGTGAACATCGACTTGCCGGGTGAACCCGCGCGGCTGGCGACGAATTGCATCCTTGATGCGGCCAGCGAGAGCGAGTTGCAGATTCTGGCCCGCGATGTTGGGGTCGAGGCGGGGACTTCGACCAAGGCCACAATCCGGACCATTGCGCTGCGGCCCGAAGCGCAAAGCTGTTTCGCGGCCAATGGCGTGCCCCAGGTCAGGTGAACCCATGAAGAAGGCGCTTATTTCGCTGATCCTGTTGGCCGGTTGCGGCCCGAAGACGCTGGCCGAGGCCGAGCGGCAATGTCTTGAACGCGCCCGTCTGGCCAAGCATCCGCGCGGCGAAGTCTTTGTCGGGGCCAGCACCAATGGCCCTGAGGTGGGCTTTGATGTGACCGTCAGCTCGGACTATCTTTCGGGCCGCGATCCTGCGGCGGTTTACGACTCTTGCGTGATGTCCAAGGCGGGTCAGCCTCCGTCGCGCGCCCTTTACGACATGCCCGGCTGGAAAGGCTGAATTATGGTCCAGTTCACACTGCCCAAGAACTCGAAAATCCGCACCGGCAAGACCTGGCCGAAGCCGGAGGGCAAGAGTATCCGCAAGTTCCAGATCTATCGCTGGAACCCGGATGATGGCGAAAACCCGCGGGTCGACACCTATTTCATCGACATGGACAAGTGCGGCCCGATGGTTCTGGACGCGCTGATCAAGATCAAGACCGAGATTGATCCGACGCTAACCTTCCGGCGTTCCTGCCGCGAGGGGATATGCGGGTCCTGTGCGATGAACATCGACGGCATCAACACCTTGGCCTGCATCTATGGGCTGGACGAGATCAAGGGTGACGTGAAGATCTATCCGCTGCCGCATATGGCAGTGGTCAAGGATCTGATCCCGGACCTGACGCATTTCTACGCCCAGCACGCCAGCATCATGCCCTGGCTTGAGACGAAGACCAACCGCCCGGCCAAGGAATGGCGCCAGTCGATCGAGGATCGGAAAAAGCTGGACGGCTTGTATGAATGCGTGATGTGCGCGTCCTGCTCGACCTCGTGCCCAAGCTACTGGTGGAACTCGGACCGATACCTTGGCCCCGCCGCGCTGCTGCATGCCTATCGCTGGATCATCGACAGCCGGGACGAGGCGACGGGTGAACGCTTGGATGCGCTGGAAGACCCGTTCAAGCTGTATCGCTGCCACACGATCATGAACTGCGCCAAGACCTGCCCCAAAGGGCTGAACCCGGCCAAGGCGATCTCTGAGATCAAGAAGATGATGGTCGAACGGGTGGTGTGATTGGTCACAAGGGCCGTGGTCGTCCCGGCCCATCGCGGATCGCCATTCTGAACCTTGCAGCGTGGGTCTGGGCCTTCATGGGCATCCGGAAGGACGCGGATCGTCGGGTTGCCTGCCACTATTTTTGTGCCGCTGGCTTTTTCTGTGGCGAACGCGGTCCAGCTTTCGATCAGACTGTTCGCGTCAAGCCTATGTTGGATCGGGACGTTTCCGCGCAACAGTCTTGTGTGATGCATGGTTAATCCCACATTTCCCAAGTAAGGCGCTGATTTCGCTGTCCTGACCATTATATTTCCTATATAAAACATGGTGTTGAAGGCTGCGAGGGGCGCGTTTCATGGATCACCCAGAGGGTGCGGGCTTGCAACGGGCAGATCGGGTGGA
>CAUJIP010000131.1 GCA_963205235.1 Pseudomonadota bacterium
TAGGCTACAACGCGGTTTCCCGCCTTCAGACTGTCAGTAACGGAGGAAATATTCTCCGGCACTCGCTTTCCTTTCCTCAAGCCCCTCGGGGCCGAACGTGGACAGGACGTTCAGCAACGTCCAGCCATCTGCCGCCAGCCGGGGCGCCAATTCGCCTTCGGCAGCACCGGGGGAACAGTTCCCGTCCGATACCTGCGCGACACCGTAATGCAGCTTGAGGGGTTCGTCACGCTTTGCCTTGTAGTCGGCATAGCACTCGGCAAACGCGGGTCCGGAAAGGGCCAGCGCAAGGGTAGCAAGGATTGACAGTCTTTTCATTGTCCGACTCCGACAGAGCGGCTGCTCGATTTCACGGGTTAGATTGCGCGCAGGGGCGATGATATTCAATATCACCACCAGAATTGATGCACTGTTATCGGATATCAAGCCCCGCCGTGCCCGGCGCTATCCCCTATCGGCGCGACGATATTGCCTACGCCTGCTTCCCGTGCCGACATCGGTTCATCAGGGTCCACGGCATCAGCCTGCGGACCAGCGCAAACCGAAATCACGAACGGAGGCAGCAATGTCCGTCATCCTAAGGCCCAGAACGGCACAAAGCCTTGGCACCCGCAACCGTACCGGGCGTGAGCTTGCGGCGGTCGTTACCGGCGGCGCTGCGGTTCTTGTCCTTGTGCTTGCCGCCGCGATCCCGGTGGCAGCCGAAAAGGCGTCGGTGACTGGCAATGTGACCACGATCATGCCGGGAAATCCCGGCGACTGATCCGGTCCAGCGCGAAGCGGGGTGCCCTTGCCCCGTTCTTCGCTGGGGGGTGGAGGGGTGAGCAGCCTCCACCCCCTTTTTTGTGGCCCGCATCCGGGCTAGCACTGCAGCATGTCCCGCGATGTTCCCGACTTTAGCCATGAAAGCCTTGCCCTGTCGCAGGGTGCGCTTTCGGTTGTCGGGGTGGATGAGGTTGGTCGTGGCCCGCTTGCCGGCCCGGTCACCGCTGCGGCCGTGCAGCTTGATCCAATGCACATCCCTGACGGTCTGCGGGATTCGAAACAGCTTTCCGCCGCCCGGCGCGAGGCGTTGTTTGCCGAAATCTTGGCCTGCGCCAAAGTCAGCATCGCGCATGCGACGGTGGAAGAGATCGACAGCCTGAACATCCTGCGCGCCAGCCATCTTGCGATGGAGCGGGCGATAGCGGGCCTGAAGGCCGATCACGCGCTGATCGACGGCAACCTGATCCCGCGCGGTTTGACCATCCCGGCGACGGCCATCGTCAAAGGCGACGCGAAATGCCTGTCGATTGCTGCCGCGTCGATCATGGCCAAGGTGACGCGCGACCGGATCATGGTGGATTTGGCGCAACACTACCCCGGTTACGGCTGGGCCGAGAACGCAGGATACCCGACAAAAGCGCATCTTCTGGCGCTGCAAAGCCTAGGGGTAACCCCATGGCATAGGCGTTCGTTCCGACCTGTCCACAACATATTGTATCAAGAGAATTCTGTAAGTTCTTGATTCAAAAAAGAATTTGACGGCGAATCATCTCTGACTCATGATTCACCCAACAAGAACGGCACAAAGATGCCGGGGGCAAAGGCAGAGCATGACAACCAAAACCACCGCGGCGCAGGCTTGCTTGCCGCTGAACCAGATCCTTTCGGGTGACTGTATCGAGGCGATGAACGCCCTTCCTGCGGGTTCCATCGACCTTATCTTCGCCGACCCCCCCTATAACCTCCAGCTCAAGGGCGAGTTGCTGCGCCCCGACAATTCGCTGGTCGATGCGGTGAATGACCACTGGGACCAATTCTCCAGCTTTGCGGCCTATGACAGCTTTACCCGTGATTGGCTGACCGCTGCCAAGCGCCTGTTGAAGCCGAATGGCGCGATCTGGGTGATCGGCAGCTATCACAACGTGTTCCGTCTGGGCGCCGAACTGCAGAACCAGGGCTACTGGCTGTTGAACGACGTCGTGTGGCGGAAGTCGAACCCGATGCCGAACTTCAAGGGCAAGCGGCTGACGAATGCCCATGAAACCCTGATCTGGGCCAGCCGGGATGAGGCGGCGAAGTATACGTTCAACTATGAGGCGCTGAAGGCCCTGAACGACGGCATCCAGATGCGGTCGGACTGGGTGATCCCGCTGTGCACCGGGCATGAGCGGCTGAAGGATGAAAACGGCGACAAGGCCCATCCGACCCAGAAGCCCGAGGCGCTGCTGCATCGGGTGATCGTGGCGACGACCAATCCCGGCGATGTGATCCTGGACCCGTTCTTTGGGACCGGGACAACGGGGGCGGTGGCCAAGATGCTGGGCCGCGACTTCATCGGGATCGAGCGTGAGGAAAGCTATCGCAAGGTCGCCGCCGCCCGGATCGACCGGGTGCGCAAGTTCGACGCCTCGGCTTTGGAAATCACCGGGTCGAAACGGGCGGAACCGCGGGTTCCCTTCGGGCAGGTCGTGGAACGCGGCATGCTGCGGCCGGGGGAAGAGCTGTTCTCCATCGGCAACCGCTACAAGGCCAAGGTTCGGGCGGATGGGACCTTGATCGGCAATGATGTGAAGGGGTCGATCCACCAGGTCGGCGCTGCGCTGGAGGGGGCACCTTCCTGCAACGGCTGGACCTACTGGCACTTCAAACGCGACGGAAAGATGGTCCCGATTGATATCCTGCGGCAGCAGATCCGGGCCGAGATGGAGGCTGACAACAGCCTTCCGCACTGAAATTCATCGAACACGCCTGTCCCCGGGACCACCTGGGGACACCTTGCCCCGCCGTGATGTCACGGCGGGGTTTTTTTATCTGTCCACGCTGGGCAGCTTTTTGCCCTGAATGAAATCAACGGCTTGGCTGTGGGCATTCAGAATTCGTGAACCATGATCCGGTTGTGCCCCGGCGCGGAATCCGGTCTTCTGGTCCCCGCATGAAACGGAGGACCCGATGAACGGCGCAGAGACTTTGGTGCAGACCTTGCTGGCTTCGGGTGTGAGAGTCTGTTTCGCCAACCCCGGCACGTCGGAAATGCACTTTGTGGCGGCGCTGGACCGGCATCCCGAAATGCGCTGTGTGCTGTGCCTGTTCGAAGGTGGGGTTTCCGGCGCGGCGGATGGCTATTACCGGATGAGCGGACAGGTTGCCGCCACCCTGCTGCACCTTGCCCCCGGCTTTGGGAATGCCTTTGCCAACCTGCACAACGCGCGCAAGGCGCAGTCGGGTGTTCTGAACATCATGGGCGACCATGCCGACTATCACCTGCGGTACGAGGCACCGCTGAAGGGCGACACGGTCGGGATCAGTCAGGCGATTTCGCACTGGACCCGTGTCACGTCGGCACCCGAGCGCGTGGCCCCCGATGCCGCCGAGGCGTTGCAGGCGGCGCGGGCGAAGAACGGGCAGATCGCGACGCTGATCCTGCCGGCAAACATGGCCTGGGAAGAGGCCGAAGCCGCCGCGATTGCCCCACCGCCGCCCGCGCTGCACCGGCCTTCGGTTGAACAGGTGTCTGCGGCTGCCCGTGCCCTGCGCGAACCGGGGGCGATTCTTATGGTTGATGGCAAGGCGCTTTGGACGCCAAAGCTGGGTCAGTTGGCGAAACGAGTGACCAAGGCCTGCGGCGCGCGGCTGATGATGCCGTTCTTTGCGGCCCGGTTCCGGCGGGGGGCTGGGGCGGTGAAGTTCGAGCGTATGGCCTATCGGATCGAGGACAATCAGGCGCTGCTGAAAGGGGCTTCGTCGCTGGTCTTGTGTGGCACGGCGCGGCCTGCGGGGTTCTTTGCCTATCCCGGCAAGCCGTCGACCCCGGAAGACCCGGACACTCGGCTGATCGAGCTGTGCGGGCGGGACATGGATATCGACTGGACGCTGCGGGCGCTTGCCGATGTGCTGGGCGAGGCCGAGTTGGGGCCCGAGGATTTCGTAGCGCCGGACCTGCCCGCCCTGCCGGAAGGGGCGCTGACTGTTACCAAGGTGGGCGAGGCGGTGGCGGCGCTGATGCCGGAAGATGCCGTCGTGGTGGATGAGGGCGTTTCGGCGTCCTACTTCCTTGCGCCGTCGATGCGGCGCGCGCGCGGGCATGACGCGCTGACCATCACCGGGGGGTCGATCGGCTTTGGCCTGCCCTGTGCGGTGGGGGCGGCGCTGGCCCGCCCGGAACGGAAAGTGGTGGTGATGGAGGGTGACGGGTCGGGGATGTACACGCTGCAATCCCTATGGACCATGGCGCGCGAGGGGCTGGACGTGACAACGGTGGTCTTTGCCAACCGGGGCTATCAGATCCTGCGCGATGAACTGGCCGCCGTGGGGGTGCAGGACGCCGGGCGCAACATCGCCCGCATGTTCGACGTCGTCGAGCCAACGCTGGATTGGGTGTCGCTGGCGAAAGGGCACGGGGTGCAGGCCGTGCAGGTGCGCGACATGGCCGGGTTCAACGCGGCCTTTGCCGAGGCGATGGGCCAACGCGGCCCCCGGCTGATCGAGGTGGTGTGTTAAGGCCTGCCCGACGCGCTGGCATCGGGCAGGGGCTGGTTGGTATCAGGCGGCGCGGCCGTAAAAGCCCTTCTGCTCTTCCGCCGTAAAGCGCACGCCGGGGCGGTCGAAGAACGAGAAGACCGCGATGATCCGGGGTGGTTCGCCCTTGACCGGGGTCACGCGGTGGGCGGTGTTCTTGCCACGGAAGACGTTCAGCGTGCCGGGGGACAGGGTGATGCTTTGCAGTTCCGGGTCCTGCCCGCGCAGCAGTTTCGCAACGCCGTCATAGTTCGGGTCATTGTCGTTGCGCAGATCGGTGCGGTACTCGAATTCGCCCCCCGCCGTGGGTGCCTGCAGAAGCAGGGTCGTGGTGAATTCTGACCGGTCAAAGTGCCAGTTCAGACCCTGACCTTCGGCGTAGTTCATCGCGTTCACGCGGGCGAGCGGATCGTCCATCGTGTAAAGCGCGGGCTTGTCCATGGTTGCCGCCAGAAACCGGGCAAAGTCGGGCCAGTCATACAGCGCCTCAAGCACGCCGCCGATCTGGTCGCCGCAGAGCGTGCGGTTGATCGTTTCAACCTCGACCAAGGCGGGGTGGTCGGCGGGCAGTTCGGGGATGCTTTTGCGGAAATAGATGTTGTGCTTGCGGGCATGGGTGAAGCTTTCGCCATCAAAGCGCGGGATCAGCGCGGCTACGGCCTTGGCGGTTGCCTCGGGGCGAAGAAAGCCGGGCAGGTTGAACATGCCGTCTTTCGCCAGATCGGCCTTGGCCTGCGCCACAAGGGCGGCATATTCGGCGCTGTCAGGGCGGTGCAGGGGATAGCGGTCAAGGTCAAGGTATTGGTGCATGTCAGCCTCTTCGATTGTCTGGCGGCAAGATTGGCTTGACGGCGGCGATAGACAACAAGAGAAATTGTTGGTGACCCTTAGAGAATTTATGGGAAGATCGATGCCAGCACTGCCATCCCTGACTGCGATCCGGTCGTTCGAGGCGGCAGCGCGCTGTGGCAGTTTTGCCTTGGCTGCCCGAGAGTTGGGGGTCACGCCCGCCGCTGTCAGCCTGCAGGTCAAGGCGTTGGAGGCCGAATTGGGCCGACGGTTGTTTCTGCGGCAGGGCAACCGGATCTTGCTGACCGATGCAGGGCGGGCGATCTATCCGCGGCTTGCCAATGCGTTCAAGGAACTGGCCGAGGCGGTTGGCCCGGTCGACCATGGACGCGGGCGGCTGGTGATTTCGGTGCTGCCGATGCTGGGGCCCTGGGTGGCGGCGCGGCTTGCGGGTGAGGGTGAGCCGTTCGAGATTCGGCTGGCCGAGGACCCGGTGTCGCTGATCAAGGGCGAGGCGGATTTGCGCGTGACCTATGGAGGGCATCTTTACCCGGATCACCGGGTGGCGACGCTGGGTACGGACGAGATGGTGCCGCTGGGCCTGACGGAGGAGCTTGATCCGTTGCGGTTGCCACCCGAGCGGTTCATCCACATGGATTGGGGGCCGGGATATGGCTCGCTTCCCGGCTGGGCGGAATGGTTTGCGGCGCAGGGTAGGCAGGCGCCTGATCCGGGGCTGGGGTGGCGGGTCAACGATCCGGCGCTGGCGCTGAGCTTGCTGCGCGACGGGCGGGGTGTGGCCTTGCTGCCAAGGGCGGCGCTGGGCGGGGCCGGGGTTGCAGTTCTGGGTGCGGCTTTGCCTCTGCCGTTGCCGAATGTGCTGGTTCTGCTGCAGGCGCGGGCGCAAAATCAGCGGCTGTTGCGGGTTGCTGCGCGGCTGGGGGTTGGCGGGGGGTTCGGGGCCTTTATCGACCCGGTCACGCCCTGAGCTATGGAGAGCGCAGGTAGTAGGCGTAACGCTTGCTTTTGCCGACATAGGCATAGTCATCGAACACCCCGGCCCAGGCCGGGTCTTCGGCCATGAAGGCAAGCCAGTCGAAGTTCGGCGTGTCGAAATATTCGGATTCGCGGTCGACGACCAGAAGCTGAGGCTGGTTCGCGATCATGTCTTCGATGTTGTCGGACCGGTTCCGTGCGACAATCGCCTTCAACTGGTCACAAAGGGCGGGTTCTGCGGTGCAGTCGGTCTTGGCCAGCCGGTTCAAGGCCCCCGGCACCAGCCAGTTGGCGGGATAGCGGCTGGTCCATTTGATACCCAGTTCGAACGCGACGGGCGGTCCGGCAAAGACATGTGGCGTCAGCGCCATCATGCTGTCGACCCCGCCCAGATCCCTCGTGACGCGAGAGACCTGGTTCAGCGTGTAATTGTGGGGAAAGCCTTCGCTGAGCGACAATCCCACGACCCCCGCTGCCGCCACACCCACCGAGACCGAGAAGGCCCCAAGGCGCTTGCTGTTCATCAACAGCAGGATGCAGGCCATCAGTCCAAAGGACTGGAACGGGATCATGTGATAGGCAAAGCCCTTGGCCTGCAGCAGATAGGATAGAAGACCGGCAAGGGTCATCTCGACAAACGGGTACGGAAAGCTGCGTGCGTCACGGTCGATTAGGGCGACAACTGCTGGCAGCAAGAGAAAGAGCGATTCCTCCAGCACGACACCGACCAGCACCATCGGCGCAGCGCTGTAGGCACCATAGACCAGCCGGGCCATGGGGACGATGTCGGTCAGGTAGCTGGGATGGAACAGGGCAACAAGGCCGATATAGGCCAGACCGACGGCCAGAAAGGTCAGGTTCGCGGGCGAAAGGATCGGCCAGAGAGACCGGGTCCGGATCATCCGCGAGACGGTGATGGCCATGGGAAACAGCACGAAATGCGGTTTGAGGCAGACCCCGAGGGCGGCCACAGCGGCGGTTGCGATCTCTTGCCTGCGGCTTGCGGGTCGGGTTGGCACCTGGATCAGCAGCCAGGGCATCATCAGGACGACAAGATAGAATTCGCGCTGAGCAAGGCTGTCCAGCGCCGGGACAATGATCGCGGCGGCTATCCCAAGCAGCAAAATCGCCTGACGGCTCGGCGAAAGGCCGAATTCGGCGCGGATGATGGCGCTGCACCAGACCAGCACGGCGAACAGGACCACCCAGACGACAAGATACTGGCCATGGGTGTCGCTGATCCCCAGTTGATCCGCAGCCAGAATGGCGGGCACCGTGAAGTAGAAGTTCAGCGGCGGGTTGATCTCCATGATCCTGACGTAAAGGGGGGCGCCCTGAAGCCAGTCACGGGTGGCGATCAGATACCAGGCGACATCGTTGGTCAGCATCTGGCCACGAAACAGAATCGGCATCGCCAGCACCACGGCGGCGGAAATCGCGATGCCTTGCCAGGGCAGGCCGGGACTGTCGCCGGTGCCATGGCGGAAGACCCAGAACCGCATTGCGATGAAGGTTGCGGCGGGGACCAGGATCGCCACCACGGCCATCGCGATGCCAAAGCTGAAGCCAAGGACCGTGTTCACCAGCCAGACGGTGCTGCTGCTTGTCGCAAGGCCCAGAAGCGACAAAAGCGCAAAACGGCGGATCTGCGCGGCCGATCCGACCTGCGCGTTGAAGGTGAACCGTGCATGGCCAACATAGGACAGGGTGACGGCGGTCAGAAAGCCAATGAAGTTCGCCTGTTGCGCCGAAACCTGAAGCCCCTTTTCCGCGACCAGTGCCGCGCAGACATGCGCCAGCGTGGCAAGACCGCCAATCCCTGCGAACCGGAGAAGCTGGCGAAGCATCGTCAGGTCAGGCCCGTTCCAGCACGGCGGCCAGCGACAGGCCAAAGGGCAGGCGCAGGCGTCCGGCAAGGTGACGCTCGGCCCCGAAGACGCGGGTCAGGATCGCATTCACCCAGCCCGAGGGCATGCTGTCATCGGGGGTTTCACTGCCGGTCAGGCGTTTCAAGGCGCGGGTGGCGACGGCGGCGGGGAACAGGAAGAAGTTGAAATAACTGCTGTAGCGGACCTTGAGGCCCGCCTTGGCGGCCACCTCGGCCAGGGTCTTGCGGGTATAGCGGCGGAAATGGTGGTGGCGTTCGTCGTGCCGCGACCAAAGGAACGGGAAAGCAGGGACGGTGACAAGGATCACGCCCTTGTCGGACAGCCGCCCGGCCAACGCGGCCAGCGATGCGGTGTCAGCCTCGACATGCTCCAACACGTCGAAAAGACCGATCAGGTCATAGCGGCGGCCTTCGAACGGCAGGTCATCGGGCAGGGCACCATAGCGGACATCAAGGCCAGATTTCTCGGTCGCATGCTGGCGCGCGTCTGCGTCGTATTCGAAGGCGTCGACCGTGCCCAGGCTGCCCAGCATGGCAAGGTTTCCGCCACTGCCACAGCCCGCCTCAAGAATCTTTGCCGTGCCACCCTTGGGCAGAAATCGACCGATCAGGGCGGCGATGATCCGGCGACGTCCCACGAACCACCAATGGTTCGATTCCAGCTCGTTCATGCGGTCGTAGACAGTGCGTTCCATTCAAAGATCAGCTTTCGGCGCAACGTGATGAGAGCGGACCACATAAAGCGGACGCTGGCGGACTTCGGTGTAGATGCGGCCGACGTATTCGCCGATGATGCCCAAGGCAAACATGTTCAGGCCGCCAAAAACCAGAACCAGAATGACGGTCGAGGCATAGCCGGGCACGTCGATGCCGAAGGCCAGGGTCCGCAGGATCAGGAAAGCCGAATAGAACAGCGAGACGAAGGCCATTCCGACGCCGACATAGGTCCAGATCCGCAGTGGCATGGTCGAGGAGGAGAAGATCGCGTCAAGCGCCAGTTTGGTCAGTTTCCAATAGTTCCACTGGCTTTCCCCGGCGGCGCGGGGCGGGCGTTCGTAGGTGACTTCCTCGGTTTCGAAGCCGACCCAGGCGAACAGCGCCTTGTTGCAGCGCGACCGTTCGCCAAGCTGGCGGATGGCTTGCACGACCTCGCGGTCCATCAGGCGAAAATCGCCGACATCGCGGGGGATGGGCTTTTCGGCCAGCGCGTTGAAGATGCGATAGAACGAGCCCGCCGAGACCCGTTTCAGCCAGGTGTCCGCGTCGCGCCGCACACGGCGGGCGTTGACCAGTTTCGCCCCGCCCTGCCAAAGGCGGATCATTTCGACCATCACTTCCGGCGGGTCTTGCAGATCGACATCCAGCGGGATCACCGCATCGCCGGTGGCATGGTGCAGGCCTGCGGTCAGCGCCGCCTCTTTCCCGAAATTGCGCGAGAAGTTGATCAAGGAGATGTCGTCGCGTTTTACCGCTTCGGCCAGGATCAGACGTTCGGTCTTGTCGCGGCTGCCGTCGTTCACGAACAGGATGTCAAAGCGGATCGAGGGGCCGATGTCGGTGATCACCTGGGTGATCCGGTCCAGGAAGATCGCGATGCTGGCTTCTTCGTTGTAGACCGGGACGACCAGAGTCACCCTTGGGGTGGGGCTGGGTTGCGGCGCGTCATGGTGATCCTTGCGCAGCTGCACGATTTCGGACCCGGGGTTCATCAAGGATTCTCCGACAGGCCAACCACTGTCACTGCGGGATTGAGCGTTTCTCAAGCGGCAAAAGTGTGGCACCTGAGGGGCGATTGAGTGGAAGGCGGCGTCAGTCGGATCGGGCTATGACCCTGCAACTACCGGGTTCAGCGCCTTGTTATAGGCGTGCCAGTCGGTGATGTCGGGATAGAACTGCCTGCGCCATGCCTTGACGCGGCGGTTCATCACCCGTTTCCACAGCGGCGGCACCATCGCGGCCATGGTCATCATCGGATAGCCAAAGGGCAGAAGCGGGGCGTCTTCGGCCCCATAGGTCTGCAACAGCGGAAAGCGCCGGTCAGGTTTGTAGTGGTGGTCGGAATGGCGTTGCAGGTTGATCAACAGCCAGTTGGTCGCCCGGTGATCGGCGTTCCAGCTGTGGCGGGGCAGGACATGTTCGTATTTGCCGTCGCCCAGATAGCGGCGCGTCAGGCCATAGTGTTCGACGTAATTGGTCAGCTCAAGCTGCCAGATCGCGGTGAAGGCCTGGACAAGGAAAAGCCCCAGCCCGACCCAGCCGCCCAAGGCCGCCGCAAGGGCCAGCATGGCGGCCTGAATCACGGCATAGCGCCAGAACGGGTTTGACCGGTGCAGGGGTGGCAGACCCCGACGGGCAAGCATCGCCACCTCGGCCTTCCATGCCGATTGCGGGCACTGGCGCAGAACGCGGGGGAAAAAGCGGTGAAAGCCTTCGTTATAGCGGGCGGTCACCGGGTCGCGCGGAGTGCCGACATACAGGTGATGAACGCGCAGATGTTCCGACCGGAAATGCGAATAAAGCACGGTGGCCAGAAGAAGATCGGCCAAGCCACGTTCCAGCCGCGATTTCTGGTGCATGAGTTCGTGTGCATAGTTGATCCCGACGGTTCCCGAGATCACGCCCATGCCGAAGAACAGCCCCAAAGCCTCACCCAGGCCAAGATGGTCGGCGCGGGGGACATACCACAGCATCGCGCAAAGCAGGGTGAACTGGACGGGGAACCAGATCAGGGTGACTGCGCGATACCAGGTCAACTGGTCCTCGGGCGTCTGCGGATCGGGATTCGCGGTGTTGTGGCCGGTCAGGGCGTCCAGAAGCGTGAACAGAAACCAGGCGCTGGGCGCGACCAAAAGCACGGTCCAGTCGCCAAAGACCATGCCAAGAACGGCAATTGGTGGCAGGCAAAGGGACAGCCAGAACGGCAGGGCGCGGGGAAGCGGGCTCATGCGCGGCAGTCTAGCGCAAAGCGGGGGCCGCTCAACCGGTGATATGGTCGCGGGCCAGGTCCCAGGCCTTGCGCATGACGGTTGGCAGATCGGACGCGCGGGCAAGGGGGGCCCATTCGCCGCGCATGGGGTTCGCGTCGATCCGGGCGACATGGACCCGCAGGACAAGGTGGAAATGGGTGAAGGTGTGGCGAATTTCGCCGATATGCAGCCACGGGGCTGGGGCTGGGGCGTCACCCCCTGCGCCGTCCCAGGCATCGCCGGGAAAGCCAAGCATCCCGCCCAGAAGGCCCTTGTCGGGGCGGCGTTCCAGAAGCAGCGCGCCGGTGCGGTGGCCGATCCAGACAACACCCTGCCGGGTGGGCTTTTCCGGCTTGGCGGCCTTGCGCGGCAGGGTCGCCGCCACCCCCGCCTGTCTCGCCATGCAGGCGGACATCCAGGGGCAGATCCCGCAGGCCGGGTTCCGCGGCGTGCAGATCGTGGCGCCAAGGTCCATCACCGCTTGGGCATAGTCGCCGGAGCGCTGTGCCGGGGTCAGACTGTCCGCCCGCGCGACCAGTTCGGGTTTCGCGGCGGGAAGCGGGGTTTCGATCTGGAACAGGCGGGACATGACCCGCTCGACATTCCCGTCAACCACGGTGGCAGGTTCGTCAAAGGCGATGGCCGCGATTGCGGCGGCGGTATAGGGGCCGATGCCCGGCAGGGTCAGAAGCCCCGCACGGGTTTCGGGGAAGCTTCCACCGTGATCGGCCGCCACGGCACGGGCGCATTTCAACAGGTTCCGGGCGCGGGCGTAATAGCCAAGGCCTGCCCATTCGGCCATCACATCCTCATCCCGGGCCGAGGCCAATGCAGTTACATCCGGCCAGCGGGCGGTGAAACGCTGGAAATAGGCGGTGACGGCAGCGACGGTTGTCTGTTGCAGCATCACCTCGGACAGCCAGACGCGATAGGGGTCGGGACGCACCCCCTTTGCGCGGTCAGCCGGACCGACGCGCCACGGCATCACGCGGGCGTTCCGGTCATACCAGTCAAGAAGCAGGGTGCTTGGCGGGTGGGGCAAGGGAAAACCGGGTTGGGGCGACCAAGACAATAGCGCGACCGGGGCGAAGGGCCAGAGGGGTCAGCCCCGATGACCCGGACTATCAGCGCCTTGGGCGGTCAGCCGACCGTGTCTGAAGCCGTTGCCGGTGGGCTGCCCCCGAAAAGTCGGCCCGCGATCAAAGATCGAAGGTCGCGAAGACCGGGGCGTGGTCGCTTGGCCCTTCCCAGCCACGGACAGAGCGCAGGATGCGACTGCTGTGGCTGGCGCCAAGGATATCGGACGTGGACCAGATGTGATCAAGACGGCGGCCCTTGTCGGCACTGTCCCAGTCGGGGCTGCGATAGCTCCACCAGCTGTAAAGCTTGCCGTCGCGGATATCGTTGCGGGTCACGTCCTGCCAGCCGCCTGCCTCCATCACTTGGCCGAAATGGTCGACCTCGACCGGCGTATGGCTGACGATCTTCAGCAGGGCTTTGTGATCCCAGACGTCATCTTCACGCGGGGCGATGTTCAGGTCGCCGACCAGAATGGCGCGGTCGGGGCGTTCCCAGTGGAAATGGTCCCGCATCTCGGTCAGGAAATCCAGTTTCTGGCCGAATTTCACATTCTGCTCGCGGTCGGGGATATCGCCACCTGCGGGGACATAGCAGTTGTGGATCGTGACACCGTTTTCCAGCCGTGCCGCAACGTGGCGGGCATGGCCAAGCTGGGCGAAATCCTTGTCGCCGGCATCGATGATCGGCAGTTTCGACAGGATCGCGACGCCGTTATAGCCCTTCTGGCCGCGTGCCACCATGTAGCGGTAGCCAAGCGCCTGAAACTGGTCCAACGGGATCAGCTCGACCGGGCTTTTGCATTCCTGCAGGCACAGGATATCAGGGCTTTCCTCGGCCATCAGGCGGGCGACCAGACCTTCTCGCAGGCGAACCGAGTTGATGTTCCAGGTGGCAAGGGTAAAGGGCATGGGGCCTCAGGGGGAAAGGTTGGAAAGGGCGGCGATCAGCGCGGCCTGAAACTCGGTCGGCGCTTCGATCTGGGGAATATGGCCGACATCCTTCAGGATGGAAAGCGGCGCGCCGGTCAGATCGGCCAGACGCTGGCCTTGATCAAGCGGTGTTGCCGTGTCCTTATCGCCCCAGATCAAGGCCATGGGCAGAGTAAGTGCTGCCCAGGATTCGGGTCGGGTGGACAGCGCGTCCTTGGGCGGGACCAACAGCGACGGCAGCCAGTCGGCATAGGCGGCGGTCGTGCCGGGGCGCTTGCCCGGGCGGTTCAGCATGGCGATGATCTCGTCGGTTGCGGTCTCGGTGCGATAGAGGAACTGCCGCAAAAGCCAGCCCATCGCCCGCGGGTTGGTGACGGTGGCTGAAATCGCCAGTTCGCGCATGGTGACGTTTTCCAACGGCCAGGGCAGACCCTTGTCTTCAAGATGACCATCAAGGCCGATTGCGCCAGAGACAACGATCATTCCGGCGAAGGCATCGGGGTCCAGCATCGCCGCCTCGGCGGCAGGACCTGCCCCGAAGGAATGCGCCACCAGAATCGGGCGGATGCCAAGCGCCTTGGTCAGGGCCAGAACCCGCAGGGCCTGGGTCTTGCGGCTGTAATCGGCCTTGGGATCGCGGAAGGACCAGCCCATGGGCGGCATGTCGAAAGCGATGCTGCGATAGCCTTTGGCGGCCATCGCCATCTGTGTCGGGCGCCAAAGCCGCGACCAGCCGACCGACCCATGCAGGAACACCAGCACCGGGCGCTTGTCGGGGCGAGGATCCGAGCCGGTGGCGGGGCCAAGCTCTTCGACATAGATCGCGCCAAATTCGGTTTCGACCAACCTGCCTTCTTTGGGCAGGTGTTCGGGCAGAAGCCCGGCCTCGCGGATCATCGCAGACAGGCGAAGGCCAAGCAGCAAAAGCATGGCTGCAAAGCACAGGACGACGACAAGCCCGAAGACATAGCGCATGAGGATTGGCTATCAGGATGCGGCCCCTGCGGCAATTGCGGGAAAAAAACGGCCGGGCAGAAGCCCGGCCAGGTCCAACAGGGAGGATGCCGCGCCATAACCCCGACGCGACCAGGGGAACCTGTGCACAACTTGTGCTGGTACCAGAATAGCATGAAATTCCGGCAACAATGCGCCTCAAATCGCAAGATTTTCTGGCTGTTGCATCTCTGCCACAGAGGGCTTGTGGCAGAGATGCCTCATTCCTGGGGATTTAGGCCACCAACCGATAGCCGCCGTTTTCCGTAACCAACAGCCGTGCATTCGAGGGATCGGGCTCGATCTTCTGGCGCAGGCGATAGATGTGGGTTTCCAGCGTGTGGGTGGTGACGCCTGCGTTATAGCCCCAGACCTCGTGCAACAGCACATCCCGAGGCACCACGCCGCTGGTCGATCGGTAGAGGTATTTCAGGATGTTCGTCTCTTTCTCGGTCAGGCGGATCTTCTTTTCCTTCTCGTCCACCAGCATCTTCTGGGCGGGTTTGAAAGTGTAAGGCCCAAGCTGGAAGATCGCGTCTTCCGACTGTTCATGCGTGCGCAGTTGTGCGCGGATGCGGGCCAGAAGGACCGGGAACTTGAAAGGCTTGGTCACATAGTCGTTCGCGCCGGCATCAAGGCCAAGGATCGTGTCGCTGTCGGTGTCATGGCCGGTCAGCATCAGGACCGGGCATTTGACGCCCTGTTTGCGCATCCGGCGGCAAAGCTCGCGGCCGTCGGTGTCGGGCAGGCCCACGTCAAGGATCACCAGATCAAACAGGCCCGCCTTGACCTTTTCCATGCCCTCGGCACCGGTTCCGGCTTCGAACACGTCAAAATCTTCGGTCATCACCAACTGCTCGCTTAGCGCTTCGCGCAGGTCGTCGTCGTCGTCGACAAGCAGGATCTTACGCAGTCCAGCCATGGGTGCCTCCTATGCTGTTGGGCATCAGATGCGCGCGGATCACGATTTCAACAAGTCATGCTTTCAGACACTCACGCGGACGTGTCGAATTGCCGGGATATGTTTCAATTTCGTCATCCGGGGGCTATGGATGAGCGCATGGTTCTTGCCCTGTCCATTCCCGAACGCCTGACCCGCGCCCGCAGCGACCTGCGGATGGGGGTGCCTGTGGTGCTGTCCGCTGGTGGAGAGGCTGCGCTGGTCGCCTCGATCGAGGCGCTGGATCAGGCGCGGTTGGCCGATCTGCGCAGCTTTGGCGCGCCGGTGCTGGCAATTACCGAACGGCGGGCGACGACGCTGAAGGCGCGCGCCTATGACGGGGACCTTGCCCGGATCGTGCCGCCATCGGACGCCGATCTTGGCTGGCTGCGGTCGGTTGCCGATCCGGCGGATGATCTGCGGGTGCCGATGAAGGGGCCGTTGCAGTCGATGCGGGAAGGGGCACCCGATCTGGCCCGTGCCGCGATTGCGCTGGCCAAGGCGGCGCACCTGTTGCCCGCCGCGCTGCTGGTTGCGGTCCCGAACGGGCTGGCGCTGGCCGCCGAACATGGGCTGACCTTTCTGGCGCTGGACGACATCGCCCCGGTTCTGGCCACCCTGCCACCGATGGCCGAGGTGGTGTCGGCCCGCGTTCCGCTTGTCGCCTCCAGCGCCGGGCGAGTGCATGTCTTCCGCCCCGAAGATGGCGGGGATGAACATTACGCCATCGAAATCGGCCGCCCGGACCGCAGCCAACCCGTCCTTGCCCGGCTGCATTCGGCCTGTTTCACCGGCGATGTGATCGGCAGCCTGAAATGCGATTGCGGGCCGCAGTTGCGCGCGGCGCTGCAACAGATGGGCGATGAAGGCGCAGGCGTACTTTTGTACCTGAATCAGGAAGGGCGCGGCATCGGGCTTGCGAACAAGATGCGGGCTTATTCCTTGCAGGATCAGGGCTTTGACACGGTCGAGGCGAACCACCGGCTGGGGTTTGAAGACGACGAGCGCGATTTCCGGCTTGGCGCCGATATCCTGCGCAAGCTTGGCTTTTCGGCGGTGCGGCTGTTGACCAACAACCCCCGCAAGGTCGCGATGATGGAAAGCTGCGGCTTGCATGTCACCGAACGGGTGCCGCTCCGGGTCGGAGAAACCGCCGAGAACCGCGCCTATCTGGCCACCAAGGCCGCGAAATCCGGGCATCTTCTGTGACGCCTGACGACATTGTCGTCACCCGCACGGGCGCATGGTTCAAGGGCCGCCGGTTCCCCTGCAGCCTTGGACGGGGTGGAGTGGTCCCGCCGGGGGCCAAGCGCGAAGGCGACGGGGCTACGCCTGCCGGGGTGTTGCAGATTGTCGGCATGCTGTATCGCCCGGACCGCATGTCACCGCCCTCGGGCTGGGCCCTGTCCATCGGGCCGGGGGATCTGTGGTCGGATGACGGGAACGATCCCGACTATAACCACCTTGTCCGCGCGCCGCATGGGTTCAGCCACGAAAAGCTGCGCCGGGCCGATCCGATGTATGATCTGATCCTGATCACCGACTGGAACTGGCCCGATGCCGTGCCGGGGCGGGGATCGGCGATCTTTGTCCATCAATGGCGCAGACCGAGTGCCCCGACGGCGGGCTGTGTGGCCCTTTCCCGCCCCGACCTGCGCTGGATTGCCGAGCGTGTGGTGCCGGGAACCCGTCTGATCATCCGCGCCTGACCTAGGGTTTTGCTGACTGGACGAAGGGCGGGCGACCCGGTCATCCTGTGCCTTGCGAAACAGGATGGGAGTGCCAGATGGCGCTGACACGACGGGCGGCCCTGTTCGGGGCGGGGGCTGCGGTGGGGGTGCTTGGCAGCCGGTGGATGGGTCCGCAGAACCCTTCGCTGGATGGGGTCAAGGTCATCATGCCAGCGGGCGAGGCCAAGACCCTGAACGACGCATCGCTGCTGTCAGAAACGCCAGTCTTCCGGCATACGGTCATTCAAGGGGCCCCCGATCTTGCGCCGTCAACTTGGCTGTTCGACGCCTTACGCAAGGAGCTTGCAGAGGCTGCCTCGGAGAACCGTCCGGTCAACCTCAGTGCTGCGAGGCACTCGATGGGTGGTCAGTCAATTCCGCGGGACGGGCATGCAATCACGCTGGACATGCCTGCGATCTTCGACGTCGATTCAGATACTGGAACGTATCGGGCCCTTGCCGGAACCCGATGGCATCAGGTCATCGCTGCGCTTGACCCGTTGGGCCTGTCGCCCAAGGTGATGCAATCCAACGCCGATTTCGGCGTCGCTTCGACCTTTTCCGTCAACGCGCATGGCTGGCCAATGCCCTTTGGCCCGATGGGGTCGACTGTGCGGTCGGTGCAGATGATGCTGGCCGATGGCAGCCTTATCACCGCCTCACGCAGCGAGAATGCCGATCTTTTCGGCGCGGCGATGGGGGGTTATGGCCTGATCGGTCTGATCACCGAGCTGGAGGTCGAAGCAGTGCCGAACCAGCTTCTGGAGCCGACCTTCCAGACCATGCCCGCCAGTGATTTCGCCGCTGCTTTCGTGAAGACTGCGGATGGCAGCGTCCCCATGGCCTATGGCCGCCTGAACATCGACCGCGAAGGGTTTTTCGACGATGCGATGCTGGTGACATATCGCCCGATTGCCGGGGACATTCCCCCTGCGGCGGGGTCGGGGTTCCTGTCGAAGGCCTCGCGCGCAATCTTTCGGGCGCAACCGGGCAACGAATGGGTGAAGCGCCGCCGCTGGGGAATTGAAACCGGGATCGGCGCCTGGCTTGCCGGGGCCTCCAGCCGGTCAAGCCTGATGAACGAACCGGTGATCACGCTGGATGACCGCGACCCGACGCGCACCGACATTCTGCACGAATATTTCGTCTCCCCCGACCGGTTCGGCGATTTCGTCGCTGCGGCGAAGGCGATCATTCCCGGCAGCTATCAGGAGCTTTTGAACATCACCCTGCGTTGGGTGGCCGAAGACCCGGTGTCGATGCTGTCCTATGCGCCTTCCGGCCCCCGCATCGCTTCGGTCCTTCTGTTCAGTCAAGAGATGACAGCGCGGGCCGAGGCGGACATGGAACGCATGACACGTCAGATGATTGACGCCGTACTGGCCATCGGCGGCAGCTACTATCTTCCCTATCGCCCACATGCGACGGTTGATCAGTTCCGGCGCTGCTATGGCGGGGCGGAGGAGTTTGCCGCGCTGAAACGGCGGGTCGATCCCGGATTGCGGCTGCGGAATGCGCTTTGGGACAACTATCTGGCAAAGGTCTGACAGGATGCTGCAACGGAAAACCGCCTTCGGCTATGCCGTGATTCTGGCCTTGGTCGCCAGCCTGAATTACCTGCCGGTCCCCGGCATCGTGGACGCCGAGGGCCGGACCTTCGGCATCTTCGCGCTGGATATCTATGACGACGCGCTGCATCTGGTGTCGGCCCTCTGGGCGCTGGGAGCGGCGGTTCTGTCGCTGCGGGCCTCGCGGATGTTCCTGATCCTCTTCGGCGCGCTCTATCTGGCGGATGGGGTGCTGGGCTGCTTTGCCGGGTCGGGCTTCCTTGACCTTGGCATCTTCACCTGGGGTTGGCTGGACCTACCGGTCACGCTGAAGATCCTGTCTTCGCTGCCGCATGTTCTGCTTGGCGGGCTGGCTCTGGTGATTGGGCTGAAGCGGTGAGGGCGCTGCTTCGCTGGCTGAAGCGGCTGGTCCTGCTGCTGGTCGTGGTGATCCTGGGGCTGTTGTCCCCGGTCGCCTATGTGGAACTGATGTGCCGTCCTCAAGGCCAGGCCATGGCGCATGACCCACTTGTCGGCGCGGATTGGCAACGCCCGGAGGGCCGGACGCTGATGACCTATCCCGAATGGCATATCGTGCATGCCTATGAGGATTATGCCGAAGTGATCCGCACCGGTGACCCGGATGATTTCGGCTTTCTGTCGTCGATCGGGGATTTCTGGTCCTCGACCTGCGCCTTGTCCAAGGCGTCCGGCCCGCATGGCGGTTTCCCGTGGGAGACCAAGCAGATGGTCTATGTGATCGGCGTCAGCTTCACCGCTGAGCTGGCGTTGAAGGCCGCCTATGAGGAAACCATGGGCCGGGTCTTCGCGATGGTGCGGGGTCAGACCCGCGCGCCACTGGATGATCTTTCGGCCCGTCAAGCGGCTGACTATGCCGCGTTTCTGCAGCAGGTGCCGTGGTACAAGTGGGACTTCCTTCGCGATGCGGGCGCCTTGGATTCCGCCGCTGGGGGCAGCCTGCGCGACCGCGAACGCCGCTTTGCCCTTGGGATCGAACACCGGGCCAAGGCGGCCTATGCCGGGGTGATCGCCGCTGCCGTCGCCGCGACGGGCGAGGATCAGTTGCGCCTGCGGGCTGTTGTCAGCGGGGTTTCCAGTGAAGAGCTGGCCGCCCTGCCCGAGGTGCAGGTGATCGAAACCCTGCCGGAAGGAATTGTGATCGAGACCCCCCGCTATCGCGCCTTTACAAGGTTGGCCGAACAGATTGCGGCGGCTGGGGGCGAGTTTGTCGAGATCGCGGGGAATGACGACATCCTGTTCACGATGATCAACGACGATCCCATGGCGGAAGGCGCGATCCATTCCTTCGCGCGGCAAGGCAATCCCGGTTATCGCCATCTGGTGCTGATCCCGGTTTCGGCACTTGCCGACATGATCCGGTCGCTGCCGGACGGCGCGTTGGAGCATGTGCATGACTACTAGGGTCTGGCTGACCGCCTTGCCGCTGGTCGCAGTCGGCTGGATCGGAACGCTGGCGCTGGTGATGCGGGTCGCCGGGGCCCCGGCGGCGCTGGTGATCCTGCCGCCAGAGGGGTTCGTGGCGGGCCTGCCAAAGGGGGTGGCGGTGGTCAGCTCTGGCCCGCTCAGCGTCACCCTGCGCGGCGGGGATGACCTTGTGGCCACGCTATACCAACTTGGCGCGCCGCTGGTCCTGCCCGCCGGGTTGACTGGATGCCTGCCGCAAAGGGGATAGGGGGTCGCTCATCCCTCCCTGACGGGCGGTCTTCGCTGATGTCAGCGACAAGCGCCCGCAAGGGAGCGGGGGAGCGGCCCAGTCACTGATAGGCGCGCGCGCCGAAAATCGCACTGCCGACGCGGACATGGGTCGCACCATGGGCAATCGCGGCTTCGAAATCGCCGCTCATCCCCATCGACAGGCCGTGCAACCCATGCTCTGCCGCCATCCGGGCCAGCATGGCGAAATGCGGGGTGCTGTCTTCACCTTCGGGTGGGATGCACATCAACCCAACCGGTGAAAGCCCCAACCCCCGACAATCGTTCAGGAACCCGGCCAGATCCCCCGGCAGGACGCCCGCTTTCTGCGGTTCTTCGCCAGTGTTCACCTGCACGAACAGCCGGGGCAGTTTGGCACCCGCCTGTTGCAGACCGGCCAGCTTTTGCGCCAATGACGGGCGGTCCAGCGTATGGATCGCATCAAAAAGCTCGACCGCGACCTTGGCCTTGTTCGATTGCAAGGGGCCGATCATGTGCAGCTCGACCGGGCCGAAACGATCCCGCCAGCCGGGCCACTTTCCGGCGGCCTCCTGCACGTAGTTCTCGCCGAAAACACGTTGCCCTTCGGCCAGAACAGCCTCGACCCGTTCGGCGGGTTGCACCTTTGACACCGCAATCAGCGTGACCGACCCTTCGGCCCGCCCCGCAGCCCGTTCCGCCGCCCTGATCCGCGCCTGAATTTCTGCCAGTGCCATGCCGCCCCCCTTTTTCGGTACCCTAGCCGAGGGGGTGAACAGGGGAAAGTCCTGTCACGGAACAGGCTTTGCCCGGTTGATCAGAACAGCTTTCCGCCCAGCGGAACCTCGTGCCCAGGGCCGATCAGGACGACCTGGCCATCTTCATCCGGAACACCAAGGACCAGCACTTCGGACATGACCGGGCCGATCTGGCGGGGCGGGAAGTTCACCACCGCCAGAACCTGCCGCCCGATCAGACCTTCGGGCGTGTAATGCGCCGTCAACTGGGCAGAGGAGCGTTTCTCGCCGATCCCCGGCCCGAAATCGACCCAAAGTTTGATCGCGGGCTTGCGCGCCTCGGGGAAGGGTTCGGCGCGGGTGATCCGTCCGACGCGGATGTCGACCTGTTCGAAATCGCCGTAGGTGATGGTCATTTCCCCAACTCCCGTCCCCGGTCGGCGGCGGCCTTGACCGCACGGCGGAGGAGCGCCGGAAAGCCGGTTTCGGGGTCCATCAGCACGCCAAGTGCCGCAGCAGTCGTGCCTCCGGGCGAGGTGACGTTGATCCGAAGTTGCGACGCGGGTTCCGGGCTTTGGAACGCCAGTTCCCCCGCCCCGCAGACGGTGGCGCGGGCCAGTTGCATGGCGACGTCGGGGGGGAGACCCTCGGCCTCACCCGCCGCTGCCATGGTTTCGATCAAGTGGAAGACATAGGCGGGGCCGGAGCCGGAGACAGCGGTTACCGCGTCGATCTGGTCTTCTCCGGTCAGCGTGACGACCTGACCCACGGCCCCCATCAGGTCATGCGCCAGCGCGAAATCGGCGTCCGACACATGGGCGTTGCGGCAAAGCGCGGTGATCCCGCGCCCCACCATGGCCGGGGTGTTCGGCATGGTGCGGACGATGGGGGTGCGGTCGCCCAACGCGGATTCAAACGTCGCGATGGTGGTCCCGGCGGCGATCGAGACGAACAGCGTCTTGCCATTGCCCAAGGCTTGCAGGGCGGGCAGGGCTGCGCCCATCATCTGCGGCTTCACGGCCAGCAGGGCCACGGCGGGGGCCGCTGGCACCCCGACGTTCAGATGCACCCCGGTCGATTTCAGCCAGTCGGTCGGATTGGGTTCTATCACCCAGACCGATCCCGGCGGCACCCCGGCGGCCAGCCAGCCGGTCAGCAGCGCTGTTCCCATTTTGCCACAGCCAAGCAGCACAAGCCCATTTTGGGCAACCGCATCCAATGTCATCGAAACCCCCTGCAAAACCGGGGGCAGGTTAGGCGCGCCCGTAGGCCTCGGCAATGGCGACTTTCATCGCCTGCGCTGGGGTCTGGTCGCCCCAGCAGGCAAGCTGGAATGCGGGATAGAACCGTTCCGACGCCATGACCGCCGAAGCGATCAGCCGGTCGATCTGTTCGGGCCCGGCCACAAGGCCCCCCGACAGCACAAGGCCATAGCGCCAGACCATCAGCTTCTGCTCTTCCCACCAGGTGAAGGCACCGGTCCAGACCATGTCATTGGCGCGGTTCAGGACATCGTAAAGCTTGTGGATCTTGTCTTCGGGCGGCTCCATCTCAAACGTGCAGATCAGCCGCAGGGTTTCGTCCGCGTCGCTCCAGGCTAGGGTCAGCGAATAGGTGCGCCACTGGCCTTCGACCGCCATGGCGATCTGGTCATCGGTGACCCGGTCGAATTCCCAAGCGTGGTGCTCGGCCAGAGTCTCGACGATGTCGATGGGATGCAGGTCTTCCATCGCAGCGTAATCTTCGGAAAGCGACATTGCCCGGCCTCATCATAAGGCTTCCTACGGGCCAAGACCCACAAGAAGCTGGGTGTCTGGCAAGGGTCTGCGTTTGCCTGACGTGACCCTTACTAAATATGGTGTGGCCAAAGCGATAGTCTGTAAAGCGGTTTCTTCGGAAATAAGCTGTGGAGAAGTCGATTTGCAGAAAAAGGTACCGCGGATTCTGCAAGGAATCCCAATGAGATTCCGGACGCGACCCTCCTCGTTCGACTGCGTCTCCTCGTCGGCGGATCAGCGAGGAGTGACAAAGTCAACGAAGAGCGCCCCTAGACCCCCGCCTCAAGCCGGTTCACCAGTTCCGCAAGCATTGCTTGACAGCGGTCCATCTGTTCCACGGCGACGAATTCGTCGGGCTTGTGGCCCTGCGCCATCGACCCCGGACCGCAGATCACCGTGGGCACGCCAAGGCGCTGGTCGAAGAGGCCGCCTTCGGTGCCGAAGGCGACCTTGATCGTGCCGTTGGCCCCGGTCAGGCCCTTGACGAAATTGACCACGGCAGCATCCGAAGGCGTGCCAAGACCGGGGTAATCCCACAGCCGTTCGACCTTGATCGCCGCTTCGGGGAATTCGGCGCGCAGAGGGGCCACGATGGCCTCGGCCTCGGCCTCCAGCCGCCGGATCAGGCCTGCGACATCCTCTCCGGCCAGTGATCGGATTTCGAAATCCAGCACTGCATGGTTCGGCACGATGTTGACCTGCACCCCGCCCGACATCTTGCCGACATGCAGGGTCGAATAGGGCACGTCATAGTCGCCGTCCTTCAGGCCGGTCGCGGCCACTTCGGCCTGCAAGCGCCGAACCGCGCCGATGAAATCCGCCGCCAGATGCAGCGCGTTCAGCGCCATCGGCGCCAGGGCCGAATGCCCCTCACGCCCGGTGCAGGTGGCGCGCAGGGCGACCTTGCCCTTGTGGCCGGTTGCGACCTGCATGCCGGTGGGTTCGCCCACGATGCAGAAGCGGGGCTTGACCGGAGCGTCGGCCAGAAGGTCGATCAGGCTGCGCACGCCCATGCAGCCGATTTCCTCGTCATAGGACAAAGCCAGGTGCAGCGGCACTTTCAGCGGGCGGCGGGCGGCGTCCAGCATCGCGGCAGTCGCGCAGGCGACAAAGCCCTTCATATCAGCCGCGCCGCGCCCATAGTAACGACCATCCGCTTCGGTCAGCGCAAAGGGCGGCTTGGTCCAGGTCTGGCCTTCGACCGGGACAACGTCGGTATGTCCCGACAGCATCACCCCACCCAGACCCGCAGGCCCGGTCGAGGCGTAAAGGTTGGCCTTGCCGCCTTCGGCGTCGGGAACCAGCGTCACCGCAAGACCGGCCTCTTCCAGCAAGCCCTTCACATAGGTCATCAGCGCCATGTTCGGACGCGAACTGACCGTGTCGAAGGCCAGAAGCCGTTCAAGGATGTCCCGCATCTTCGTCTCCGGTTTTCTCTCTGCTACCCGGAAACCGGGCTGGCGGAAAGCTTTCCGCTCTTGTCGCTTGCGCCCGGCTTTGCCACAGTCGCGCCAATCAAGGAAAGCCCCGATGCGCCGTCTTGTCCGAAGCCTGCTGATCCTGTCCGCGCTGGTCGCGACCCCGGTAGCCGTCGGGGCGGAAGAGGCGAACCTGTCAGACGCGGTGAATGACAGTCTGGGTGCGGTGTCACGGTTGATCGCCGCCCAGCGCGGCTATGAAATGGCGCTGAAATCCGGCGATGCGATCCTGCTTCTGGTCTCGATCCGGCTGGCGCGGGGGGTGGTGCTGCGGTCGCCCGTCGCCTGGGAACGCCAGACCGAAGGCGAAGCCCCGGCGGATCAGCCGAAAGGCAAGGACGCGGCCCCCGATCCGGCAAGCTCTGCCGCGCTTGTGATCGTGCAGAACTTCGCCGGGGATGATCCGGACCTGCAGGATCTGGTCTATGATCTGGATGCCCAATTGCCCCAAAGCCGCAAGGAAACCGCCGTCGCGATTGCGGCCGATCTGGGCGTCGGGCAGGTTGACCACTGGCGCCTGCCGCTGTTTGGCGAGGTTCCGGCCGAGATCGGTCTGATCGGTGACGGCGATGGCCCCTTGTCGCTGACCATCACCGATGAAGGTGGGGCCACGGTCTGTCTGCTGCCTGCAAGCCCTGAGTCCGGCCTTTGCCGGTTCATTCCGGCGCGGAACGGGTTCTTCACCGTGACAATCCAGAACGGCGGACCGACCGAAAACCACTATCGCCTGCTTGGAAACTGAGGCGCGTGACGGAATTTGTCATGGCGCGGCATCTTCTCAAGCCGGGGAATGCCTGCGATGATCGGACCACACCGCCCCATTACGGGGAGGCCAACCCATAGGACAAGACATGACATTGAAATCCCTCTCTCTTGCGCTTGCCACGACGGCCCTGGTGGCGCTTAACCTTCCCGTGCTGGCCGAAGATGCGAAAGGTCCGAACGTCGGCACCACAGCCGAGGGTACTACCTCGGGCGCGGCGGCCACGATGACCTTGGCGCAGGACCTTTATGCGCTTGGGGTGGCCCAGGGTGATGCCCTGACCGTGCTGGCGGCGGCCAAGCTCGCCGCTTCGGTCGCGGCTGAGGCCGGTGCTGACCCCGCGGCACTTGAACTTTCGCCCGAGGACTTCGCCGCGCTGTCGCCCCGCAAATCGGGCGGGGCTCCGCCTGTTCGCGCGTTGTCGAGTGACGCCGTCATCTCGAAGGCAACGTCTGCCCCCGATGACGGCAGCGACGACGGGGCGGCGGATGGCCCGGTCACGGCGGATCAGATGTTCGCCAAAGCGACGGAACTGGCTGGCGATGACGACGTGCTGATCGGGTTGATCGAGGATGCCCAGGCCGAAGGGTCGCGCGGGCGGATCGGCGGCGCGGTCGAATGGCTGTCGCGCCTGCCGGCTGGCCAGACCGATGTCTGGGAAATCCCGTTCTACGGCAACTCCTATGCCGAGATCGCTGTGGCCGGTGACGGCGATGCCGACCTTGATGTCGCGGTGACCGACGAAAACGGCAACGTGATCTGCTATGACGTCAGCTATTCCGACCGCGTCTACTGCGACTGGACGCCCGCTTGGGACGGATATTTCTATGTCACCGTCCAGAACATGGGCGGCTCGCGCAACAGCTATTACCTGCTGACGAACTGATCCGTTCGGGACGAAACCATGGGGTCCGCGAGCATCGCTCGTGGACCCTTTTCATTTCAAGATAGGTCGCCACGGTCTTGCAGGTTCGGCGATGTGCAGGTCGGAACAGCGGCATCGACGTCAGGACCGACGGCATTGCATGGAACAAGACTTCAAGTTTGAAATCAGGGCAGATTGCGGAATTTGTCGCAGCCAAGCGTCTTTTCACGCAAGGCTTTGCCTGCAATGATCTTTCCACTCCTCCCCGCGTCGGGGCGGTCAACCCAAAGGTCGAAACATGTCATTGAAAGCTTTTTCTCTGGCGCTTGCCACGACGGCGCTGGTCGCGCTTAACCTTCCTGCGGTCGCCGAAGATGCGAAAGGCCCGAACCTTGGTGCTACTGCGACCGACGCTGCACCAGGTGCCGCCGCGACGATGACCCTTGCACAGGATCTTTATGCGCTTGGCGTCCAGCAAGGTGATGCGCTGACCGTGCTTGCCGCAGCGAAACTTGCCGCTTCAGTCGAAGCCACCGAAGGGACCGCAGGCTCGCTTGATCCCGCGACAATCAAGTTTGACGACGAAGACTTGCTGCACATGAAGGCTTATCCAGCCGAGGCTCCCAAGCTTCCTCCCGTGTATGAGGCGAATGCTGGTCGCGCAGCGGCGGTGGTGACTTTGTCCAAGGCAACTTCGGAAGATAACGGCGCGTCGGATGCTCCGGTGAGCGCTGACCAGATGTTCGCCAAGGCCACCGAACTGTCGGGCGATGACGACATGCTGATCGGCTTGATCGAGGATGCCCAGGCTGAAGGATCGCGCGGGCGGATCGGTGGGGCGGTCGAATGGCTGTCGCGCCTGCCGGCTGGCCAGACCGATGTCTGGGAAATTCCGTTCTATGGCAATTCCTATGCCGAGATCGCCGTGGCCGGTGACGGCGATGCCGACCTTGACGTCGCGGTGACCGACGAAAACGGCAACGTGATCTGCTATGACGTCAGCTATTCGGACCGCGTCTACTGCGACTGGACGCCCGCTTGGGACGGATATTTCTATGTCACCGTCCAGAACATGGGCGGCTCGCGCAACAGCTATTACCTGCTGACCAACTGATCCGTGCCGGTCAGGCAAGGGCCCCGGCATTGCTCCGGGGCCTTGCTGTTCAGGGGTTCGCGGCAATCACTTCGTTCAGCCAGGGTACGAACTTCGAGATGTTGGTATAGGCCGAGAACAGCGCCGTCTCTTCGCAGCCATAGCCGGAAGTGGCGCTTAGGCCCCAGCTGACGATCCCGGCCTGGATATAGCCGCCGCCGTCCACCGGAACGACCAGCGGCCCGCCGCTGTCGCCGTTGCAGCTGGTCTTGCCGCCTTCGAAGGTGCCCGAGCAGATCATGTTCTCGCTGACCGGGTCCGGCGCATGCGAAACAAGTTGATCCCAGGCGGCGTAGGCGTCCTCTTCCGCCACGCCCAACGTCTGGACGGCATAGCCGAACCCTTCGGCGGCATCTTCGGCACGGGCTTCGACCATCGCCGAATTGCACAGGTCGCGGTCAAGGACCTGGATTTCCGCTTGGCGCAGATCAGCAGTGGTGGATGCCCCTTCCTGCAGCCCCCAGCCGGTGACGATGGTCGTGACACCCTGCTTGTTCAGAATATCCCCATATTCGGCATCGGGGACTTCGATGGTCTGGTAGGGCACGGTCGGCGTGCGCGAAAGCTTGATCAGCGCGATATCATAGTCGAACTGGGTGCCTTCGTATTGCGGGTGGCGGAAGATCGCCTCGACCGGGATCAGATCGCCCGAGCCGGGGGCCAGATGGTTGGTGCCGACCAGGACCTCGATCTTGTCCGGTGAAAGGTCGGCAAAGTTGCCGTCATCGCCTTGCCAATGCACGCAATGCGCCGCAGTCAGCACCCATTGGTCCAGCACAAGACTGCCACCGCAAAACTGGCTGTCCGTTCCGACCGGGGCCCCGCCCACCAAGAGGGCGACCTGCCAGGGCCATGCCCCTTCGGCTGCAACCTGACCGCCGATCACCTTGGCACCTGCCGCCTCTGCCGCCTTGGCGCGTTCGGCCTTGGCACCGGATTGGGCATAGTCGAACGGAGTGGTTGCCCCCGCCGCGTCTTGGCCACCTGCCGACAAACCGCCGCTGTCCTCGGCAAACCCCCCGGATGCGACTGAGATCGCCAGCACAGCAGCCGTGATCCTGGTCAATGCTCGTCTCATTCCACTGCTCCTTCGTAAGGGGTCATTCCGACCCGGAGGTTAGGCGCACCAACTGGCGGATCATGCTTAGGGGTGCGGGTTTCAAAGTAAAGCCACGCGATGCGGCCTCGGGATCCATGCGGTCTTCCAGCCACAGCGTCATCTCGTCGGACGCCCCAGCATAGGCGCGGGTCATCTCGGGCGCGGCAAGCCGGGTCAGGTCAACGCGGGGTCCGTCCGGGTCGACCGGAACGGCCAGAACCCAGATTTCCTCAAGCCCCGCCGTGCTGCCCGCCTCGATCTGCAACCCGACCCGTGTGCTTTCGCCGGGGGCCAGACGGTTCGACATGTTCCCGGCGGGCCAGATCGGCTGAACCTCATAGGCGGCCGAGAAATACAGGACCGACACATCCTGCGTCTTGCCGCCGGTATTCGTCAGCGTCAGCCAAAGCTGATCGCAGGGGGCGACGCCGTGATCGGGATCAAAGGGGGCAAGCTCTCCCACCTTGCCACAGGCACCCGCAGCCGCGCGGCGGTCCAGTGTCATGGTGACCGGCGCGGTCCCGGTCAGGGATCGCCCGGTTGCCCCGGAAAGCACCTCGCGCAGATGCAGGCCATGCGCGGCAAGGGTCAGGAATTGATCGACCGCCTCGGCAGGGCTTTCGTCGGGCTGCAGGGTGATCCGGGGCGACGATCTAGGGCCTTCAGGGTCAAGCACCCCATCCGCCCCGGCAAAGGCGACGGTCCCTTCGGTCAGGATCGGCACAAGATCGGCCCCTCCTTCGCCCGGGGGCAGGGCGGCAATCCAGTCGGCATAGTCAAAGCCGTCGCTTTCATCCGCCCGAACTGCGGCAGCAAGCGCCAAAGGTTCTGGTGGCGGCGCGGCAACCAGTTCGCCCCAAAGTGCCGCTTCGGGAAGCGGTGCGTCAAAGCCCGCATCGCGCGGGCTAACGTCGTCCAGGGTCAGCACCGCCAGCGGCTCGCCCCCTGCCGGATCGGCATAGACGGCAACCTCCGCACCCGTGGCCATGCCTTGCAACAGGCCCGCCATGAACCGGCCACCTTCAACCGGAAAGCGCAGGTTGGCCTGCCCGGTCCCGAACGCCTGCGCATCCAGCAGCGGCCCCTCGCCATCCGGCATCTGCCGGACAGAGCCTTGCGCCATGGCCTCGGTCGTCGCGGCCAGGACCTGCGCCCAGCTTGCCTCGGGCACCGTCTGCAAGGTTTGCGCCAGCCTCAGGGTAAATTCACCCTGCCAGGTCGCGCCATCCTCCAGCGGATATTCAAACGACCGCTGGTCCGATTGCGAGGAATAAAGGAAGACAAAATCCCCGGTCAAAGCTGGCCCCTCGTGCCCCGCCACCGGAACCACGTCATCGGGAATGCCCAGTGCTTCGGGGTCCAGCCCCCGCGCCACGCCCTCGGCCCCGATCGCACGAAAACCGGTGTCGGAATGGCAGGCGTCGATCAGCCCGACAACCTTGACCCCCCGCGACAAAGCGCCTTGCGCCCAGACCTGCAATTCATCGTCCAGGATCGCGTTTTCGACCGCGCCAATCGCGCCCTTCCAGTTGGTCGCATCGGCGGGCAAAATGATTTCGTCATATCCCCCACCCTCATCCCCCGACATGTCCGGCGCTTGCGACCCATGGCCGGAAAAGTAGAAGACCACCGTGTCGCCCGGCGCGGCGGCATCGGCTTCGGCGGCAAGGGCGGCAAGGATTTCTTCCCTGACCGGTTTGCCCACCGCGACCCCCGCCGGAAGCCCGGTCGGGTCGGAAGTGAGAACGGTCATATCCGCAGGCGCAACCCCCCGCAGCACCAACGTCTCGGCCATCAGCCGGGCATCGTTCGCGGGGCCTTTCAGATCGGCGTCAAGCGTCAGGTAGTTCCCGACCCCAACCACAACCGCGCGCACTTCGGCCCTGCCCATCGAAGCGGAAAGGGCAAGTGTCGCGGCAATAAGGGAAAGCCAAGGCCTGTGCATGATGCCGCAAGATACCGACCTTGGGCAGTGGAACAAGGCCCGCCGCATCCATGACCATATTTGTCATCCGCTGCGCTGACAGACCGCCAATGTCTGCCGCCTAGGGTGCCTTTGCCAAGTCCTTCAGCACCGCCTTGGCGCTGTCGCTGTCCCATTCGGCATCGCCGATCAGCCGGGCGACCTCTTGCCCCTCGGGGTTCAGGATCACCGTCACCGGCAGACCCATGATCCCCATCGCATGCGCAAGGTCAGAGGTCGGGTCGCGCAGGATGGGCAGGGTCGTGACCCCCGCTTCGTCAAAGAACCGCTGGATCCCTTCCACCGCGTTCCGCCCTGTGGCAACGGGCACCACGGCAATTTCCGGCATCGCCGCCTGTAACCGTTCCAGCGACGGCATCTCGCGCCGACAGGGCGCGCACCAGGTCGCCCAGAAGTTCAGCACCACCCATTTGCCCTTGTAGTCTGCCAGCGCATGTTCGCCATCGGTCGCGTCCAGCAGCACCGCCTCGGGCACGTCAACCGGCGCGTCCCAAAGCATCAGCTTCTTCATGTCGCCGTCCAGCAGGCTTGCCACGTCTGCCCAAGCCGCGTTTGCACCAAGGATCAAGGCCGTATAAAGGACAGCCAGCAGTTTCCGCATGTTCCACTCCCGAGGCCAAAATGACCGCCGACGCCAATTCCAAAACCGCCAACACGATGTGGGGCGGGCGCTTTGCCGAAGGCCCGCACGCGATCATGACGGCAATCAACGCCTCGATCGGGTTCGACCAGCGGCTCTATGCCCAGGACATCGCAGGCAGCCGGGCCCATGCAGCGATGCTGGCCGCACAAGGCATCATCACCGATAGCGACGCCAAGGCGATTGGGGAAGGCCTGCTCGCGATCTTGTCAGAGATCGAGAGGGGTGAATTCCCCTTTACCCCCGCGCTGGAAGACATCCACCTCAACATCGAGGCTCGCCTGACCGAACGGATTGGCGAGGCTGGCAAACGCCTTCACACGGGCCGCAGCCGGAATGACCAGGTGGCCGTCGACTTCCGCCTTTGGGTCCGCGACCAGTGCGACGCGGCCATTCAGGGCCTGACCGCGCTGATGCAGGCCTTCCTGGCGCAGGCCAGTGCCGGCGCCGATTGGGTCATGCCGGGGTTCACCCATTTGCAGACCGCCCAGCCGGTGACATGGGGCCATCACATGCTGGCCTATGTCGAAATGCTGGCCCGCGACCGCTCGCGGTTTGAGGATGCCCGCAAGCGGATGAACGAATGCCCGCTTGGCGCGGCGGCCTTGGCGGGAACCAGCTTCCCCATCGACCGCCACGCCACGGCCAAGGCCTTGGGCTTTGACCGGCCCACGGCGAACAGCCTTGATTCCGTCTCGGACCGCGATTTCGCGCTGGAGTTCCTGTCGGCTTCAAGCATCTGCGCCATGCACCTGTCCCGCTTCGCCGAAGAGCTGGTGATCTGGTCCAGCGCGCAGTTCCGCTTTGTGCGGCTCTCGGACCGCTGGACGACCGGCTCCAGCATCATGCCGCAGAAGAAGAACCCCGACGCAGCGGAACTCCTCCGCGCCAAGTTGGGGCGCATTCTTGGGGCGACGGTCGCGCTTTTCACCGTGATGAAGGGTCTTGCGCTGACCTATTCCAAGGACATGCAGGAAGACAAGGAACAGGTCTTCGACGCCGCCGACACGCTGATGCTGGCGCTTGCCGCGATGACCGGCATGGTCGGCGACATGACCGCCAACCGCGATACCCTGAAAGCCGCCGCCGCATCCGGCTTTTCCACCGCGACCGACCTTGCCGACTGGCTGGTCCGCGCGCTGGGCCTTCCCTTCCGCGAGGCGCATCATGTCACCGGCACCCTTGTTGCGATGGCCGAGGGCAAGAAATGCGACCTGCCCGACCTGACCCTTGCCGACATGCAGACCGTGCATCCCGGCATCCGGGTGGACGTGTTTGACGTGCTGGGCGTAGAAAACTCGGTCCGCAGCCGGATGTCCTATGGCGGCACAGCGCCGGATCAGGTCCGGGCGCAGGTGGCACGCTGGTCTGACCTGCTCAAGTAACGGCAAAGACCATGTTTCGCCGCTTTCTGCACTGGACCGCGATCCTGACCCTGCCGCGCGCTTTGATGCTGGCGGGCTTGGGACTTCTGGTCTGGTCGCTGGTTTTTGTGGTGATGGAAACCGACGGGTGGAGCTTCATCCTGCTGATGGCCCCGCTGGCCCTTGGCCCCGCCCTTCTGGCCGGCGTGGCCCTTTGGGCCGCACTGGCGGGTCTTCGCCGGATCGTCCTGAAGGACCGGAATTCCTGATGTGACGCCCGCAGCGTCTGGTGCTAGCCTGCCGCACCAAGCCGCTGACCGGCCACACACCCCACGAAGGACCCCCGCATGAAACCCCTTCTCTTGCTTCTTGCCCTGACCCTGTCCGCCTGCGGAGCCGACGGCGCCCCGGAAGCCCCATCGAAATCCGGCGTCACGATCTCGGGCGAAGCGTCGGTCGGCGTCGTGATGCAGTGACCGCGCTGCGCCGCACAACAAGAGACCAACTGGACCAGGGCCTGATCCCGGAATTTTCGAAAATTCCGGGCCGGAGCCTGTGAAAGCTCCGCTACGATTTCTTCAAAGAAATCACCCTTTGCTTGCGGTCCGCAGGCGGCTATGACGACGCTTAGGCACGGGGGCAACGATGGACCATTTCCTTTACAAGAACGGCACCCTGCACGCCGAAGGTGTGGCGATCGCCGACATCGCCGCTGCCGTGGGCACCCCGTTTTACGTCTATTCCACCGCCACCCTGACCCGGCATTATAGCTTGTTCACCGAGGCGCTGGCCCCCCTGCCGCACATGGTCTGCTTTGCGATCAAGTCGCTGTCCAACGTGGCCGTCCTGAAGACGCTGGGTAATCTTGGCGCGGGCATGGATGTGGTCTCGGGCGGGGAATACCTGCGGGCCAAGGCGGCGGGTGTGCCGGGCGACCGGATCGTGTTTTCCGGCGTCGGCAAGACGCGGGATGAGATGCGGCTGGCCATGACCGGCGGCATCCGCCAGTTCAATGTCGAAAGCGAACCCGAAATGCGGGCGCTGTCCGAAGTGGCCGTCAGCCTTGGCGTGACCGCGCCCATCGCCGTTCGGGTGAACCCGGATGTGGACGCGAAGACGCATGAAAAGATCGCGACCGGGAAGAAGGAAAACAAGTTCGGCATCCCCATCGCCCGCGCGTCCGAGGTCTATGCCGAGGCGGCCCGCTTGCCGGGGCTGAAGATCGTCGGGATCGACGTTCATATCGGCAGCCAGCTCACCGAGCTTGAGCCCTTCGAACAGGCCTACCTGAAAGTCGCCGACCTGACCCGCCGCCTGCGATCCGAGGGCCATACCATCACCCGGCTTGATCTGGGGGGCGGGCTTGGCATCCCTTACACAAGGTCGAATGAGGCCCCGCCGCTCCCCACCGACTACGGCGCGCTGATCAAGCGGACGGTCGGAGACCTTGGCTGCGAGATCGAAATCGAACCCGGTCGCCTGATTTCCGGCAACGCGGGCCTGCTGGTCGCCAGCGTCGTCTATGTGAAGAACGGCGAAGGCCGCGATTTCCTGATCCTTGATGCCGCGATGAACGACCTTGTGCGTCCGTCGATGTACGGCGCGCACCATGACATCGTCCCCGTGGCTGAACCCCCCGTGGCCGCCCCCACGCAGGAATTCGACGTGGTCGGCCCGGTGTGTGAGACCGGCGACACCTTCGCCAAGGGCCGCGACCTGCCGCTGGTCGCCGAGGGCGATCTGGTCGCCTTCCGCAGCGCGGGGGCCTATGGCGCGGTGATGGCGTCGGAATACAACACCCGACCGCTGATCCCTGAGGTATTGGTCAACGGGGATCAATTCGCCGTCATCCGGGCACGTCCAAGCTTTGACGAAATCCTCAACCGCGATAGCATCCCCGCATGGCTGTAATCTTCCGATTGATCCGGGGCAGGTAGAGTGACCGGGAAACCGCCCGAACCCACGCTGAAATCTCTGGTCTGGCCGATGCGCCTGACCTTGGCGGGGCTATGGGCGGAACGTCTGGCGCGCGCTTTCTGGCCGCTGTGGTCGCTGGCGCTGGTGGTGATTGCCGCGCTGGCCTTCGGGCTGCAGGACCTTGGCCCCCTGGTCTGGGCGCAGACTGCAGGCGGGGTCGTTGCGATTGCCGCTTTGGCGCTTTTGGTCCTTGGCATCCGTCGCTTTCGCAAACCGACAGTCGGCGATGCGCTGGACCGGCTGGATTCCCGCATGCCCGGTCGCCCGATTGCCGCCTTGCGCGATACCTTGGCGCTTGGGGTCAGCGATCCGTCCTCTGCCGCGCTTTGGCAGGCGCATCAGGACCGCATGGCCGCCCGTGCCGCGCTTGCGCAGCCGGTGGCCCCCGACCTGAAGCTTTCGTCGCGTGACCGGCTTTCCCTGCGCTATGTCGCGCTGACCGCCTTTGTCATGGCGATGCTGTTCGGGTCGTTCTGGCAGGCGACCTCGGTCACCAGCCTTGGCCCCGGCGCGGCGGTTGCCATGCCCGGTGGCCCAAGCTGGGAAGCCTGGGCGCAGCCGCCCGCCTATACCGGCAAGCCGACGCTTTATCTGAACGAGATTACCGACGAAGCGCTGGACCTGCCCACCGGCACCCGCCTGCAGATCCGCCTTTACGGACCAGAGGGTGAGCTTTCCGTCGCCCAAGACATCACCGACCCGCCGCCGCCGCTTCCCCCCGGCACCCCGCCCGATGGTCGCGAAGGCACCGAAGCCTCGGCCGTTCCGAATGCCATGGCCGGGATCTATGACCTGACCGTCACCCATTCCGGCACTTTGGCCATCGAAGGTGAGGGCGGGCGCGAATGGAAAGTCTCGGCCATCCCCGATGCCGCCCCCACCGTTGAAGTGTCGGGCGAGATGGGGCGTGAGGCGGACGGCCGCTTCAAGCAGGAATACAAGGCCACCGACGATTACGGCGTTGTCGCCGGTCAGGTGACGATCACGCTGGACCTTGCCAGCATTGACCGTCGCCATGGCCTGATCCCTGATCCGGAATCCATCGAACCGGTGGTGCTTGATCTGCCGATGCCCCTGCGCGGCGAACGGACCGAAGTGACCGCGACGCTGGTCGATGATCTGTCCAAACACCTGTTCGCCAACCTGCCGGTGACCATGGTCTTTTCCGTAACCGATGCCGCCGGTCAGGAAGGTGCCGCCGCGCCTTATTCGGTCGTCCTTCACGGCAAGCGGTTCTTCGATCCCCTTGCCGCCGCGCTGATCGAAATGCGCCGCGACATCCTGTGGAACCGGATCAACGGCCCCCGCACTGTCGAAATCCTCAAGGCTCTGACCAACCGCCCCGAAGGTTTCATCCGACACGACCGGGCCTTCCTGCACCTGCGCGTATTGATGCGCGACCTTGAGGCGAAACAGGCAAGTCTTACGACCGAAGACCGCGATGCGATGGCCGAAAAGCTGTGGAACATCGCGCTGATGGTCGAAGAAGGAAACCTGCAATCCGCGCTGGATCGGCTGAAGCGGGCCGAGGATCGTCTGCAAGAGGCGATCAAGAACGGCGCCTCGCAGGAAGAGATCGACCAGCTGATGAAGGAAATGCAGCAGGCGCTGAACGAATACATGCGCGAACTGTCCGAAGAGGCGCAGCGCAATCCCGGCGACCAGCAAACGCAAGACGGCATGCAGGGCATGCAAATGTCGGCTGACCAGTTGCAACAGATGCTCGACAAGCTTCAGCAGCTGATGGAGGAAGGCAAGACCGCCGAAGCTGCCGAACTGATGAAGCAACTGCAAGAATTCATGCAGAACATGCAGATCGTCGAAGGTCAGGGCGGGCAAGGCCAGAACCAGCCGGGCCAGCAAGGCATGCGCGATCTGGGAGAGACGCTGCGCGATCAGCAGGAACTGTCGGACGACGCCTTCCGCGACCTGCAGGGCGTGCCGCGTCCGGGTCAGGAACTGGGCGATGGCCAGGGGCAGGAACAAGGTCAAGGTCAGGGCGAAGACACCGACACGCAGGACGGCAACGGCACTGGCGATGACCGTTCCCTTGCGGATCGTCAGCGCGAACTGCGCGAAAAGCTGGACCAGCTTCAGAATGGCGACTTGCCCGGCGACGGCACCCAATCCGCCGAAGAGGGTCGCCGCAGCCTTGATGATGCCGCCGATGCGATGAAAGAGGCCGAAGACGCGCTGCGCGACGGCGACCTTGATGGCGCGCTGGACCGTCAGGCCGAAGCGATGGAATCGCTCCGCGACGGAATGCAGGATTTCGCCGAAGCCTTGGCCGAAGAAAACCGCGACAAACGTGACGGGCAGGGCGGCGAACGCGAATTCGGCAGCGCCGACCCGAACGGCACCGATCCGCTTGGCCGCAAGCAGGGCGAAACCGCCCGGATCGGCACGGACGAAAACATGGTGCAGAACGACCCGAACCAGCGCGCGCAGGAACTGCTGGACGAAATCCGCCGCCGCTCGGGCGAGTTGACCCGCCCGCTTGAGGAACTGGATTACCTCAAGCGCCTGTTGCAGATGTTCTGACGACCGGGAACCGGAATTTTCGAAAATTCCGGACCGGAGCCTTCAAAGGCTCCCCCCTGATTTCTTCGAAGAAATCGATGCCTGCACGCCTGCGACCTTGCCTAAGCCACCATTCCGCGCCACCGTCCGCCGCATGACCCATTCCTCAGCACCCCGCCTGCTCCCGCTGGATGTCGCCCGAACGCTGGCGGTCGTCTGCATGGTGATCTTCCATTTCACCTTTGATCTGGCGCTGTTCGGGAAGATCCCGCCGGGCACGATGTCGGAACCCTTCTGGTACTATTTCGCAAGGTTCATCGCGGGCAGCTTCCTGTTTCTGTCCGGCGTAAGCCTTTGGCTGTCGCATGGTCGGGGCATCCGCTGGTCAGCGTTCTGGAAGCGGTGGGCCAGGATTGCCGCCGCCGCCGCTTTGGTCACGACGGCCAGCATCTGGCTGGTTCCCGGCGGCACGATCTGGTTCGGCATCCTGCACGCCATGGCCGCCACCGCGCTGATCGGCGTTCTGGCCCTGCGCCTGCCGTGGCCCGTGACCCTTGGCCTTGCCGCCCTGATCCTCGCCGCCGCCTGGGGCCCGACCTTTCCTGCGCTTGATCCCTTGTGGCTGGTCTGGGTCGGCCTTGCCGAAAGCCGCCCGATGATGGGCGACTATGTCCCGCTGATCCCTTGGGCCGCCCCCGCGCTGGCAGGCATCGCCTTTGCCCGCGCGCTGCGCCCTGAACTTTGGCCCACGCGCACACCCTCGCGTCTTTTGCACCGGTTGACCTTTCCCAGTCGCCACAGCCTGATCATCTACCTTGTCCACCAGCCGATCCTGTTTGGCTGTTTCAATGCATGGCTCTGGCTGACGGCACCCTGATCCGCACCAGACCCCGCTTCCCCTTTTGCTTTCCTTGCGCTAAGCCCGTCCCCGCACCTTTGGGGACCGACGACCGATGAAATTCACCCTGTCCTGGCTGAAAGACCACCTTGAAACCGACGCCAGTGTCGACGCGCTTGCCGAGGCGCTGACTGACCTTGGGCTGGAGGTCGAGGGCATCGAAGACCCGACCGCCCAACTGGGTGCCTTCCGCATCTGCCGCGTGATCGAGGCTGTTCAGCACCCCAACGCCGACCGCCTGCGCGTCTGCCGGGTGGAAACCTTCCCCGATGGCCCCGGCGGGCGCAGCGAAGAAGTGCAGGTCGTATGCGGCGCACCCAACGCGAAAACCGGTCTTGTCGGCGTCTTCGCGCCCCCCGGCACCCATGTTCCCGGCACCGGCGTTGACCTGAAACCCGGCAACATCCGCGGCGTCGATTCGAATGGGATGCTGTGTTCGGAACGCGAACTCATGCTGTCGGACAACCACGACGGCATCATCGAACTGCCCGCCGATGCGCCTTTGGGTGTGCGCTATATCGACTGGAAGGGCCTCAATGACCCGGTGGTCGAGATCAAGGTCACCCCGAACCGCCCCGACGCGCTTGGCATCCACGGCATCGCCCGCGACCTTGCCGCCCGTGGCATGGGCAAGCTGAAACCCGTCAGCGCCCCCCAGGTTACCGGCACGTTCCCCACGCCCATCGCCGTGAAGATCGACGATGCGCTGAAAGCCAAAGGCTGCCCCCACTTCGCCGGTCGCCTGATCCGTGGCGTGAAGAACGGCCCCTCGCCCGACTGGATGCAGGCCCGTCTGAAAGCCATCGGCCTGCGCCCGATCTCGGCCTTGGTGGACATCACCAACTACTTCACCTTCGGCCTGAACCGGCCCCTCCACGTCTTTGACGCCGCCAAGGTGCGCGGCGACCTGCACATCCGCCCGGCCCGCGAAGGCGAAACGCTGGTGGCCCTCGACGGCAAGACCTACACCCTGAACCCCTCGCACATGGTCATCGCCGACGACCACGGCCCGGAATCCCTTGCCGGGATCATGGGCGGCGAGGCTTCGGGCTGCTCCCCCGAAACCACCGACGTCTTCCTTGAATCCGCCTGGTGGGACCCGATCACCATCGCCGCCACCGGCCGCGCGCTGAAGATCAACTCGGACGCCCGCTACCGCTTTGAACGCGGCGTCGATCCGGCCTTCACCTTGCCGGGGCTGGAGCTTGCAACCCAGATGATCCTCGACCTCTGCGGCGGCGAGGCGGGAACCGTGGTGCAGGACGGCACCCCGATCGACACCGCCCGCACCTACAAGCTGAACCCCGCACGGGTGATCAGCCTTGTCGGCATGGATATCCCCGAGGCGACCCAGCGAAGCACCTTGACCGCGCTTGGCTTCGTGCTGAAGGGCACGGACGTGACCCCGCCGTCGTGGCGTCCCGACATCCTGGGCGATGCCGATCTGGTCGAGGAAGTCGCCCGCATCGCCAGCCTGACCAAACTGCAAGGCGCACCGATGGCTCGGCAACTGCCCGGCGTCCCCCGCCCGATCCTGACCCCGCTGCAGGTCCGCGAACGCAGCGCCCGCCGCACCATCGCGGCCTTGGGCTACAACGAAGCCGTGACCTACAGCTTCATCGACGGCAAAGCTGCGGCCCTCTTCGGTGGCGGCACCGATGCCGTCCGCGTCGACAACCCGATCTCGTCCGAGATGACGCATCTGCGCCCCGACCTCCTCCCCGGACTTCTGGCCGCCGCAGCCCGCAATCAGGCGCGCGGCTTCATGGATCTGGCGCTGTTCGAAGTCGGCCCCGCCTTCCAGGGCGGCGAACCCGGCGATCAGCACTTGCAAGCAGCTGGCCTTCTGGTCGGCGCGGCGGCAGGGCGTGACCCCCACGGCAGCCGCCGCATGGTCGATGTCTTCGACGCCAAGGCCGATGCCGAGGCTGTTCTGGCCGCCCTTGGCGCGCCCGCCCGCGTGCAGGTCAGCCGCAAGCTGGCGGACTGGTGGCACCCCGGACGGTCCGGCGTGATCGGCCTTGGCCCGAACACCATGGCCACCTTCGGCGAAGTTCACCCGCGCGTGCTGCAAGCGATGGATGTCAAAGGCCCCGCCGTGGCCTTCACCATCCTGATCGCCAATGTCCCCGCGCCAAAGGTCAAGACGCCCACCCGCCCCGCGCTGGCAATCAGCGACCTTCAAGCCGTGGACCGCGACTTCGCCTTCGTCGTCGACCGCAATGTCGAGGCCCTGACCGCCGTCAATGCCGCCCAAGGCGCCGACAAGGCCCTGATCGAAAGCGTCCGCGTCTTCGACCAGTTTACGGGTGAGAAAGCCGAGGCGCAGATGGGGGCGGGCAAGAAATCCATCGCCCTGACCGTGCGCCTGCAACCGACCACGGCCACCCTGACCGAAGCCGAGATCGAGGCAGTGTCGGCCAAGATCATCGAAAAGGTCAGCAAGGCCACCGGCGGCACGCTTCGGGCCTGAAGGGCCGCTCATCGCATGCCTTCGGCGCTCTTCGCTGGGCTCAGCGAGGAGTGCCCGAAGGGAACGACAAGTGGCATTTCCCCGCTATGGGTCGCAACTGATCAGAACTTTCTGGTCCGCCGTGATCTGAGCCGGCGCGGCCTCGTCGCTGCCAAAGATCAGGGTGCCCAGAAGCCCGCCAAAGCCCTCGCAGTCGGCTTCGTCTTCCGGCGTCAGGATCTTGATCTCGCACCCCACTGGCGCAGAGGTCAGGCTGACCTTGGCCAAGGTATAAGCCGTGTAATCCGTGACATCCCGAATGACGATCACCACGGGGCCTTGCGTCAGGTCGACCGCAGCCAGGGGCTGACGGCCATGCTCGGACCACAGATGCAGGTCCTGCCAGCCGGTCTTCCAGTCCAGCGGGCCTGCCTGCAAGGCAAGGGGCTGGTCACCCTGCCACAGCGTGGTGTCACCGTCGAACTCATCCGACCAGGCCATGTCGAACCCCTGCAGAGGCGTCAACTCGCTGTCGGTCAGAAAGCCATCCCCATCCAGATCGGCATTCTTGTCGGTCGCAAGGATCAGCGAGACATAGTCGTCATAATCCCAGCGAATGCGAAACCCGGTCAGGCGGTTCTGGTCGTCGACCGTAGCCGTGACACTTGCGTCGATAAAGACATGCGGGTGCGCAAGGGCGGGCGGGGCCAGAGCAATCAGCAGGATCAGGGCGCGCAGCATGGCACCAGACTAGCCCGCCCCGCCCCTTGGGGCCAGCGGTCCCGTATGCCCTGCGCGGTCCCACGCCACATGGGCCGCTCATCGCATGCCTTCGGCGCTCTTCGCTGTCTTGCCAAGGGGTGCCATCAAAGTGAGGAGCGTCCGAAGGCAGCGACGAGCGGCCCCGCCCCATCCTTCATTCACCGGATGACAACGGCCCGCCCCCGCGCCTAACCTGGCCCGGATGCCACAGGATGCCTGGACCGAAGCCGAGAACGACCTGATCGTCGCGGACTATTTCGCGATGCTGCGCCTTGATGCCTTGGGCACCCCTTACGTCAAGGCCACCCACCGTCGCGCGCTTCTGCCGCTCCTCGACAATCGCTCCAACGGCTCGGTCGAGTTCAAGCACCAGAACATCAGCGCCGTGTTGAAAGGCATGGACGAAGACTGGATCCCCGGCTACAAGCCCGCCTTCAATTACCAGTCCACGCTTGAGGATGCCGTGGCCCGCTGGCTCGGGCTGAACTCCAACTGGCTGGAGCGTGCCCCAGCCCCCCCTCCCGGCCTAGCCGAGGCCCCACCGCTTTGGATCAGCCCCCCGCCCACCCTGTCGAACCAACCCCCGCCGCAAGAGCTTGACCAGATGCTCCGCATCGCCCGCAAGTTCGACGTCGCTGCCCGCGATGACCGCAACCGCAGGCTGGGTCGCGCGGGCGAAGAACGCGCCCTTGCCCATGAACGGGCGACCCTGCGCACGGCAGGGCGCGACGATCTTGCACGACAGGTCCGCTGGGTCTCGCAGGAAGACGGCGACGGGCTTGGCTATGACATCGCGAGCTTCACCCCCGAAGGCCGACCGCGCCTGCTTGAGGTCAAGACGACCAACGGCTGGGACCGCACGCCCTTCCACATCAGCCGCAACGAACTGGCCGTGGCCGACGAACGCCGCGCCGACTGGCGTCTCCTCCGCCTCTGGAATTTCGCGCGCGACCCCAAGGCTTTCGAACTCACACCGCCGCTCAACGCGCATGTCTCCCTGACCGCCACCACCTTTCAGGCAAGCTTTCACTAGAACCACCGGTCCCCCAGCGAAGAGCGCCCGAAGGAAGCGATGAGCGCCCCCTCACGCCGCGTCCAGCACCGGGCGCAACAGCGCCATCGGATGGGCGCGCAAGGTCAGGCGCATCGACACGTAATCCTCGACCACCGCCTCGCCCAATGTCATCTCGCGGAACTGGACCGCCGGTTCCACGATCCCCTCGCCCTCCATATCCGTCGCGAACAGGGGCAGGGGGCTGCCGCCCGCAATCGCCTCGGCCTGCCACAGCGCCTCACGCCGCGTGAGGCCCAGGGCCGCAAACACATCCGCCTCGGCCAGCCGGGTCAGCGTCGCAGACCCCACCCCCGCCCGCCGCCAGACATCCTGCACCGCAAGGTAGCCATTCCCCCGCGCCCCGGTGATCCAGCGCGCCTCTTCCTCGGCAATCCCCCGGATCTGCCGGAACCCCAGCCGCAAGGCCAGTTGCGGCCCCCCCGCCCTGTCCAGCCATTCCATCCGGTTGTCCCAGGTGCTGGCATTGATGCAGGGCGGCAGCACCGTCACCCCATGTTCCCGCGCATCCCGCACGATCTGCGCCGGGGCATAGAATCCCATGGGCTGAGAATTCAGCAACGCACAGGCAAAGATCCCCGGCTGGTGCCGCTTGATCCAGGCGCTGGCGTAAACCAGCAGCGCAAACGACGCCGCGTGGCTTTCCGGGAAGCCGTAACTCCCGAACCCCTCGATCTGCGCGAAACAGCGGCGCGCGAAATCCTCGTCATAGCCCTTGGCCAGCATCCCCCCGATGAACCGGTCACTGAATTCGCTGACCGACCCATGCTTCTTGAACGTCGCCAAGGACCGCCGCAGCCGGTCCGCCTCATCGGGCGAAAACCCCGCCCCCACGATGGCAATCTGCATCGCCTGTTCCTGAAACAGCGGCACCCCCAGCGTCTTTGACAGCACCTTGCCCAACTCATCCGAGGGGAAACTCACCACCTCCTGCCCGTTCCGCCGCCGCAGGAAGGGATGCACCATGTCGCCCTGAATGGGGCCCGGCCGGATGATCGCGACCTGAATGACGAGGTCGTAGAAACACTTCGGTTTCATCCGGGGCAGGAAATTCATCTGCGCCCGGGATTCCACCTGAAAGACGCCTAAGGAGTCCGCCCGGCACAGCATCCGATAGGTCTCCGGGTCCTCGGGCGGCAGGGTCGCCAGGTCAAACCGCTGGTGCAGGTGGCTGTCCATCAGGTCGAACGCCTTGCGCAGACAAGACAGCATCCCCAGGGCCAGAATGTCGATCTTCAGGATCTTCAGCGTGTCGATGTCATCCTTGTCCCAGGGGATGATCGTCCGGTCCTCCATCGTGGCGTTTTCCACCGGGCACAACTCATCCAGCCGCCCCTCGGTGATGATGAACCCGCCGACATGCTGCGACAGATGCCGGGGGAAACCCTGAATCTCATCCACCAGCGCCATGGTCTGCACCAGCCGCCGATCCCCCGGATCCAGCCCGATCTCCCGCAGCCGCGTCTCCGTCACCGCCTTCGGCCCGCCCCAGCCCCAGATCTGGCTGGACATGGCGGCCAAAGTATCCCCCGACAGACCCATCGCACGGCCCACCTCGCGCACCGCGCGCTTGCCGCGATAATGGATCACCGTGGCGCACAGCCCCGCGCGGTGGCGACCGTAACGCTCATAGATATGCTGGATCACCTCTTCCCGGCGTTCGTGTTCGAAGTCGACGTCGATATCGGGCGGCTCGTTCCGCGCCTCGCTGATGAAGCGCTCAAACACCATCGTCCCGATTTCCGGGGAAACCGAGGTCACCCCAAGGGCATAGCAAACCACCGAATTCGCCGCCGACCCCCGCCCCTGACACAGGATGCCCCGCGACCGGGCAAAGGCCACGATGTCATGTACGGTCAGGAAATAGGGCTCATAGCGCAGCTTGGCGATCAGCTTGAGTTCATGCGCCATCTGCGCCGACGCCCGGTCCGGCACGCCTTCGGGGTAGCGCCAGCGCAAGCCCGCCTCAGCCAATCGCGCCAGCCGTTCTGCCGCCGTCTCGCCGGGGGCATTCTCGGAAGGGTATTCATAACTCAGCTCATCCAGCGAAAACGCCGCCCGCGCCACAACCTCTCCCGCCCGATGCACCGCCGCCTCGAACCCCGCGAACAGGCGCAGCATTTCGGCTTCCGATCGCAACCGCCCTTCGTTGTTCGGCAGCGCCCTGCGCCCCAGCTTGTCGACCGTCACCCCCAGCCGGATCGCCGTCAGCACATCGGCGAGCCGCCGCCGCTTGCCATGGTGCAGGAATGGGAGGGCAGTGGCGACCGTAGGCAGGCCAAGGCTTTCGGCCAGCCGGGTCAGCCGGGTAAAGCGTTCCCGGTCCTGCCCGTCATAGCGCGGCGCCAGCGCCAGACCGACCTGCCCCGGAAACCGCTGCGCCAACCGCCCAAGATGTGCCTTCCACAGCTTCGGCTCCATCGTGTCGCCCACCACGGCCAGTGTCAGCCGCTGATCCGGCGGCAGGACCAGCATCTCCATCCCCTGACCCCAGTCGAGAAGGTCCGACAGCTCCAGCCGACATTCCCCCTTCGGCGCGCGCAACTGCCCAAGGCTGAGCATCCGGCACAGCCGCCCCCATCCCCCCCGGTCGCGCGGCAGGACGGTCACCTGAAACCCGTCCGCCAGCACGATCCGCGCCGCCGGGATCAGCCGCACCACCGGCCCCCCGTCCCGCGCCATCTCCCGCGCCTTCGTATGCGCCCGCACAATCCCCGCGACCGAGTTCACATCGGCCACGGCGAGGGCCGGCATCCGCAATTCGGCGGCGCGCAGCATCATCTCCTCGGGATGCGACGCCCCGGTGAGGAAGGTGAAGTTCGTGAGCGTGGAAAGCTCCACGAAGGGCATGGGCGACTCGGGGGTTGCGAACAAATGGAGAACATTCTGCCACGCTCGCGCCCCGCAGACCAGCCGGGTCGCGCCTTCCAGCGGTTTTCAAAGTGAGCGCCCCTTTCAGGGCCGCAAGTCCTTTGTCTCGCCTCTGGCCTGCGGCCAACCGGCTCGGGCATTGGGGGCGCTTCGCCCCCCACGCCGGTTTGCCGGAAGGGGCAAACCGGCTTCCCCCCGAGGATATTTGGCGAAGAGAAGGGGGGGAAAGGGGTGCCGATGGGCTGGCGGGAGGTGTTAAAAAACCCCTAACGTCCACAACCAACCCATTGATTTAAATAGACTCTGAGAATCCGTCCACCGTGGACACTTTCGCCCCCTCATCGCAGTAGCGTCAGCACCTCAAGGCTCGGATACCCGTCCGGCACCAGCCCCCGCGCCTTCTGGAAGGCCTTCACCGCCGCCACCGTTTTCGGCCCCATCCGCCCGTCGACCCCGCCCGGATCAAAGCCCGCCTTGCCCAGCAGGTCCTGCAACTCCTTCCGCTCCTCCAAGGTAAGCGCCCGCAACTCGCGGGGCCAGTCAGCCTGGATCGGCAGGCCCCCCCGAAGCTGGTCCGACAGGTTCCCGATCGCCACCACATAGGCGTCGGCGGTGTTGTATTTCTCGATCACCTGGAAGTTCGGCCAGATCAGGAACGCCGCGCCCCGGTGCCCGCCGGGGAGGAGGATCGACCCCGGTCCATGGTCCGGCAAGTCGCCCCCCGTGACCAGCCGCACCCCCATCGCCTGCCAGTCGGCGACCGGCTTCACCACCCGTTCCGTGGACTGATCGTAGTCGAACCCTTCCGGCAGCACCACCTCCACCCCCCAGGGCTGCCCCTTGGTCCAGCCCCAGTGCCGCAGATAGTTGGCGGTCGAGGCCAAGGCATCCGCAGGATCATCCCCCCACAGGTTCCGCTTGCCATCGCCGTCGAAATCGACCGCGAACTTCTCCCAGCTCGACGGCATGAACTGGGTATGCCCGGAAGCCCCCGCCCATGAGCCGGTGAAATCCTCCACATGCCCGCCCTGAACGATCCGCAAGGCCGCGATCAGCTCCGCCTCGAAGAACGCCCCCCGCCGCCCTTCATAGGCGAGCGTCGCCAAGGACCCCAGCACCGGCAGATCGCCGCGATAGGTGCCATAGGCGCTTTCCAGGCCCCAGACGGCGACGACGACTTCCTTCTCGACGCCATATTCCGCCTCGATCCGGTCCAGCAAATCCCGGTTCGCCGCAATCGCCTGCAACCCCAGCGTCACCCGATCCCCGGAGACCGCCGTGTCCAGATAATCCCAGATCGTCTTGGTGAATTCATTCTGGCTCCGGTCGCGCTCCACGACACCCGCGTTGAACTCCACCCCCCGCATCGCGGCATCGAAAGTCGCCGCCGGAATGCCAGCCTCAAGAGCCCGGGTGCGGAACCCGGCAAGCCAATCCTCCAGCCCTGCCTGACTGCCCATCTCGACACCTTCTTCCGCCACCGGATCGGGCAAGATCGTCTGCGCCGCCCCAGCGCCACAGGTCAGCATCCCCACCAGAAACGCGACAATTCGATTCAAATTGCGCTTCCTCTTGGTCCAAATACTCAAAAGGCAACCCGCGCCACCGCCGGTCATCGCCGCTTGCGCACCAGCCGCCGTTTCGCCGCCGCCTGCGCGGGTTTGCGGGGCTGGTACTTGCCCCCCTTCCGCCGGGGCGGCCGCATCGTCGCGCCTTCGACCGACAGCAGTTCCAGGATCAGCCCGCCCGTCACCGGCACGGCTTCGGACAGCCGCACGATCACCTTTTGGCCAAGCCCAAGCGTCACCCCGGTTTCCGAACCACGCAGGGTCTGGCTGCCCTCATCGTAGTGGAAGAACTCCCGCCCCAGGGCGCGGATCGGGATCAGCCCATCGGCCCCGGTTTCGTCCAGCCGCACGAACAGCCCGAACCGCTGTACCCCGGAAATCCGCCCCGCGAATTCCGCCCCGACCCGGTCCGCCAGATAGGCCGCCAGGTACCGGTCATTCGTGTCCCGCTCTGCCGCCATGCTGCGCCGCTCGGCTTCGGAGATCAGCTTCCCGGTTTCCTCCAGGTTCTCTTCGTCCCAAGCCGACAGCCCATCCTTGCCCCAGCCATGCCCCGCAATAAGGGCGCGATGGACGATCAGGTCGGAATAGCGCCGGATCGGGCTGGTGAAATGGGCATAGTTCTGCAGCGCCAGCCCGAAATGGCCAAAGTTCTCCGGGTGGTAATAGGCTTGGGTCATCGACCGCAGGGTGGAGAGGTTGATGAGTTCGTCAAACTCGGTCCCCTGCGCCTGAGACAACAACTGGTTCAGGTGCCGCGTCTGCAAAACCTGCCCCTTGGCCAGCGTCAACCCCGCGCCTTCCGCCACTTCGCGCAAGCCTTCCAGCTTCTGCGGTGAGGGTTCCTCGTGCACCCGGAACAGCAAGGGTCGCTTCAGCCGGATCAACTCCTCCGCCGCCGCGACGTTGGCGAGGATCATGCAATCCTCGATCAGCCGATGCGCCAGAAGCCGCTCCTTGAAGGCGACACTGGTCACCCGGCCCTGATCGTCGATCTCGATCTTCCGTTCCGGCAGTTCAAGATCCAGCGGCTGCCGCGCCTCCCGTGCGCGCGCAAGCGCGGCATAGGCGGCATACAGCGGCTTCAGGATCGGCTCCAGCAAGGGCGCGGTCTTGTCGTCCGGGCTGCCATCCACCGCCGCCTGCACCTGCGCGTAATGCAAGGAGGCGACCGACCGCATCATCCCCCGCACGAACCGGTGGCTGCGCTTGTGTCCCCCGGCGTCGATCACCATCCGCACCGCAATACAGGCCCGGTCCACGCCTTCATGCAGGGAACAGAGGTCCCCCGACAGGATATCGGGCAGCATCGGCACCACCCGGTCGGGAAAATAGGTCGAGTTCCCCCGCTTCCGCGCCTCACGGTCCAAGGCACTACCGGGCGTCACGTAATGCGCGACATCGGCAATGGCGACCCAGATGACAAAGCCGCCGATGTTGCCGGGGTCCTTGTCAACCTCGGCATAGACCGCATCGTCGCGGTCGCGGGCATCTACCGGGTCGATGGTGACCAGCGGCAGGTCGCGCAAGTCCTCACGCCCCACCATACCCACAGGCTCGGCCCGGTCAGCCTCAAGAATGACCGCATCGGGGAATGTGTCGGGAATCCCGTGCTGGTGAATGGCGATCAGCGACGCCGCCCGCGGCCCCGCCGGGTCACCCAGCCGCGCCACGATCCGCGCCGCTGGCAGGCCCAACCGGCGACCGCCAACCGCCTCGGCCTCCACCAGTTCCCCATCCTTGGCGCCCGCCATCATGTCAGAGGCCACGCGCCATTCCTTGTCGTCGCCCTTGCCCACGGGCACGATCCGCCCACCTTCGGACCCGGCGCGAAAAATACCCAACACCTTTGCCGGGTTCGACCCCAAGGCCCGGATCAGGCGCGCCTCATAGGCATAGTCGTCCAGATCGACCTTGGCCAAACGCGCCAGAATCCGGTCACCCGCGCCCAGAGCCGGATCGCCCTTCTTCAGAATGATCAGGATGCGCGGCCCTTCCTCGACCCCCTCTTCCAGCGGTTTCGCGTAAAGATCGCCGTTCCCATCCGGCGGCAGCACCTGCAACACCGCCACGGGGGGCAACACGCCCTTTTCATGGAACCGCCGCGCGGTCTTTTCGACCACGCCTTCGCCTTCAAGCTCACGCAGCAGACGCTTCAACTCGATGCGCTGATCGCCCTTGATGCCAAAGGCCTTGGCAATGTCACGCTTGGCCGCAAGGCCGGGGTTCTGGGAAATCCACTGGCGGATTTCGTCCTTGGAAGGAAGTGTTTTCATGCCCCAAGCCCTAGCACGACACCTGCGGAAACACTACCCAACCCTGCCGTTCACATTTGCACAAATATCCTCGGGGGGAAGCCGGTTTGCCGCTTCCGGCAAACCGGCATGGGGGGCGAAGCACCCCCACCTTCGAGGAGGAGGCGAAGCCCGACGACGAGGCAAAAGGTCTTCGCGGCTGCCAAGCCGCTCAATCTGGGTCCCGACGGCCGGTCAAGGCCACCAGTCTCAGGCGAAATAGTCCTGCAGGATCCGGCCATAGATCGCCTTCAACTGGTGGATATGCGCGACCTCCACCCGTTCGTCGACCTGATGCATGGTCTTGCCGACCAGCCCGAATTCGACCACCGGGCAATGGTCCTTGATGAACCGCGCATCCGACGTGCCGCCGCTGGTCGAGGCTTGCGGCTTCCGTCCGGTCTCGGCTTGCACCGCCCGCGAGATCAGGTCGGACAATTCCCCCGGCGGTGTCAGAAAGCTTTCCCCGGCGATCGAGATCTTCAGGTCGATCTGCACCCCCGTCGCCTCGGCCACCGCCTCGGCTTCCGACCGCAACCAGCGCGACAGCGTGTCGCCGGAATGGGTGTCGTTGAACCGGATGTTGATCCGTGCCGTTGCACGGGCCGGGATCACATTGCCAGCCGGGTTTCCGCAATCGACCGTGGTGATCGCCAGGGTAGAGGGGTCGAAATGCTGCGTCCCCCGGTCCAACGGTTCGGCATCCAGCTTGGCCAAAAGCTTCACCAGCGCCGACAGCGGGTTCTTCGCCCGGTGCGGATAGGCCGAATGGCCCTGCACCCCGGTCGCGGTGATATCTACCGTCAACGATCCGCGACGACCGATCTTCATCATGTCGCCCATCTCGAACGGGCAGGTCGGTTCGCCCACCAGGCAATGCGTCATCCGCTCGCCGTTGAAGGCCATCCAGTCCAGGATCGCCATGGTTCCGTCGACACCGTCCGCCTCTTCATCGCCGGTGATCGCGATGATCACCGATCCGTCGGGCGGTGTCTCGCGCACGAAATCCACCGCCGCCGCGACAAAGGCGGCAACGCCCGACTTCATGTCGCAGGCCCCCCGGCCATACATCATGCCATCGACGATTTCCGCGCCGAACGGGTCATGCGTCCAGGCCTTGGCATCGCCCACCGGCACCACATCCGTATGGCCGTTGAACCCAAAGGCCTTGTTCGCCCCTGCCTTGCCCCAGCGCGCATAAAGATTGGCAATCCCGCCCCGGTCCACCCGTTTGCAGTCAAACCCTGCCAAGGCAAGCACTTCGGCCAACAAGGGGATCGCCCCACCATCGGCAGGGGTCACCGAAGGGCAACGGATCAGCCGGGCGGTCAGATCAACGGGGTCAAGCGCTTGGGTCATCTTGGGGTCACACTGCAAGGGTCGCGGGCAGTCATGCCTATCGCCTTGCGCCCGCAATCTCAAGACGGACTGTCCAGCGAGGTGCTCCTCGCTCGGCTCCGCCTGCTTGTCGCTGACTTCGCCCAGACTGCACCCAGACAAGCGATGAGCGGTCGAAGACCAGCGAAGAGCGGCCTTTGGAAGATATCAGTCGAAAAACGGCGTCATCTCGGCCACCACGACCGAGTTCTCCGCCAGCGCCCGGTCCATCAGCGCGCGTTCTTCGGGGTCGATATCTTCGCCCGCTTTCTCGCGGTCTTCCAGTGACCCGTGGCCGGTCACTTCCAGCGGCGCAAGGTCCGCCTCTTTCAGGATCGCCACCGTTTCCCGCACCGCTTCGGCCTCATCCACACCGCTGGCATAGATCACCAACCCCGCCCCGGTCGCCTTGTCCGGCAACCCGTCGCCCGCCTTGCGGCCCACTTCGACGACCAGCGTGTACACCTGCTGCGGCCGCTTCGGCTTGTCGGTCGGGGTTTCCATCGTCTTGATCCTTGGAGCAGGGGCTTTCGCCCGTGGTGCCTTGCCCCATCCGTCATGTCAACCGCGCCGCCTTAGGCGCTGACCTGAAACTCGGTCATCATGCCGCTGGCCAGATGCGCCATATGGTGACAATGCAGCATCCAGTTCGCCGCCTCGCCTGCATCGACCGCAACGGTCACCATCGACATCGGCGGCAGATAGACCGTGTCGCGCACCGCCCCGGCAAAGACCCGCCCGCCCAGGTTCACCACCTGGAAGGCATGGCCGTGCAGGTGCATCGGATGGCCCATCATCGACATGTTGTGGAACATGATCTCCACCCGCTCGCCCGTCCGCGCGGTGACCGGGCCCGAGATCGCCCATTGATAGGGCATCATCGACCCCGACAGCATCACCATCGGCGCCTGATCGACCGGCCGGACCGGAAGCGGGTTCAGCGCTACCAGTTGCGATTCCAGCGCCAGATCAAGCGCCGGGGCCACCTCTTCCCCCAAGACCGGCAGCTTGCCAATCGCCGCCCCGGCAGTCGCCAGAATGATCCCTGCCCGTTCCTGCGCCCCTTCGCGCAGCGCCAGAATCGGGAAGGCCCCCTCGCCCGCTGGCAGGTCGATCAAGAGGTCGATCCGCTGCGCCATCGCCAGACCGAACCGCCGCCCGGTGATGGGCTGAACCGGTTCGCCATCCACTGCGACCAATTGCGCATCGACCGCGCCCGTGTCGATCCAGAACACCGTCGCCGCCGCCGCGTTGATCACCCGAAGCCGCACCCGACCCCCGGCTTCAACCATGGTGACCTCGGGGTCGTTCAACGTCCGGTCATTGGCCAGATAGGCGTCAAAGGCGATGTCGTTCAGGTCCATCGCCATCCCACCCATGCCCGACATATCCATGCCCGACATGTCCATTCCAGACATATCCATGCCCATCATGCCGGTGTCCCCTTCGGACCCCGCCATGCCATGCATGGCATGGTCCATCCCGCCCATGCCGCCGGTCAGACCTGCCAGAATCTCTTCGGGTGGCGTGAACGAGAAATCGTGCAGGAACATCACCACTTCCTGCCGGTCCTCGGCCACCTCTTCCGGGCGGCGCACGATCAGGGGGGCGGCCAGAAGCTGCATCTCTTGCACCGGGATATGGCTGTGCATCCAATGCGTGCCGGGGCGCGGGGTGAAGTCATAGTCCCGCACCTCACCCGGCGTCAGCGCGGGCATCGGATTGCCCGGCACCCCATCCTGAACATTCGGCGGAATCTGCCCGTGCCAATGCAGGATCGTTTCGACATCCAGCCCATTGGTTACTGACAGCTGAAATGGTTCGCCGGGGTTCAGCAGCAACCCCTGACCGCCCAGTGAATTGGCGATGCCATAGACAGTGGCCGCGCGCCCGTCGACATCCAGCACCCGGCTGGTGGCCGTCAGCCCAAGCGGAGAGGCGGCCCGAGCGGTGGCAGGGATCAGCGACAGCGCGCCAAGGGCGGCAGAAGCCCCCAGAAAGCCACGGCGGGTCAAAAATTGGGGTGTCATGTCGGTCCATCCTGGCCCGGAGGGGGCCGATTTTCGCGCCTTGGGGACGGCGCCGGGGCAGATCTCTCCCAGCTTGAACTGGGGTGGAAAGCCCTGAAAGTCAATGCCTGCCCCGCCCCGCGTCCAAGGACGCAAGCTGCGGCATACTGGTTCAAATTTTCAGAAGATAGTTCCCGGCCTTCAACGACTGGCAAGGGTTCTGCGGCAGCGTCAGCGCATCAGGACACGGGAATCCAGATGGTCAACGCGACGAAACTGCCAGTCACCACCAATGTCGATGCGATGACGATGGCCGAAACCATGTTCGGTTCATCGATCAAGATCGTCGATGCCAGCTATACCGGCGATCCGCTGTCCGCCGGGACTTATTCCGACGGGCTTTCAGTCACCAATGGTGTGGCCCCCTCGGACTCTGGCGTGATCCTGTCCACCGGCAAGGCCACCAGTTTTACCAATGCCAAGGGCGAGGCGAACCAGACCGCCTCGAAAAGTTACGATTCCGAAGGGGAAGAAAACGATCAGGATCTGAACGATGTCGCCGGGGCCAAGACCTATGATGCCGCGATCTTTGAATCGAAATTCGTCCCGCAAGGGTCAGTCCTGACCATGCAGGTCAGTTTCTCGTCGGAGGAGTATCTGGAATATGTCGATTCCGGCTTCAACGACGCGGTTGGCGTCTGGGTCAACGGCGAAAAGGCGCAGCTTACCGTTGGCGATGGCGACATCTCGATCGACAACATCAACCCCAATTCCAATGGCAATCTCTACATCGACAACGCGAAGGACCAGTTCAACACCGAAATGGACGGGTTCACCGTCACCCTGACGCTGAAGGCCAATGTGGTGCCCGGCCAGGTCAACACGATCAAGATCGGCATCGCCGATGGGGGCGACGCGGTTTACGACAGCAACCTGATGATCGTCGCCGATTCCATCCAGACCGAAGTTGTCGCCGAAGATGACCGTTTCACCGTCGGTCGGGACGAAAAGACGACCGTCAACCTGACGGGCAACGATCTTGATGCCGCTGGCGGCAAGCTGATCATCACCAAGATCAACGGCGTTCCGGTCAAGGAGGGCAGCCACGTCATCCTGCCTTCCGGGCTTGAGATCGTGGTCAACGCCGACGGCACGATCACCGTGGTCAGCGACCCGGAGGAGGCCGAGGGCGACGTCAGCTTTTCCTACGAGATTCAGAATGACAACGGCGTCAGCGATGTCGGTTTCGTCAAAGGTCAGGTGGTGCCCTGTTTCGTCGAAGGCGCGCGGATCGAAACCGACCGCGGCCCGATCCCGGTCGAAGAAATTGCCGTCGGCGACAGGGTCCTGACGCTGGACGATGGGTTTCAGCCAGTGCGCTGGCACGGGCGGCGCGACGTGGTCTCGCGTGGCGAACTTGCCCCGGTCCGCATTCAGGCTGGCACGTTCGGCGACCACGGTGCCCTTGCCGTTTCGCCGCAGCACCGGTTGCATTTCGCGGGCTGGCAGGCCGAACTCTACTGTGGCGAGGCCGAGGTTCTGGTCCGCGCGATCCATCTGGTCAAGGCCGGGCACCTGCCGCAGGACCAGTCGGGAAGGCCCGTCACCTATCACCACCTGCTGTTTGATCGCCACCAGATCATCCGGGCCGAGGGGCTGTGGAGCGAAAGCTATTACCCCGGCCCGTCAACCATGCTTGGCCACGATCCCGCCACCCAGGCCGAGCTTTTGATGCTGTTCCCCGAACTGAAGCTGGACCCGTCGCAAGGCTACGGTGTCTCTGCCCGCCCCGAGGCAACTGCACAAGCCGCGGCGCTTTTGCTGGCCTGACTGATGGCCAACACGGTGCGCACCAAAAGCAAACGACCACCCTGGGGGAAGGGTGGCCGTCGCAACTCATACATGGGAACTTTACTGGTTCTGGGGAACTTGAAGGTCCTGTCGTCGGCCCTGTCACAAGCCGGGCAACAGCGTCGTCACGGCTGAAGTCACACGCCGCCGCAGGCCGAACCTTCGCGGGTCACGATCTGGCTGATGGTCGCGGCCTGAACCGGACGATAGGCGCAACGGCCCGAACGGCGGCCGAAGTCTTCGGTTTCGGACGAGGTGACCGACGACGCGACGGTCGGCAGGTTCAGGGCCAGAACGGGGCCAGCAAGCGAGGTCAGGACAAGTGCGGTGAACAGGGATTTCATTTTGGCGGCCTTTCGGGGCATGTGTTTCAACACCCCCAAACTGCCCCGATTCTCCCGCCATGTATCCGGCCCAAGGTCTGCCGATATTCGGGCTATTTTTCAGACCAAAGTCTGAAAACGGCCCCAGGTCGCCCCTCAGTCCCGCAAAAGCTCGTTGATGCTGGTCTTCGACCGGGTCTGCGCATCGACCTTCTTGACGATCACCGCGCAGTACAGGTTGATTCCCCCCTTCGACGGCATCGACCCCGCGACGACGACCGACCCCGCGGGAACCTCGCCATACATCACTTCGCCGGTCTCCCGGTCGACGATCTTGGTCGACTTGCCGATGAAGACGCCCATGCCAAGGACGGACCCTTCGCGGATGATGCAGCCCTCAACCACCTCGGACCGCGCGCCGATAAAGCAGTTGTCCTCGATGATCGTCGGGCCAGCCTGCATCGGTTCCAGCACGCCGCCGATGCCCACACCGCCCGACAGGTGCACGTTCTTGCCGATCTGCGCGCACGAACCCACCGTAGCCCAGCCGTCGACCATCGAGCCCTCATCGACATAGGCCCCGATGTTCACGAAGGACGGCATCAAGACCACGCCCTTGGCGATATAGGCCGAGCGGCGGACGATAGACCCCGGAACCGCGCGGAACGCCGCCTTGCGCCAGTCTTCGGCGCTCCAGCCCTGCCATTTCGACGCGACCTTGTCCCACCAGTTCGACCCGCCATTGCTGCCGGAAATCTCGTACATATCCGTCAGCCGGAACGACAGCAGCACCGCCTTCTTGGCCCACTGGTTCACATGCCAGTCACTGCCGCGCTTTTCCGCAACCCGCAGCGACCCACTGTCCAGCGCGGTCAGCGTCGCCTCGATGGCATCGCGCACTTCGCCCTTGGTGGCGGGGGAAATCCCGTCGCGCGCCTCCCAGGCGGCTTCGATGGCGGCTTCAAGGGTGGCATTGCTGGTGGCGGACATGAAACTCTCCCTCTGGGTCGGGGCCTTCTAGGGCATCGGACAGCAAATGTCAGCGTCCTTCGCACTGCCCGATATCAGCATCTTGCCGCAGGCCTTAGACCGGCGCTTCGGTCGGGTTCGCCCCGCAGACCAGAACCGCGACCCTCTCCCCCGGCGCAGGCTGGTACGCGCCCGAGATCAACGCAGCCAGCGCGCAGGCCCCGCCCGGCTCTACCCATTGCCGCACGCCTTGCCAAAGCCGCGCCTGGGCCTGGGCAATCGCCGCGTCCGAGACCAGAACCGAGGTCACCCCATGCCGAACCGCAAAATCATAGCCCAACCGCCCGATCCGGGGCGCGCCCAGGGCGCTGGCGGCGATCCCGCCGACGTCGACCAGGGTTTCCGGCCCGCCCTGCAAGGCGCGATGCAGTGTCGGAGCCAGTTCCGGCTCGACCGCCACCACCTTGCGGCGACCCTGAAGCCAGGCCAACGCCCCGCCGATCAACCCGCCACCTCCGACGGCGATCAGCACGGTATCAGCCGCCAGCCCCTGCTCCTCCCATTCCTTCGCCACGGTGCCTTGCCCCGCCAGTGTCGGAGGCGCGTCAAAGGCATGGATCATCAGCGCCCCGGTCTTCGCACACCAGGCCTCGGCCCGCGCCGAAGCCTCGATGAAACTGCCGGGCACTTCCTCGACCTCGGCACCCTGGGCCTTGATCAGCGCGATCTTGGCCGGGCTGGCCATCGCAGGCACGAAGATCCGCGCCGGTTTTCCCAGGCGCGCCGCCGCAGCCGCCAGCGCAGCCCCGTGGTTCCCGCCCGAAGTCGCCGTCACTCCGGCTGCGGGGATATCCAGCGACAAAAGGCTGTTGAACGCCCCGCGCGCCTTGAAACTGCCAGTCACCTGCAGATGCTCAAGCTTTACCTCGACCGGATAGGGCAAAAGCTCGCGCGTCGTGATCACTGGCGTGCGCAGCAGATGCGCGGCAATCCGGTCATGGGCGCGGGCGATGTCTTCGGGGCTGATCCTGGCATCGGGCATCGGCGATCCTTTTTCCGTTTCTTGCCGGGTCTCATCCCTATATGGCTTGGGGAAGGTCACACAGACGGACAGAAAATGAAAGACGAACCCCGAAGCCACCCATTCCGCGACAGCGTCGAAGACATCGCCGCCGCGAAACGCATTCCCGACACGCCCCAGACCCGCGCGCCCGCTTACCGGTTGGCCTTCGCCGACCGCGATTTCATGACCCGCGACGAGCTGCGCCCCGTCCGTCTGCAGCTTGAACTTCTGAAGCCGCAACTGATCATGGACGAACGCGGTATCGAATCGACCATCGTCATGTTCGGCGGTGCCCGTATCCCCGCCCCCGAACACCGCGACACTGCGCGCACCAAGACCCTTGCCGGTCTGTCGCACTACTACGAAGAAGCGCGCCGCTTTGCAAAGATCATGACTGAACGGTCACTGGAAACCTATGGCCGCGAGAACGTCATCTGCACCGGTGGTGGCCCCGGCGTGATGGAGGCGGGGAACAGGGGCGCAAGCGAGGCTGGTGGCCAGTCGATCGGCCTGAACATCGTCTTGCCGCATGAACAGGCCCCGAACGCTTTTGTGACGCCCGACCTGTCGTTCAACTTCCACTACTTCGCGATCCGCAAGATGCATTTCCTGATGCGCGCCCGCGCCGTCTGCGTCTTCCCCGGCGGCTTCGGCACTATGGACGAGATGTTCGAAAGCCTGACCCTGATCCAGACCGGACGGATGAAACCGATCCCCTTCCTGCTTTTCGGGCGGGAGTGGTGGGAGAAGGTCGTGAACTGGCAACACCTCGCCGACGCAGGGGTCATCGCCCCCGAAGACCTGTCGCTGTTTGCCATGGTCGAAACGGCGGAAGAGGCTTTGGCGGTGATCGATGGATGGGGGGCCGAAGCACGGTAGGGTGCGCTACAGCGCACCGCCCTTTGGCGGGCATCACAGGGTCGTAGGTCGGGCTTCAGCCCGACTCCCGGACGCCCCCCGATTCGCCCTGCATGGTTAACGCCCCGCTCGCCTTCCCCGATGGAAGACGGAAGCAAGACGTTTGGAAGACGAAAGGAAGACGCTTTACCTTTCGGAAACCTTTCCTGTTAAGCCTGCGTTCTCAATCCCTTGGCAGGGCCAGGGTCTCCCTTTCCCACCTATCCAGAAATTCCACCCTGTCACAGCCCGCAAACCCCGCCAGCCGGTCCAGTTCCGCCTCCAGTTTCGCCAGCCGACCCTTGGTCAGCTTGACCCCCGCCTCGGGCCAGAAGGCCTTGACCCGCAGGCTACCCGCATCGCGAAACGCCTTGACGTCGATCCGTCCGACCAGCCGGTCACCTTCCAGCACCGGGAAGACATAGTAGCCCCAGGTCCGTTTCGGTTCGGGCACGAAAACCTCGATCCGGTAGAAGAACCCGAACAGGAATTCCGCCCGCTTGCGGTCGCGAAGCGCGGGGTCGAAGGGCGACAAGATGCGGAGGCGGGGCAGGGGGTCTGGTGGCGGAGCATCCAGAATGTCAGGGAAAGCCAATGACTTGCGGCGTTGACCCTCGGCCCCTTCAACCTCGACCTCGATGATCTCGCCCCGCGACAGGGCCGCGCGGCACCAGTCCCTTGCCGCCTCGGGGGGGATCGCTTTCCAATAGGCGGCGATCTCTCCACTGGTGCCAAAGCCCAGATGCCGCAGCGCTGACCGGCAGGCCCAATCGGTGACCTCCTCCTCCGGCACCGGGGCGCGGTGTTGGTCGGGGATCACCCGTTCGGTCAGGTCATAGATCTTGGCGAACCCATCCCGCCGGGTGATGGCAAGCCGCCCGGTCCGCCACAGCCATTCCAGCGCGGTCTTTGACGGATGCCAATCCCACCAGCCGCCCTTGCCCCGCACCTCACCCTCGCCAACATCGGCGGTTCCGACCGGCCCGTCCTTGGCTATGCGATTGAGAATGCTTTCAAATTGTTCCTCATACCCATCGCGAAACCAGCTTTTCCAATTCGCATGCAGCCGCTTTTCGTCGCGCTGAAACCGGTGCTGCCAGACCCCATGCAACCGCGTGGGCAGGATCGAGGCGTCATGCGTCCAATGTTCCCAAAGACTGCGATCCTTCTCCAGCAACCGCTTCAAGGCCGGTGGCCGATAGCTTTGCCGCCGCGACCACAGGATCATGTCATGCGCCCGGGCAACGGTGTTGATGCTGTCGACCTGCACAAAGCCGATCCGTTCGATCAGACCCTGCAAATCCTGCCCCTTGGCCGCGCCGCTGGGGGCCCCGATCAAGGCATGGCGATCAAGAAAGATACGGCGGGCGGCGGGGTTGGGGATCAACTGCGGCATCGACAATCGCTACCATTTCAAACTGTTTCCAGCAAAGCCGAAATCGTGACCAAAAGCCGTGGCCCGAACGGTTGTATTCTGCGGATCAGAACTTACTATCCCATTGTCTTCTGACATTTTTCCCGAAATCGCACATGGCCTTGCTGCAGATGGCAGAGAGGACCGGAAAGGACCGTGAAGCATTGCCCCACGAAACGCCCCTGATCGCCACCCTTGTTGCTGGCTTTGGCCTGGCCTTCCTGTTCGCCCTTGTCGCGCAGCGTCTGAAACTGCCGTTGATCGCGGGGTATCTTCTGGCAGGCATCGTGATCGGGCCGTTCACGCCGGGTTATGTGGCCGATCTGGAACTGGCGGCAGAACTGGCCGAGTTGGGGGTGATCCTGCTGATGTTCGGGGTCGGGCTGCATTTCGCGCCGCGTGATCTGATGGCGGTCAAGGCGCTGGCCGTGCCGGGGGCGCTGGGCCAGATCGCCGTGGCGACCCTGTCCGGAACGGCGCTTGGCTGGCTGATGGGCTGGGGCATCGGGGCGGCCCTGATCTTTGGGCTGGCGCTTTCTGTCGCCTCGACGGTCGTCCTTTTGCGCGCCATGCAGGATCGCGACCTGATCCAGTCGGACAAGGGCCGCGTTGCCGTCGGCTGGCTGATTGTCGAGGATCTGGTGATGGTCCTGACTTTGGTGCTGATTCCGCCCTTGGCCGGCCTTCTGGGTGGCGTTGCCATGCCGGTCGGAGAGGATTCGGCCATGGTGGCCGAAGTCAGCAATGGGATCGGCATCGGTCCCATTGCCGCGACCGTGCTTGTGACGCTTGCCAAGGCGGCGGCCTTCGTTGCGCTGATGCTGGTGGTCGGTCAGCGCCTCATTCCGCTGGTCCTGCACTACGTGTCCCAGACCAGATCGCGCGAATTGTTCCGGTTGGCCGTTCTGGCCATCGCCTTGGGCGTTGCCTATGGCGCGACGCATTTCTTCGGCGTGTCCTTTGCCCTTGGCGCGTTCTTTGCCGGGATGGTCATGTCGTCTTCGACCCTGTCGCAGCAGGCCATGCGGGAAACCCTGCCGTTGCGCGATGCATTCGCCGTGCTGTTCTTCGTGTCCGTTGGCATGCTGTTCAACCCGGCGGTCGTCGTCTCGGCCCCGCTGGCGCTGATCGGGACGGTCGTGATCATCATCGGCATCAAGTCGGTCGCCGCCTATTACATCGTGCGCGGCTTTGGGCATGGCCACGATCAGGGCCTGACGATTGCCGCCAGCCTTGCCCAGATTGGCGAGTTTTCGTTCATCCTGATCTCGATGGGGGTGCATCTTGCCATTGTCCCGCCCGAGGCGCGCGATCTGGTGGTGGCAGGGGCGATGATCTCGATCCTGGCGAACCCGCTTCTGTTCCATCTGCTGGACCGCAGGGCGGCGCGGAAGGCGTCAGTGGCCCCGGATGTGGCGCAAGGGGGCGGTGTGGCTGTGGCCGGGGAAGACGCAGTCGAACCGGCGCAGCAGGGCTGAATCAAAGCAATCCAATGCCTTTGCGCACGTGAGAGGCTATTCCGTTTCTAGTGCGAAGAGCTTCCGGAACATCTACGATTGACACACCATTCGGAACTGCGTGAGTGGCCCCACGTAAGCGGCATACATGTGTTACAATGTGCTGTCCGAGGCGCTCACCTTTCATTTGCCTAAAATAGTCCTGAACGGCCCAGCCCGCCTCATACACGCTAGTGGAAATGCACAAAATCGCCTTTGAGCACCCCTTCGCCTCATAACCGTCTAGGATCGGTTCAAGCTCTTTCGGAGAGATGGTTTTCGGTCGCTCGTTCAGTGAGGAAATGAGGCAAAATGTCTTCAAGGGCTGATCTACACCTACCCAGCTCAATTCGGCGATGTTGCGATCCGAAGGGTGGCTATGATTTCCTCGACCCAGCCCGCTCAAGCATCTGACCAGCGTGGACTTTCCAGAGTTGTCACCGCCCAGAATAAATACAATTTCCATGGTCAATTCCTCTTCTCTAAAGCCCCGCTTCGGCCTCGATCTGCGCCTTGGACTTCCGCGCCCGTTCGGTGGCGGATTTCAACTGGCCGCAGGCGGCCATGATGTCCTCGCCCCGTGGCGTGCGGATCGGGGTCGCGAAACCGGCGTGATACAGGATATCGGCGAAGGCATGGATGCGGTTGCCGGAGGACCGTTTGTAGGGCGCACCCGGCCATTCGTTGAACGGGATCAGGTTGATCTTGGCCGGGATGCCTTCCAGCAGTTTCACCAGACGGTGCGCGTCTTCCTTGGTGTCGTTCACCCCGTCCAGCATCACATATTCGAACGTGATCCGCTCGCTGTTCGACAGGTTCGGCCATTCGCGCAGCGATTGCAGAAGCGTCGCGATGTTCCAGCGTTTGTTGATCGGGACCAGAATGTCGCGGACCTCATCCGTGGTGGCGTGGAACGACACGGCAAGCTGGCAACCGATCTCGGTCGCGGTGCGGGCGATTTCGGGGACGACACCGCTGGTCGACAGCGTGATCCGGCGGCGGCCAAGGGCGATGCCTTCGCCGTCCATCACGATCTTCATCGCGTCGCGGACGTTGTCGAAGTTGTAAAGCGGTTCCCCCATCCCCATCAGCACGATGTTCGAGATAAGGCGGACTTCTTCCTTGGGTGCGCCCATCACCGGCCATTCGTCCAGATCGTCGCGGGCCAGCATGACCTGCCCGACGATTTCCGCCGCCGTCAGGTTGCGCACCAGTTTCTGCGTGCCGGTGTGGCAGAAGGAACAGGTCAGCGTGCAGCCGACTTGGGACGAAATGCACAAAGTCCCCCGGTCGGTTTCGGGGATATAGACCACCTCGACCTCATGCCCGCCGGCGATGCGGACAAGGTATTTCCGGGTGCCGTCTTCGGACAGTTGGCGGGTGACGACCTCGGGGATTTCGATCACGAAATTCTCGGCCAAAAGGGCGCGGTAGTCCTTGGCAAGGTTGGTCATCTGCGCGAAATCGCGGACGCCCCAGTGATAGACCCATTGCCAGACCTGCCCCAGCCGCATCTTGGCCTGCTTTTCCGGCGTTCCGGCAGCGATCAGAGCGTCGCGCAGTGCCTCGCGTGTCAGGCCGACGATGTTGGTCTTGTCCGACGGCGCAAGCTTGCGCGGGATCGTCAGCACGTCTTGCGTGATCGGGGCGGTCATTTCGGCAGATCCTTTCACCGGGCCTTGTCACAGGCGATCTGAGATGGGGGGCGTATAGGCGCAGTTGGCCAAAAAGAAAAGCGCCCCAGCAAGGGGGGCGCCTTTGGTCATGGGTCAAGGATTACTGGCAGCGCTTTTCGGCGTCTTCCATCGCGGCGGTAAAGCCGCGCAGGCTGAACGTATCCACCGTCTTCGTGCCTTTGCCCGATTTCGCGGACAACACGGCCGAGGAGCCATTCTTCATCGCGGCAAGCACCGAAGCATCATCTTCGGCACTGCCGGGCCAGGCCCATTCGCCATCGCTGAAGAACTGGTAGGGCTGGCCGTCAATCGTCACTTCGACCGTAGACCCCGCCGCAAACGGGTAGCCGCCGGTAAAGCTGATCTCACCGGGCTTGCCCGGGCGGAAGGTCACGAACAACAGGATATCGCCCCGTCGAACCGAAACCGGGGCACCGTCGCGGGTGTTGACCGATTCCTTCGGTTTGGAGACACCCCAGCATTCCTTGCTGGGTTCTTCCTCGACGAAGACATTCCAGTCGGTCATCGTCGCGACACGGTTGTCGGATTCCTGGGCGTGAACCACAGGGGCGGCAAGGGACATCGCGGCAAGAAGCGCCAAGCGACCAGGAAGGGAACTCATGTTTGACGCAGCCTCCAAGCTGTCTTCTGTCTCTGCCCCGTCAGAAAGCCCAAGGTTGGGTTTCGCACTGGCGGGGGCAAGCTGAACCCGATATTCCAGCAATAACGAAAAAGACCTTGCGGTGAAAGACCCGAGGGTCAGGCATGGCGCAAAATTGCACAAAGGTGATGGGGGCATCATGGCTCAGGTGAATGAAGGTGCGGTTCCGGTGGCGGAAATCTGGCGCGGGGGCCTTCTGGAAAGCACACATCTGGGGCATGCGGTGATTTGCGATGCCAAGGGAATTGTTCAGGCTTGGGGCAACCCGGATGCCGTGGCCTTCCCCCGGTCGTCCTGCAAGATGGTCCAGGCCTTGCCGCTGATCGAAACTGGGGCGGCGGACGCGCGCGGGCTGACCGACCGGCATCTGGCGCTGTCCTGCGCCAGCCACGAAGGCGCAGCGATGCATGTCGGTCTTGCCGGAAGCTGGATTGCCGATCTTGGTCTGAAGGAAAGCGATCTGCGCTGCGGGTCGCATGAACCCTATGACCGCACCGAGCGCGACCGGCTGATCAAGACCGACGAAAGCCCGTGCCAGCTGCACAACAACTGCTCGGGCAAGCATTCGGGGTTCCTGACCGTGACCCAGCATCTGAAGGCCGGGCCAGAATATGTGGAAATCGACCACCCGCTGCAAAAGGCGATCCGCGCAGCGACCGAGGAAACCACGGGCGAAACCGTCGCCGGTTGGGGTGTCGACGGCTGTTCGGCCCCGAACTTTGCGATGACGCTGGGCGGCATGGCCCGCGCGATGGCAAAATTCGCAGTTGCGCGCGAAGGCCACGGGGCGCGCGAAAGTGCCATGCACCGGCTGACCCGCGCCATGGCCACGCACCCCGAACTGGTTGCGGGCGAAGGTCGGGCCTGCACCGAACTGATGCGTGCCATGGATGGCCGGGTCGCGCTGAAGACCGGAGCCGAGGCCTATTTCGTGGCGATCATCCCGGAAAAAGGCCTTGGCATCGCGCTGAAAGTGCTGGACGGCGGCCACCGTGCGTCCGAGGCGGCGATTGCCGGGCTGCTGGTGCGTCTGGGTGTGCTGGATGCGAACCACCCGGCGACGATCAAGCGCATGGCCCCCATCACCCGCAACTGGCGCGGGATCGAGACGGGTACCTGGCGGCTGGCCCCCGGCTTTCCGGGCTGATTCCCGTTGATTTGAGGGGCGAAGCGGATAAGCTTTGCCCATGAACGCCGAGGCGCCGATCCCGTTCCCACAATCCTCCCGCTTGCCGGAGGAGGTTGGCTTTGACCGCAAAGAGCTTAACCTCATCCTGCGGACCTATGGCCGGATGGTGGCTGCCGGGGAATGGCGCGACTATGCGATTTCCCGTCTGCGTGACCTTGCCGTGTTCAGCGTCTTTCGCCGGACCGCCGAAGTGCCGCTGTACCGGATCGAGAAATGCCCCCGCCTGCGCCACCGGCAGGGGCTTTATGCCGTGGTGGGCATGGACGGGCGCGTCTTGCGGCGGGGCCATGACCTTGATCAGGTGCTGAAGATCTTTGAACAGCGCCGGATCGGTGTGGTCGAATAGCGCCTAAAGCCGCTGCCGCGCCTGCACCAGACTGCCTGTCGTCTTGGCAATGCGGCTGATCGCTTCAGCAATCCCTTCATAGGCGACTGACATCGTATGGCCGTTGGCGTGGATCAGCACGTCCTTGTTGACCACCATCGCCACATGCCCGCCCCAGAAGATCAGGTCGCCCCGTTGCAGCGCCTCATCCGGCGCAAGCCCGCGGCCAAGCACCATCTGCATGTCGCTGTCGCCGGGGCAGTCATGGCCTCCCGCATGCAGCGCGACCTGCACCAGACCCGAACAATCAATGCCCTGACGCGAATTGCCGCCCCAAAGATAGGGCGTGCCAAGCAGGCTTTCCGCGACCGAGACATGGTCCGGGGCAAAGTGATCCAGTGGGCGCAGATGACCCAGCGGCACGAATCCATGCGGAGTATTGCCCCATTCGCCCCACGACCCCGACAGGCAAAGCCGCGACCCGATGCTGAGACTGGCTTTCTCGGGCGCTTGCACCTTGGGTTCGGTGTAAAGATGCGTCGCGGGGGCAACGACCCAATGCGTCGGCTCTGGGCCCCGCCCCACGGCCTTTTCCGCGACCCAGCCGCAATATCCATCACGGTCGGACCGCACGAAAACATGGCCCTGCATCCGGTCGATGACCGTGACGGCAGCGCCCAGCAGCAGTTGGCGATCCCTTGGCCCGCCCGGCTTTTCCAGAAGATCGACCAACGGCACGATGATCTGGGCGGCGTCGCCCTTTGTCATCGGGGCGGCGATTTCGCCTTCAAGGCTGACATGGGCGATCCGGCCCGAAAAGGGCGTGGTGCGGCGATCCATCACTGCGCCTCGGCAAAGCCAAGAACCGCAGGCAAGGCCCCAAGCACCGCCCGCGCACCCTGACCGACCCCGCCCTTGGGACGGGCTGGCTGGTCCGAGGGCGTGTGGCCATAAATGTCGAAATGCAGATAGCGCGTGTCCTGCACGAACCGGCGCAGGAACAGGGCCGCCGTCACCGACCCGGCAAAGCCATAGCCGGGGGCGTTGTCCAGATCAGCAATCCCCGGCTCGATGACGCTTTCATAGGCGTCGTGGAACGGCAGACGCCAGACCGGGTCACAGCCCGCAACCGCGCCCGCCTCAAGCGCCGCAACGATGGCGGCGTCATCGGTGTAATAGGGGGCCAGATCCGGCCCCACCGCCACCCGTGCAGCGCCGGTCAGGGTGGCCATGCTGATCAGCACATCGGGCTTGTCCTCGCAGGCAAAGGCCAGCGCGTCAGCCAGGATCAGACGACCCTCGGCGTCGGTATCGTTCACCTCGACGGTAAGGCCCTTGCGACTGGTCAGGATGTCCTTGGGCTTGATCGCATTGCCTGAAATGACGTTTTCAACCGCCGGGATCAGCACCCGAAGCTGCACCTTCAGCCCCAGTTCCATGATCATCTGCGCCAGCCCCAGCACGGTGGCTGCCCCACCCATGTCCTTTTTCATCAGGTTCATGCCGTTTGAGGGCTTGATATTCAGCCCCCCGGTATCAAAGCAGACGCCCTTGCCGACCAGCGTCAGCTTTGGCCCCTTTTTGCCCCAGTGCAGATCGATCAGACGCGGCTCGCGCGGGCTGGCGCGACCGACGGCGTGGATCATCGGGAAACCGTCTTTCAGAAGGGCCGCCCCTTTCACGGTCTTGACCTTGGCCTTGAACCGCTTGGCCAGCGCCTCGACCGCGGCTTCAAGCGCATCCGGCCCCAGATCCTCGGCAGGGGTGTTGATCAGGTCGCGGGTCAGCGCCTCGGCCTCGGCCATGGCCAGAAGGCGTGCGGGGTCCAAACCCAAAGGGCAGACCAGACGCGGCTGCGGTACGGGTTTCCGGCCAGGGCGATAGCGGTCAAAGCGATAGCCGGACAAAAGCCAGCCAAGCGCCGCCTCGAACGCCTCGGCCGTCGACAGGTTGCCTTCCAGCCGCCAATCGCCTTCGGGCAAGGCAGGTACCGCCTTGGCCAGACCAAAGCGCAACCGCCGCCGCGCGGCGTCGTTTCCAAGGCCAGCCACCGCCCCGGCCACGCCCTTGCCATCCGGCGCAGGCAACAGGCGAACCTCTCCCAAAGCCGCGTCGAACCCCGCGGCTTTCAACCAACCGGCCCACGGCTTGCCCGGACCTGACAGAAAATCGGCAAGCTCATCGGGGCGCAGGACATGCAGCGGGCGCGTGTCGGCCTGGGGGACAGAAAAGGCAAATCGGGGGGCAGCGGACATGGATGAGCAACTCAAACTGATCAAGGGATGCGGATAGTGAAGTAGTGGAAGCGAAGCCCGCAAGGCGCAAGGGTCACAACGAAAGTCGCGGAAATTCCGCAACAATTTTGCAATGCGGGCGCGATCAGCCAAGGGACGGCAAGGCATCGGCACTGCAGGATTGCCGTTCAGCGCGATCAGACAACCCGGCGTTGTGATGCCGCTGATTCGGCGCAGCCCCGCCTACCGGGAAATGTCTGCGATGCCCGGATCATGGGTCAGCGACGCCTCGGCCACCCGTACCAACCGGGCCCAGACGGCGGAAAAGGCCGTTGGATCCCCCCGTGCAAGACAGGAACCGGCATCGCCAGCCACCACCCCAAGACTGACCAACCCGATATCATCGGCCAGCCGCTGCAACCGCGTCAGATGCCGGACAAGGTCACGCATTTCGTGCTTTCGCACTTTTTCAGCGATGCCTGCCATGGTCAAAGCCAGTTCTCCCAAGGCGCGGGTTACCAGTTGTTCCCCCACCGGAGCCCCCAGATTGCGGTAGATTTCGGCAATCGCCTCGACATCCTGGCGCACCACTTCGCGTGGCGTAAGCCTTTGCACCATCTCCATTCCGTCACCCGATCAGACTACACACCCGCGCCGATCTTCGCCGGTCGTGCTGAATATTCTGTTGTCGGATGCCGAAAGGCTGCGGATTATCTCTGTAGAATTCGCGCAAATTGCTGCATAGACACCGGCATGACCCATATCCGCCCGCTTCCCGCATATCTGGTCCAGCGCTTTCACGGCTGGCGTGCCACAACCTATCAGGACAACCGCGCCTGGTTCCGCCGCCTGGCCGAAAGTGGCCAGCATCCGCGCGCCATGGTGATTTCCTGCTGCGACAGCCGGGTGCATGTGACCAGCATCTTCGGCGCGGATGAGGGCGAGTTCTTCATCCACCGCAACGTCGCCAACCTTGTGCCGCCCTATAACCCTGACGGCGAGCGGCACGGCACCTCGGCAGCGGTGGAATATGCCGTCACCTCGCTGGGCGTCGCGCATATCGTCGTGCTTGGGCATTCCAACTGCGGCGGGGTCAAGGGCTGCCATGACATGTGCAGCGGCCATGCCCCGCAGCTTGAGGAGAAGACCAGCTTTGTCGGTCGCTGGATGGATATCCTGCGCCCCGGTTGGCAAAAGGTCTCGGGCTTGCCCGAAGGCGAAATCCTGCGCGCGCTGGAAAAGCAGGCGGTGCTGACCAGCCTGGAAAACCTGCTGACCTTCCCCTTCGTCAAGACAGCGGTCGAGGATGATCGGCTGACCCTGCACGGCCTGTGGACCGACACGGGCGAAGGCGGGCTGGAACAATATGATCCAGCCAGGCAGGTTTTCGTTCCGGTCTGACCCGTCAGGCCTGATCGCGACGCATCAGCACAAGCACATCGTTTTCCGGCGTGCTGATCGAAGGTGCCGCCTCGGTGCGGACCAGATCGACGATGGAAAGACCCGCCGCGTGCGCCGCGTCCTGCCAGGCGGCCAGCGAACGGACACGTTTGTTGACCCGGATCTCGCTTTCCGCAGCCTCGGCCTTGGAATAATCGCGCCAGCTTTCGAAAGTGTCGGTCTTGTGGAACTGGGCGTTCCGCGTGACCGCGCCGAAATCCCCACCGATGAACATGATCCCCGACGGTTTCAGCATTGCAGCCAGCGTCTTCAACGCCACCAGCCATTTGGCATCATCGACGATGTGGAACATCACACCAATTGCCGAAACATAGTCGACCGGCGCGCCAAGGCTGTCGATCTGGAAATCCTCGGCGGCGATGTCGGCTTTGTGGACCCGCACACCGGCGTCACCGGCGTATTTCGTGCGCAGATGGTCAGCCATGAAATCGGTGATCTCGACCGCTTCGACTTCGGCCACCAGAACAACGTCGCGGAAGAAATCGATCCAGTGGCCCGTGGCCGACCCGATATCCAGCAGCCGGTATTTCCGCCGCCGTGCAATCGCCTCGGCTGCTGTCACGGTCGGGCCGTGTGGCGGAGGAGACCGCCGCGCCAGCGCCCGCAGGATCGAGTTTTCAACCGCATTATAGTGAAACCGCGATTCCATCAGGCTGAAATCATTGCCGATGGTGATCCGGTCGCTGACCTCATGCCGCGCCGACGCCTTGTAGAAGCTGCCAAAGAAGGCCGCCTCGTCATAGGCAACCTCGCGAAGCTCAGTCGTTTCGGGCTTTCCCGCCTGGGCTGCGGGGGTCTTGGCCGAGTTCCGGTCGCGCATGAAGTCCTGCTATCTGGATTGGGGTTCGCCGCCTGATCTGCCCCCGCGCTTGCCATGGTTGCAAGAACTTTCTTCCGCTTTGGGGTCATCAACCCCTATGCAGCGCGTTTGCCGTAAAAGCTGCCACCGGTGACAGCCAGTTCACGCAACAGCGCGGGCGCGTGGAAGCGCGGGCCGAATTGCGCGGTCAGGCCCCGGCAGATGTCTACCGCGCGTCCTGCCCCGATCATGTCAAGCCAGCTGAACGGCCCGCCCGACCAGGGCGCAAAGCCCCAGCCAAGGATCGCGCCGACATCGCCTTCGCGGATATCGGTCAAGACACCCTCTTCCAGTGCTCGAACTGCCTCCAGCACCTGGGCAAACAACAGCCGGTTCTGTACGTCGGACAGCGAGGGTTGCATCTTGTCACGCGGGTATTTCGCGCGCAGCCCATCCCACAGGCCAAGCCGTTCGCCTTTGGCGTCATAGGCATAGAACCCGGCATTCGCCTTGCGCCCCAGACGGCCCTGATCGGCCATCCAGAACAGGACATGATCCACCGCCTCATCCGGGTAATCCACCCCCATCGCGGCCTTGGTGGCCTTGGCGATCTTGCCCCCCAGGTCGATGGAGGTCTCGTCCACCAGTTGCAGCGGCCCCAAAGGCATGCCGACCAGCTTTGCCGCATTCTCGATCAGCGCCGGTTCCACCCCTTCGGCAACCATGCGGATGCCTTCGTTGATGTAGGGGATGATGCAGCGGTTGGCATAGAAGAACCGGGCGTCGTTGACGACGATGGGCGTCTTCCTGATCTGGCGCACGAAATCCAGCGCCTTGGCGACGGCGCGATCCCTGGTCGCCTTGCCACGGATGATCTCGACCAGGTTCATCTTGTCGACCGGGCTGAAGAAATGGATGCCGATGAAGCTTTCGGGCTGCTTTGACGCCGCCGCCAACCCGGTGATCGGCAGGGTCGAGGTGTTGGTGGCATAGATGCAGTCAGGCCCCACCGCGGCCTCGACCTTGGCGGTCACATCCGCCTTGACCTTCGGGTCTTCGAACACGGCTTCGACCACCAGATCGACACCGGCCAGCGCGGCATAATCCGTCGTCGCGGTGATCCGGGCCAGCACTTCGGCCTTCTTCTCTGCCGTGACCTTGCCGCGCTTGATCCCCTTGTCGAGGATGGTTTCGGACTGCGCACGGCCACGATCCGCAGCCTCTTGCGTGCTGTCGATCAGCACCACCTCGATCCCGGCATTGGCGCTGACATAGGCGATTCCCGCGCCCATCATCCCCGCGCCGATGACGCCAAGTTTCTTGACGGATTGGTCGGGGGCTGCAGGCCGGTTCGCGCCTTTGTCCAGCGCTTCCTTGTTGATGAACAGGCTACGGATCATCGCACTTGAGGACGGGTTCATCAGAACGCCGGTGAAATGTCGCGCCTCGATCTTCAGGGCTACGTCAAAGGGCACCAAGGCACCTTCATAGACTGCCGCCAGCAAGGCCTTGGCCGCCGGATAGACGCCTTGGGTCTTGGCGTTGATCATCGCGCTGGCACCGACAAAAGTCATGAACCCCGCCGGATGATAAGGCGCGCCACCGGGCATCTTGTAGCCCTTGTCGTCCCAGGGTTTCACCAGTTCCGCCGGGGTCGCTGACAGCACCCAGTCCTTCGCCCGCTTCAGCAGGTCTTCCGGGGCCACCACCTCATCAATCAGCCCCGCCGCCTTGGCCTCGGTGGGCGAGGAGAGCTTGCCTTCCAGCAGGAACGGGGCCGCCGCCATCGCACCCAGCTTTCGCACCAGTCGCGTGGTCCCGCCCGCACCGGGGAAGATGCCGACGAGGATCTCGGGCAGGCCTATCTTGGCCTTGGGGTTGTCGGCGGCGATGATGCGGTGGCAGGCCAGCGGCAGTTCCAGCCCGATCCCCAGAGCCGTGCCGGGCAGCGCCGCGACCACCGGCTTGCCACCTTTCAACGTCTTCGGGTCCATCCCCGCGCGTTCGATCTTGCGCAAAAGCCGGTGCATCGCCATCACGCCGTCAAACACCGCTTGCGCCCCACCTGCCCGCATTTCGGCGATGACGTTCAGGTCCATGCCCCCGGCGAAATCCATCTTTCCACTGGTCAGGATGATCCCCTTGACCGCCGGGTCCGCCAAAGCCAGGTCAATCAGGCTTTCCAGAACCGCAGTCGCCTTGGTCGACAGGACGTTCATCGACTTCTGCGCCACGTCCCAGATGATCGTCGCCACGCCGTCGGCATCCGTCTTCATGGTGAAATCGGTCATGTCCGGGTCTCCTTGGGCCAGCCGGGATAGGGGGGGCCGTCCTTCTGTGCGAAGGTGCGAAGCCCCTTGCGGCGTGAATAGTGCAGGTCGATATCAGGGTAGTGACAGGCGTCTTCGGCCAGCCGCGAACCCGCGATGAACAGCGTCGCCGGCTGGTCACCATCATTGCGCAGGCAATGCGCGTTCGGCACTTTCGCAGGCCAGCAGACGCAGGTGCCGGGGCCGATCAGTTGCGGGCCGTTATCCTCCAGCAGGGTCACCGTGCCATCCAGGACGTAAAGGAACTCATCCTCTTCCTCATGCCAGTGGCGCAGGCTGGTCTGGCCGCCGGGGTGCAAGGTTTCCAGAAACGCGCCGAACTGGGTCAACCCACCCGCGACCGACAGGTGCAGGGTATGAAACCCTTCCTTGCCGCTGGTCGGCGCGCGGGCCGGATCGATGATCATTCGACCACCTGCGGGACCGCGAAAGTCGCAGGATCGAAGATTTCATCAAAAGTCAGCGGCCACCGCGCGCCCTTCAGCGCGTCATAGCGCGCCTCGGAGAATAGCCAGACCTTGCCCCGGCGAACCAGCGTCTGGGATGCGGCATGCGGGCATTTCACGGCATGACCATCGGCGATCGTGTGGGTGAAGTGCCACCCCTCGATCCTGTCGCGGTCGACATAGTCGGCAGACCGCGCGACCCGTTCGTAATGCGTGACACCCAAGGCGCAAAGTCCCTCGTGCAGCGATACGAAAGTCGGCAGCAATTCGGCGGTCGTCGTTACAAGCAGATCATTCGTCGCGGTGTGGACCAGATAGGGAAGATCGATCATCGCGACATAGCGGCGGAAATCCCCCGCCAGCACCGCCTGTGAGACGGTGTTCAGCGCGTCCTGATAAATGGCCAAAGGATTCATCGCGCCCCCTTGAAATCACTGCCGTCCTTATGGGTGAAACGGGCCTTGCCCCCTTCCATCTCGACCTTCAGGTCGACATCGGAATAGGTCGCCACCTCACGCTTGGCCTTGCTGCCGACGACCAGAAACTTCGCCGGACGGTCGGTCCGGTTGATGAAGTGATGCCCATCGGTGCTGCCCGCCGGAAAGGCCGCGCAATCACCGGGGCGCATCACGACCTCGCCTGCGTCCTGCACCAGAGTGCATTCGCCTTCGACCACCCAGACGAATTCATCCTCGTTCAGATGCCAGTGCCGCAGACTGGACAGGGCACCCGGTTCCAGCATGACAAGGTTCGCGCCAAACTGCGTCAGCCCCCCGGCATCGCCCAACCGCAGGGACGACCGGCCCTGCATCATGGATGCATAGGGTTCAGGATAGATCGATCCGGTTTTCACCGGGCATTTCGTCAGATCAATGACGGGCATCAAGGTCTCCATCCGGTTGGGGTGCGCCCCGCCGGAAAGACCCCGGCATCAGGCGGATCGGGCGATCAGCGTCTGGTCGGTGACCAGCCCTGGCGTGGCCATATGGGTATACTGCATCATCTCGGTCCGCAGCCCGGTCGGGCCCTTGCGACAATAGTAGATGATGGTCGATCCGGGGGCTTCGACGCCAGTAGCGTCGATTTCCTTCCAGTCGATCCAGACCCGGAACTGGTTCGCCTTCGGCAGCTCGATCGCCGAAACGTCCGGTCGCAAGGCGACGACCCCGCGCTTGGCCCATTCGGCACGCATCTGGTTCAGAAAGTCGGTGCCGCCCTCTGGGTCCACCACAACAGTCAACCCGCCGGGGGAATGGATCGGCAGCGGCAAGGAATACATCTCGACGAATCTTTCCAGATCTCCGGCAAGGAGCTGGTCCGCCTGCGCCTGAAAATGCGCCACTATCTGCGACTGCGGCATTCCGGTGTCTTTCGCGACTGCCCAAGAAAGTCAGCAGCATGGGAGAATCACCCCCAGCGCGTCGGCAGAAAGCGACCAATGGTGATTCATTGGCGACAGAATAGCCGAAATGCAATTTCAGCATGTCTTCGGCCCCGGTGCCAGCCTCCATCGCCCTATACCCTTTCGATAATCGTCGCCGCGCCCATACCCGAAGCAATACAAAGGGTTGCAAGCCCAATCGCCTTGTCCTGACGCTCCAATTCGTCAAGCAAAGTACCGATTATGATAGCGCCGGTCGCGCCAAGCGGATGGCCCATGGCGATGGCCCCACCGTTCACGTTTACGCGATCAGGATCGACGTTGAACGCCTGCTGGAACCGCAACACCACCGAAGCGAAGGCCTCGTTCACCTCGAACAGGTCGATGTCACCGATCTGCAGTCCGCTGTCGTGCAGGATCTTCTGCGTGGCAGGCACCGGACCGGTCAGCATGATCGTCGGATCGGTGCCGATCTTCGCCGTGGCGCGGATACGGGCGCGGGGCTTCAGCCCATGCGCCTTGCCGAAAGCCGCATCGCCGACCAGCACCGCTGCCGCGCCGTCGACGATCCCGCTGGAGTTTCCGGCGTGGTGGATGTGGTTGATCCTTTCGAGGTGTGGATATTTCATCATCGCCACCTTGTCGAAACCGGGCATCATCTCGCCCATCGCCTTGAAGGCGGGCTGCAACGCCCCCAGTGCCTGCATGTCGGTTCCGGGGCGCATGTATTCGTCGCGGTCAAGGATGGTCAGGCCGTTCTGGTCGGTGATCGTCAGGACGGATTTCGCAAACCGCCCCTCAGCCCAGGCCAGTGCCGCCCGGCGCTGTGAGTCCACGGCCAGGGCATCGGCCTGTTCGCGGGTGAACCCGTATTCCGTCGCGATGATATCCGCCGAAATCCCCTGCGGTACGAAATAGGTCTTCATCGCCAGCCCCGGATCGACGGCAATCGCCGCGCCGTCCGACCCCATCGCGACGCGGCCCATCATCTCGACCCCACCGGCAATATAGGCGTGCCCCGCCCCGCCCCTGACCTGATTGGCGGCCAGGTTCACTGCCTCCATCCCGCTGGCGCAGAACCGGTTGATCGCCAGCCCCGGAATGCGTTCGTCCAGATCGCTGGCCAAGACCGCCGACCGCGCGAGGCACCCGCCCTGTTCCCCGACCTGGGTCACATTGCCCCAGATCACATCCTCGACCGCGTGACCCTCAAGCCCGTTCCGCTGTTTCACCGCGTTCAGCACCTTGGCCGACAAGGCAACGGCGGTCAGCTCGTGCAACGCGCCATCCGGACGAGCCTTGCCACGCGGGGAACGGACGGCGTCATAGATGAAGGCATCGGTCATCGTGGTCTCCTCAGGCGGCGGGGAAGGCCCGCGTCATCAGGTCATAGGGATGTTTCCAACCGGGCAGGGCGGCGATCCGGTCCAGCCAGCGGTCGATATGGGGCCAATCCTTGCGGTCGAAACCGAAGGGTTCGGGATAGTAAAGATAGCCGCAGCAGGACAGATCGGCGATGGTCACCGCCTCGCCCGCGATCCAGTTCCGGCCCGCCAGATGATCGTTCAGCACGGTATAGGCCGCCTTCAGCCGACCAAGCTGGAACGGAAAAACCGCTTCCGGGCGCTTTTCCGGGGCAAGGAAGTTCATCAGGAACCGCGTGGTGCCGATCTGGCCGGAAAGCTTGTGATTGTCCCAGAACATCCAGCGCAACACCTCGCGCCGTTCCGCCGCCGAGCGCCCGCCCAGCTTGCCGGTCTTGGAGCTGATATAGTCCAGGATCACCCCCGACTGGGTCAGCGTGGTGTCACCATCGACCAGCACCGGCACTTCGCCCATTTCGTTGATCGCCTTGAACTCTGGCGTCCGCGCCGCGCCCTTGAAGAAGTCGACAAAGACCGGCTCCCAATCAAGCCCCGCCATCTCCAGCGCCAGCGCGCATTTGTAAGCGTTGCCACTTTCACCAAAGCAATAGAGTTTCATTGTCGCGCCCCTTCTTGTGCTGTCAGCGCCGGCTGATCCTGCAGAATGAGTATTTGTCGCCAAGAGGAATAACCATCCATTAACCCATTCGCCCTATCATCCAACGCGCGGTACAGGCTGGAGAGCCGATGACCGCCCAAGGGGACGCCCCACTCTGCCAAATCGCCTAGCCAAAGCGATGTTCGTGGGGTGGGGTGAACTCTTGCCCCATCCTCTTGGCTGCAAATACTCCCCCGCCGGAGGCGTCCCGAAGGGTCAGTGTTGGCACGCATTGTCATGCAAGTCCCTCCAGACGCGAAAGCCTAGAACGCCTCGGCGGGAAGTGCCATGACCGTCTCGGCCCCGCTTTCGATCCGCGCCAGATGCATCGCGCAGGCGGGCAACTGCCGGGCCATGTAAAAGCGGGCGGTGGCAATCTTCGCCTCAAGAAACGCCCGGTCCCCTGACCCGCCATCCAGCCCCGCATGGGCGGCCTTGGCGATCCGCACCCACATCAGGCCAAGACAGACATGCCCCATCATGTGCATGAAGTCATAGGACCCCGCCAGCGCGGCATTCGGGCTCTTTATCCCCTCGGCCATGAAGAACATCGCCGCCTGCTGCAACGCCTTCGACGCCGCTTTCAACGGTTCCACCAGCCCCGCCATCCGCGGATCGGCGTCATGCGCCTTGCACTCGGCCTTCACCATCTCAAAGAACGCCATCACCGGCTTGCCGCCATCGGCTGCCAGCTTGCGCCCCACCAGATCCAGCGCCTGCACGCCGTTGGCGCCTTCGTAGATCATCGCAATCCGGGCATCGCGGGCGAACTGCGACATACCCTGTTCCTCGATATAGCCATGCCCGCCAAAGACCTGCTGGGCCTGAACCGCCATTTCGAAGCCCTTGTCGGTCATGAAGCCCTTCATCACCGGGATCAGCAGGCTGATCAGCCCGTCTGCCGCCTCGTCCCCATGCCGCGCACGGTCCAGCAGCGTCGCGCCCCAGAAGATCAGAGCGCGCGCGCCTTCGACAAAACTTTTCTGCTCCATCAGGTTGCGCCGGATGTCGGGATGCACGATCAGCGGGTCGGCGGGGCCAGTAGGGTTCTGCGGCCCCATCACATCGCGGCCCTGCAGCCGGTCTTTCGCATAGGCGACCGCGTTCTGATAGGCGGCCTCGGCCACCGAATAGCCTTGCAAGGCCACGGCCAGTCGGGCCTCGTTCATCATCGTGAACATGGCCTTCATGCCCTTGTGCAGATCGCCCAAAAGCCAGCCCGTCGCTCCGTCATAGTTCATCACACAGGTCGCGTTGCCGTGGATGCCCATCTTCGCCTCGACCTTGCCGACAGATACCGCATTGCGCGCGCCCAACGACCCATCCGCGTTCACCAGCACCTTCGGCACGATGAAAAGGCTGATGCCCCTCGTCCCCTCGCCCCCGCCGGGGGCCTTGGCCAGCACCAGATGCACGATGTTCTCGGCCATGTCGTGATCGCCAGCCGAGATGAAGATCTTCTGCCCGGTGATCCGGTAGGACCCATCCGCCTGCGGTTTCGCGCGGGTCCGCATCAGCCCCAGATCGGTGCCGCAATGCGGTTCGGTCAGGTTCATCGTGCCGGTCCAATCGGCGCTGACCATCTTCGGGACATAGGTCGCCTTCTGCGCCTCGGTGCCATGCGCAAGCAAGGTCGAGGTCGCCCCATGCGTCAGCCCCTGATACATGTTGAATGCCATGTTGGCCGACACGAACATCTCGTTCACGACCGTATACATCAGGCAGGGCAGGCCCTGACCGCCGAATTCGGGCGGCGTGTCCAAGGACATCCAGCCCCCCTTGCGCAAACTGTCGAAGGCCGCCTTGAAGCCCGTGGGTGTGCGCACGATGCCGTTTTCCAGCCTGCACCCTTCGCGGTCGCCAACCGGGTTCAGGGGGGCAAGAACCTCGGTCGCGACCTTGGCAGCCTCGTCCAACACCGCCCCGGTAAAGCCCATGTCCAGATCGCCATAGCCGGGAATGCCGGTCTTGTTGATCTTCAGAACCTCATGCAGCAGGAACTGCATCTCTTTCACGGGGGCGCTATAGTTCGGCATTGTCGCTCCTTCCCTTGGTCATGCCGCCCGGTCAGGGGCGGGTCGTTCAGGCTGCGCGGCGGGGCACCAGCCCCTTGGCCTCGGCATCAGTCAGTTCCGCCTTCAGTTCGGCGATGGCCAGATCAAGGTTGGCCCGCTGCGCCTCCATCTCGGCCAGTCGCTGCACCCCAAGCTCACAGGCGCGCTTGCGCTGCGCGGAGTTGCCATCGTCACGGTCATAAAGGTCCAGCGTCTGGCGGATATCCTCCAGCCGGAAGCCAAACCGTTTGCCGCGCAGGATCAAGGCCAGCCTCGCCCGATCGGTCTTGGAGTAAAGCCGCTTGGTGCCAACCCGCTCTGGGCTCAGCAATTCCTTCGCCTCATAGAACCGCAGGGTGCGCGGCGTGACCTCGAAGGCATCGCACATCTCGCGGATCGTCATCATTTCTTTTCTCAGGTCGGATTTCATGGTCAACTCGCAAAGGTTTGCATCATCTACTGGTCAGATGCGCACCCATCGCAAGCTTTACCAGAGCAGTTGACGTTAACGTCACTGTGACGTGACGTCACAAGATCGAGTGACGTCGGGGGTGGGGCAAGACCATGTCCCGAAGGGGCTTTCGGACGCAATCTTCGGTCGCGTGTGACAGCAGAAGCCTTGCGCAGGATGGGCGATCCGTTCGCCTTGCCGCCCCTGTCCCCAGTGCCGCGACACTTGTGCCAAAGCACAGCCCAGGGAGGCCAGTCGGTAAAGAAATCCCTAATGTCCACAGATAACCTATTGATTCAAAAGGGCCTGAAAATCTGTCCAGCGTGGACAGCATGCGCCCCTAAGGGTGCGGCAGCCGGTCCATCTCTTGCACGGCGGTCTCCCGCAGGGCGCGAAGATCGGCGATGGATTGGTCAAGCTCGGCCCGCTGGCCTTCCAGCGCGGCAAGCTGGCGGTCGGCCATCAGAAGCCAGGCTTCCAGCTGCGGCCTCTCGCCCTTTTTTCCATAGATCAGCAGCCACTGCCGGATTTCTTCCAGACTGAACCCGAACCTTTTCCCGCGCAGGATCAGCTTCATCCGTGCCATTTCGCGGGGCCCGTAGAACCGGGCGCGGCCCTCCTTTTCGGGGGCGAGAAGCTCGATGTACTCATAGTACCGCAAGGTTCGCGGCGTCACCTCGAACGTCTCGCACATCTCTTTGAAACTGAGACGGGTGTCAGTCATGCGTGGTTCCTCCACAGCAAAGGCTACCCCCGCAGGGGATGTGAGGCAACGGAGACAGATGCCCTTGTCTTCCCCCCTCAGGACAGGTTTGATGCCGCCAAAGGTTGCCATGCCCGATATCGAAACCATCGCCCGTCAGTTCATCGAAGCCCTGCCGCATTGCCACGAGCTGGCCATGCGGATGGAGGCGATTGGCGAGGGGTGGGCGGTCATTTCCATGCCCTACGACCCCCGGCTGATCGGCGACCCGGAAACCGGGGTGATCCATGGCGGCGCGGTGTCGGCGCTGATGGACACCGCCTGCGGCGCCTCGGTGATGAGCCATCCTCAGGCCGGGTTTTCAACGGCAACGCTGGATCTGCGGATCGACTACATGCGCCCCGCAACCCCCGGCCAGACCATCCGGACCCGGGCGGAATGCCACCATGTCACCCGCAGCGTGGCCTTTGTCCGGGCGGTCGCGACCGATGATGACGACACCCGTCCCGTGGCCATGGCGACCGGGGCCTTCACTGTGGAAAGGGCCCCGAAATGAAGCGGCCCGAGCCGGTGCAGGTGATCAAGCAACGCCGCGAGGGGCTGTTGCGGACGCTGGTCGAAGGCGTGCCCTATATCGGTTTTCTGGGTGTCCAGTTCGACCGGCGCGGGGATGAGCTGACGGCGATCCTGCCCTTCCGTGACGGTCTGATCGGCAACCCCCGCCTGCCTGCCCTCCATGGCGGCGCCACGGCGGCATTCCTTGAAATCGCGGCGATGATAGAACTGGCCTGGAGCAGCCTGTGGGACGGGGTCGAGGCCGAGGGTGCCTTGCCCGAAGGCCCGCTGAAGCTGCCCAAGACCATCGATTTCACCATCGACTACCTGCGTGCGGGCCTGCCCCGCGACGCCTATGCCCGCGCCCGCGTCAATCGGTCGGGGCGGCGCTATGCATCCGTGCATGTCGAAGCCTGGCAGGACAACCGGTCCAGATTGTTCGCCCAGGCGACCGGACATTTCCTGATGCCCGAACCCGAACCCGAACCCGAACCCGGGCACGAGTCTGGGCACGAGTCTGGCGCATGACCACGATCACCCATTCTCGCGTCATGAAGATCGCGGCGCCGATCGTGCTGTCCAACGCGACAGTGCCGCTACTGGGCGCGGTCGATACGGCAGTCATCGGGCAATTGGGAGACGCGGCGCAACTTGGGGCCGTGGGTCTGGGCGCGGTGATCCTGGCCACGCTTTACTGGGCCTTCGGGTTCCTGCGGATGTCGACCTCGGGCCTTGCCGCACAGGCGCATGGGGCGGGCGAAGTCGGGGAAAGCGCTGCGGTCCTGTTTCGCGCGCTGATCATCGCCGGGACCGCCGGGTTCGCGCTGGTGCTGCTTCAGACAGCGCTGTTTGCGGGGGCCTTCGCGCTTGCCCCGGCCACGCCCACGGTTGAAGGGTTCGCGTGGCAATATCTGCAGGTCCGCATCTGGGGCGCACCAGCGACGATTGCGCTGTACGCCCTGACCGGATGGCTGGTCGGGATGGAGCGGACGCGCGGTGTCCTGATCCTGCAGCTTTGGCAGAACGGGCTGAATATTCTTTTGTCGATGTGGTTCGTGCTTGGCCTTGGCTGGGGTGTGCCCGGTGTGGCCTTTGCGACCCTGATCGCCGAATGGGCCGGGCTTGCCCTGGCGCTGTGGCTGGCACGGGATGTGTTCGGTGCTGGCTTGCGCGCAGGGATTGCCCGTCTGCGCAACCGAAGCGCCATCGCGCTGATGTTCCGGGCCAGCCGCAACATCATGGTGCGCACGGTGATCCTGCAGCTGGCCTTTACCACCTTTGTCTTTCTGGGCGCGCGGTTCGGAGATGTGACGCTGGCGGCCAATCAGGTGCTGATGCAGTTTCTGGAAGTCACGGCCTATGCGCTGGACGGCTTTGCCATTGCCGCCGAAACGCTGGTAGGGCAAGCGGTCGGGGCGAAGGCCGAGCGTGATATCCGGTCAGCCAGCCGGATCAGCATGCAATGGGGGTTGGGCGGGGCGCTGGCCCTGACGCTGACCATCTGGGCCTTTGGTCCGGCTTTCATCGATCTGATGACCACCTCGCCCGAGGTGCGCGAGGAGGCGCGGCACTATCTTCTGTGGCTGACGTTGGCACCGGTCATCGGCTTTGCGGCCTGGGTCTATGACGGGATCTTCATCGGTGCCATGCTGACGGGTGTCATGTTGCGTACCATGCTTATTTCCAGCGCGGCCTATTGTGTTGCGCTGGTCGTGCTGGTGCCAACAACGGGGAACCATGGGCTTTGGCTGGCCCTGATGATCCTGAACGGAACACGGACCTTCACGCTTTGGCGGCAGTTTCCCAAGGTTCCCGCATTGGCCGCACAGCCGTGAGGCTTGCCATTTGCCCCCTTGCCGGGCCATGATCCGCGCACAAAGGGGAGAAACATGCGGAAATTTCTGGTCGTGCTGGACGACAGCCGCGAATGCCTGAATGCGATGCGCTTTGCCGCACTTCGGGCGGCGCATACCGGGGGCGGGGTCACGATCCTTTCGGTTGTCCCGCCGGAAGAATTTCAGACTTGGATGGGCATTGCCGACCTGATGCGGGCCGAGGCGCGCGAACGGATCGAGGCGCATTTTGAGGTCTTCGCCAAATGGATGCGCGACAAGCAGGGGGTCAACCCGGAACTGGTGATCCGCGAAGGCGACCCGGTGAACGAGATTTTTGCGCAAGTGAAGGAAGACCCCGACATCGGGATTCTGGTCCTTGGGGCGGGAACCGACAAATCGGGGCCGGGGCCATTGGTCACCGCGCTTAGCCGAACCTCGGGTAGCCTGCCGATTCCGATCACCATCGTGCCGGGCGATCTGTCAAAAGAGCGGCTGGAAAGCATCACCTGATGCAGTCTGCGACGCTTTGACTACTGGCAGCAATCTGCCGAAACCCCAAATCACAAATGCCTCTGCCTAAGCTTTGGCTTACAGCAAAGCCCGTGAACTCACCCTAAGTCGATGATTGACCGGGCTGCTGCCCACCCCAATCGGAAAGCCATGATGCAAGCCAAACCGCCGACCACCGGGTCGAACCGCCGCCCTCTTCTGACGCCCATCCTTCTGAACGCGATCGTCACGACCTATCTTCTGGCGTTGTGCAACCACACTTACTGGGGCCATCTGATCCGGATCTTCGAGGGCCGGATGCTTCTTGGCATGGTCTTTACCGGGGCCATCTGGTTCCTGATCTATCTGACCATTTCGATCCTTGCGGTGCGCTGGCTGCACAAGCCGGTGCTGATCGCCTTCATCATGATCACGGCGGTCAGTTCCTATTACGCCGACGTGCTGGGTGCGGTGATCGACCGCGAGATGATCCAGAATGCGATGACGACGACATTTGCCGAATCCAAGCACCTGATCACGCCCGACTTCCTTATGCATGTGGCGCTGTACGGGGTTTTGCCTTCGATTCTGGTTCTTATGGTCAAGGTCCGCCGCCCGACCTTCTTTCGCGGGCTGATCGGCTGGGTTCTTTGCTCGGCTGGGTCCTTCGCGGCGGTGGCCGGGCTTTTGTACATCAACTTGCAGACCTTCCAGCCGATCCTGCGCGAACAGAAAGAGCTTCTGTCCTCGGTCCAGCCGCTGGCCCCGGTCGGGGGCACTCTGCGCTATGCCAAGATGATGCTGCGGTCGACCAATGTCGTGGTCAAGCCGACTGGCACGGACGCCAAGCCCGGCCCGTTCCTTGCCAAGGCCGACAAACCGGTGCTGATCGTGATCGCGGCGGGCGAAACCGGCCGCTCGGCCAGTTGGTCGCTGGATGGTTATGCGAAACAGACCAATCCGGAATTGTCCAAGCGGGACATCATCTATTACAGCAATGCCACCAGTTGCGGCACGGCGACGGCGACTTCGCTACCCTGCATGTTCTCGCCTCTGACGATGGCGGACTATTCCTATCAGGCCGGGCTTGAGAACGAGAACCTGCTGGACGTGTTGCAGCGCGCCGGGTTCCACGTCGAATGGTGGGACAACAACACCGGCCACAAGAACATCGCCGACCGGGTATCGTCGCGCACGATGAAAGCCGCGGACGGGCCGGAATTCTGCGATCCGGAATGCACGGACGAGGTGTTCCAGAAACACCTGGAAGAGGTGGCCGCGACGATGACGCAGAACACCGTCATCGTGTTGCACCAGATCGGCAGTCACGGACCAAGCTATTGGCTGCGCTATCCTGCGGATCAAGAGGCTTTCTCGCCTGCCTGCAAGACCGCGCAGTTCGGCGATTGCACCGACGAGGAAATCGTCAACGCCTACGACAACACCATCGCCTTCACCGACCTGTCCCTGGCCCGCTTGATCGACAGCATGGATGCCGAAGGACGGGTGATCCCGGCGCTGTTCTATGTGTCCGACCACGGCGAAAGCCTGGGTGAAAACGGGATCTACCTGCATGGTGCTCCCTATTTCATGGCCCCGCCCGAACAGACCGAAGTGCCCATGGTGATCTGGATGTCGCAGCGGTTCCGCGACAGTCTGGGTCTGGATCAGGCCTGCATGGCCAAGGCAGCCGGGGATGCGGTCAGCCACGACAACATGTTTTCAACCATTCTGGGCATGGCGGACGTCGCCACGACGGCGCGCGATCCGGCGCTTGACCTTGCCGGGGCATGCCGGAAAGCGGGGGGCTGACGGATGAGCAAGACCGAAAAACCCGCACGCAAGACTGGGGTCGCACATTTCTTCGCTGCTGCCGGCTATTCGGCGGCAGGCTTCCAGCGGCTTATGCGGGAAAGTGCGGGACGACAGGAAATCTTGCTGATCGTTGCGCTTTTGGTGGCCTTTGTGGTCTTCGGGGCCTCGGTTCTGGCCACTCTTGGCCTGCTTGCGCTTGGCCTGCTGCTTTTGGCGGTCGAGGCGTTGAACACCGCAATCGAGGAACTGGTCGATCATCTGTCCCCCGACTGGTCGCAATGGGCCAAGAACGCCAAGGATCTTGGGTCGTTTGCCGTGGCCTGCACCATCGGCGGGGTCATGCTTTATGCCGCGATCGTGCTTTGGCCCTGGGCCTGACTGACGCGGCCTTCCTTGACACTCTACCGGGCAAGGCGCATATCCGACAGGAATAGTCGGAGACTCAGATCATGTTCATCCAGACCGAATCCACGCCGAACCCGGCGACGCTGAAATTCCTGCCGGGCCAGACGGTGCTTGAGCTTGGCACCGCCGATTTCCCCAGCGCCGAAGCGGCGGCGAAATCGCCTTTGGCCAAGCGCATCTTTGCGGCGGGTGGCGTGACGGGCGTGTTCTTCGGCAATGATTTCGTGACGGTCACCAAGGCCGAAGACACCGACTGGCCGCATATCAAGCCGCAGATCCTTGGCGCGATCATGGAGCATTTCCAGTCTGGCCAGCCGGTCATGGAAGGCGAAGCTTCGGGTGGCGGCCATGCCGAACACACCGGCGAAGACGGCGACATCGTCCGCCAGATCAAGGAACTGCTGGACACCCGCGTCCGTCCTGCCGTGGCGCAGGATGGCGGTGACATCACGTTCCACGGCTTTGACCGGGGCGTAGTTTACCTGCACATGCAGGGCGCTTGCGCTGGCTGCCCATCTTCGACCCTGACGCTGAAGATGGGGATCGAAAACCTTCTGCGGCACTATATCCCCGAAGTGCTGGAAGTCCGCCCGGTCGCCGCCTGAGGTGCCTGATCCTGCCGGTTCCGCTCGGCGCTCCCTTCCGGGCGCTTCTCGCTTGGGCGCAAGCGATGACAGCCCGCAAGGGCTGGAAGAGCGTGCGGTTCTTGCCTTCGACTGTTCCGGCCCCTGGTGCAGCGCGGCCTTGCTTGTTGCGGGCAAGGTCATCCAGCGCGATGAACCGATGGAGAAGGGCCAGGCCGAACGGCTGATGCCTTTACTTGATGACCTGCTTGCCGAAGCTGGCCTTGGCTGGGGCGACCTTGCAGCCTTGGCCGTTGGCACTGGACCCGGCAACTTTACCGGCGTGCGGATTGCGGTGTCGGCGGCACGCGGGCTTGCCCTTGGACTTGGTATTCCCGCCATCGGCGTGACCCAGCTTGAGGCTTTGGCCCTTGGTCTGCCGCGCCCGGTGACAGTGATCGAAGACGCGCGGCGGGGTGAGGTCTATGTTCAAACCTTCGCTGCCGATGGCCCCGGTCCCGCGCGGATCGCCGACGCCGCATCCATCGCATCCGCCCCGCCTGTGACAGGCAACGCGGCGGGGCCGCAGGCCCTTCCCCCGGCGATGCCAATGATCGAGGCCATTGCCCGGATCGGCGCCCGGCGCGCAGCCTCGCCGCAACCCCGCCCCGCCCCGTTCTATCTGCGCGGGGCTGATGCGGCACCGCCATCCGACCCGCCTCCGACGATCCTGCCATGACCCCCGAAGCCCTGGCCGATCTGCATGCCCGCTGCTTCAAGACGCCGCCGCCATGGAGCGCGGCAGACTTTGCCGGTTTCATTGCAGACCCTTTGGCTTTCCTTCTGGTCGAGGGTGATGCCGGGTTCATTCTGGGTCGCGCCATCGCAGGCGAGGCCGAGCTTCTGACCCTTGCCGTTGCCCCCGAGGCACGCAGGCGTGGTCTGGGGCGCAAGCTTCTGGCGCGGTTCCAGTATCAGGCCAGCTTGCGCGGGGCCGAACGTGCGTTCCTTGAGGTTTCGGCCGAGAATGCCCCGGCGATTGCGCTGTACGAATCGGCAGGCTTCACCCGCGTCGGGCTGCGGCGTGGCTATTACCAAGCGCCCTCGGGCCAGCGGATCGACGCCCTTGTCCTGGCCCGCGACTTGCAGCCCGGCTGATTTGCCGTTCTGTTTTGATCGAAAGGTCAAATCTCGAATACCGCACGAAGAATCCGGCTTGACCCCCGCGCGGGCTTCGCACCTAATCAGGCCAGAAATCGCCCGCGACCGGGGGGACCCGGCGGACAGGGCGATAGTGTTTTTATCAACCGGGAGAGAACACCGATGAGCTTCATGAAAACCCTTGCCGGGGCCACTTGCGCCTTCGCCCTGTTCGCGGGCGTCGCTTCGGCAGAACCTGCGATCATCTTCGATCTTGGTGGCAAGTTCGACAAGAGCTTCAACGAAGCGGCCTTCAACGGCGCAACCCGTTGGGCCGAAGAAACCGGCGGCACGTTCAAGGAACTGGAAATGCAGGACGAAGCCCAGCGCGAACAGGCGCTGCGCCGTCTGGCCGAAGCCGGTGCAAACCCTGTCGTCATGACCGGCTTTGCCTTTGGCGACGTGCTGGCCAAGGTCGCCCCGGACTTCCCGGACACCAAGTTCGCGATCATCGACGTTGACTGGCTGGACTTCCCGAACGTGACGCAAATCGCCTTTGCCGAACATGAAGGCAGCTATCTGGTCGGGATGCTGGCCGCGATGGCCTCGAAAACCGGGACCGTCGGCTTCATCGGTGGCATGGACATCCCGCTGATCCGCCGCTTTGGCTGCGGCTATGCTCAGGGCGTCAAGGCCGTGAACCCCGATGCCGTGATCGTGCTGAACATGACCGGCACCACCCCGGCGGCCTGGAACGACCCGGTCAAGGGCGCGGAACTGGCCAAGGGTCAGAAGGCGCAGGGCGCGGACGTGATCTTCGCCGCGGCCGGTGGCACGGGCGTGGGCGTCCTGCAGGCTGCTGCCGACGAAGGCATCTTCTCGATCGGCGTGGACAGCAACCAGAACCACCTGCACCCCGGCTCGGTCCTGACCTCGATGCTGAAGCGCGTCGACAACGCCGTGTATGAGGCGTTCAAGACCGGCACCGACCTGCAGCCGGGCGTGACCCGCATGGGCCTGGCCAACGATGGCGTCGGCTATGCGATGGACGAAAACAACGCCGCCCTCGTGACCGCCGAAATGCAGGCCAAGGTTGACGAAGCCGCCGCCAAGATCAAGTCGGGCGAGCTTGTGGTCCATGACTACATGTCCGACGAAACCTGCCCGGCCGCGACCTTCTGATCGGTCCTGACCGACAAGAACAGTGCCGCGCCAAACCCTTGGCGCGGCACATTTTCAAAGGGCTGACCCAAAAGCCGCGCGCCAGAAGCGGTGGGCACCCGGCGGCGACAGGGGGAAGACATGGCCAGCCAAAATGGGGCCGATGCAGCTTTTGCCATCGAACTGAAGGGTATTTCCAAGGCCTTCGGTCCGGTTCAGGCGAACAGGGACATCAACATCGCAGTGCCCCAGGGCACGATCCACGGGATCATCGGCGAAAACGGCGCGGGGAAATCCACCCTGATGTCGATCCTGTATGGGTTCTACAAGGCCGACGCCGGGCAGATCTTCGTCAACGGCCAGCTGACCCTGATCCCCGACAGCCAAAGCGCGATCCGCGCCGGGATCGGCATGGTGTTCCAGCATTTCAAGCTGGTGCAGAATTTCACCGTCCTTGAAAACATCATCCTCGGGGTCGAGGACGGCCCGCTTCTGAACACCTCCCTGGCCAAGGCCCGCAAGGAACTTGAACGACTGGCCCGCGACTATGACCTGGAGGTCGATCCCGACGCGCTGATCGAGGATCTGTCGGTCGGTCACCAGCAGCGGGTCGAAATCCTCAAGGCCCTTTATCGGCAGGCCGAAATCCTGATCCTGGACGAACCGACGGGCGTTCTGACCCCGGACGAGGCCGACCACCTGTTCCGCATCCTGAAAGGGCTGAAAGAGCAGGGCAAGACCGTGATCCTGATCACCCACAAGCTGCGTGAGATCATGGAGGCGACCGACAACGTGTCCGTCATGCGGCGCGGCACGATGGTCGCGACCGTGAAGACCGACGAGACCAGCCCCGAAGCGCTGGCCGAACTGATGGTCGGGCGCAAGGTGCTGCTTGAGGTGGACAAGGGCACCGCGAAACCCGGAGACGTGGTGCTGAAGGTCGAAGACCTGCGCGTCCGCGATGAACACAAGGTTGAACGGCTGAAAGGCGTCAGCTTTGACATCCGCGCCGGGGAAATCCTTGGCATCGCCGGGGTGGCCGGGAACGGGCAGACCGAGCTTCTGGAGGCATTGGGCGGCATGATCCGCGCCACCGGCAAGATCACGATGAACGGTCAGGACCTGCCGCTGCAAGGCAAGGGGTCAGACGGGCAAAGCCGCCGTCGGGCCGGCATCGCCCATGTGCCCGAAGACCGCCACCACCACGGGCTGATCCTCGATTTCACCGCCTGGGAAAACATCGCCTTCGGCTATTTCAACGACCCCGACTACCAGAAGAACGCGCTGTTCATGGACAATGCCGCGATCAAGGCCGACACCGCGCAGAAGATGGAAAAGTTCGACGTCCGCCCCCCGATCCCGACCCTTGCCGCCAAGAGCTTTTCCGGCGGCAACCAGCAAAAGATCGTGGTCGCCCGCGAGATGGAACAGAGCCCGGCGCTCCTCCTCATCGGCCAGCCCACGCGCGGGGTGGACATCGGCGCGATCGAATTCATCCACAACCAGATCATCGCGCTGCGCGACGCAGGCGCGGCCGTGCTTCTGGTCAGCGTGGAACTGGATGAAATCATGAGCCTTTCCGACCGCATCGCCGTGATGTTCGACGGCAAGCTGATGGGCTTCCGCGACCCCGAAACCACCAATGAACGCGAGCTTGGCCTGCTGATGGCCGGGATGACCGGGAAAGAGGAGGCCGCCTGATGGACCGCTTGCCGCGCTGGGCCGATCTGGCGCTTGTCCCCTTTGTCTCGCTGACGCTGGCCGCGATCATCTCGGCCCTGGTCATCATCGCCATCGGGCAGGACCCGTGGGAGGCGATTACCGTCATGGTGCAAGGCAGCGTGATGAATGCCTATGGCTGGGGCTATACGCTTTACTACGCGACCAGCTTCATCTTCACCGGGTTGGCCGTGACCGTGGCCTTTCATGCGGGCCTGTTCAACATCGGCGGCGAAGGTCAGGCGCAGCTTGGCGGTCTGGGTGTGGCGCTGGCCTGCCTGTTCATCCCCTGGCCGCATTGGTCGCTGGCTCTGATCGGAGCGGCGCTTGGCGCGGCGCTGTTCGGTGCGGCCTGGGCGGCGATCCCGGCCTATCTTCAGGCCAAACGCGGCAGCCATATCGTGATCACCACGATCATGTTCAACTACATCGCGGGCAGCCTGATGATCTATCTTCTGGTCGACGTGCTGCGCCCGCCGGGCAAGATGGACCCGGCAACCGCCAGCTTTCCGCCGGAAATGCACCTGCCCAGCTTCAACGAAATCCCCGGCCTGAACGCGATTTTCGATACCGGGGTGCCCGCCAACGTGACCTTCTTCATCGCGCTGATCATGGCGGTCGTGGTCTGGGCACTGCTTTGGCGCACAAGGCTTGGCTATCAGATCCGCGCCTTTGGCAAATCCGAACCCGCCGCCCGCTATGCCGGGATAAACCCGACCCGGATCATCATGATCGCCATGCTGATTTCCGGCGGCATGGCGGGCCTTATGGCAATCAACAACGTCATGGGCGAGGCCGAGAGGCTTCTTGGCAACTCGGCCTCTGGCGCGGGGTTCATCGGCATCGCGGTGGCGCTGATGGGACGCAACCACCCGGTCGGGGTCGTGCTGGCGGCGATCCTGTTTGGCTTTCTGTTTCAGGGCGGCGCGGAACTTGGCCTTTGGACCAAGATCCCGATTGAACTGCGGACTGTGGTGCAGGGACTGGTGATCCTCTTTACCGGCGCCTTGGACATGATGGTGCGGATGCTTCTGGTGAAGATCTTCGCCCTCTTCCGCTCCAACCGGATGGAGGCCGCGTGATGGACTACGGCTCACTTCTGCAAATTCTCGACTCGACCTTGCGGCTTGCCACGCCGCTGCTTCTGGCCTGCATCGCCGGGCTTTATTCCGAGCGCGCCGGCGTCTTCGACATCGGGCTTGAGGGGAAGATGCTGGTCGCCGCCATGGCATCGGGCGCTGTTGCCGCATCCGGGATGACGCTGGTCTTTTCGATTCCCTATGCCTCGACGGAAATCGTGCTGGTTTCCCCGGTGGTGTTCGGCTTGCTTGCCGGAATTCTGGCTTCCCTGCTGTTTGCCCTGCTGCACGCCGTCACCTCGATCACCTTCCGGGGCAACCAGTTGATCGCCGGTGTGGCGCTTAACTTCCTGGCCTCCGGGCTGACGGTTCTTGTCGCCCAGTCGCTGTTTGGTCAGGGCGGTCGCACCCCGCCGCTGGAAGGCAATGCCCGGTTCAACCCGATCAACCTGCCCTTCGCAGATGCGGTAAAGGACGTACCGGTCATCGGGCCCTTCTATCACGAGGTCATTTCCGGCCATTCGATCCTGGTCTATGCCGCCTTCGCCATCGTCGCCGTGACATGGTGGGTGATGTACCGCACGCGCTTTGGCCTGCGCCTGCGCGGGGTCGGGGAAAACCCGGCTGCCGTCGATACGGCGGGGGTCAGCGTCAAGGGCCTGCGCTTTTCCGCCGTGATGATCACCGGGGTCCTCTGCGGCCTTGCCGGGGCCTACATGGCAACCGCGCTGCAGGCGGGCTTTGGCAAGGAAATGACCGCCGGTCGCGGCTATATCGCGCTTGCCGCCCTGATCTTCGCCAAGTGGCGACCGGTCCAGGCGATGTATGCCTGCCTTTTGTTCGGTTTCTTCCAGGCCCTGGCGCTCCGCCCCGACGTGGTTGAATCCGTGGTCCGGATCAAGGTTCCCGTCCCCTTCCTTGACGCGCTGCCCTATCTTCTGACCGTCTTCGTGCTGGCAGGCTTTGTCGGCAAGGCAATCCCTCCGCGTGCGGGGGGCGAGCCATACGTGAAGGAACGCTGACAATTCGACTAAAATTGTGCTTCCTCTTGGGACAAATACTCCACGGGGGGTGCGGGGGGTGTGAACCCCCCCGCTTCCACGCCAGCCAGAGGCGATGACGATGCAAGATATTCTATCGACCATACGTTCCCGGGCGGGTGATGCTCCGGTCAGGCTTGGCCTGATCCTTGGCTCGGGCCTTGGTCACCTTGCCCATGCGGTGGACGGCGTTGCGATCCCCTATGCCGACCTGCCCGGTTTCCCGCACGTCGGCGTCTCGGGCCACAACCCGCAGCTTCACATCGGTACGTTGGAAGGCGTCCGGGTCGCCGTGTTTGGTGCGCGCGAGCATTACTATGAATCCGGCAATCCCCGCGCGATGCTTCTGCCCCTGCAGGTGCTCAAGGCGCTGGGGGCCGAAAGCCTGATCCTGACCAATGCCGCCGGGTCGATGCGCCCCGACATTCCGCCCGGCAACGTGATGCTCTTGTCGGACCACATCAACTATTCCGGCCTCAACCCGTTGATCGGCGAAAAGACCGACGCGCGCTTTGTGCCGATGACCGACGCCCATAACCCCGCCCTTCGCGCCGCGCTGAAAGCAGCCGCCAAGGCAAAGGGCATCGACCTGCCCGAAGGCGTCTACTGCTGGTACTCCGGCCCTTCGTTCGAAACCCCTGCCGAAATCCGCATGCTCAAGCTGCTGGGTGGCGATGCCGTCGGGATGTCGACAGTGCCCGAGGTGATCCTGGCCCGTTTCCTGGGCCTGAAAGTCGCGGCGATTTCCACCATCACCAACATGGCCGCCGGCATGTCGGACGAACAGATCAGCCATGAACATACCAAGGCCATGGCCCCGCTGGGTGCGGCCAAACTGGAATCAATTCTCAGGCATTTTCTGCGCTTTCTGGACTAAGGCCAAAGCGCGTTTGACAACGCGGTCAAAGGCGCGCAAGTCTTTGATCAACACAATGCTTTCCGCCTGTTCCGGCCCCCCCAGATGCAGCTTTACCTCCCCATAGCCGAAGTTTCGGTCAATGCTTTCCTCATCCTTGGGCTTGGGGGGATCGTCGGCTTTCTGTCGGGCATGTTCGGGGTGGGTGGCGGCTTTCTGATCACGCCGCTTCTGTTCTTCATCGGCGTGCCCCCTGCCGTGGCGGTGGCGACCGGCGCGAACCAGGTCGTGGCCTCCTCGGTGTCCGGGGTGCTGGCACAACTGCGCCGCAAGGGCGTGGATTTCCAGATGGGAACCGTGCTTCTGATAGGCGGGGTCTTCGGGTCGGTCGTGGGGGTCTGGGTCTTCAGCCTGATGACGCGACTGGGGCAGGTCGACCTGTTTGTCCAGCTGTCCTACGTGCTGTTTCTGGGCCTGATCGGCGCGATGATGCTGCAGGAAAGCTTGCGCAGCCTGTTGCGCACCCGCAAGGCCAATGCCCCGATCCGTCGGTCGCATGTGCATTCCTGGGTGCATGGACTGCCGATGAAGATGCGGTTCCGCGCCTCGGGCCTTTACATCAGTGTCATCCCTCCGCTCATCGTCGGGGCGCTGGTGGGCTTTCTGGCGGCGATCATGGGGGTCGGCGGCGGCTTCGTCATGGTCCCTGCCATGATCTATTTTCTGGGCATGCCGACCAAGGTCGTCGTCGGAACCTCACTTTTCCAGATCATCTTCGTCACCGCCTTCACCACCGTCATGCATGCCATGACCAGTCAGACAGTCGACATGATGCTGGCCTTGCTTTTGATCCTTGGTGGGGTTGTCGGCGCGCAGATCGGCACGCGGGTCGGCACAAGGCTCAAGGCCGAACAGTTGCGCATCCTCTTGTCGCTTCTGGTCCTTAGCGTCTCGATCAAGATCGCCATCGGGCTTCTGATCAAACCGGATGAGCTTTACTCTCTGGCGTCAGGATCCTTGCCGTGATCCGGGCGGCGCTTCTTGCCCTGATGCTGGCCAGCCCCGCCTTGGCTGACGAAAGCATTGTCTCGGGGCTAAGCCAGAACCGCGTCTCGATCACGGCCGATTTCGTCGGGTCCGAGATTCTGGTCTATGGCGCGGTGAAACGCGATGCGCCCGCCCCCGAAGGATCACCGCTTGAGGTCATCGTGACTGTCGAAGGCCCCGCCACGCCGCTGACAGTCCGCCGCAAAGAGCGTGTGGCCGGGATCTGGATCAACAACGCCTCGGTCCGCGTCGATTCCGCGCCCAGTTTCTTTGCCGTCGCTACAACCGGCCCCCTTAGCCACATTCTGTCAGATACCGAAAACCTGCGCTTCAACATCACCATCGAACGGGTGATCCGCGCCGTCGGCATCACCGCCGAGGCCGACAAGGCCGGTGAATTCCTGCTGGCCCTTCTGCGGGTCCGCACTCAGGAAGATCGCTACCGGGTCCTTGAAGGCAAGGTCGAGCTGACCGAAGACACGCTCTTTCGCACCGATGTCGAACTGCCCGCCAACCTGATCGAAGGCGAATACAAGGTGCGCATCTTCCTGTTGCGCGACCAGAAGGTCATCGCCCATCAGGAACGGGTGGTAGGCGTGCGCAAGGTCGGGCTGGAGAGGTTCATCTTCAACCTCGCCCATCAGCAACCGCTGATCTATGGGCTGGTGTCGCTGGTCTTGGCCGCATTGGCCGGGTGGGGGGCCTCGGCGGCGTTTCGTCTGATGCGGAACTAGGGCCACTTTTCGACGGCGCAACGATCAGCGAAGACCGCCCGCAAGGGAGGGATAAGCGTCCCTTAGCCCTTCTTCTTGGCCAGCCCCGCCTCAAGCGCCGCAATCCGCGCCTCAAGCGCGGTGTTTTCCTCGCGCGCCTTCTGGGCCATTGCGCGCACGGCGTCGAATTCTTCGCGCGTGACGAAATCGCGGTCGGCCATCCAGCGGTCGACAAAGCTTTTGAACGCCGTCTCGGCCTCGGTCTTGGCACCCTGCGCCACGCCCATCGCGTTGGTCATGAGCTGGCTCATATCGTCGAAGAACTTGTTGCGGGTCTGCATGGCGGCCTCCTTGCCGGAACTTCCGTCTATATGAGGCCAGAGCCGCTGAAGGACAAGGCGGCGCTTCGCCGCCGGTTGACATCGCATGGCACGCCCGCGACAAGCGGGAAAACCAAGGGAACCCACCCATGATCGCCTTTCCCGACATCTCGCCCAATGTCTTTTCCGTCGATCTTTTCGGCCATGAACTTGCCCTGCGCTGGTATGCGCTGGCCTATATCATCGGGCTGCTTTGGGGCTGGTGGATCGTGGTCCGCGCTGTTCGCACCCCGGACCTGTGGGCCGACAGGCCAGCATTGGTCCCCGAACAGGTCGAACGTCTGCTGACCTGGATGATCCTGGGCGTCGTGCTGGGCGGGCGGCTTGGCTATGTGCTGTTTTACGACTTCTCCAGCTATGTTCAGGACCCCTCGCAGATCTTCAAGGTCTGGCAGGGTGGCATGTCTTTCCACGGCGGCTTTCTGGGCGTGATCATTGCCGGGCTGATCTTCTGCCGCCGCTCTGGCATTCCGGCCATGCAACTGTCCGATGCGATGGCCTTCGTCGCGCCGATCGGGCTTTTCTTCGGGCGTCTCGCCAATTTCGTGAATGCCGAGCTTTGGGGCCGCCCCTCGACCCTGCCCTGGGCCGTGATCTTTCCCGGCGATGCCGCACAATACTGCCCCGGTGTAGTCCCAGGCGAATGCGCCCGCCACCCGAGCCAGCTTTACGAGGCAGGGCTGGAGGGACTTATCCTTGGCCTGGTCCTTTACTGGCTTCTCCGCCGTGGCGCCCTGAAACGGCCCGGCCTGATCACCGGAACATTCCTAGTGGGCTACGGCCTGTCGCGGTTCTTCGTCGAGTTCTTCCGGCAAGCCGATGAGCAGTTCATCACACCAGACAACCCGCTCGGCCATGTCATCGGCGGCGCCACATGGGGCCTGTCGATGGGCCAACTCCTCAGCCTCCCGATGATCCTTGCCGGTCTGTGGTTCATTGCCCGCGCTCGCAAGTCCACCA